>CAVGXR010000053.1:0-117864 GCA_963633225.1 Collinsella aerofaciens
TTTGTTATCACACTGCTATAATAACACATTAGCGAAATAAAGCAAGACTTTTTTTAAATTTAGCTGTGCAATTTTTGCACAGCTCGGCTGCCTACTAATATATAATTAAAACCAGCGTACCAAAATCAATACGCTGGCTTGGAGACTGTGGGTCTTTGTTATTTTGCTTTTCTCAGATTTTCGAGCAGCTCGTACGGCGCGGTGAGCTCGCCGTTTATGCCCGTACCGAGGTGGATATGCGGCTTGTTTTTGCCGTGCCAGTCGCTTCCGGCGGTGGGACACAGACCGTATTTCTTTGCGGCGGCAAGATACTTTGCGACGACCTCGGGCGAGTAGCCGGAGTAATAGCACTCAAGTCCCGCGACTCCGCAGGCAACGGAGCGCTCCATGAGCTCGGTAAAGCGCTCGGGCGTGAGCTTATACTGCCCGGGATGCGCGATGACGGGCTTGCCTCCGGCTGAGCGGATGAGCTCGGCCGCCTCCTCTACGCTCAGGAAATGGCGGCGGATATAGTACTTGCCGCCCGGGTAGAGCAGGTGCTCGAAGGCATCCTGCACGCTTTCGGCAAGACCCTGCTCGACAAGGCACAGCGCAAAATGCGGCCTGCCGATGGTTGAGCCCGGATGCTTTGCCTGAAGCTCGTCAAGGTCGATGTAAATTCCGTCGCGGGCGAGCATGTCCACCATTTTTTTGTTGCGCTCGTCGCGGTCGCGCACGATCCAGTCGAGCACCGGCGGAAGCTTCTTCGAGCTTATATCGAGGTCATAGCCGAGCATGTGCACCTCCCTGCCGTACCAGCCGCAGCCGAGCTCAATGCCCGAAACGATCTCAAGACCGCACTCCTGCCCTGCCTGACGCGCCTCGGCAACGCCGTTTACGCTGTCGTGGTCGGTGATCGCAATGGCGCGAAGGCCGAGCTCGCGGGCATACCTTACCGTATCCGCAGGTGTCTCCGAGCCGTCGGATATATTCGTATGAACATGAAGGTCAATTTCTCTCATTTTCTTATCGTCTCCATTATTTTTTCTGCTTCATCGTAAATTTTCTGCGCGTCCTCGCCGATGAAGAACTCTCCGTTTTCGTACAGTATGCGTCCGTTGACCATCGTAAGGCGCACGTTTTCCTTGCTTCCGGCATAAACGAGGTTCTTGGCAAGGTTATTTATCGGGCGCATGTTGGGGCGGCTCAGGTCGATGACGGCAAGATCCGCTTTTTTGCCAACGGCAATATCGTCGCAGTCACCAAGCCCCATTGCTCTCGCGCCGCCTGCGCAGGCGGCCTTGAGCACCTTGCACGCATCCACCGCCGAGGCATCGCCCTCGCGGTATTTTGCGAGCACGCTCACAAGATACATCTCGCGGAACATGTCCAGCGCATTATTTGAGCCCGCGCCGTCGGTCCCGATGGCAAGGGCTATGCCCTCGTCGAGAAAGCGCTTTACCGGCGCTATGCCGCTTGCAAGCTTGAGGTTCGAGGCGGGATTAAGCACCGCCGTCAGTCCGCGGCGTTTGAATATCCCGATATCCTCCTGACTCATATGCACGCAGTGGAACGCGCCGCCGCCGTAGTCGTACATTCCGAGTCTGTCGAAAAGCACCGTCGGCGTTGTGCCGTGGCGCTCGATACAGCCCTGCACCTCGGAGGCTGTCTCCGAGGAGTGGACAAACATGGGCTCCTTGTATTTCTGCACGAGTCCGGCCACGAATTGCATACGCTCCATGCTCGTCGTGTACTCGGCGTGAAAGCCGAGGCGGTACGAGATGAGCTCGTGCGTTTTATTGTAGCGCAGGAACTTATCCTCCAGCAGCGTATAGTCGCTGTCGAAGTTGTTCATGTCGCCGCAGAGCACCGCACGGAAGCCCGAATCTATGCAGGCGGAAACGAAGGCATCGTTGTGAAAATACATATCAAAGCAGCTCGTTATGCCGCTTGTGAGGTATTCCATAACGGCAAGGCGCGTCATAACGTACAGCCCGTCGGGACTCAGCCGCGCCTCCCTCGGCCAGACCTGCTCGCTGAGCCATTTGTCAAGCGGCATATCGTCGGCAAGCGAGCGCAGGAAGGTCATGCCCGAATGCGTGTGCGCGTTTTTAAAGCCCGGGATGAGCAGATCGCCGCGAAGGTCGATCTCTCGCTCAAACTCCGGCAGGCTGTCGGGCGCTGCGCCGGTATGACAGATCACTCCTCCGTCTGTCCACACCTCGCACTCGGATATCTCGGCCTCGGGTCTGAAGCTCAGCACTCTGCCGTTATAGAAGCGTATCATTCGTTTATCCTCGTCTATTCCCAGAAATTCTTGCCGCCGAGCCTTTTTACGAGCTCCGCACGGAGCTCCAGCATGGCGGTGTAGGTCGGCAGGATGAAGATGCTGTTTTCCTCATTCCGCAGAGCCGCTATAAGTTTATCATAATTCTTATACGATTTACAGGGTATATTTTCGCGCACGAGCCTTTTTTCTGCGCTCCCGGCGCAATCGCCGCAGACGCAGGCACGTTTTACGCCGCCGCGCCGCGAAAGCATACCGAAATCGGCCTCGTCGAGCCATGATATATCCGTCCCGTCCGCCGTGCGGTCGTTGACCGCCAGAACGAGGGTCTTATCGCCCCGTGCGCTGCAGACCTCGCCTATCGTCTGGTCGGCAGCGGCGGTGTTTTTTATAAGTATCATGCGTGCTCCGCGCCTGCCGAGCGGGAAGCTCTCCATCCTGCCGAAGCCGCAGTCGAAGCATTCGATGGCAGCTGCGGCAGCTGCAAGCGGCAGGCCGTCAGTCACCGCGGCGGTGACAGCGCCGACGGCATTATACACGTTATAAAGCCCCGAAAGCGCGGGGGTACAGAGCAGCTTTTCCTCCCCTGTGCGCAGCAGGAAGCTCCCGTCGGGCAGTATGCTGTCCGCGCAGAATTTGGGATAGGGCCGCGCAAAGCCGCAGGCACAGGAAAACCTGCCGAGGCTCGCGTAGCTCACGCCGCTGTAGCGCAGAGCCCTGCCGCAGACGGGGCAGCGGTCGTCCTCGCCGCTGCCGACCTGCGCTCTTTTGTGCTCGGATACGCCGTAGTACACGGTCTCGTTCGGGCACAGACCCGCAATGCTCACGGCCATCGGGCAGTCGGCATTTATAAGCAGCCTTGTCTCCGGCGATGAGCGCAGTCCCTCGGCTATGCAGTCACGCGGGCGCGTGAGCGCACCGTAGCGGTCGAGCTGATCGCGGAAGAGATTCGTTACGAGCAGCACACGCGGCCTCATTTTCCCGAGGACGAGCCTGCACGCAGCCTCGTCGCACTCGATAACGGCATATTCGCATCTGACCCCGCCCGAAAGCCTGAGATTTGAGATAAGCGATGCCGTGATGCCGGGCATGAGGTTTGCGCCCGAGCGGTTGGCGCACACGCGCCTTCCCTCGTTCTGCATGGCCCGCTCTATCATGCGGCAGGAGGTGGTTTTGCCGTTTGTCCCCGTAACGGCTGTGATATCGACATTTTTTGCGGCAAAAGCGAGGACATCGGGGCATATCTTCAGTGCCAGCGCTCCCGGGAGCGAGGTCGCGCCGAAATTAAACAGGCGCAACAAGCAGTGCGTGGCCTTACAGACCACGCACGCAAAAAATATCATAAGCTTTTTCAATTATTCGACAGTCACCGACTTTGCAAGATTTCTGGGCTTATCAATATCGCAGCCGCGCAGCAGCGCAACATAGTACGCAAAGAGCTGGAGCGGCACAACGCCCAGAGAAGGCTGAAGTATCGTGTGTGTCTCGGGAACGGAAATGACGTTCTCCACGGTCTTTTTCATCTCGGAAACATTGTTCTCCGTCGTAAGTGCAAGCACATCCGCGCCGCGGGCCTGAACCTCGACGACGTTGCTCATGGCCTTGTCGAACAGCGGCTCGTAGGTGCCGAGGGCAATGACGAGCGTTCCGTCCTCAATGAGCGAGATCGTTCCGTGCTTGAGCTCGCCCGATGCGTAGGCCTCGGAGTGGATGTAGGATATCTCCTTGAGCTTCAGGGAGCCCTCAAGCCCCATGGCATAGTCGAGGTTGCGGCCTATGAAGAACACGGAGTTGTGGTTGAAGTAATTGGACGCAAAGTGCTTTATATTCTCGATATTCTCAAGCATCTGCTCCATCTTGCCCGGCAGGCGCAGAAGCTCCTCGATTATCTCGTCGTACTGCTTACGGCTGACCGCGCCGAGCGCGTCGGCAAAATAAAGTCCCAGCATATCCAGCAGCACGAGCTGCGTGCTGTAGGCCTTGGTCGTGGCGACGGCGATCTCGGGTCCTGCCCATGTGTAGAGCACATCGTCCGACTCTCTTGCAATGGAGCTGCCGACGACGTTGACTATCGAGAGTATGTATGCACCCCTTGCCTTGGCCTCGCGCAGAGCCGCCATCGTGTCAAGCGTCTCGCCCGACTGGCTGATGACGATCACGAGAGTTCTGTCATCGACAAGCGGGTCGCAGTAGCGGAATTCCGAGGCGAGGCAGACCTCGACCGGCTTGCGCATGAGCCGTTCAAGATTATACTTGCCAACCACACCGACATGATATGACGAGCCGCAGGCAATTATGAATATGCGGCTTACATCCTTTATCTGTTCGGCAGTAAACTTGAGATCATCGAACACGATGCGGTTATCGCGTATGCGGCTGAAGGCCGTCTTGCGGATAGCCTCGGGCTGCTCCATTATCTCCTTGAGCATGAAATGGGCATAGCCGCCCTTTTCGGCTGCGGAAACGTCCCAGTCTATCGTGTGGTGCTCCTTCTCGATGGGCTGCTCCATGGCGTTATAAAACTGCACCTTGTCAGCAGAGATGACCGCGACCTCGCCGTCTTCCATGTACGACACATCGCGTGTGTGCTTTATGATGGCCGTCACATCGCTTGCTATGTAATTGCTGCCCTCGCCGTAGCCGACGAGCAGCGGCGCATCCTTGCGTGCGGCGATGAAATGCTCAGGCTCGTCAACGCAGAGTATGCCCAGAGCATACGCGCCCTCGATGCGGCGCAGCACGCGGAACACGGCATCGAGCGCATTGCCGCACTCGGCATAGTAAAACGCCACGAGCTGCGTTACGACCTCGGTGTCGGTCTCGGATACAAAGGTGTAGCCCTGTGAGATGAGAAAATCGCGCAGCTCGACATAGTTTTCGATTATGCCGTTGTGAACGAGCGCTATCTTGCCGTCGCCGCTCAGATGGGGGTGGGCGTTTATGTCGTTGGGCTCGCCGTGCGTTGCCCAACGCGTGTGGCCGATGCCGATGCAGCCCTCGATGCTCTTGCCTCCCTGAATCATATCTCTGAGCACCTGAAGGCGTCCCTTGGATTTTTTGAGCTGAAGCTTCCTTTCGGGGGATAAAACCGCGATACCTGCGGAGTCATAGCCGCGGTATTCCAGTCTTTCCAGTCCGTCAAGCAGTATGGGCGCTGCCTGCTCGCTTCCTACAAAGCCAACTATTCCGCACATAAGCATAATTTCCTTTCGGATTAATATTTCATTATATTGAGCTTTATTATACCAGTTTATGTCCGCATTTGCAACAAAACAGGCCGCCGAATAGCCCCGGCAGCCTGTTAAATTTGTAAACTTTTAAAAAACGAGCTGCACGAGCAGCATATACACGACCGTGCCTCCGCCGACGGAAAGCAGCAGATTTTCCTTCCACTCGTAGCTCAGAACGACAAAAAGCGTCGCTATAAGCTCGGGAATGCCGTGCGAGCCGGTGAATATGGGCGTGTTTTTAAAGCAGTAGACCACCAGTAGCCCCATAAGCGCCGGCGGCAGCACACGTCCGAGATATTTGATAAACTGCGGGGTCTCTCTCTTCCCCGAAAAGGCCAGAAACGGCAGCCAGCGCGATATCTGCGTACCGGCTGTTATGGCAAGGATGATGATAAGGGTCTGAATAACGCTAAGCTTCACAGTCTGTTCCTCCCCAGCCAAAAGATAAGGAGCATGGTGATGAGCGCCGGAATAAGAAACACCGTCGAGCCGAAGATAATACGCGCAGCGAGCGTCACGGCAATGCCGATAAGGCAGGCCGTGCGATTGTCCTTCTCCTTCCACTGCTGGAGGAAGAACACAACAAACAGTGCGTTGAGCGCAAAATCAAGTCCCGTCGTGTCAAACGTTATTATCCTGCCGAGCACTCCGCCGAGCGCCGTCAGCCCCGCCCAGTAGATATACAGCAGCAGGGTCTGGCCGAAGTAAAAATAGCGCCTCTCCATGCCCTCGGGAGCGTCCGTTGATACGGCCAGCGTGAAGGGCTCATCAGCCAGCGCATAGACGAGGAAGGGCTTGAACGGCTGCGTATCATTATACTTTTCAAGCAGCGCAAGCCCGTAAAACGTGTGCCTGAAATTGACAAAATAGCTCATGATGAGCATCTGCACGGGGTCGAAGCCCGCCGCCATCATCGGCACTGCCGCGATCTGCATTCCGCCGCAGAAGCATATGAGCGAAAACAGCATCGTCCACAGCGGTCCGTAGCCGAGCTCCTCCATCAGCACACCGTAGGTCAGCGCGACGAATATCCAGCCGAAAAATATCGGCACGGTGGACGGAAACGCCGCCTTTACTCCGCGCAGTATCTCTTTTATTTCCACTTTTCTCTTCATCGTTGTAAAAAAAGCGCAGTCTTAATAACTGCGCCAATGCTTTCTCTTTTTATCGTTCCTCAGATGAGGTTCAGCACGAGGGTGAGGATAACGAAAACTATTGCAAACCACTTGGTGGCCTTTGCAAGCTTTGCATCCAGAGACTTTGCCTTGCCCTTGCTCAGGAAGGTCTCTGCGCCGCCGGCGATAGCGCCGGAAAGTCCCGCGCTCTTGCCGCTCTGAAGAAGAACAACGACGGTCACGGCCAGGCCGGACAGGAGCTGGAGAATGGTAAGGATAAGTTTAAGAGCACTCATTTATATTCGATCCTTTCGATTTTATCGTAATAGCCTATATACTATAACACAAGAAATTTCAGAATACAAGAAAAAATTGCGCTATTTTTTTACCAAACCTGCCAGCGGAGCAGAAATGCGGTAAAATACGCGGCAAAGAGCAGCGCGCTGAGTGCAAGCTGCGCCCATTCCGCGCTCTTTTTCGGGCTAAGGAGTGCAAGCGCAGCCGGAAGAGAGAACACCGATGCCAGATATCTCGGTGCGCTCAGGAGCCATGTCGCGCCGATCGTGACGGCAAAGCAGGCGATGAAATACGCCGTGTAGGATGCACGCAGGCGCTTTGCGGCGAGTATCATGATGCAGAGCGAGCCCAGCTGCGCCAGCAGGTTCGGCAGCCACAGACCCCAGAGCAGCGCTCTGCTCTCCCCCGCTGCGGAAACAGCGTTTTCGGTCTGATACGCGGCGGTGTTAAAGAACCAGCCGAGCTGCTGATACCAGTGCACGCGCTGATACTCCATGAACTTGAAGGCATCGCCCGCGACGGTATAATTTATAAGGCAGTAGGCCGCAAAGCCCAGCGGTATGACAAGAAGCGTCAGGTACTCCCGCGCTCTTGCACGCCTGTGCACGAGCTCGAGCAGCACCGGCACGATAAGGATAAGCCCCGGCGAGCGCGTGAAGGCGGCATACGCGCCTATGATGCTGCCGGAAACAAGCCTGCCGCACCGGATGAGGTACAGACAGGACAGGCTGCACAGCACAAAAAGGCTCTCCGACATGGGGGCGGCGAAGAAAAACGCCGCAGGGCACAGCGCAAAAAATTTCACCGTGCGCAGCGCCGTATCGCCGTCCGCGTCAAGGCGCACTAACTTATAGAGCATCACGCCAGAGCCGGCAAAGCACAGCGCCGAGACGAGCAGTCCGGCGATAAGCTCATTGCCGGTGAGATACGCGAAAAGCCGCACGGCGACGGGGTAGCCCGGCAGGAACACGAGCTGCACGAGCCTGTCCCACTCGCCCTCTGACAGGTACCAGTCGCGTGCGATATCCATGTAATGCTGACTGTCGGTGCACAGCCAGAAGCTTATATAGCTGCCCGCCGACTCGTCATAGCCGAGGAGCCTGCGCAGCACATAGCCGAGGACGAGGATGGCGGCATCCCATACGAGCATGAGCAAAAAAATTTTCGCACACACGCCGCTGCCGGCGCACTCGAGCGTCTCCGGCCCGCTGCTTCGCCAGAAGCCGCAGCACGACGGCACAAAGCGCAGACAGAGCACGAGCATGAGAAGTGCGCTGAGCACCGCCGCTGTGTAGCCCGCCGCGCTGTAGCTGCTGTGCGCACACCAGACGGCAAATACCGCCGCCAGCACCGCCGTCCCGAGCGCGGATATAAATTTTTCGGGGAATTTGTTGTTTGACATGGGGATCATCTTATAAAGTTCGTTGCGATTCGCTCTTCCTTTTCTGGTAAGCCGAAGGTCTCTTTGCCGAGGGCAATGCTCTTCATGAGGAAGCTCATGTTCCGTGCGAGGGTGCGCATGGTCTGCCTGCCCTCACCGTCGAGCTCCGCCTCGCCCTTTGAGCAGCCGTGGATGCTGTTCCAATAGCGGCTCGAGGCGATGGGCATACCTGATATGGTGAAGTACTTGTTCAGCTCATCAAAGGTCGCCGAGCAGCCGCCGCGCCGTGCGCACACGACGCTTGCTCCGACCTTCATCGTCATGTCGAAGTCTGCGCTGTAAAACAGCCTGTCCAGACACGCGACGAGCGTGGCGTTGGCGCTGGCGTAATACACAGGGCTTGCAACGACCAGTCCGTCGGCAGCCCTGAGCTTTCCGGCAATGACGTTGACGATATCGTCAAACACGCATTTGCCGTTTGCCTCGCAGTAACCGCAGGCAGTGCAGCCGCGCAGCGGCTCGGAGCCTATCCGCACGATCTCGGTCTCGACCCCCTCCGCCGCGAACACCGCCTCCATCTCGCGCAGCGCAACGGACGTGTTGCCGTCTGCGTGCGGCGAGCCGTTTATCATAAGAACCTTAAGCTTGCTGTTCATAGCCGTACCTCCGTTTGATCTATGTGTCTCATACATGTGTTTTTATGATACCATGATATTCCGTCTTTTTCAACGCATTCAATGCAAATGACCGCTCGCAAAACAGCGAGCGGTCATTTTGTCTTGTTAAAAACCGCAGCAGGCGGAACAGGCAAGCCTGTTCCCTACGCCAAAGCGGTGTGCGCAAAGCGCACGGATTGGATTTTATTCGCTCGGAGAGCGAACACCTTCAGCTAACGGCTAACAGCTAACAGCTAATGGCTCGCTGCGTTTTCTGCGCTGCTGCCGGTCGTGATACCGCAATCAACGTATAAGTACAGACTCAATGCGCCTCCAAAAAAGCGAAACGGGTTTATTTCCTCCATTGTCTCGATACCGTGCACCGGCAATATCCGTATAGGTGCAGGTTTAATGCGCCTCCGAAAAACCGCCGTCGGAGCAGATGATCTGGCCGGTGATGAACGAAGCGCTGTCGGAGGCGAGAAAGGCTACTGTTTCGGCGATATCCTCGGGTCTGCCGAGCCTGCGCAGCGGCGTATCGGCAGCGAGCATATCGAGCGTTTCGCGTCCGAGCACCTGCACCATGTCGGTGTTTATAACGCCGGGCGCTACACAGTTGACGCGGATGTTCGTCGGCGCAAGCTCCTGCGCAAGCGAGCGCGTGAGCCCGACGATGGCGTGCTTCGTTGCCGAATACGCCACCTCGCAGGACGCGCCGTGCAGCCCCCATATCGAGGAGATGTTCACGATGCAGCCCGAGTGCCTGTCAAGCATACCGGGCAGCACCTCCTGAATGGTGTTGAACGCGCCGTTGAGGTTCACATCGAATATCCTGCGCCAGTACTCCTCGCTGATGTCCTGAAACTGGCTCTGGCGTGCAATACCGGCGTTGTTGACAAGCAGCGTTACCTCGCCGAGGCAGTCCCGCACGGCCTCGACCATATCATGCACGGCGGCGCGGTCGGAGACATCGGCGCGAAAGCACATGGCCTCGAGCCCCTCGTCAAGGAGCTTTCGGCAAAGCTCCTCGGCCTTATCCTGCCGCTCGATGTAATTTATGCATACGGCATAGCCCCTGTGCGCGAGTGCATCGGCGCATGCTCTGCCGATGCCGCGTGAGGAGCCGGTTATAAGTGCAACTTTTTTCATTGAGTTTCCTCACTTGTTTTCAAACTGACTGGTGTACAGCTCCCTGTACAGGCCGCCGTTTTCGAGCAGCTGCGCGTGCGTACCGCTCTCGACAATATCGCCCTTATCCATGACGAGGATGAGATCAGCGTCGCGGATGGTGGAGAGCCTGTGGGCGATGACAAAGCTCGTTCTGCCTCGCGTGAGGCGGTCCATGGCGTTCTGCACAAGCAGCTCGGTGCGCGTATCGACGGAGCTCGTTGCCTCGTCGAGGATTATCATAGGCGCGTTTTCGACCATGGCACGCGCAATGGTCAGAAGCTGGCGCTGGCCTGCCGAGAGACTGCTGCGGTCGTTGAGCTCGGTGTCGTAGCCCTTGGGCAGGGTACGGATGTAGTGATCCATGCCCACGAGCCTGCACGCGGCCTCGATCTGCTCGTCGCTGACGCCCTGCTTGCCGTAGGCAATGTTCTCGCGGTAGGTCCCGTCAAACAGCCATGTGTCCTGCAAGACCATGCCGAACATGGAGTGAACGTCGCTGCGGCGCATCTCCGACACGGGCACACCGTCGATCCTTATCTGCCCGCTCCACAGCTCGTAAAAGCGCATGAGGAGGTTGACCATCGTGGTCTTGCCCGCGCCGGTGTAGCCGACTATGGCTACCTTCTGGCCGGGCTCGACGCTTGCCGAGAAGTCGTTTATGACGGGCTTGTCCTCAGCGTAGCCGAAGCGGACGTGCTCAAAATCGACCTTGCCGCGCACATGCTCGAGCCGCTGCGTGCATCCGCTGTCGTCGGGCATTTCCTCCTCGCCGAGGAAGCCGAACACTCGCTCACCGGCAGCGCCGGCGGACATGAGGCTGCTGACGGCCTGAGATATCTGGCTCAGGGGGTTCGTGAAGAGCTTTACATAGCTTATGAAGGCAATGACCGTACCGAAGCGGATGCTGCCGCTCATCGTGAGCGCAGCGCCCACAACGCACACCGCGACATAGCCGAAGCTTCCGACAAAGCCCATGAGCGGCATGAGCAGGCCGCTGAAAAACTGCGACTTCCACGCGCTGTTGTAGAGATTGTCGTTTATGCGGTCAAACTCGGCCTTGGACTGCGCTGTTGCGCCGTAGGCACGGACGATGTTGTGACCCGAGTACATTTCCTCGACATGGCCGTTCATATCGCCGAGGTTCTTCTGCTGCTGGCGGAAATACTTGCGCGAGCGCGAGACGATGAAGAACATCAGGACAAAGCCGAGCAGCGACGAGCCGATAGCCGTCAGTGCAAGGCGGCCACTGGTGGCAAACATTATTATTGTAACGCCGATAAACTGCACGACGGCCTGAACGAGCGTCGTTATGCTGGAGTTGAGCGCCGAGGATATGGTATCGACATCGTTTGTTATGCGGCTTAAAACGTCGCCGACCGTGACCTTGTCGAAGAACTTCAGCGGCAGACGGTTTATCTTGTGGCTGATGCTCGTGCGCATGCTCCATGCAAGCCTCTGCATGACGCTTATCATGATGTAGCTTGCCGCGCAGGTGACGAGGTTTGCGCTTATGTAGATGGCAAGGATGATGAGAATGGACTTTATTATAAGGTCCATGTCTATGCCCGTTTTAAGTCCGTCGCTTATGCTGTTTGTAAGGTCGGCGAGCTTATCGGGCGCGATTATCGTCAGAAACGTTCCGACGAGGCTGAATATGAGCGAAATTATGATGGGCTTGTACCACGGCTTTAGATACCGCAGCAGCTCAAGCATAGAATTTTTGACGTTCTTGGGCTTTTCGCCCGCGCCGCGTCCCGGAGGTCCCTTTGGTCCTGGTCTCATATGGCAAGTTCCTCCTCTGAAAGCTGGCTGAGCGCTATCTGGCGGTAGACCTCGCAGGAGGACAGGAGCTCCCTGTGAGTTCCCATACCGGCGACCCTGCCCTCGTTGAGGACGATGATCCTGTCGGCGGCCATGATCGTGCCGATGCGCTGGGCGACGATGAGCTTGGTCTGACCGGCGGTGCGCTCGCGCAGTGCGTCGCGCAGCTCGCGGTCGGTTTTGAAGTCGAGGGCGGAGAAGGTATCGTCAAATATGAGTATCTCCGCGTCGCGGCAGAGCGCACGCGCAATGGAAAGGCGCTGCTTCTGGCCGCCGGAGAAGTTCGTGCCGCCGCGTGCCATGTGTGCCTGCACTCCGTCCTCGAGCTCGGACACGAAGCCGGCAGAGTGCGATATGTTGAGCGCCTCGTCAAGGCGGCCTTCGTCGGCATTGCTGCCGAAGGCGACGTTATCCCTGATCGTTCCCGTGAACATGACGGCCTTCTGCGAGACATAGCCTATCTTGGAGTAGAGCGTTTCGAGCTCGTAGTCCTTAACGTTCACGCCGTCAACGAGCACCTCGCCCTCTGTCGCATCGTAAAACCTCGGGATGAGGTTCATGAGCGTTGTCTTGCCGGAGCCGGTGGAGCCTATAAACGCGACCGTTTCGCCCTTATTTGCCTTGAAGCTCACATTGCTCAGAACGCTGCCGCTGCCGCCCGGGTAGGTAAAGCTCACGTTTTTAAACTCAACCGTTCCGCTCACCTCGCCCGAGCCCGTTACGCTTCCGCTTACGACCTTGGGCTGCGTCGAGAGCACCTCGCTTATACGCTTTGCCGCCTCAAGCGCACGCGGCATGATGATAACGACCATAACGATCATGATAAAGCTCATTATGACCTGCATCGCATAGGACATGAAAACGATCATATCCGCAAAGATATCCACGCGCATGGCGACCGCCTCCGCGCCGCTTCCTGCAACTGCGGTTATGAGCACCGCGCCGATCCAGTAGATCGACATGTTCAGGCAGTTCATAACAAGTCCCATGAAGGGGCTTAAAAGCGTCATGGTGCGGTTTGCAAACAGGGAGTTTTCAAGAAGCTCGGTGTTGACCTTCTCGAATTTCTTTTCCTGATACTCCTCGGCATTGTAAGCCCGCACGACGCGGATGCCGGTGAGATTTTCACGCGCCGCCTGATTGAGCGAATCCTGCAACCACTGGATGCGCTTAAAGCGCGGGAAGGTGCGCACGATGGCGATGCTCAGTATCGCAACAAGCAGCACGACCGCGATGCCTGTCGCCAGCGACCACTGCCAGGCCTTGCCCGCGATCTTCATGATCGCCCAGACAGCCATGAGCGGTGCCTTGACTATGACCTGCAGGGACAGCACGACCAGCATCTGGACCTGAGACACGTCGTTTGTCGAGCGGGTGATAAGGCTCGCGGTTGAAAATGCGTTTATTTCCTCAAGAGTAAAGCTCTCGACCTTGTAGAACATTTCCCTTCTCAAGCGTCTTGAGAAATTTGCCGCGATGCGCGAAGCGAAAAAGCACACCGCGACCGACGAGACAAGACTGCCCAGCGCACACAGCAGCATCATGCCGCCGGCGCTCCACACAGCGCCGATATTGCTGCCCGGAGTTTCGATAAGCGTCGTTATCTCGGACATATAATCGGGTATCATGAGGTCGAGCACGACCTGAATGCCGACGAACACAAGGCTGAACAGGGAAAACAGCCATTCCTTCGCCCTCAGATACCTGAACAGTTTAAGTAATTTCAGCATTTAGCGGGATATCCCTCCTGTTTATTTTTCCTTTGCCGCATCAAGATGCTGCTCTATCATATCCTGAGCAAGCTGCGCGGTCTCCTTGGTTTTATGCTCCTTGACGTACTGCGCGTCTATAACGCCGAGCACGTCTACATAAACAGACGTTTTTTTCAGCGGGAAATTGTGAACGATCTTGTCGGTGTTGCGCAGAGCGACGACAACGACGGGCACTCCGGCACGCTGAGCTATCTTGAACGAGCCCGCATGGAAGGGCAGCATGTCCTCCTGCTTGCTGCGCGTACCCTCGGGGTAAATGACAACCGAGGCATAGTCCTTATCTATGTACTGCGTTGCAAGCTTCACTGTCTTTAGCGCCTCGCGGTTATTCTCCCTGTCAAGCGGCAGGCAGCCGCACTTGTGCATGACCTTGCCTATTATGGGCAGCTTCAGATTGCCCGGCTTTGAGATGAAGGTCAGCTCTTCCTCGGGCATTTTGTGCACCATGACGACGGGGTCTGCCAGCGAGCGGTGGTTTGCTACCATGAGATAGCGCGTGTCCTTCGGAATGAGCTCCTTTCCGCTTATGGAAACGTCTGCGCGTGCGTAAAACACCAGCAGGTCCGCAACCGCATGCAGATGCCACAGCCAGAACTTCGAGGGCTTCTCCTGAAGCTTGTTTTTATCTATAAACAGCTCCGTTGCAAGCAGCATGGTCAACGCATAGGCGATGTGAGCGCCGAAAAAGTATTCAAAAAAGCGCAGCAGCATGACTCCCGTGACCTTCAGTGCGCCTCCGCCCTGTCCTGCTATGAGCGTGTGAAGAACGCTTCCTCCCGCGCCGATGGCGGCAAATATCTTAAGGAGCATAGATAAGCCTCCCAGTATAATTATAGTATTCTTATATATTAACACGACTTTGTGATTTTCCAACAAGTAATTTTTGAATATTTTAATAATTTTTTAAGCTTTCTTTAAAAAGGCGGGTATTTGTTATTGAAATATCAATGTTTTGTCGCTTTCCGATACTTTTTTGTGTGTTTTGTACAGCTTGGGCGTAAATTTCTTTATTCTTTCGTGAATATTGATAAATTTGTTGATTTTGACCGAAAGGGGCTTATTTTAAAATTGATTTTTCGACCATAATAGTATAAAATACATAAACGAGTTGTTAACGTAATATAAACAGTGTAAAAACGTTGCAGCTTGTTAAATCCGTAACTAATTTTATAGGAGTGAATTTTTATGGAATCCCTTATGTATCTGGCACCTGCCCTTGCAGTTGTCGCTCTGCTGTTTGCTTTCTACAAGATAGCATTCGTCTCCAAGCAGGACGCAGGTACCGACCGCATGAAGGAGATCGCTGCCGCGATCAATGACGGCGCAAGAGCGTTCCTTTTTGCGGAGTACAAGATCCTTGCGATCTTCATCGTAGTTCTGGTCATAGCCATCGGCGTGTTCCTGAAGAGCTGGACGACCGCTCTGTGCTTCCTGTGCGGCGCTCTGTTCTCCATCCTCGCAGGCTACATCGGCATGAACGTTGCTACCAAGGCCAACGTCCGCACCGCAAACGCAGCCAGAACCAGCGGCATGAACAAGGCTCTTTCGATCGCCTTCTCCGGCGGCTCGGTCATGGGTCTGTGCGTCGTAGGTCTCGGCCTTCTCGGCGCAAGCGTGCTGTTCCTCATCTTCAATGACACAAACGTTCTGTTCGGCTTCTCCCTCGGCGCAAGCTCGATCGCTCTGTTTGCCCGTGTCGGCGGCGGTATCTATACCAAGGCAGCCGACGTCGGCGCAGACCTCGTCGGCAAGGTCGAGGCGGGCATCCCCGAGGACGACCCCCGCAACCCCGCAGTTATCGCCGATAACGTCGGCGACAACGTCGGCGACGTAGCCGGTATGGGCGCAGACCTCTTCGAGAGCTATGTCGGCGCTATCATCTCCGCAATGACCCTCGGCGCAGTTGCCGAGTTCATAACTCAGTTCGGCAACCTGACCGTTATCTTCCCGCTGGTCATCGCGGCCTGCGGCATCGCAGCCTCCGTCATCGCCACCTTCTTCGTGCGCGGCAAGGAGGGCTCGAACCCCCACGCGGCGCTCAAGATGGGCTCGTATGTTTCCGCCCTTCTCGTCGTTATCGCATCCATCGCGCTGAGCAAGGTCATGCTCGGCAGCTACGGCCCTGCATGGGCAATAGTTTCCGGTCTGGTCGTCGGCCTCGTCATCGGTATCGTCACCGAGGTCTACACCTCCGGCGATTACAAGTTTGTTAAGAAGATCGCCCAGCAGTCCGAGACGGGCTCTGCTACCACCATCATCTCCGGCACCGCAGTCGGCATGATGTCCACATGGGTCCCCGTTCTCCTTATCTGCGTCAGCATTTTCATCGCTTACCAGTTTGCCGGCCTTTACGGCATCGCACTTGCCGCAGTCGGTATGCTCTCCACCACCGGCATCACCGTCGCTGTTGACGCATACGGCCCCATCGCCGACAACGCCGGCGGCATCGCAGAGATGAGCGGCCTTGACCCCTCCGTCCGCGAGATCACCGATAAGCTCGACGCAGTCGGCAACACCACCGCTGCAATGGGCAAGGGCTTCGCTATCGGCTCGGCAGCTCTGACCGCACTGGCTCTGTTCGTATCCTTCACTCAGGCCACTGGTCTGGATGCCTCGCAGGTCGCTCTGACAAGCCCCACCGTCGTTATCGGTCTGCTCATCGGCGGTATGCTCCCCTTCGTGTTCTCTGCAATGACCATGGACTCTGTTTCCAAGGCAGCCTACAGCATGATCGAGGAGGTTCGCCGTCAGTTCCGTGAGATCCCCGGCGTTATGGAAGGCACCGCAAAGCCCGACTACAAGACCTGCGTTGCTATCTCCACCACCGCGGCTCTGAAGGAAATGCTCGTTCCCGGCATCATGGCAGTCGTTGCTCCTCTGGCAGTCGGCATCATCCTCGGCTCGACCGCTCTTGCCGGTCTGCTGGCAGGCTCTCTCGTTTCCGGCGTCATGATGGCAATGTTCATGTCCAACGCCGGCGGCGCATGGGATAACGCGAAGAAGTACATAGAGGAAGGCCATCACGGCGGCAAGGGCTCGGATGCCCACAAGGCAGCCGTCGTCGGCGACACCGTAGGCGACCCGTTCAAGGACACCTCCGGCCCGTCGATCAACATCCTCATCAAGCTCATGACCGTTGTTTCCACCGTTTTCGCAGCCATCTTCACTGCAAACGGCCTGTTCTGATAAATAAAGCAGCTACACCTCCGAGGCAGCCGTCTCGGAGGTGTTTTTACATTTTCATCATACTTTATTAACAAAAAAGAGCCCCGTTTATGGCATAATAGTTGTTGTCCATAATATTGAAAGCCCTTTGCTTGACAGAAGGTGTATAATATTATGGCAAGTAACCTGCACCCAAGGAGATCATTATGCTGAAGAAAAAAATGAAAAAGGTTTTGGCCTTCGCTATGGCTCTTGTCATGACGATGAGCGTCATGCTCTCGTACATGTCCGTTTCGGCCTTCGCCGTTACGCAGTCGGAGATCGACGCGCTCAAGTCGCAGAAGTCCCAGCTTTCGAGCCAGAAGAGCAGCCTTCAATCGACGATCAATTCTCTTCAGAGCCAGCAGAGCGACCAGATAGCGCTCAAGAACGCGCTGGATGAGAAAAACGCCATAACCGTAAAGCAGATACTCAACCTCAACGAGCAGATCGAGCTGCACACCCAGCTTATCGAGCAGAAGACCGAGGAGGTCGATGCGGCTCAGAAGGTCGCGGACGCTCAGCTTGAAAAATACAAGGTGCGCGTGCGTGCAATGGAGGAATCGGGCAGATACAGCTACTTTGAGGTTCTGCTCGGCGCAAGCAGCATCGGCGAGTTTTTGAGCCTTATCGACGATATCGGCGATATCATGAGAAGCGATAAGGAGCTTGAGGACGCTTACCGCCAGTCGGTCGAGGACCTCAAGGCCGTAAAGGCCGAGTACGAGGAGGCCAAGGCTGAGATGGAAGACAGCAAGGCCGAGCTCGTCGCGCTCAAGGCTCAGCAGGAAAAGGACATCGCCGAGGCAACAGAAGTCATCTCCTCCCTCCAGAGTGATATAAGCTCCAACTCCTCCGTTTTGAGCGAGCTGTCGGCTCAGGAGAGCGCTCTTAACTCCGAGATTCAGAAGAAGGTCGCAGAGCTCAACAAGCAGCAGGAGGAAGAGAAAAAGCAAAACCAAGGCGGAAGCAGCAGCGGCGGCAGCACCACCGGCACCGGCAACCTCGTATGGCCGAGCTACTGCACCTACATAACCAGCCGTCAGGGTCCGCGCACTCACCCCGTAACGGGCGAGTATAAAAACCACGGCGGCACGGATATCGGCGCAAGCTACGGCAGCGCTATCTACGCAGCCGACTCCGGCACGGTCGTGTATTCGTCCGACGGCTGGAACGGCGGCTGGGGCAACTACGTCATGATCGACCACGGCAACGGTATGCAGACGCTTTACGCACATATGTCCTCCCGCGCAGTCTCCGTCGGTCAGACCGTTTCCCGCGGCCAGACGATCGGCTATGTCGGCTCGACCGGCATGTCCACCGGCCCGCATCTGCATTTTGAGATGTACATAAACGGCTCGAGGATCGATCCTCAGACCCGCTACCCCAACGTCAGCTTCACCTACTCGGCAAGCGCATGATCCGAATCTGACATTTGACATCAAAAATCCCGACTTGAGAAGGTCGGGATTTTTTCATAATGCGTATAGCAGCTTGATTTCTTATTAATTGCAGGCTTTTTAGATAAAAGCGTTGATATACGTATGAATACGTGTTATCATGGATATATCCTGAATGTCGGAGGCTCTTATGAAATACAGTGAACTCGAAAAGCAGCTGCGAAGCATCGGCTGCGTAGTTTAGCGAGAGGGCAAACGGCATAGAATTTGGTACCGTCCGCTGACCGGTCAACGCTTTTCAGTAGGACGGCACAAGACCGAAGATGTGCCAAACGGGACATTGAGAGCGATCTTAAAGAGTGCAGGGCTCGAATAAAGCTCTTTGCACTCTGATAAAATACCAGTGATGAACAAGAAAGGAAGTGCTGAAATGAAAACGAGGTATGTTTATCCTGCTCTTTTCAGCAGGGAGGCTCTCGGCTATAGCGTCATCTTTCCAGATCTGGATGGCTGCGCAACATCGGCTCAAACACTTGAGGAAGCACTTGAAATGGCGCAGGATGCTCTTTGTCTGATGCTTTACGATAAGGAAGAACGGAAAGAGCCTATTCCCGAAGCATCCGATATATCTAAGCTCACCTGCTCTGAGGGCAATTTTTGGACGCTTATCGAATGTGATACACTGGAGTATCGCAAATATTTTGACAGCAAGGCAGTAAAAAAAACCTTGAGCATTCCGGCATGGCTCAACACCATGGCAGAAAGAGAAGATATAAACTTTTCTGCAACCCTTCAGCGTGCGTTAAAAGCAGAACTGGGCGTTTAATTGGTTCTGCGCACAGGCTTAGACACAAAGCTCCGGCAGCACACATTGTACTGCCGGAGCTTTTCCGTATTTTATTATTCGCAGACGAGCTCGCCGTCGCGGACATCGACCTTGATGACGTGACCTGCCGGCATATCGCCTGCGAGGATGGCGCGGGCGATGAGCGTTTCGACGCTGCTCTGAAGGTAACGCTTCAGAGGCCGCGCACCGAACACGGGGTCAAAGCCGCGGTCGATGATGAGCTGCTTTGCCGCATCCGTTATCTCAAGGCCGAGGCTCTTATCCTCGAGGCGCTGCCTGAGCGCCGAGGTGAGGATGTCGATAATGCCGTTAAGCTCTGTCTTGGTCAGAGGCTTGAAGCAGATTATCTCGTCGAGACGGTTTAAAAACTCCGGTCTGAATTGCTGATGCAGGGCGTTCATGACCTGCTGCTTTGCGCTTTCCTCTATCTCACCGGCCTCGTTTATACCGTCGAGCAGGAACTGGCTGCCGAGGTTCGAGGTCATGATGATAATGGTGTTCTTGAAGTCCACGGTGCGTCCCTGCGAGTCGGTTACTCGGCCATCGTCGAGAATTTGCAGCAGGATGTTGAACACATCGGGATGCGCCTTTTCGATCTCATCGAACAGCACGACCGAATACGGCTTTCTGCGCACGGCCTCGGTGAGCTGACCGCCCTCGTCGTAGCCGACGTATCCGGGAGGCGCACCGATGAGTCTGGACACCGAGAACTTTTCCATGTACTCGGTCATGTCTATCCTGACCATGTTGTGCTCATCGTCGAACAGGCAGCGTGCAAGCGCCTTCGCAAGCTCTGTCTTGCCGACACCCGTGGGGCCGAGGAACATGAACGAGCCTATCGGCCTGTTCGGGTCGCCTATGCCGGCACGCGAACGCCAGATGGCCTCCGTGACCTTCTGCACGGCCTCGTCCTGACCGATGACGGACTTATGAAGCACCTTATCGAGGTTCAGGAGCTTTTCGCGCTCGCCCTCAAGGAGCTTCGAGACGGGGATGCCCGTCCACTTTGCAACGATGCCCGCTATCTCCTCCTCTGTCACGGTGTCGTGCACCATGCTGCTCGACTTGCGCTCCTCGCTGCGCTTTTCGGCCTCGGCGAGCTTTTTCTCAAGCGCGGGCAGGTCGGAGTATTTGAGCTTTGCCGCAGTTTCGTACTCGTACCTCAGCTGCGCCTTTTCGATATCGGCATTCATCTGCTCGATCTCGGCCTTTATCTTCTTGACCTCGTCTACGCTGCCCTTTTCGGCCTCCCAGCGGGATTTCTTCTCGTTGAACTCGTCCTTGAGGTTTGCAAGCTCCTCCGTGAGCTTTGCAAGGCGATCCTGCGAAAGCTTATCGGTCTCCTTTTTAAGCGCCGTTTCCTCTATCTCCAGCTGCATGATCTTGCGGCGCATATCGTCGAGCTCGGCAGGCATGGAGTCGATCTCCGTGCGGATGAGTGCGCAGGCTTCATCGACAAGGTCTATGGCCTTATCAGGCAGGAAACGGTCGGATATATAGCGGTTTGAAAGCGTCGCCGCGGCAACGATGGCGTTATCGTGGATACGCACGCCGTGATAGACCTCATAGCGTTCCTTGAGTCCGCGGAGGATGGAAATGGTGTCCTCAACGGTCGGCTCATCGACCTGCACGGGCTGGAAACGTCTCTCGAGAGCCGCGTCCTTTTCGATATACTTGCGGTACTCGTCGAGCGTCGTTGCACCGATGCAGTGCAGCTCGCCGCGTGCCAGCATAGGCTTTAAGAGGTTGCCGGCATCCATGCTGCCCTCTGTTTTGCCCGCTCCGACGATGGTGTGCAGCTCATCTATAAACAGGATGATCTGACCGTCGGACTGCTTTATCTCCTCGAGCACCGCCTTCAGGCGCTCCTCGAACTCGCCGCGGTACTTTGCGCCCGCTATCAGAGCGCCCATATCCAGCGAGAAAATGGTCTTGTTTTTAAGCCCCTCGGGTACGTCGCCGCGGACTATACGCTGGGCAAGTCCCTCGGCGATGGCGGTCTTGCCGACGCCTGGCTCGCCGATGAGCACGGGGTTATTTTTCGTCTTACGCGAGAGTATGCGCACGACGTTTCTTATCTCGGTATCACGGCCTATGACAGGGTCGAGCTTATTGCTGCGTGCACGTTCGACAAGGTCGGTGCCGTATTTGTTGAGAGCATCGTAGCCGTTTTCGGGGTTATCGCCCGTGACGGGACCCTTCTTGACCTTGGAAAGCTCCTCGGTGAATTTGCTCTTCGTGATGCCGTGATCATCGAAAATGCGCTTTATTGCGGGCGTGGGGGATGCGAAAATGCCTATCATGACGTGCTCGACGGAAAGATACTCGTCGCCGAGGCTCTTTGCCGATTTCTCGGCTGCGTTCATGACGCGCTCGGACTCACGCGAGAGATAGATATCATAGTCGCCCGTGACCTTGGGCATGGCCTCTATCGCCGTGTCGAGCTCCGAGAGCAGGCCGTTGCAGTCAACGCCCATTTTGCCCAGCAGCGACGGGATAAGTCCGCCGTCCTGATCAACAAGGGCATACAGCAGATGCTCCGGGCTTATATACTGATTGTTGTTTTCCATCGCCATGGATTTGGCGGTCTGGAGCATTTCAAGTGTCTTTTGTGTGAAATTCTGTGCGTTCATAAAAACACCCTCTTTACGTTTAGATGCATTTAAATCAAAATATCCGCTCTTCTGAGCTGGGAGAAAACGCAGGCTTCAATGTCGCGGGCATCAAGCCGCCCGCTGAGGTAGCCCTTCATCATGGTATCAAAAAGCTTTATATACTCCGATATCACGCGGGCCAGCTCATCGGATGAGCAGTCACGCGCCGGAATGCATATCGAACGTATGAACTTGCCCTCGTACAGAGCGTAGCTCGGCGGCTCGCCCTCCATAAGCGGACGCAGGTGCGCGTCCTCTATGCGCTTCCAGATGCGGAAAAACTCCGTCATCGAGCGTATCAGCGCCGACGACTGCGTGCGGAAAATGACCGTCAGCTCGCCGAGGCAATCGCTGTCGCCGCGGTAGAGCTCCACCTCGTATTTGACCGTGGGGCGGTACTTATACTCAAGCGAGGACTTCAGCGACATCGTCAGCGCATTCGGCGAAACGAAGGGGACAAGCTCACGCGAGGGCGTGAGCAGCTGCTCGATGGCAGAGAACACATCGTTTATCCTCCGCTCCGGCGTTACGAGGTTCACACGCTCTGCAAGGATCTGATTTATTAAATTCGAGCGGTTCGTTCCGAGCCTGTGGGCAAGTCTGTCCACCTCGGCGACCACTTCGTCGGAAAGCATAAGGCTGTAAAGCGTCTTTTTCATGACTCGTCTCTCTTTCATGACAAGCAGGATGATCTTATCCCGCTATTTTTTACTTCATAAGCTTAATATACTCCGATCCTTCTAATTTGTCAAGAGTTTTATATAAATATTTTTACGAATTATATATTAGCGGGTATTTTAATGGCAGAGCGATACGCTCTGCCATTTCATTTATATATCTCCGCCTCGACAAAGAGCCGTCCCTTGCGGCTGAGGCCGCCGGAGGACAGAAGCGTTCCCTTGCCGTGACCGCGCAGGGATATAACGTCCCCTGCCGCGACGGCGGCATCGTTTTTGAGGCATTCCGAGTAATTGAGGCTCGCCGCGCCCTCAGAGATGAGGGAGGCAGCCGCCGTGCGCGAAAGGCCGAACATTCCGGCCAGAACCGCGTCAAAGCGCAGGCTCTTCACGGAAAACGATACCTGCTTTACCCTCCGCTCGGGAGGCGTGAGATCCTTAAACTCCGCCTTTTGCAGCTTAACGCCGTACCTGCCCACCTTCGTGAGCCCGCCGGCAATGTGCCGCTCTACCGACTGCATGACAAATATCACAGCGCCCTCGCCGTCTGTCCATATATCGCCGAGCCACTCGCGCTTTATGCCGAGGCCGAGTATAGCGCCCATGTAGTCGCGGTGTCCGGGGCTTCCGAAATGCGCCGCAGCGCGCAGGGCGCTTATATATTCCGACGCATCAAAGCCGTCCTTATCCATATAAAACGGCAGGAAGAAGGCCGCACGTCGCTCGCAGCCCTCCGCGCCGCCGGTCAGGAGCATACAGCTGCCGCTCTCCCTCGCCCATTTTTCGAGCGTGAACTGCTCTGCGGGCGTAAGAAAGGCCGTATGCGTGACGCTTGCCGTTTTTTCGCAGCGGCGGCTGAGATCCTCGGCACGCCGTATAAGCTCATCGTTTTCCATCAATATACTCCATGATTTTTTTCATCACTACGTCGAGCTCGTCGGAAAATTCCTTCACCGACATGCGCAGCACGCCCGAGCGCATGGCCGACAGGCGTATGAGCGAGTCGTTCGTGACGACCTTGACCGAGTAGTTTTTGCCGATATCGTTTGCAAGCTTTTCGATGTACATATCGGCAGTCTCGTTTTCCTTTGTGTACACCGTGCGTATGCCCTGCGTTTCACGCTCACCCGTGTTTCCTGCAACGCGGTAGCCGTCGAAAACGAGCACGAGCTCGCAGTCGCGCATGGCTCTGTAGCTGCGCAGGGTATCCGACAGACGCTCACGCGCAAGCGACAGCGAGGCCTCGGCAAGCTCCTTGTACTCCGGCGTTCCGAAGATGAAGTTATAGCCGTCCACTATGACGTACTCGCGCTTTGACGGGGCAACGGAAAACTCCGGCGCTTCCTGCGTCTGCACCTTTGTGTACATTCTGCGGCGCACGGGGCCGAACTCGCGCTCCATGATGGCTTCGAGCTCCTTGTCGTCGATGGAAAAATAGCGCGGACGCTGCACAGCCTCGGGCGCTGCGCCGGCGGTCTTGGGCGCAATGTGAGCAAAGCGTTCGACCTCGCTCCATTTGACGGTGGTACCCGCTCCGTGCGAGCAGAAAACGGAGTCTGCCGTGTTGTCAATATCCGATTCAGGCTCGTAGCCTATGGTCTCGATGACCTGCTTTGCGTTGTGGCAGGGGTAATAGCCTGCCGGCCGGCAGCTGAGCCTGCCCTTGCCGGAGGTGTAGGAGGCAAGAGTTTCGGCATAGCCGTTCATCTCCGACACGGGGGCGATGCCCTTTATGACGCTGCTGCCCTCGGTGTCGAAGCTGCCGCTCATGGCACGGACATCGGAGATGGCTCTGCCTATCTGCTCGGGCGGCAGCTCCAGCCGGAACTCAAAGCAGGGCTCGAGCAGCACGCTCTCGGCCTTCATGAGCCCCTGACGCACGGCGCGGTACACCGCCTCACGGAAGTCGCCGCCCTCGGTGTGCTTTATGTGCGCACGGCCCGCGATGAGGCTTATCCTGACATCCGTCAGCGGTGAGCCCGTGAGCACGCCCAGATGCGTTTTTTCCGCAAGGTTTGTCATGATAAGGCTCTGCTAGTTTCGGTCAAGCTCATCGGTCGGGCAGCGGCTTTCAAAGCTCAGACCCGAGCCGCGGGGCGCGGGCTCGATGAGAAGCTGTACCTCGGCATAGTGGCGCAGCTGCTCGAAATGCCCCACGCCGTACACGGGCGCTGCCACCGTTTCCTTATACGCAATGCCGCCGGAGCTTATCGAAACGTCAAGGTCGAACCTCTCGCGGATGAGCTCGGTCAGAACCTCGGTCTGCACCCTGCCCATTATGCGCACGCTTATCTCGCGCAGGCGCTCGTTCCACTCCATACGGAGCTGGGGGTCCTCGTCCTCGAGCTGTCTGAGCTGCTTATAGGCCGACAGTGCGTCCGCTCCCTCGGGCAGCTCTATGCGGTAGCTCATGACGGCCTCAGTTTCCGAGCCTGAACGGTCGTTTTCAAAGCCGAGTCCCTGACCGGCATAGCTGTCGTCAAGCCCCTGAACGGCGACGATGCTGCCGGCTGCTGCCGACTGCACCGTCTCGTAATTTGCGCCCGAGTAGACGCGCAGCTCGGTGACTGTCCGGCCATCTATGCTGTCGCGGTTATGAAGCGCACCGCCCGTTATCTTCATGCAGCTCAGTCTGCGCCCGCGCACATCGCGCATGATCTTGTATACCCTTGCGCCGAAGTTTTCGGGATAAACGGGGCTCGGCGCGTATTTTTCGATAAACTCGATAAGCTCATGAACACCGTCGAGCCGGAGTCCCGAGCCGTACAGGACGGGAAAGAGCTTTCTCTCTGCGATAAGGCGCGAGATATCCCCGTCTCCGATGTCGCCGCCGGAGGCGAGCTTTTCAAAAAGCTCCTCGTCGCACATGGCTATGCTCTCGCGGTTATCCTGCGATCTGTCGCTGAGGTCAAAGCAGTTTTCCGAGAGCCGCGTGCGCAGGTCGGAGAGTATGCGCTGCCTGTCGCTTGCCGTAAGATCCATTTTCGTCGCAAAAATGATCGTCGGGACCTTTCGGCGCTCCAAAAGCCGCCACAGTGTCTCCGTGTGCGCCTGAACGCCGTCCGAGCCGGATATGACGAGCAGCGCACAGTCTATGACATCGAGCGTGCGCTCGGTCTCCGCGGTGAGATCGGCGTGCCCCGGCGTATCAAGAAGGCACAGCTCCATATTATCGGTACGGAGCTGCGCCTGCTTTGAAAACACGGTTATTCCGCGCTCGCGCTCTATCCTGTGCGTGTCGAGCGCCGTATCGCGGTGGTCTACCCTGCCGAGCTTTCTTATGCTGCCGCAGGTATACAGCAGCGCCTCGGACAGGGTCGTTTTTCCGGCATCGACATGTGCAAGGATGCCGAGAACAAGCTTCTTCATAGCTCGATGAGCTCGTATTCGCGGCTGCCTGCACCGATCTCGGCAGCTGCCTCAACGGTGTGTATGCCGTTGCGCGATTCGATGCGCTCGATGAGATCGCCCTTGTCGGGGTCATCGCTTGCATAAACAAGGTCAACGCAGGCCTGATCGAGTGCAACGGGGTCAAGAGACGAGAGGATGCCGATATCACCGATCTTGGGATCGGCTGCAACCGCGCAGCAGTCGCAGTCAACGGACATGTTCTTCATTATATTCACAAAGGCCATATTGCCGCCGAAGTGATCGACTATGCTCTTGGCTGCATCAGCCATGCATTCAAGGAAGCTGTCGTGATCCGAGTGCCAGAAGTTGTCGATATCCTTCACGCCGTGGATATACTTCTTGCCGTAGCTCGAGGCAAGTCCGATGGAAATGTTCTTGAGCGCACCGCCGAAGCCGCCCATGGGATGACCCTTGAAGTGCGACAGCACGAGCATGGAATCGTACTCCGGCAGAGTCTTGCCGACGTAGTTCACATCAAGGTGCTTTCCGCCCTGCACGGGGATGCTCATATCCCCCTCGGCATCCATTATATCCACATCCGCTATCTCGACCCAGCCGTGAAGCTGCATGGTCTTTTTATGGTGCTCAGTCGTATCTCTGCCGCCGTCGTAGGCGGTGTTGCATTCAACTATCGTTCCGCCGACGTGATCCACGGCGGGCTTCATGAACTCAGGGCGCAGGAAATTCTGGTTTCCCGGCTCGCCGCTGTGAAGCTTGACGGCGACGTTTCCCTTGAGCTCGACGCCGAGCGCCTCATACGCCTTTATAACATTCTCGGGGCTGATCTCTTTTATGAAATATACCTTTGACTTTTCCATGGTACCGCTCCTTTTTTTAATTATAAAACTGATTATATAATAATCCCTTCGCTTAATCAATATTTGCTATTCCAATTTTAATAGAAATATAATAAAATGGCTTCGGTGATTATATGAAGGCTGTTTTGATCGTTTTGATAATTATCTGCGCCGTGCTTGCGCTTTTTTACGCGGTGGGGCTCAGATTCGTGCGCGTACTCATCCGGCGGCAGGATAATTTTCCGACACCAGAGACGGGCGCAAGCTCATCCGAGCTGCTCGAGCCGACGGGAAAGGCGCTCTGGGCACACAATATACCGTACTTTGCGCCCTTCCGCGAGCTGCCGTTTGATGAGATAAGCGTCGTATCCGGCGACGGGCTCACGCTTCGCGCAGAGCTCCTGCGCGGCAGAGGCACGGGAGTTACGGTCATGTTCTTCCACGGCTACAAGTCAGAGCCCGCCTGCGATTTTGCCGCCATGTACGATTTTTACAGATCACTGGGGCACGATCTCATCTATGTCCACATGCGTGCCCACGGCAAAAGCGACGGCGAATACATAGGCTTCGGTGCGCTCGACAGATACGACGTTGTGCGCTGGACAGACAGAGCCGCAGAGCTCTTCCCCGATAACGACATCTATCTGCACGGCATGTCCATGGGCGCTGCAAGCGTGCTGCAAAGCATGGATCTTGAGCTGAACGAAAGAGTACGCGGCATTATCGCCGACTGCGGATATTCAGACCTCGACACGCTCTTCCGCAATCTTGTCGGCAAGCTGTATCATCTGCCGGTGATGTTCGTGGACGTTTTCGAATACGTCAATCTTCTCAAGGCCGGCTACAGCTTTAAGGAGGCAAGCTCCGTGCGCAGCGTGAGCGCGGCAAGGGTGCCGCTTGTGTATATCTGCGGCGACAGCGACCGCTATGTGCCGAAGGCCATGGCAATGGAGATCTGCAATGCCTGCAAAGGTCCCAAGCGGCTGCTGCTCGTGCCCGGCGCCGGACACGCGGCAAGCTATATGTGCGCAAAGGATGAATACGAGGCTCTTATCAAAGAGATCATAGGAGGAAGGATAAATGAGTAAATCGCAAGGCGGCGGGAAAAAGGGCATCGGCGCTCTCAACTGGACGCTGCTTCTGGTGATCGGCTTTTCCGCGCAGATAGCATGGGTCATTGAAAACAACTGGTTTGCAAACTTTCTGTATTCCGACTTCGGTGCGCAGCTGGGTGTCGTCACGGCAATGACCATATGCTCGGCGACGGCGACTACCTTCTCGGCGCTGTTTTTCGGGACGCTCTCGGACCGCATCGGCTCACGCAAGAAGCTCATCGCATGGGGCTCGGTGCTCTGGGGCATATTCACCATAGCATTCGGCCTGACACACTATCTGCGCGAGAGCATTTACAACAATGTCATGCTCATCGGTGTTACCATCGTCGCCGCCGACACAATCATGAGCTTCTTCGGCTCGATGGCAAACGACGCGGGCTACAACGCATGGTACGCCGACATGATGGACGACTCAAACTCCGGCCAGATCGGCGCTGTTGCCGCGACGCTGCCCGTTATCGGAACGCTCGTGGGAACGCTCGTGGGCGGTATGTTCGTCAGCGGCCTTGCGACCGAGGCAAACCCGCAGCTCGGCTATATAATCTTCTTTTCCGTCGCAGGAGGCGTTACGATCCTCGTCGGCATAGCCTCGTTTTTCCTGCTCAAGGACTCGCCCGAGCTCCGTCCCGTCCGTGACGGCAGCTTCTGGCACCAGTTCGGCTCGACCTTCAACTTCCGCCGCTTTGTCTCGAACCGCGAGCTTGCGCTCGTGTTCCTGACGCTGTGCGTGTTCTTCATCGGCTACAACTGCTATTTTATCCACATCATGAACTGGATGAACTACACCCTCGGCTTTAACGACCCCAGCCTCATCCTCGGAATACCTCTGCTTATCGCAGTCGCCGTATCCGTGCCCTTTGTGAAGGTCATAAACAACAAAAAGGTGCCCGCCGTCGCTGCCTTTGCAACGATCCTGAGCATCCTCGGCTGCCTGTTCGTGTATTTTGTCGTCGGCAGGATGCAGGACAGCTTCGACACGGAAAATGCGCTGAACCTTGCCGCCAACTGGCCATGCTTTACCGGCATAATCCTCGTCGGTATCGGCTACGTCGTTTTCATGCAGGCCATGACCGTGTGGATGAAGCGTCTTTACCCCGAGGAGCACCGCGGCCAGTTCGAGGGCATAAGGATAATGTTCTTCGTCTTTTTCCCGATGATCGCGGGGCCGCTGCTTGCCGACCCCATATGCCGCGCCTTCGGTGAGAAGGTGTATCAGGTCGTGGATAACGGAAATCTCATTTTCGTCACTGCCGGCAGAGCCGCCGAGATGGGCTATGATATATCTAAGATCGCCGAGGGCTATCTGCCCGTAAACGAGCTGTTCATTGCAGCTGCAATAGTTACGGCTCTCGCGCTCATCCCCATGAGCAGGGCGGCAAAATTATATAAGGAAAGGAACAAATAAAATGGCTGAAAAACGTTTTGAAAAAACCTATACTCAGGGCACGCTCGACATCATGGAGATCTGGGTCGATAGGCAGACCGGCGTAAACTATCTCTTCCACTACTCAGGCAGCGGCGGAGGCATGACTCCCCTGCTCGACCGCGATGGCAAACCGATAATAAGCACGATTATAAATTAAAAAGAGAGGCTCGATAAGCCTCTCTTTTTAAGACTGTCAAAAAACCTATGCTGCTTGGGAAAAATCATCCGCGCAGCAGGGGAGCTCGAGGGGGCAAGGCCCGCCTCGAGTTAGATTATAGCCATCAAAAAAAGCCTGAACTATCAGGCGTTTTGACGAGCGAAGCGAGATTTTTCGTGAAGCGCAAGCTTCACAAAAAATATGGCGTTTTTGAAGCGTGCAAGAAAGCCGCAGGCTTTTTTGACACGCTGAAAAAGAGAGGCTCGATAAGCCTCTCTTTTTATTACAGCTTTTTCTCAAGCAGGATCAGATTTACGTTCGGGATGCCGTTAAATACGCAGGGGACGATATCGGCCTCGCGGTAGCCGAGCTTTGAATACAGCGCTCTGGCCGCGGCGTTTATGGCGTTGGTGTCGATCCTGAGCACGGTGCAATGGCGTGAGCGTGCGTATTTTTCATAGAACTCAACAAAGCGTCTGCCCATGCCGTGTCTGGCATACTGCGGCTCTACTACGAGCGTGTGCAGAACGCAGACCTCGGGCTCCGCGGCTTCAAAGCTCCAGCCTGCGCCCTCGTACACGTCCACCTGAGTCTTGTTTATTATGGCTGCGGCGAGGATGCTGCCGTTCTCCTCGAGAACGAACATATCGCGGCGGCGCACGGCCTCCTCCGCCGTCTCTCGCACGGGGTACACCCCGCTTATCCAGCCTGTCGTTATTTTGCCGCGTTCCTCCGCGGCGTGTATATTTTCGTATATCCTTGCTATTGCGTCAACGTCAAGCGGTCTTGCTTCTCTTATCACGTTTTATTTCTCTCCCATTATTTTATACAATGTCTGCGCAACGCCGTGCTCATCGTTTGAGCCGCACACGAGGTCGCTGGCCGCTATGCAGGCGGCAGTTGCGTTTTTCACGGCGGTGCCCAGTCCCGCGAAGGCCAGCATGTCCGCGTCGTTATCGCCGTTTCCGAAGGCGGCGACGGCACTTGCCGGAACATCGAGCATTTCGCACAGCCGCCGCAGCGACGCGCCCTTGCCCGCTTCTGCATCGCTTATCTCGATAAGGCGCGGCGAGGAGCTCGTTATGTAGGCATCGGGAAGCTCCCGCGCCATAGCCCGAAGCTCCGCTCTGTGCTCACGGCTTCTGCACAGCACATCCACGCTGTCGAGCCGTGAGGCGTTATCGCGCATGAAGCCGGCCATGTCCTCCACCGGCAGGCGCGTCGTTTTGACGTAGCCCACATAGACCTCGGAGCAGCCGTAGCGCAGAGGGTCTGCCATATAGCGTGCATCGCAGTAGGCCTGTCCATCGATGAAGCACTCCAGAAGCTCTGTGCCGAAAAGCTCGAGGAGCTTATTCACGGTGTTCTCGCGCAGTGTGAGGCTCACCATACGCTTACCGTCCGGCACGCGCACGACGGCAGCGCCGTTTGAGGTGATGGCATAGCGTATGCCGGAAATGCCCGTTACCTCGCGTGGGAGCGAGTTGAAGGCTCTGCCGGAGGCGATGGCGACCTCGAGTCCCGAGCGTATCGCAGCTTCTATCGCGGTCTTTGTTTCATCGGCAAGGCTCCCGTCCGAGCGCAGAGTCGTATCGTCAAGGTCGAGGGCTATGAGCCGTATATCCTTAAAATTTGTCATCAGTACACTATCCTCACGCGGCGCGGCAGCATCTCGAGCGCGTGGCGGCTCCCGCCGACGCACTTTTCCCCGTCAAGCGCCCACGCAAGCTTTTTCATGCATTCTATCTCCACCCTGTCCGTGCGGCAGAAGGAGATAAGCTCGTTATTGAGGTTCTGCTCGCGCAGAGCCGCAATGGCTGCCTGAAGCTCCGCCGGAGAGTCGGGGCGGCGTATGAGCAGCACCTCGAACAGTCCGTCGTCGGAAACGACCTTCTGCCCGAAGAAATCGAGCGCTCCCGCCAGCGCGCTTGACGAGGCAACTACGCCGAAGATATACTCGCCCTCCTGCGTATTTCCGTTTATCGCAATGCGCAGGTGCTCGCTCTGGAGCTTTGCCAGATCCTTTATGCCGTCAAGCACATAGGCGTAAAAGCCCAGCTTGTTTTTAAGGCGCTGAGGCGTTGTGTACGGCAGCCATGTGAACGCGCCGAAGTCGGCGGCGTTTATGAAAAATTTATCGCCGAGCCTGCCCACGTCGATGCGGTGCTCCTTGCCGGAGACGATCTTCTTCGCGGTCTTTGCAGCGTCGCAGCTTATGCCGTGGAAATCGGCAAAATCGTTCGTACTGCCGGAGGGCATATAGCCGATGGGGATATCAAGCCCCGCCTCTATCATGCCGGAGACGGTCTCGTTGAGCGTGCCGTCGCCGCCGGAGCAGCAGATCATGTCAAAATCACTGCCGCAGCTCTTGACGTACTCGGTCGCGTCGCCGCGCCCGCGTGTCGGGTAAAAGCTCACGCGGTAGCCGGCATCCATGAATATGCCCGTTATCTCTGCAAGACTGCGCATGACAGCGCCCTTTCCGGCGACGGGATTTATTATGAGCATCATGCTCCTTTCCGCTCTCTTAACGCTGCGCACGGGCAGCTTTTCGGGCTCGGCATTGCTGTCCGAGCGTTCCGCGTCGAAGCGGCGGTACTCCTCACACACGGTGTCGTATATCGTCTTTGCCGCCTCGAAGGGGAAGTCCGCTTCCCTGCGGCGCACCATCTCCGTGGGATCGACCGCCCCGCTCAGGCAGGTCTCGACAAGGTGAGCCATGCCGGAAGCCGTTTCGGCCTCAAGCGCGTAGGCGTTGCCGGTCATGAACTCGATATTGCGGCTCTCGCAGCCGGGCACTGCGTCGATATACAGTATCGGCAGGCGCTTCATAACGGCTTCGGTAGTGCTCAGGCCGCCGGCCTTCGTGATGATGAGGTTGGCTGCGTCCATATACAGGCTCATTTTATCGGTAAAGCCGCATATCTTTATGCGGATATCGTCGGCAGTGAAGAACTCCAGCTCCTTTTCGAGCTGATGATTGCTGCCGCAGATGATGACGAGGCTGTCGTTATCGCCGAGCAGCTCGCCTATGCGCAGAGCCATGCTGCGTATGGGGCCGCAGCCCATGCTGCCGCAGCACATGAGCAGCAGACTGCCCTCCTCGCTCATGCCGAGAGCGCGGCGTGCGGCGCCCTTGTCGCTTTTATGGCAGAATTCCTCGCGCACGGGGATGCCGGAGGCGACTATTCTGTCAGACGGGAGCCCCTGCCCGACGAACTCCTCGCGCAGCTTCTCATGCGGGATGAAATATCTGTCGGCGACTATCTCCGAAACGCCGGGGCTGCATGTGTAGTCGGTCGCAACGAAGAAGCTCGGTATGTTTATCTCGCGGTTGAGCCGCAGCTCGGTCATCATCATCGCCGCAAAAACGTGCACGCTTATGACAACGTCGTAGCCGCCGGAGAACAGTACCCTGCACAGCTCGTCGGCTCCCTTGGCGTTCTGCTCGTACATGCGGTTCTGCGGGGTCATCTCGCTTATGCGGTAGCCCATGCCGTAGAGCTTGGGCGTGTATTTGTACGCAAGCACATGGCCGCGGCTTATAAGCTCTGCGCGTGCCTTGGGCAGAAAATCGAGTGCGTTGACGATGTCGCACTCGCAGCCGTTCTTTTCAAAATACTCGCATATGGCGGAGGCGGCGCTGTTGTGCCCGCCGCCGGTGCTGCAGCTTAATATTAGTACCTTCACTGTTTTGTTGCCCTCCTCAGTCTGCGCTGCTCAAGCAGCACCAGTCTCGGTCTGTTGTATCTCTGTATGATTATAAACGGAACATTGCCCAGAATATTATACACAAGCCAGAAAACCACGGCCGGCACTCCGTGCAGGAACAGGAATATGCCCAGCGACAGCACTATCAGCCACCAGTGGATGCACTCGGCAACGCAGGTCTCGGCTATCAAAGTGCCGTAGCCATCGCCGCGGCTGCTTTTTGTTATCTTCTTTTTCACCATGTCCGGCATGATGCGGCTCATGTCCGGCAGGAAGTCCTTCCAGCGCTTTATGCCTAGCTTTTCATACACCTTGCCGCCGTTTTCCCACGCCGCCGTGCGGTACGGGAATTTTTCGGCTGAAAAATGCGCCCTCGGCAGCGCCTGACCTATAAAGTGCGAGGCTATACCGAGAACGGCTATATAAATGACCGCATACAAAAAATTCATAAGCTCATATCCTGCCTTAATTCAAACATTATTATATTTTATAGGGAATTTCACTTTCCGTCAAGCGGCAGACAATGTACGGTGCGGCGCAAATGTAAGACTGTCTGCTGAAATTATTAAAAAATTTACACTTTATTAATTACTCCGCCGCCTCATGACCGTATAATACCGAGGGCTCTTTTGGGGCTACACTATACACGGGGGCAAATACAATGAACAATTCATACGATGTTGCGATCATCGGCTGCGGTACTGCCGGCATTTTCGCAGGCTACGAGCTTATTGCGCGTCATCCGGAGCTGAAGATATGCGTGCTCGATCAGGGCGGAGATATATATTCCAGACACTGCCCCATCGTCGCCGGAAAGGTCAAGGAGTGCATCCATTGCAGCGTTTGCGACACGATGTGCGGCTTCGGCGGCGCAGGAGCGTTTTCCGACGGCAAATATAACTTCACGACCCAGTTCGGCGGCTGGCTGACCGATTTCATGGACAGCGACGAGGTCATGCAGCTGATAGACTACGTTGACACCGTAAACATGAAGTACGGCGCGACGGATAAGACCTTCTCGACCGACACGCCCGAGGCAAGAGCGCTCGAGCGTGAGGCGCTCAAATACGACCTGCACCTGCTTCAGGCAAAGGTCAAGCATCTCGGCACGGAAAACAATCTGCGCATCCTCCAGAACATGTACGAGGATCTGCGCAAGGTCATAGAATACCGCTTCCGCACGGAGGTTTGCAGCATAGACCGCGACGGCGAGGGCTACAGCCTTTCGCTCAAAAAGGGAGAGGACGTAAAGTGCCGCTACCTCATCGTAGCGCCCGGCAGAAGCGGCGCGGAGTGGTTCTCCGAGCAGTGCCGCAAGCTCGGCGTAAAGCTTATAAACAATCAGGTCGATGTCGGCGTGCGCGTCGAGCTGCCCGCAACGGTGTTCGAGCACATCACCGATGTCGTTTACGAGTCCAAGCTCATCTACCGCACCAAGCAGTACGGCGACAAGGTGCGCACCTTCTGCATGAATCCCTACGGCCACGTCGTTGCGGAAAACGTCGAGGGCATCAACACCGTAAACGGCCACTCGTACTCCGACCCCGCTCTGCGCAGCGAGAACACCAACTTCGCGCTTCTGGTGTCCAACCGCTTCACCGAGCCCTTCGACCAGCCCTACCGCTACGGCAAGCACATAGCGTCTCTGAGCAATATGCTTGCAGGCGGTGTCCTCGTCCAGCGCTTCGGCGACCTCGTCAAGGGTATGCGCACAAACGAGCACCGTCTTGCGCAGTCCTACACCCGCCCGACGCTCACCGCCGCCGTTCCCGGCGACCTGAGCCTTGCGCTGCCCAAGCGCCAGCTTGACGATATCATCGAAATGATCTACGCTCTGGACAAGATAGCTCCGGGCACGGCAAACTACGACACGCTCCTGTACGGCGCGGAGGTCAAGTTCTACTCCTCGCGCCTCGAGCTCTCTGGCGAGCTTGAAACGAAGTTTTCAAACTTCTTCGCCATCGGCGACGGCGCAGGCATCACCCGCGGCCTCGCTCAGGCAGCAGCCTCCGGCGTAAAGGTCGCGCAGGTCATCTCCGAGCGTCTCGGATAAAAGGATAATTAAGCAGCACCCCATCTGACAGACGTGTCTATCAGACGGGGTGCAATTTATTTGCCTTATTTACCGGCCTTAAGCCTTATTTGAGATACGGCAGGCCGGTCTGCGGGCGGGGATAGAACAGCACTCTGGGGCATTCTTTACCGCTGAGCTGCATTGCACGCTCAAGCGCCTCCTGCGGATCCTTGACGGGCTCCATGAGCATGGTTTTCGCCTCCTCGTCCGAGACGTTCGGGCAGCTTAAAACGACCCTTGCGCCCTTGCGGTATATCTTTGCAAGCAGCAGAACGTGATCCATCTGTATCTCGTAATTATCTATCGTCCAGCGCTCGATCTCGGGCAGCGTTCTGCCTGATGCAAAGGCCCGCAGCATATCCGGCGAGTTCACGCCCTCGGCACAGCCGCAGGTGAGCAGCGTCACGATATCGCCGTCGAGTATCTCCGTCATGCCTATGAGCGCCTTGGCCGACTGATAGAAGTCTATATCCAGCGGCTGCCCCGGGCAGGTGACGATGACATCGGGCTTGTCTACCCCGACGCCAAGATAGTCGCGCACATATTTGACCGCGGCACTGTGGCACTCCACAAGGCTGCCGGTGAACACGGCGGCTATCTTCATCTCGTTATTGAGAATGCAGTTTACACCGAAGTCTATGCCGAACAGCTCGGCTGCCTCGATCATATCGTCGCTGACGGGGTTGCCTTCTATCCTGCCGATAGCCGCGCTGGGGTCGAGTATGCGCTCGGGGCGGTGATTTATGCGTATCGTCTCCTCGGACGATATGCCCGGCAAGACGCTTTTGCGCCCGCCGGAGAAGCCGGCAAACTCATGCGGCTCGACCTTGCCGATCTGAACATGTATATCGCATTCATATGCACGGCGGTTCACCGTCACGGGAGTTCCGTTGGAGCTGTCGCCGAGGTAGATAAGATTATCCTTGTCAAACGGCGTGTGGTTTACGCACCCGACCCTGCCGTACAGCTCGCCGAGGGCGCACTTCATCTCCGCCTCCGTAGCCGGACGGTGAACGCCGATCGCAACGAAAAACGTGATGTTTTCAAGCTCAATGCCGCCCCTTACGAGCTCGTCCACGGCTGCTCTTGCCATGGGCGCTGTGGGTATGCCGCGTGTTGCGTCGGAGATCAGGACGCAGGCAGTTCTGCCTCCCTTTTCGCGCACGATCTCATGCAGGGTTTTGCCCGATACGGGTTCGGCAAAGGCCTTTTCTATCGCGCCCTGCCCGTCTATCGCGGAAAGCTCGCGTGTCTGCACCATGCCTGCGCAGTTTTTCTCCGGCAGGCGCAGCTCAATGCCGAGCATCGTGTCTTTATATATACAGACTCCGTCCTTTTTTTCTAATGTGTACATTTGTTTTCCTCCAAAAAGCTGAAAAGCCGGAGGAGCTGGGGCTCCTCCGGCCGTAAGTTATGCTGCTGTTAAAGTTCTACGTCCTTGCCGCCGGTGAGATCCTCTTCAGGCTTCTCGATGCAGGCATAGTTGCCTTTGCCGGTGAAATCGCAGATGAAGTTGCGCAGCTCAAAGAGCATTACCGGCACGAACGAAACGGGTATTGCCGCGTAAGCCCATGTATAGGGGATTCTGAGTGCGGGTGTCAGACGGAATCCGGCCTTTACGCAGTACTGTATGCCGATGATGACCATGAGGATGCAGATACCGACAGTTAAAAACTGCGTAAGCTTGGACAGGAAATTCTGCACCTTCTTCGGCATGTGCTCTTTGAAGACAACGATCGCGACATGCTCACGGCGCGCTGCAAGCACCGCAACGCTCATCATGCCGAACCATACGAGCATTATCTTCAGCAGCTCTTCCGACCACGTCAGCGAGTTGTTCAGAACATAGCGGAATATGATGTGAGCCATGAGGATAACTACCATCGCCATCAGAATGATTACGAGCAGCACCTTCATTATTTTGAATACTACCTCAAGGGCTTTGTCTATTTTTTCAACCATTTGTCTTCTCCTTCCGGATGTGTCTTCAGCCGCCGCAGCGGTCAGACGTTAGAGAAATCAGTACTTGGATATCTGAGAGAGAACGTCCTGAACGTCCTGCATATACTGGTCAACGGCATCCTGACCGATGTCCTTTGCAACGAGCTCCATAACGGCAGGCTGTGCGACCTTTGCCATCTCTGCTCTTGCCTCATCGGAGACCTCGTTTACCTGCATACCGTACTTGTCGGCGAGGTCGGCGAGGATGAGCTCCTCACGCTCCATGTTGCAGAAGCGGCTGAACTCCTGTGCGTAGATAGCGCCGGCCTGAACGACCTTCTGATATGCCTGAGGCAGGCTGTTGAAGAAGTCGAGGTTGCAGACCAGAGGCATTGCGTCGTAGATGTGGTTGGTGATGGACAGATACTTCTGAACCTCGTAGAGCTTCTTATCGGTGACGTTTGCGATGGGGTTCTCCTGTGCGTCAACGACCTTCTGGGACAGGGAGATGTAAAGCTCGGAGAATGCTACGGGTGTGGGGTTTGCGCCCAGTGCGGAGAAGGACTCGATGTGGTTGTTGTTCTGCATGGTGCGCAGCTTGATGCCCTTGAAGTCGTCAATGCTGTTGATGGCGGAAACGTTGCTGGTAACCTGACGCATACCGTTTTCCATGTAAGCCATGCCCTTGAGGCCCTGAGCTTCCATCTTGTCAAGGAGGTTGGTGCCGACATAGCTGTCGAGAACCATCCATGCCTCAGCATAGGAGTTGTAAACGAAGGGGATGTCCATAACTTCGAACTCGGGAACATAGGATACAACGGGAGCGAAGGATGCGACTGCCATCTCGAGGTTGCCCTGAGCGACCTGCTCAAGAGTCTCCTCCTCGCCGCCGAGCTGGCCGGAGGCACAGACCTCTACCTGAACCTTGCCGTTGGTGTGAGACTCAACGTATTTCTCCATCTGGTACAGGCCGAGAGTCGAGGGATAGGAATCGGAGTTTTCGCATGCGATGCGGATGGTGTAGGTCTCGTCGCCTACATCTTCGTTGCTGGCAGAGCTGCCGTTGTTGCTATTGCCGCCGCAGGCGCACAGTGCGAACACCATGACCATGGCAAGCAGCAGAGCAATGATTCTTTTTTTCATTTCATTTCTCCTTTTTAATTTTCGTTATTTCCAATTAACTAACGACTATGAGAGGTAGCCCATCGACTTCGGCAGCCACAGCGCGATATCCGGTATGAACGTAACGAGCAGCAGTATGCCGATCGTCGTCAGCAGGAACGGCAGTGCCTCCCGCGCCGTCTGCTCTATGCGGACACCCGCGATCGGGCTTGTAACGAACAGCGTTACGCCGAAAGGCGGAGTTGCGAGGCCGACGACGAGGTTGATGCAGAACACCAGACCGATGTGCAGGGGGTTGATGCCTATCGCCCATGCGATAGGAGCTATGATCGGAGCGAGGATAACGGTGGATGCATAGTCATCCATGAACATGCCGCAGATAAGCAGCAGGCAGTTGACAAGAAGCAGGAAGCCCCACTGAGGCATCTGGCTCAGAGGCTCGATGAGCAGGCTCATAACGCGCTCGTTTGCAATGCCCCATGCCATTGCGGTACCTGCACCGGCGAGGATGAGAACGAGGCCGGAGGTGGATGCCGCTTCGATGATCATGTCGGGAACGTCCTTGAGTTTGACGGAGCGGTTTACAAAGAATGCGATGATTGCACTGTAAACCACGGCGACACCAGCTGCTTCGGTGATGGAGAAGATGCCGCTGAAGATACCGCCGAGGATGATGACCGGCAGGAACAGTGCGGGCAGAGCCTTAAGGGTCGCCTGCCATTTTTCCTTCCAGGTGGATTTGCCGTAGGACGGATAGCCGCGCTTGACGGCGGTGCGGTGCGCTATGATGCACTGAGCAAGGGCTATGAGAATGGCCGGAGTGACGGCTGCCATGAACAGGCCGGCTATCGAGGTGTTGCCGACTGCCGTGCAGTACAGGATCATAAGCACGCTCGGCGGCATGATAGGACCGAGCAGCGAGGCCGAAGCCATGACCGCAGCCGAGTAGGGAGCCGAGTAGCCCTCCTTCTTCATCATGGGGATGAGGAAAACGCCGAGGGATGCGGCAGATGCGACCGCGAGGCCGACTATCGAGCCCATCAGCAGAGATGCGCCGATGGTGACGATGGCGATTGCGCCCTTGAAGTTTCCGAACCACACGTTAACGAATTTGACGAGCGATTCGAGCAGGCCGCCGCGCAGCATGAGCTGGCCGGTAAGTACGAAAAACGGCACCGCGAGGAACGAGAAGCTGTTCATGCCTCCGTACATTTTTATCGCGAGCTGGACAATGTTGAGGTCTGCCGAGATGAGGTAGACCACGGTGGTGATAAGAAGGTTGTATGCGATAGGCAATCCGATGACCATCAGCGCCAGAAAGCATACTATCATCAGTATCAATGATGTTGACATAGCTTCTCTCCTTATAGGTTCTCCGGGATTTGTGGTTTCTTCGATGCGGACACTCCGCTTGTTGCGTATAATTATAGCGGCCTTCAAGTCAAAAATATATAACTATATTAACTTGAAATATTAATATAATAATTTTAGTATTTTATGTACAAAATAATACCTCGATTTTTATGCATTTTTCCCGTCGAAATGCAAAAAATTATATCAATTTAACACATTTTTATCTTTGGCCGCTGTGAGCGTTCATAAAAATATAACTCAGTTAACAAGAAAGAAAATTATCAGGCGCTTTATTTGACTTTGTATTCAATTAACATTATAGTAAAAATACAATTGCGATATATCGCAGAGGCATTAAACAGTTCACAATACCTGTTGGAGGAATGATACATGCAGATAAAGATCAAGAATCGAGACGTGCTGCTGTCACACGGCGACATCGAAGGCAGAAAGATCGTTCTGGACATAACTGAAAAAACTCTTCAGCACCTTGACGCTTACGAGCGCATAAAAAGCATTGCCCACATGGAGGGCGACGTGCTGTGCATCGGCTCGCGCCGCTGGGATCTCAGCAAAAAGCGCAATGTTTATCTGCTCGGTGCCGGCAAGGCATGCAACCACATGGCCATGGCCGTTGACGAGATCCTCGGCGATCACCTGACACGCGGCATTGCGATCGTCAAAATTAAGGAGGACACCGATGTGTTCCGCCGCACCGACGTTTATGTCGGCGGCCACCCCCTGCCCAACGAGGAGGGCCTGCGTGCGTGCAAGGAGATAATCAAGCTCGTTGACAGCGCAAACGAGGACGATCTTTTTATAGTAGTAATAAGCGGCGGCTCCTCGGCTCTGATGAGCTGCCCCATCGAGGGCATCACGCTTCAGGACGAGATCGACACGACCGATGTCATGCTCAAGTCCGGCGCGGGCATATATGAGATAAACGCCATCCGCCGCCACATCTCGGCCATGAACGGCGGTATGCTGGCAAAGCGCATCCGCGAGCGCGGCGCAGAGCTCATCGGCTTCGGTATCTCCGACGCTGTCGGCACTCCCGCGACCGGCGATATCGGCGAGCCGTACAAGAACTACAAGGGCACCCCGATGGGTCCCGACCAGACCACCCTCGAGGAGGCACGTCAGGTCATCCGCGATTACGATGTCGCCGACCGTCTGCCCAAGAGCGTCGTTGACTACATAATGAACGTAGGTCCCGAGGGCGAGACCCCCAAGGCCTTCCCCGAGAACACCTATTTCCTGATAAACAGCCTGCCCGACTCCTGCCTGACGGCAAAGCGCATCTCCGAGGAGATGGGCATCCCCGCGATCATCCTCACCTCCTATCTCGAGGGCGAGGCAAAGGATGTCGGCACGGTGTTTGCTTCCCTTGCGCGTGAGGTACAGAACTACGGCAACCCCATAAAGCCGCCCTGCGTCCTGCTGTGCTCCGGCGAGGCTACCACCAAGATACTCGATAATTCCACCATCACCGGCCACGGCGGTCCCGGTCAGGAGCTTACCCTTTCCTACTCAATCTCCGGCAAAAAAGCTCCGGGCTGCGTATGTCTGTCCATCGACTCCGAGGGCACAGACGGCACGACCGTCGTCGCCGGCGGCATGACCGACTCCACCAGCTACGACACTGCCTGCAGGAAGGGCATCGACGTTTTCGAATACCTGCGCGGCCACGCCTGCTTCGAGGCGCTCGACACGATGGGCGACGCGGTGTTCACCGGCAACACCGGCACGAACCTGTGCGACTTCAACATAATGTACGTCCCCGAGCTGCCGGCCAAAAAGCTCAAGGGCAGCCGCATAAAGAGCGTCCACGCCCGCCAGATCATCGACTGCAAGTGCCGCCCCATGGTCGAGGTAGACGTTGTTACCGTTGACGGCTCCGTCGGCACGGCGGCAGCGCCCACCGGCTCCTCCGTCGGTATGCACGAATCCTTTGTCCTGCGCGATAACGACCCCGCCGAATACGACGGCATGTCGGTGCACAAGGCCGTTGCAAACGTCAACGACATTATCGCGCCCGCGCTCATCGGCATGGACACCCTTGACCTCGACGCTATCGACAGAAAGATGATCGAGCTCGACGGCACGGAAAACAAGTCAAGGCTCGGCGGCAACGCCATTTACTCCGTCTCGGTCGCAGCCTACCGCGCAGCGGCGGCAAGCCTCAAGCGTCCGCTTTACGACTACATCGCAGGCGGCGATATAAAGACCGTCCCCATCCCCTCCTTCAACGTCCTCAACGGCGGCAGCAACGCCGGTATAAAGCAGGCGTTCAACGAATTTATCGTCATGCCCTACCGCGCAAGCGACATCGAGCAGGCCGTTGAAATCGCCGTCAAGGTCTTTAAGCGCCTCGGCAGTGTGATACGCGACTTTACCGGCGCCGAGCCCCGCGTCGGCGGCTCGTTCGGCTGGTGCGCACCCTCGGAGGATCCCGAGGTCTGCCTGAACCTTATCCAGAAGGCAATAGACGACTGCGGCTACACCGAGCAGTGCGCCTTTGCGCTCGACTGCGCGATGAGCGAAATGTATGACCGCGAGAGCAGGACCTACTACCTCAACGGCAGGCAGGTAACGAGCGACGAGGTCATCGCCTATGTCAAGGCTCTTACCGAGAAGCACAACTTCGTGTTCATCGAGGATATGCTTGATGAGGACGACTGGGACGGCTTTGAGAAGGCTCATAAGGAGATCACCCGCACGCTCATCATCGCCGATGACTTCACCGTCTCCAATCCCGAGCGCATCCGCAGGGCATACGAGCTTGACAGCATCGACGGCTTCATTCTCAAGCCCAATCAGGTCGGCACGATATCCGAGGCGCTGGAGTCCCACCGCTTTGCAAGCGAGCACGGCCTGTTCTCGATAACCTCCGGCCGCAGCGGCGGCGTTGTCGGCGACGTTGTCATGGATCTCGCCGTCGGACTTCAGATACCCTTCATCAAGAACGGATGTCCGCGCTCCGGCGAAAGGATCGACAAGCTCAACTTCCTCATGCGCGTCAAGGATAATTACCCCGGCTGCCACATGGCAAAGATAGACGATATCGTGAAGTTCTGAGTATGTAAATTAAAGCCGCCGCAGTCACTGGCTGCGGCGGCTTATTCATTGTATACGCTTATATTATGCCGTTATGGCTGACGGCGGCCTTGACGGCAAGCATCGAATAGTTCCAGTTGTTTTTCATTGCAAGCTGCGCTCCGAAGGGATCCTTTATGCGGAAGCTTTCTATCATGAGCCGGTGGTCGCCGTAGGATGTGCCCATGGTGTTATCGCGGAAAAACAGATAGTCCAGCCGCGCTATGTGCACCCACAGCGACGAGCAGAACTCCTCTATATACTCATTCCCTGCGATCTCGAGTATCTTCTCGTGAAAGCTCCTGTCGCCCATGAGTATGCTCTCGGTGTCGCTGCCGTCCTCGAACATTTTGCCGAAGCGTTCGTTTAGCGCCTCGAGCTCCTTGATATCTTCGCCTGTCGCCTTTTCAACGGCAAGTCTCACGGCAAGGCATTGCAGCGTCTGCATGGGCAGATAATAGCTCTCTATATCGTCCAGAGCAAGCTCGGCTATCACCGTCGCACGCCCGGGATATGTGAAAATGAGCTTCTGCTGCTCGAGCAGCTTCAGCACCTCGCGCACCGGCGTGCGGCTGACGTTGAAATACTCGGCGATCTCTGTGTCGGATATCTTCTCGCCGGGCTTGAGCTGCATTATCGTTATCCAGTGCTGCATGGTTTCGAGTATATCGTTTTTCGTAAGTGCTCCGCTGTGCGGATGCGGATGGCTTGGAAGCGGCATATTCTGACCTCCGTTGCTGACTGCTTTTTCATGATTATACCATTGCTGAAGCGCCCCGTCAAATCACGGCTTGCAATAATGAGAAAAATATTATATAATAAGAATTGGAAAGTATTATTTAAAACATTTGGGGAGGACAGTTTATTATGCTCTTCACCTCTAAGGTAAGCGCGGTTTATAATAAGCTGACGCATTCACAGAAGATAGTCGCAAATTATGTTGACGAAAACTATGAGGACATCGCATTTTCCACCCTTGAGGAGCTGGCGGAGAGGATCGGCGTGAGTACGACCACGGTGATCCGCTTTGCACGCGCCCTCGACTATTCCGGCTATTCGGAGATGCAGGACAGCATCAAAAAGGAGATACAGAACAAGGGCTCGCTTCCAGACAGGCTCGAGCGTGCGGCGGTATCCTCCGGCAACGATCTGCTTGAGGAGGCCTTCTCGACAGATATCAAGAACATTCAGCTCACGCTCTCGGGACTGAGCGCGGACGAGCTTGAGAAGGCGATCGAGCTCATAAGCGGAGCCAACAACATCTACGTTCTCGGTATGCGCAGCAGCTTTTCGCTGGCGCACTATATGGTATCGCGTCTGGGCGAGATAAAGCACAACGTGCATTTTATCCAGACCACAGGGCTCATCTATCCTGAGGAGATCGTCAGCGCACAGGAGGGCGACGTGTGCATAGCATATATCTTCCCGCGCTATTCCCGCGTCGGTGTCAACATTCTCGCGTGGATGCGCAGCCACGGCGTAAAGATCGTGCTGTTCACGTCCAATAACGATCTGCCCGTCAAGGCATACGGCGACGTGTGCTTTAACTGCTCGATAAAAAGCGTTTCGTGCAAAAACTCGCTGACGGCGCCCATGTGCCTGACAAACTATCTCGTCGCGGAGCTTGCGCTGAGAAACTACGACGAGGCGCACGAGGTGCTCTCCAGAACAGAGGAGATCCTCAGCACGGGATTTTATCTGGGAATATAAAGTCTGCCCTCAATACGGAACAAAAACTCTCGGTAATACGAAAGGTATTGCCGAGAGTTTTCTGCTTGCCGAAAGCTAAATTAAAAAGGAGATGATATTTACTCGCACTGTGCGGGATTTTCCCAGAGCAGGAGCTTGGTGCCGATGCCCTTTTCAAGTGCGGTCTGATACAGATCGTAGCCGAGGCCGAGGTCGAAAACGCTCATACCGCAGGCGATGAAGCAGATGATGTCGTCGTCACTCGTGCGTCCCTGCTGCTGACCCATGATGATCTTGCCGATAGCCAGAGAATCATCGAGCTGCTCCTTCAGGCCGAGGTCGATGAGGTGGTACACGGGGCCGCCGATAACGCCTGCGTAGTACTCTTCCTTATCGCCGGTGGCGATAGCGTCCTCAACGTATGCGTGGTGCAGTCCGATGTGGTCGTAAACGACCTTCATCTTGGTCCACAGTCCGCCGTTTTTCTCATACTCGCCGCCCTCTTCCTGATCGAAGTGCACAGGGCCGGATGCGAGGATGGTGCAGCCGGGCTTTACCCACTCGCCCTTGATGTTCAGGAAGGCGGTGCGGGATGCAGCGACGGAGATAACGTCTGCCTGACGTACTGCCGCCTCAAGCTCCTGCTCGACGACGGCCTCAACGCCGTATGCCTCGCGGACATGTGCTGCCAGCTTCTCAGCCGGAGCGAGAGAGTGGTTGTTGCAGATGACCTTTTTGACCTTGGGCATCTGGGTGATGATATTATCGAGGCAGGAGGTGCCGATCGCGCCGCAGCCGATGCACAGCAGGACCTCAGCGTCCTTGCGGGCGAGGTAGCGTGCAGCAACGCCGGGAACAGCGCCGGTGCGGGCTGCGCTCAGGAGGTTTGCGCTCATGTAAGCGAGGGGTTCGCCGGTGTCCTTGTTATTGAGCGTGACCATCAGGACGCTGCGGGGCAGACCCTTTTTCTTGTTTGCTGCGTTCGAGCCGTACCACTTCTGGCCGCAGATGTCGAATCTGCCGCCAAGATAAGCGGGCATTGCGACGAAGCGGCGGTCGGGGCCGGCGACGGGCATATTGGGGAACTCGCTCTCCTTGGGGAATACAATGTACATACCGTGGTTATTGTGGTTGCTGCCGCCCATGAGATAGTCGCCTTTTGCGAGGAGGGTAAACACCTCTTCGGCGTTGTCAATGCACTTTTTTGCATCGAGCACTCCTGCGGCGATGGTATCGGGCTCGGACAGGTAAAGGAAATCGGTTCTATGAGCCATGATGGTTCTCCTTTCGATATATCGGAATAGATCCGCAATTTTTTCGTTTTGGGCAATGCTGCAATATATCGCCCTGCGATATATCAAAATTACATTGTATAAGCAAATTAGTCAATGCTTTCAGCGGATTTATAACACTATATTCGCAAAAATTGAGAACATTGTTGTTTTTTCGATGAAAATTACAAAAAGTCATTGACCTCATAGGCTCAGATGTGGTAATATTTCTGTACTAAACAATACACAAAATATTAATTGCGACTTTTGGATGCTTAACGTGAGGTGACCGTCAAATGAGTGAACAGGCATCAAAGCTAAGAGTGCTTAATCAGGGCATAAGCCCCGCATCAAAGACCGTCGGATATCACCGCCACCGTGAGCTGGAGCTGCTGCTTGTCACAAGCGGTGAGCTGCGTGCCCTGCTGAGCAACCGCGAGCTGGTTCTGCACGAGGGCGACGGCCTGTTTGTAAACAGCGGCGCGGCGCACGGAGTCATTGCAAATTCAAAGGAGGGCGCGAATTTCATCAGCGTGAGCTTCAGCCCCGAATGCATCGCCGGAGCCGACGATGCGCTGATGACGGCACGCTATATCGACCCCATACTCAAGGCGCGGAGCTTCGACTATATCCCTCTGCGCGGCAGCGGCTGGGCAAACGATATATGCGATATCATGCGCAGCATGCAGTCAACGGTCTCGGCAAAGATGCCGGGCTATGAGCTGAAGCTGAATATAATGCTGTCGGAGATCTGGCTTACGCTGTACGAAAACTGCGTGCCCGACCTCGGCGGCAAGCGCAGCGTTTCGCACACGGAGAAGGCGCGCATAGATGTCCTGCGCCGGTTCATTCAGGAAAACTACGCCGAGAAGATAACGCTTGAGGATATCGCGGCCTCCGCGCACATAAGCCGCGGCGAATGCTGCCGGATATTCAAGCGCCTGTACGATACGACACCGTTTCAGTATCTTGTCCATTACCGCCTGACGCGCAGCGTTTACTACCTGTCGGAGACCGACAAGAGCATTTCGCAGATCGCGCAGAGCGTCGGCTTTTGCAGCAGCAGCTATTACACAAAGTGCTTCCGCTCGGAGTACAACTGTACTCCTCTCAAATTCCGTCAGGCTCAGCATCGTCTGGCCGAAATATAGCCGCTGCGTTTTCATGGACAGCATAAAAATTGCCCGGTACTTTTTGTACCGAGCAATTTTTTTACTGACTCTCAATCCGCCTCAAGAAAATTCTTTACGGCGGGGGTGCTCTCCGCTATTTTGCGTCCGTTTTTGCATGACAGAAGCACAACTGCGTTGCGGTTGAGCGCATCGTAGTAGTTCGGCGCATCCATGACGATGAAGTCGGCGGGATTTCCGACGCGGATGCCGTAGCTGTCGCCGAGGTGCAGAGTTCTGGCTGCATTCGTCGAGATGAAGCGATAGGAGTTCATGATATCCTCATAGCCCATCATCTGGCACACATGCAGTCCCATGAGCACGACCTCGCGCAGCGAGCCTGTACCCATCGGGTACCATGGATCGAAGATATCGTCCTGACCGAAGGACACGTTTATTCCGGCCTCCGTGAGCTCCTTGACGCGGGTTATGCCGCGGCGCTTGGGGTAGCTGTCGATGCGCCCCTGAAGATGCGTGTTGACAAGCGGGTTTGAGACGAAATTTATGCCGCTGAGCTTGAGCAGGCGCATGAGGCGCTGCACATAGGCATTGTTATACGAGTGCATGGCCGTCGTGTGGCTGGCCGTGACGCGGTCGGCAAGGCCGCTTTCGTATGCACGCGCAGCCAGCGTTTCCAGCCCGCGTGAAGCCTCGTCGTCGATCTCGTCGCAGTGGACATCGACGAGCCTGTCGTACTTCTCGGCAAGGGACACGGCAAAGTTTAGCGACGACACGCTGTATTCGCGTGTGAACTCAAAGTGCGGTATCGCGCCCACGCAGTCTGCGCCCATGCGGACGGCATCCTCAAGCAGCTGTCTGCCGTTGGGGTAGCTCTCGATACCCTCCTGCGGAAAGGCGACGATCTGAATGTCCATCACGTCCCGCAGCTCCTCGCGCAGCTCCAGCATGGCCTCCATCGCGGTGAGCTTGGGGTCGGTCACGTCAACGTGCGTGCGGATGTGCTGCACACCGTGCACCGCGTACATGCGCACCGCCTTGTTCACGCGCTCGCGCACGTCGGCCTTCGTGAGCTTTTCCTTGCGCTTTGCCCAGCACTCGATGCCCTCGAAGAGCGTGCCGGACATGTTCCACACGGGATCACCCGCCGTCAGGCAGGTATCCAGATGCACATGGCTTTCGATAAACGGCGGCAGAGCAAGCGCTCCGCCGAAGTCGCGCACGCCCTCGCCGGAATGCGGCTGGAGGCCGGCTCCGATCTCGGTGAACACACCGTTTTCGACGCGGATATCGCTCGGCTGTGCCGAGTTTTCGATGTAGAGATTACGATACAGCATAGCTCTTGTCCTCATGCTTTGCAGATTTGCGGATCAGGCCGCCGACGAGATAGCAGGCAGCGGCGACGACCATGTTGTTGATGGCCGCAATGCCGAAGCTGAAGCCGGGGATGATGTTGCCGCCGGTCAGGTTGCCAACGACAGCGCCCGCAACGACACCGATGAGCGCCGCCCAGTTGACGGTGTTGTTCTCGGGCTCCTTGCCCTCGTACTTTTTGCGGTCGAGGAAGTAGTCCATGATAAGGATAACGCCGATCGCGGGGAGAGTCGCGTTCAGAAGCGTCAGCCAGTTGCAGAAGTTATAGTACAGCCAGATGGCCGTCAGCGTGCCGACTACGCCGCCGACGATGACCATGGGCTTTTTCTTTTTGCCGGTGATATTGGCAAGGCCGAGAGCGCCGGTGTACAGCGCGTTGTCGTTGGTCGTCCAGATGTTAGCGCCGAGCACGAGGAAGGCGAATACGCCGAGGTTGAGCTCGATCATGACCCAGAAGATATCGTTGTTGCCGGCAAACGCGCCGGATACGCCGCCGAAGCAGAACATCAGGGTGTTGCCGATGAAGAATGCTATGATCGTCGTCCACACGGCGGACTTGCTTGTTTTTGCAAAGCGGGTGAAGTTCGGGGTCGAGGTGCCGCCGCTGACGAAGGAGCCGATGACCAGACCCACGCCGGAGAATATCGTCAGGCCGCCGGTGGATTTTTCAAAGATAGCGGTCAGGCCGCCGCCCTGCACGGTTGCTGTCACCATTGCGTAGGTGCCGAGGATCGCAATAAGGGGAACGGATATGTAAGAGACGATCTCCAGACCCTTGATGCCGAAGTATGCCGAGGTTGTCATGCACACGCCGACCGCCAGCACCAGCAGATACGGCAGCACCGTGGAGTCGGGTGCGAGCACCTGTGCGGCGGGGATGGCGAACATTGCAGCGCCTACGCCGAACCAGCCGATCTGAGTGAGCGCTATCAGCGCCGAGGGCAGATACGAGCCCTTTGCGCCGAAGGCGCGGCGGGCAAGCAGGTCAAACGAAAGGCCGCTCTTGCAGCCGATGTAGCCGAGTGCGCCGGTGTATGCAGCGAGAATAACGCCGCCGAGGAGAATAACGGTCACAAAGCCCTTGAGGTCGAGGCCGTTTGCGAGGTCAACGCCCGTCCACATGCTGGCCGAGAAAAAGGTGAAGCCGAGCATGATGAAGAACATCGGCCAGAAGCCCTTGCGCGCCTTCTGGGGCACGCTCTCGTTGGTGTAGTCCGCGTCCACCGCGGCAGTTTGCTTTTTGGACATGATAGCTTCCTTTCCCTGCATTTTTTGCAGAACAGAATTTTTCTTCAGAAGTCCTGAGCAGAAGGAATCATTTCGCAAAAAGCCGTAAAAAAAGCTCGCAACCAGATAATGGTTACGAGTCCTCAGGCGTGCAAAATAAAAGCATCCACATCTTATCGGCATCTCTGTACCATTTTAAAGACATCTGAATTTTCAAGTTATTTTACGCTCGGCGCAGATAAATGTCAATAGAAAAAAGCAAAACCTGCGAAAAATCATATTAATACCGCGTTAGGAATTTGGATATGGCATAGTTTAGGCTCAGCTCCTGCCCCCGTCCGTTGGCGGCAGAGCCCTCCACTCCGGCAGCGCCTCGGTCATTTTTTGCAGGCTCACGACGGCGTTTATAAAGTTCGCGGCATCCTCGCTGGTCGTCATGTGATAGACGGCTGTCTGGTCGCCGCGGACAAGAAAGCTCTCTCCGTTCATCGTTACGCCGAGCTCATAGCATATCAGCGGGCTCATGGCGATCGCCCGGGACTTATCCTCGGCAAGCTCCCGTGAGCTCATCTCGCGCCCGATGTCCGCAAGGCGGTACTGACGGACAAGCTCATACATCTGCCGCAGGAACTCCGGCGACGGCTCAAGCCCTGCCGATGCCGTGCCGCCGCCGATATCCTTTTGGATGCTGCCGGCCTGCGTGTCGATGACGTTTTTGTGCGCCTCGTCATACCACCAGGAAAAGCGCAGCGAAAAATCCTTCGGAGCGCCGCTTTTTCTGTGCTCCGATACGCGAAATATGCTGCCGAAAATCAAAACAACGGCAGCGATGCATAAAGCAACTATACAGATAAGCCTTTTCACCGTCGCTCCCCCCTTTAATTTAAGCTGACGAACAGGAGCGAAAAAGGTTCCGCGCTTTTACACTATCTTTTCCGTTGAAAATTCGCTGCCGAGGACGGCAAAGCCCGCTCGATTGCGCAGGTTCAGCGTCCAGATGCTTATTCCCGCAAGGCCGTACTCGCTCACGAGCCTGAGCCGTGCGCGGACGCTGCGGGCATCCTCGAACCAGACCTCGTGGCGCTGTCCTGCGGGGTCTGTATAGCTGAAATGCGGCGCTTGAGACAGCTCGTCAAAGCTTATCGGCGCAAAAACGGAGGCGGCAAGATTTGCCGCTGCCGCGTTTGATATCACCTGCGCCGCCTGCCCCTGCTTCCACGGCAGCCGCCAGTCATAGCCGTAGTTCGAAAAGCCCAGCAGTATCTTCGACGGCGGGAGCTTAGTCACTGCGTAGTCCATGACGCGGCGCATCTCGTTCACCGGCGAGACTGCCCGCGGCGCTGAATAGGTGTAGCCCCATTCATAGGTCATGATGACCACCCTGTCGCAGCAGCGCCCGTGGACGGCATAATCGTGCGCAGCGTACAGCACGCCGTACTGATCATCCGAGGTCTTGGGCGCGACGGTGCTTGACAGCATATAGCCCTGCGCGTGCAGCGTATCGGCCATGCGCTGCAAAAATGCGTTGTAGAGTTCTCGGTCGTAGGGCTGAACGTATTCGATATTGAGGTTTACGCCGTAATATCCGCGGCTTTTGAGCGCCGCGAGCGTGTTTTCGATAAGCGCGTCCTGTACAGTCATATCGCTGAATATGCTGTGGGCAATATCGCTTGAAAAGCCGCCGTTTGCGCCTATATTCGTGAGCGTCATAAGCGGTGCGCAGCCGTTTTCCCACGCAGCGCTTATCATGCCAGCATCGTCAATGGGCGTAATAAGCCCGTTTTCGTCTATCTGCTGCGAAAACGGACACAGCCAGCTCATCTGCGGCAGCAGGGCATCGAGCTGCCCTGCGCTTATATTCGGGTAGGCATAGCCGTTGACCTCTGTCTCAGCCGCCGGATGAGCACCGTCGGGAATGACTATCGCCTGACCGACGCTCAGGCGCTTGGGGTCACTAAGCTCGTTGAGCTCAGCCAGAGTCTGCACATCAGTGCCGTTTGCCCGCGCTATGGAATACAGACTGTCGCCCCGCCTGACAATGTAAATTTTCATACCATCACCTCGGTAAATGATATGAAAGGGCAGGAAATTTTATTGCCGGATGCAAAAAATCCCGATCGCACGATCGGGATTTTTCAGATTTATTGATATCAATCAGCCTATGCCGCCGAGGGCGACAGTTTCCTTTTTAGGCAAAATATACATATTCATCATGGGGAATATGTTCAAAACGCAGAATGTATAAATATCTCCAATCGGGCATTGAGTTCTTATACCCAGTTATGGTAAAATATCCACAAGAGCTCTTTCAGTTGCAACTGTAAGCAAAAACTATATAGAAAAAATCAGCAACGGAAAAAGTAATACCGCTTATTTTGATATTACGTACAGTCTCCATTTTCATGATTTTGTTCGCTGTATAAGTGAATGTTCCTACTAAGACGCGTAGGGGTGGGTATGTTATCATAATGAAAAAGTGTTAATAGCCGTTGCAAGAAATCAAATGAAAGTAAGTAGTATACAATGAAGAGATTTTTGCCCATTATTCTCTCTTTGGCAATGATTTTTAGCATGAATTCTATGGTTTTTGCCGCGCCAAACACTGATTTGGAATCCGCAACTTACTCAGTGGCAACGGTAGAGAACTCTGTTCTAACTTCAAGCAATCAAAATAATACTAACGCCGTTTCAGCTCTGGGCCAAATTGCACTTCAGGATATTCAGAACTATGACTTGATTGTTTTGGATGAAAGCTCGATTTCAGATTTCAAAAAGGACACCGCTATTGCATTTTTGCAAGCTGGCGGAATATTGTGTGTAGATACTTCCAATGTAAACCAAGCATTATCTAATATTTACGAACTGATTGGTGAAGAAGATCCCCTCGACATTGATGTTGCTGGTGCTGAACGGATTGGTGCTTATGTGTCATTACAAAATGGACGATATGTACCTGGCATAATTTCTTTGGGAACACTCTCTTCTGAGAATGATTCTGATATTTCTTTGGATTCCGCAACACAGCTTGATGAGACACCTCACGGATTGATTGAGAGAATTGATGCCGATAACTTTTTAAAACAGATCAATGCTCTACGGCATACAGAGCAATCCGAATTATCTCTCAACAATTCCGGTGTAGTTACTATGGCGGCACCATCTAACTTTGATCACGTATTTAATAATTATACATCATTTAAATCTAGCAGAATTGGAAATCAAGAGATGGGGTCTGTCTTAATTACCCAATATGTCTACAAGATTTGTAGTTACCGCTCTGGTAGCAATGTTGTTGCTATATCGGATGTTGTTTCACATATTTCGGTTGATGCCGGCAAACTGTCTTGTGTAAAAACATATAATACGCGCATGGGCGTTACTGGGAATACTATGTCGATCATTGATCAGACATATCTGAATTCTAACAGCAGTACTTCTGTAAGCCTTTCCGGCGGTTTTTCTGCAAATTCAAATTCCATAGTTACCGGAAGCGCGAATGCAAGCACAACCTATACATATAGCACAAATAATCAAACTATCACCAACGACTTTGCAAGCAACAAATATAATAACTGGAATTCAGCGCCCACAAAAAGTTGGTTGGATGCTTCGTGGGTATTAAACCCAGGTATCCGTATGAAAAACACCAATTCGTCTGTTAAGAGTTGTGCATATACATCAGTTGAAAAAATCACTTTCAAATGGATTTATATGGGTGCGCAGAATGGCACGGAGGCTTATACAAAGCCGCTGACGGTTACAGGCAGGTGGTAATTAGCTTATGAAAAAGTTTCTTTTAGGACTGGCCTTATTTCTCGGAGGTCAGATAGGGCTTGCCGGATGGCTTATCGCAAGCACGCTCCGCGGCGGCGGGGGCGGCAATATCACGCTGCTCTATGTTCTGATATCCCTGGCCGGCCTTGTGCTCTCTGTCTACGAAGCATTTGCGCAGCGCCCTGAAGACGGGCAGGATGATAAACGCGAAAAGCAATAACAACCTTAATACGAAAAATTCCCGGTCATGTGACCGGGAGTTTTTTAGTCTTTATCATCCTATGCCGCCGAGGGCTGCTCCGGCGATGAGTGCCAGAAGCGCCGAGGCGCAGTAGACGTATTTGCCGAGGGGGTAAAACCACTTGCCGATGGGCTTGCGTGCACCGAGGTTGACCGCCTCGAGCGCAAATTTTTTGCCGCCTACCCAGAAGAACATGACAGCCGCAAGCAGTGCGCCGAGAGGACAGATGTAGATCGAGACAATATCCATCCACTGCGAGACGATGGCCTGAATGCACAGGGCTACCGCGCAGCCGAGGGCATGGATCACCGCCGTGGCCGGTACGCGCCGGAGCTCAAACTTCTCCTGCAAAAACGCCACCGGCGCTTCGTAGAGGTTTATTATCGAGGTCAGGCCGGCAAAGGTGACGCAGACAAAGAAGGCCATGCCGACTATGCGGCCTCCGGCCATGCCGTTTATGATGCTCACGAGGTAGATGAACATAAGTCCCGGGCCGCCGGAATCAAGCTGCGCACCGCCCGTTGCCATGGCGGGGATTATGACGAATGCCGCCAGCAGCGCCGCGAGCGTGTCGAAAATGGCGACGTTGCGTGCCGAGGACGGGATGCACTCGCTGCGGCTCAGGTACGAGCCGTAGATGACGCTGCCGTTTCCGGCAACAGACAGCGAGAAGAATGCCTGACCGAAGGCGTAGATCCACAGCTTCGGCTCCTTGAGCCCCGCTGGATTTATCGTGAGGATATACCTGTAGCCCTCCGACGAGCCCTTTAGCGCGAAAACATACACGCCCAGCGCGGCAAACAGCACGAACAGCACCGGCATCATGACCTTGTTGGCCTTTTCTATGCCGCCGGCAATACCTAAGGACATGATGGCAAAGCTCACCGCGATGGCAATGACTATCCAGAGGTTTGCGCCCCATGCGCTTGCCGTAGCGCCGAAGGCGCCCGCGATCACGTCCATATTCTGACCCATTTCGAACAGTCCGCCGGAAAAGGACATGAAGGTGTACTTGAATATCCAGCCCATGACGCAGGTGTAGCCTATGGCCAGCGCCAGCGAGCCGAGGATCGGGATATAGCCGATGCGCTCGCCGAGCTTACGCTTTCCGAATCTGAGCTCGGTGCACTTGCCGAACGAGCCCATGGGTCCCGCGCCGCCCGCTCTGCCGAGGGCAAACTCCTCTATAACGCCCGTGGACGCGATGAGGACGACAAAAATGAAATACGGGATAAGGAAGGTAAGCCCGCCCCAGGTCGAGACGAGCATGGGAAAGCGCCAGATGTTTCCCATTCCGACAGCCGAGCCTATGCAGGCGATTATAAATCCGCTGCGGCTTCGGAAACCGTCGCGCTTGCGTTCGTTATTCTCCATTATTCTAACCTTTCGCTCTCTATTTTGACACGCCTTTCTAACTATACATTGACAGTGCCTTAAAGTCAAGAAAAGCCCGCTGCATGGGGATGCAGCGGGCAAAAGACTGTTATATTACCAGCGTGTCAAAAACGCCACATTTTTTGTGAAGCTTTTGCTTCACGAAAAATCTCGCTTCGCTCGTCAAAACGCCTGATAGCTCAGGCTTTTTTGATGGCTATAATCTAACTCGAGGCGGGCCTTGCCCCCTCGAACTCCCCCGCTGCGCGGATACTTTTTTCTCAGCAGCATAGGTTTTTTGACAGTCTGGCTTATTACTTCAGCAGACCCTTGACAAGACCCTTGTCGGTCTTCTGGACGTGCTTAAAGACCTCCTCGAAGCGGTTGAGCGCCTCGTCGATGATCTCGGGCGTGTCGGCCAGCGAGGTGTACAGGCGGCTGCCGGCGAGGGTGACGATGCCGTTTGCCATATAGGCCGCGCCCATGCGCTCCATGGAGTCCTTGCGGACGTACATCATGTCCTTATTGCGCAGCAGGCCGACGGCGGACTTGACAAAGCAGTTCGACGAGAAGTCGAAGCTCATTGCGCCGGTGCACTCGAGGTGGACGATAGAGCCCTGATTGTATGCGACAAAGGGCAGGCCGTAGTGCTCGATGAGCTCCTTGAGGCCATCGCAGAGCCTGTCGCCCATTCTGCCCGCGACCTCACAGGCGTTGGTGCGCTCGATCTCTTGAATTGCGGTGTAGCCCGCGAGGCAGGACAGGGGGTTTGCTGCCAGAGTTCCGCCGACATAGGCTCTGTGCTTGCCGGTTGCAAGACCGGCTGCCATGAGCTGTGCGTACTCCTTCTTGCCGCCTACGCCGCCCGCGGAGGGATAGCCGCCGGCTACGATCTTGCCGAATACGGTCAGGTCGGGAACTACGTCGAAGTAGCCCTGTGCGCCGGAGAGCGCCACGCGGAAGCCGGTGACGACCTCGTCGAATATCATCAGTGCGCCGTACTTGTCGCACAGTGCGCGCACGCCCTTGTTGTAATCGTGAGCCACGGGGCGGGTGCCGCTCTCGGGGCCGACGGGCTCGAGGAGGACGGCCGCGGTGCCGCCGAGGAGCTTATTGCGCTTGAGCACATGCTCGAGCATGTTCAGGTCGTTCGGGCGAACCTCATCGGTCGTGCCGTAGCAGCCGTGGGGGATGCCGTGCGACTCGAGCAGGGCGCGGCTGCCGGGGATCTTCAGGCCGTAGACCATCTGATCCGACCAGCCGTGGTAAGCGCCGCCGATCTTGATGACGCGCTTGTTGCCGGTGGCTATGCGGGCAATTCGCAGGGATGCCATGACAGACTCGGTGCCCGAGCCGAGCATACGGAACATCTCGACATTGGGCATATGCTTGTTAATCTCGCGTGCGATGAGCATTTCGGACTCGTGCAGAAGGCCGGTTACGGGGCCGCACTCGTTGAGCAGCTCGATGACCTTCTCGCGGATGACGGGGTAGTTGCTGCCGAGGATGGTCGGGCCGCCTGCCTGAAGGAAGTCGATGTACTTGTTGCCGTCCTTGTCGTAGAGGTATGCGCCCTCGGCCTTTGCCATGCACATGGGGAAGGGCTTGTTGAAGGCGAGGTTATGCTGAACGCCGCCCGGGATGTACTTCTTCGACTCCTCGTATACCGCTCTGGAGGCGGTGCACTTTTCGTCGTAGTACTTCATGATAACATCATTGTAATACTCGTCGGAGACCTCCCATATGGGCTGGCTCGTCAGCTTCTTGAGTCTTGCGTTGATCTCGTTGGGATCGTCCCATCTGCTTATTGCACAATTATTCATGCTCATTGTTCTCCTTTTCCTGTTTTTTCTTAGCTATATCATTTGTATCCTTGCTGTTGCGGTAGACGACGAAATTATCCCACAGATATTCGAGGGAGAGGTTGAGCGCCATGTTGATGGCCAGCACGACGTATTCGTTCCAGCCGTTTACATCGGCGAGGAAATGCTCGTTCCAGATCGTAAACGGTGCAAACGGCACATAGAACAGGAACACCAGAAGCATTGCCTTGGGCACGTTTTCCGCGCTCTGGAAGGTGAATTTTCTATTGAATGTGAAGTTCCACAGAACGCTCAGCACAAGCGCTATCGTGTAGCACACCCAATGCCCGGGGATCTTGATGACCTCCTCGCACAGGAGCATCGCAACGGCTTCGATTATACCGGCAGATGCTGAAAAAAGAATGAATTTCAGGGCTCTGGCAGTCTCTTTCTTTTTCTCCGTTTTCATACGTCATCCCTTCTTCTTTGAATATTTTTTCTTATAGACAAAGCGCATGAGCGCCGTATCCGCGGTATTGAGCCTCACCCTTGAGCCGAGCCCCAGCGTGTGCAGAGCGCACAGCGCAGATTTTTCGGTCAGAAGGCGCAGCGCCTCGCGGTCGTCGGGATCCTCGGCCTTGACAACAGCGCCGACACCCTTTACATACACCGCATCGCGCCCCTTAAGCACCCTTATGATCTTTTTGGGTCTTGCCTTGACGCAGGGCACATGCGAGCCGAGCATCTGCGCCATATCGTCAAGCTGGGCGTGCAGCGTTTTTCTCTTATTTGCCCACATAACGGCATAGTCCCCGCCGTTAAGCTCCGCCGTGGGTATCTCGCTTCTGACCGCTGCCATGAGCGCCATCAGCTTATTTCCCGCAAGGCGCTTGGGAGTGTCATTTGCAAGGCACAGATTGCGGCGGCAGATATCCTCCAGCAGCTGCACACGCTCCATGGCCTGCTTTTTGTCCTCTCCGCAGACGACAACGCCGTGGTTTACCATGAAAACGGTGTGAGCTCCCGTCTGCATTGCGGCCTTGACCGCGTTTTTGAGCTTCTTCATGCCCGGCAGACCGTACTCTGCCTTTGCAATGCCGCCGAGCGCGGTCTTTTCGGCCTCCGTTATTTCCATGCTCTCAAAGCCCGCAAGACCGAGCGCCGAAGCGCAGTTCTGATGCGTGTGGATAACGAAGCCGACCTCGGGAAACAGCTCGTATGCCGAGGCGTGAACGCCCTTCTCGCTCGAGGGCTTGCGCCTGCCCTCCCATTTCATCGTGCCGAGCTCGACGCAGGCGATATCCTCCGGCGTTGTTTTGAGGTAATCCAAACCGCTCGGGGTGATGAGAAAATGTGTTTTGTCACGGCGGCAGCTCACGTTGCCCCATGTTCTTGCGACAAGGCCGGTTTTCAAAAGCTCCCTGCCGGTGCCGCATATAAGCTCTCTTGCCATGCTTTCTTCCATGCTCTCGCCCTCCTTCAATTATTCAGTGCGGCAAAATTCTTCTTGTTCGCCGCGTAAAGATTTTTGAACACCGCGTAGTTTTTGTCATAAAGCGCCTTGTTTTCGGCATTGGGCTCATACCTGTTTTCTGCCTTTATGAGAGAGCCCGCCTCGGACAGGCTGCCTATGCGTCCGCTTCCGACCGCAACGAGCAGCGCAGCGCCGACCGCGCCCACGTCCTTCGTCGAGGCAACGGTCTCGACCGTACGCCCCGTCACGTCCGCAAGTATCTGGCAGGTCACCTTTGACAGTGCGCCGCCGCCGACAAAGCGCAGCGTATCGGATGTTTTTACCTTTTTATCCTCGCACTCGAGCATCCACCTGAGGTGGTAGCATATGCCCTCCAGCACCGCTCTGAGCATTTCCGTTTTGCCGGTGTCGAGCCTTATGTTGAAGAACATGCCCGCCGACTTCGGATCCTCGAAGGGGCAGCGGTTGCCGTGCAGCCAAGGCGTGAATATCACGCCGCCCGCGCCGGGTGGTATGGCCGCAATGGTGTCGCTCATGTAGTCGTAGAGGCTTTCGTATATGCTCTCCTCGCTCTCGGCGACGTTTATCTTTTTGAGATAGATGCCTATCTCGTCGAGCACAAGGTGCTCCTTTACCCATTCAAAGCACTTACCTGCCGTCTCCATCTCGGCAAAATAATTATACCTGCCCTCCTGTGCGCCGACGATACCTGCGATCATGGCGCTCAGATCGACCTCCTGCCTGTCGATGACCGTTGTGACCCAGCCGGAGGTGCCGGAATAGATATGCGTCTGGCCGACCTCGGTGCAGCCGGCTCCCACGCCGATGAGCGTTGCGTCGCCGCCGCCGCCGTAGACCGGCGTTTCGGGCGCAAGGCCGAGCTCCCACGCCGCTTTTTCGCTTAGCGGGCCGACAATGTCGGTGCACTCGACGATCTCGGGCAGGTGCTTGGGGTCAACGCCGTACATATCGCACAGCGCCTTGCTCCAGCAGCCCTTACCCTGACGGCTGTCGTACAGGAAGGTCGAATACGCCGAATCCCGCGTCATGACGCATCTGCCCGTGCAGCGGCAGATGAGATATTCCTTTACGTCGAGCCATTTGTATATCCTCTTATACGTCTCCGGCTCGTTTTTCTTCACCCATTTGTACTTCCACAGAGGATCCTTGACGCTCGTGGATGCAGCCCTCGTCCTGACAAGGCTCTTTAAGAGCATTCCGGCGTTCACGCCCGAAACGGTGATGCCGTGGGTCTGACACTCGGCAAACTCCCTGCCGGCACGCTGATCCATGTAGCTCATCGGGCGGCGCAGCGCATTGCCCTTTTCATCGACCAGCACAAGCCCCTGCATCTGCGAGCAGAAGGATATGCCGCCGATCTCCTTCGGGTCAACGCCGGTTTTCTCGATGAGACGGTGCGTACTTTTTCTCATGGCCTCCCACCACTCGTCCGCATCCTGCTCCGCTCCGCCGTCGGGCATAATATAAAGCCCGTAGCCCTCATACTCGCCGGAGCACAGCCTGAGCGTTTCGCCGAGATCGAAAAGGCAGGTCTTAACGCCCGTCGTTCCGATATCATACGCGATAACATACATTTTCTTTCTTCTCTCCCTATATTAAATTTTACCTAACCTTCTATTTTCAATGCATTCTTCACAAAGTGCATAAAGCTCTCGGTCATTTTCTCCGTATCGTCCGCGCTGCCCTCGCCGCAGAAAATTTTCATACGCTCGGAGTAGTAATCGCAGCTGTATGAAAACTGGAGCATCATGAAAAGGTTATCAAGGAAAAAGGCGAAGAGCCTCGGGTCAAGCTGCGGATCGACCGCTCCCGCCGTGCGTGCGTTCTCCAAAAGTGCCGAATACACCTTCGCCGTGCGGCTCTCGATCTCGCGTGCGAGCTCCTTTGCGTACTTTTTGCAGCCGCCGGAGGATATCTCGTTATACATCGCGTTGTGGTTTTTGTGCTCCCTCGCATGGACAACGAGGGCGGAAACTATGCTTCTTATGCCCGACTCTATATCCGTCTCGTGCGAAACGGCCTCGCTGAGCACCTCGTCGAGCAGATCGAGCGAATGGCGCACGCAGGCCAGAAAGAAGCTGTCCTTATCGCCGAAATACTTATATATAACGCCGACGGAAACGCCGGCCTTCTTTGCTATCACATTTATATTCGCCCTGTCCAGTCCGCGCTCGGCAAATTCGTCGATGCCGGTCTCGAGTATGAGCGTTTTTGCATTGTCGTCAAGCTTTTTGTACATGGGGTTTTGTCTCCGCTATGCCGTGTCGTGAGCGGTGGCTCACAAGATGCGTATATTATACTCCCGCAGGCCCTGCCGCGTCAATGCTTTTGAGCATTTTTATTACATGTCTGTGCGTTAAAAATATGTAAACATTGACAGAGTTTTATTGAACTCGTATTTTTTATGCCAGCATGAAAAAACGGATGTCCATTTGAACATCCGTTTTTGCTGTATTCTGATTTACTATCAGCCGCCGTAGCCGAAGAAGCCGGGCATCTGCTGTTGCTGCTGCTGGGACTGCGAGCTCTGCTGGCCGCTGCTGTTCTGCTCCTCTGCAATGGCGGAGGTGGTCTGCTCGCCGATCTCGACAGTCACAGTGAGGGTCTGACCCTGACGGTAGACGGTGAGGCTGAGCTTATCGCCTGCCTCGTGCTCGGAGATGATGGAGCTGAGGTCGCTCTTGCCGCTTATCGCCTCGCCGTCAACGGCGGTGATGATGTCGTTTGCCTGAAGGCCGGCCTTCTCGGCGGGGCCTCCCTCGGTCACGGAGGCTACGGCAGCGCCTGCGGGAGTGCCGTAGTTTATCGCCTCGTCGCTCACGTCGGAGACCATGACACCGATGTAGGGCTTTGCGATGTAGCCCTTTTCGATGATGCTGTCAACGATGCTGCGCACGGTGTTGATGGGGATTGCGAAGCCAATGTTGTCAATTGACGCGCCGGAGCTTGACGAGCCGGAATACTTGGCGTTGGTTATGCCGATGACCTCGCCGTAGAGGTTAAACAGTGCACCGCCGGAGTTTCCGGAGTTGATCGCGCAGTCTGTCTGGATGAGCTTCATGGTGACGTTGCTGGACAATGTGACCTCGCGGTCAAGTGCGCTGACAGCGCCGGAGGTAAGAGAAAATGTGAGCTCGCCCAGAGGATTGCCGATCGCAATGACGGAATCGCCGACATTGAGGTTGTCAGAGTCGCCGATGGTCACGGGAGTAAGCCCCGTCGCGTCTATCTTCAGAACGGCAACGTCATTGCTCTCGTCGTAGCCGATAAGCTGCGCATCGTAGCTCGTGCCGTTATAAAGCGTGACCTTTATCGAGCTTGCCGACTCGATAACGTGGTAGTTTGTGAGGATATAGCCGTCGGAGGAATAGATGAAGCCGGAGCCGGAGGCCGCGGACTGCGTGGTGTAGCCCCAGAAGTTGGTGGTGACCTGAGTGGTTATGCCGACGGTGGAGTTTACGTTTGCCGCATACACCTCGGCGGCGGTCATCTGCTTGCTTGTGTCTATATTTGCGGTGTTTATGACCGAGCTCGGGCGCTTGCCCTCGTAAACGGTCGTGCCGCCGGACGATGTGCCGAACACCGCGTTGCCTATTGCCGAGCCGCCGAAGCCCGCTATCATCGCCGCGACGAGAACTCCCGCTATCATAGCGCCCGGCTTTTTCCAGAACGGCTTTTTCTCCGCCTTGGGAGCCTCGGGCTCGACTGCGGCAGGCTCCGGCTGAGCCTCGCTCTGCGCGTTTTCATGATTGTGTCCGTAAAAGAAGCTGTATTCTCCGTCAACCGGAGTATTCTGCTGCGACTGTTCCTGAAGGTCGTCGTTTTTGTTTTCCATGTTATCCATGATATTGCCTCCTTATTTATCTCATCGCCGGAGCCGTAGGAGCCGGCGCTTGCTGTTGGTCTGCCTCTTTGGTGAAGCCTCTTCACGCGGTGGGCAGTGACCCGTGTATTTCGTGGAACTGTGTTGAGGATACCCCCCCTACCTGAAATGAGCTGAAAAAGATTTGTTAGCAAAATATGAATTCGTTTGATTTTTTTCGCAGGGCTGTTAAAATGGTTTCAGGTTCGTTTCAGCCAAGCGTATTATTATATGTATCAAGAGGTGATACCATGCGTATTCTTATAGCGGAGGACGAGGTCGGCATTGCAAAGGCGCTCAAGCTCGTTCTCGAAAAAAACCGTTTTGCCGTGGATATGGTGCATAACGGGCTGGACGCGCTTGAATATATACTGTCGGTAAGCTATGACGCGGTAGTTCTGGATATAATGATGCCCGGGCTCGACGGGCTTGAGGTGTTAAAGCGTGCACGCGAAAAGGGCATCGGCACGCCGGTACTGTTTCTCACCGCCAAGGCCGAGGTCGAGGACCGCATTGCCGGACTCGATGCCGGTGCGGACGACTATCTGCCCAAGCCCTTTGCCATGGGCGAATTTATCTCGCGTGTGCGCGCACTGACGCGCCGCAGCGGAAACTATGCATCCGACATTATCCGTGTCGGGGATACGAGCCTCGATCTGAGCTCGTACACGCTCGCGGCAAACGGGCAGAGCGTGCGCCTTAACAACAAGGAGTTTCAGCTCATGGAGCTGTTCATGCGAAACCGCGGCCACGTTTTTTCAACGGATGCGCTCATGCAGAAGGTCTGGGATCTCGACACGGAGTCGGAGACGGACGTTGTGTGGACATATATAGGCTTCCTGCGCAAAAAGCTGCGCGGCCTTGATGCCGGCGTTGAGATAAAGACCATTCGCGGCGCGGGCTATGCGCTGGAGGAAAAGTGATGCTCGTTAAAATGCGGCGCAGATTCATCGCATCCGCAATGGCGGCCATGGGCGCGGTAACGCTCGTGCTGCTGCTTGCGGTGAATCTGTGGAACTATACGATAACGACAAATAAGCTCGACGAGACGATAGACGCGCTGCTGACCACAGGTCAGGGGAACTACTCCGGCTCGTCAAGCTTTACTCTGCCGGATATATTCTCAGGCGACTCGCCGGAAGCGAAGTACATGACGCGCTACTTTGCCGTTGTTTACGATTCCGACGGCAACGCACTGCGCGTTTACAGCGACTATATCGCAACGGTGTCCGCTCAGGAGGCGCTGTACTACGCCTCGGACGCGCTGTCCGAGGGGCATGAGCAGGGCTATTACGGCGACTACCGCTACTGTGTGAAGGATGGCTCTGCCGGCAGCGCGATAGTTTTTCTGAACGCCTCGCTCGAGCAGCAGTCCATGAAAACCCTGCTGACAGTATCGCTCATCGTTGCCGCGGCGAGCCTGCTTCTGGGCTTTATACTGGTGACGGCCTTTTCAAAAAGAGCCATCGCGCCCTATGTGCGCAATATGGAGCTGCAAAAGCAGTTTATCACCGACGCGGGACACGAGCTCAAAACGCCGCTGACCTCCATCTCGACGAGCGCGGAGGTGCTCAAAATGGAAAACGGCGAGAACGAGTGGGTCGATAATATCCAGAAGCAGACCGTGCGGATGTCGCGCCTTGTAAAAAATCTGGTCACGCTCTCCCGCCTTGACGAGGGCATGCCCCTGCCGGACAGAAGCGAGTTTTCGCTCTCGGATGCGGTGTGGGAGGCAGCCGAGCCCTTTGAGATGCGCGCAAGGGCGCAGGGCAAAAGCTATAGCCAGAGCATAAGCCCCGAGCTTAAAATGACCGGCGACATGGCCGCCGTGCAGCAGCTGATATCCATTCTGCTCGACAACGCCTTCAAATACTCCGACGACGGCGGCGAGATACGCCTTTCCGTGTACGCACAGCATAAAAGCAACATCATCGAGGTCTACAACACCTGTCCGCCGGATTCGCTCGGCGATATAGACCGCTTCTTTGACCGCTTCTACCGTGCGGACAAATCGCGCCGCTATGACGGCGGCACGGGCATCGGCCTTGCCATTGCAAAGGCCACGGCTCAGGCGCTCGGCGGCAGCATAAGCGCCGAAACGCCGGACGGAAAGAGCATCATCTTCCGCGTGACGCTGTAGATGCTGTAAAAAAACGACCCACAGGGGCCGTTTAAGAAAATTTCATCTGTTGCTCGGACCGGGATCATAGTCTCCGAATATCATATCGTCAATGTCCATTTAAGTCACCTCGTTTTTCAGCATACTTATAGTGTATGCCGAAAGCCGAGAAAACATGACTGTTTTTTATTCGGTTCTTAACGTAACGCAGACGATCTCGGGGCGGTTAAAGATGCGCGGGATGGGCACGGAGTTTCCGAGTCCGCGTGATACTATCATTGTGTAGCTGCCGTTATAAAACTGCCCCTCAACGAAGTCAGGGAAAAGGTGTCTGTCCGTTCCGATAAGGCCGCCAACACCCGGGATGCGGACAAGGCCGCCGTGCGCGTGGCCGCTCAGAATGAGATCGACCGGCAGCTCGGGGTACTCCGTCATCCAGTAATTGCGGTGCCCCAGCAGTATCTTAAACGCATCGGGATCGGCCTCGAGCATCTCCTGCGCAAGCTCCTCGGGCGTGAGCATATCGGCATAGGCCAGAGGGTCCTCAACGCCGCCGAGCAGGATGCTGTCCTCCCCGCGGCTGATCGTCAGATATTCATTGCTCAGGTATCTTACGCCGGAACTCTCCATTATATTGCGCACCTGCGCAGCCAGCCCCGAGCCGAACTCGTGGTTTCCGCTGACGAAGTACACGGGGCACAGCTCTGTCAGCCGTCCCGCAAGCTTTTCCACAGCCGCAAGATCGCCCTCGTCGGTGACGAAATCGCCGGTGAGTGCGATGATATCGGGCTCCAGCGCCGCGACCCTTTCGACAAGCTCCGTGCCGTCGCTGCCGAACTCCGCTCCGTGCAGGTCGGAAAGCTGCACTATCCTGAAGCCGTCAAAGCTCTCGGATAGCTTTTGCGAGCTAAGCTCATATGAGCTCACCTCAAGCCTTTCGCTGCTGTCCTTTATCAAAAATGCGCAGGCTGCCGCAAGGAACGCCATGATGATAAGCGCCGTCAGGCAGCCGTGACCCTTTCGTTTTTTGCCGTAGGTTTTCAATGTCTTGCCTCGCACCGATAAATTTACTGCGGCAATCATATCACAAGACGCACAAAGCTTCAACTTTTCTATTGAAACAATTGCCCTATTGGGGTATAATGTATAAGTCCAACTGAAAATTTAAAAAGGAAGATAAGACATGAGTTCATCAACCGAAAGAAAAAACAGACAGGCTGCCCGCAGCGAAGGCTCCTATATCAAGGACATCAATGCGAAAAAGGAAGCCGACAAGAAGAAAAAGCAGAAGATCAAATGGACCGTCATCGGCGTTGTCCTTGTCATCTTCTTCGCATTTGCCATTTACCTCAATACCGGCGCACTGTACAGATCGCTTGACGCACTGACAGTCTCCAACACCGAGGTCACGGTCGGCGACACGACCATCCCCGCCGGTGAGCGCAGCTTCTCCGTGGCTGAGTGCAACTATGTATATCATATGCAGTATATCAGCTTTGTTAACACCTACGGCAGCTACCTCTCCTCCGTGCTGGATACCTCCAAGCCCCTCGACGAGCAGGAGTGCCCCATGAACCCGAACGCAAGCAGCACCACAGACAGTGATGACAGCGAAAGCAGCGAGGACAGCGAGGACAGCGAAAGCAGCGAAACCTACACATGGGACGATTATTTCCGTGACGCTACCAAGTCCACGCTCACCCAGCTTGCAGCGTTCGAGGCATATGCCCAGCAGAACGACATTTCGCTTGACGACGACGATCTCAAGGAGATAGACGAAACTATCGACACCATCGCCGATACCGCAAAGGAAAACAACTACGGCAGCGTCAGCAAGTTCCTTGCCGCAAACTATGGCCGCGGCAGCAATGAGAGCGTTGCACGCACTATTCTTGAGCTCCAGACCCTCGCCTCCAAGGTGCAGACCAGCATCACCGATGCCCAGGAATACACCGCCGAGGAGCTCGCCGCAGAGTACGAGACCGTCAAGGACAGCTACGATAAGTTTACCTACAGCTACTATCTTGTAGAAGCTGAGCTGCCCGAGCACGAGCACTCCGACGACGAGGACGAGGATGCACATACGCCGACCGACGAGGCTCTTGCAGCAGCCAAGACCACCGCTGAGAGCATCCTTGCCAGCGTCAACGGCGGAACCTCCCTCGCAGACGCTGTTTCGGCAGCCGTCACCGATGCCGAGGTCACCGAGCAGACCGATCTGGCCGGTGCTTCCGTCGAGTCCGACCTCTCCGAGTGGATAAAGAGCGCCGACCGCGTTGAGGGCGACACGACCGTTATCGACACGAGCAGCGGCAGCTATGTCGTCGTGTTCACCAAGCGCGACAACAATCAGGCTCCCACCGAGGAAAGCGGCGACCAGAACTACTGCGATTACATCGCCGAGAACCTGCTCAATCAGGAAGTGCTCAGCGAGTGGAACGAGCATGTTTTCAGCAGCATCACCGAGGTCTACACAGCCTCCTACACCGGCTCGGCACGCTACGTCGGCATCTGATTAATTGAAAAACTCAGGCCGTTCCTTCGGAACGGCCTTTTTTACTTTCACCATTAACGGAGATCACACTATGAACGAAAGAACTATACGCGCCGAAATGCTTCTTGGAGCTGAGGCGATGGAAAAGCTCGGGCGCGCACATGTTGCGGTGTTCGGCCTCGGCGGAGTTGGCTCGTGGTGCGCGGAGGCGCTTGCACGAAGCGGTGTGGGGCATCTGACGCTTATAGATCAGGACACCGTGGGCCTGAGCAATATAAACCGGCAGCTGTGCGCCCTCAGCTCCACCGTTGACATGCCCAAGGCCGAGGTACTGCGCCGCCGCATCGAGGATATAAACCCCGATATCGACGTGAAGTGCATCGCCGGGCGCTATGAGGCGGAAAGCCGCGAGCAATTTTTCGGCGACTACGACTATATCGTTGACTGCATCGATCTTGTGTCATGCAAGGTCGATCTTATACGCACAGCCAAGGAGCGCGGAGTGCCCATCGTGTCGGCTCTCGGCACGGGCAACAAGCGCGATGCGCAGCGGCTCATGCTCTGCGATATAAAAAAGACCAGCGGCTGTCCGCTGGCAAGGGTCGTGCGCAGGGAGCTGCGCAAGCTGGGTATAGAGCATCACGACGTTGTTTTCTCGCCCGAGGAGGCAATGGAGCCGCAGCAGTTTGAAGCTCCGCCCCCGGGACGCAGGAGCGTCCCCGGCTCACTGGTGTGGGTACCGGCAAGCGCAGGGCTGCTCCTGTGTCAGCACGTCGTTACGTCAATAACCGGCTTATAGCTCGATCACCTGCGGCTGCACGTCGGGATCGTGGTTTGCGATGACAGCAAGGCAGTTCGGGTCGGCTGCCTGCTCAGCTATCCAGTCGAAGGACTTGAGCATGGCCTTTTCGTTAAAGCCGTAGCCCGGCAGTATCCTCTCACGCCACGAGCGCTCGGTAAAGGCCGCATCGGAGGTCAGGATGACGAACCTATCGCCGTTTTTTATCTTCAGGCCGATCTGCCCGTCCGTATGTCCGGGCAGGCACACGAACGTTACCGTGCCGTCGCCAAAGAGGTCGTAGGACCACCACAGCGGCCCGTCCATCGTGCCCTTGAACCAGAAATGCTCGATAGGTATGCCCTCGCGCATACTCTCCGGCTGACGCAGCCTGTAAACCGTGCGTATCGTCCACCAGCCCTCCTCCTCGGGAAGCAGGATGCGCTTTGCATTTTTTACTGAGCGCAGGCCGCTGACGTGGTCGGCATCCAGATGCGTGAGCACGACCACGTCCAGATCCTCGGGTGCTATGCCCATCGCCGCAAGCTGCTCAACAACAGTCCTGCCCTTTTCGACCCACGGGTGATAAAATGCAGCGAGGTAGTCCGGCATCTGGCTTTTTGCCGCCTTCGCGTCATACACGCCCTCGGGGCTTATTTCACGGCTCCAGCCCGTGTCCACGAGCACCTTCCCCCTCGGATGCTCAATGAGATAGGCCGAAACCGGCAGCTCCACGCGCTTTGACGGCTTTTCGAACACGCCGCGCCGCGCATTTTTCAGGTTCACGCCGCCGCCATACGGCACGGCCTTTGACACAAGCATACTTCCGCAATGAAGAACATGAATCTTGATATGTGCTCTCTCATCTGCCATTTTTTCTGTTCCCCCTATGGACTTTTTATTTACCAGATGGTAAAATACTATCACAAATGTACCGTATTGTAAAGGGAAAAGGAGACAACATGCCCCTGATAGTTGATAAAGAAGCCGTCCGAATGGACATACTCATGGCCTTTCAGCGCTGTATAGACCGCAAGCCGCTCACGAACGTTTCGCTGCGCGACATAGCCGCCGAGGCGAATATGAGCCACGCAAAGCTCCTGAACTATTTTGACAGCAAGGAGGAGCTTATCATAAGCTATGTACGCTACACCCGCGATTTCATGAGCGAAAAATGCGTCGAGTGGTTCAAGACTCACGATCGCGCCGATTACGCCTCGAACGCCGGTTACATGAACGCCTTCATGAGCTACGTCGCACGCGGAAAGGCTCAGGAGCGCCGCCCGAATGCCACGACGCAGACCTATGTTCTTGCGCACTATAACGAGCGCGTGGCAGAGCTCATACAGGAGGAGTTTGCCGAATGGCGGCGGATAATGGAGCAGTGCCTCAAACGCATTTACGGCGACGAGGTTGGCGCACGCGAGGCCGAGGGCATGATGATACTCATCGCGGGCACCTTCATCTGCAACTATAACAACGCCCTCACCGGCAGCATCAGCGACGATATAATCGGCTCGTTTGATAAGCTGCTGCAATCATGATATGAGACAGCGAAAAACAGCTTGGATGATTAAATCCAAGCTGTTTTTTATATCCCGACCGGCGGCCGCACAGGCACAGTCTCAATGCTCCTCTGGTTTAACGACGAGGATCTTTTCAACCCTCAATCCGTCCATTTCGAGGACCGTGATGTGCAGGTTTTCATAGTCAAAGCTGTCGCCGACTGAGGGGAAGGAGCCGAACATTTCTATCGTCCAGCCGCCGACTGTCTCGCTTTCGGCGTTAAAATCGCGTTCGCGTATGCCGACAAGGTCGAGGAAATCGGATATGCTCATATCGCCGTCGATCTCAAGCTCGCCGCCGGAGCGCTCGAAGATCTCTTCCTTTATCTCGTCGGTATCGTCCCATATCTCGCCGACGAGCTGCTCGAGAACGTCCTCCATCGAGAGGATGCCGAGCGTTCCGCCGTATTCGTCGGTGACGACGGCAAGATGCTGCTTTGCCTTGCGCAGCTCCGTGAGCACCGCCGGAAGCTTCATGGTCTTGTAGACATAGCACGGCGGCATGATGAGGCTGCGGATATCCGGCTTCTCGTCGCCGGCCAGAGCCTTGAGGAAGTGGTTGAGATACAGAACGCCGATCACGTTATCGATGCTGCCCTCATACACGGGGATGCGCGAGTACGGCGCGTTTTCGATGACGTTCAGCTGCTCGGCCTCGTCCTCGTCAATGTCCAGCGCAACGACATCGACACGGGCGGTCATGACCTCGGAGGCCATGATATCCGAAAAGTCGATCGCCGCCTGAACGAGCTCGGAGCGATCCTCGTCGAGGACATCCTCGTCCTCGGCTGTTTCTATGATGGAGGAGAGCTCCTCAACGGCGACCTCCTCGTCGGTATCGTCCTTTTCACCCTTGAGCCCCAGCGTCAGAAGCTTGATAAGGCCGACAACGAGGCGTATCAGCGGCATGAACACTATCGTCAGGCCGCGCACAAAGTAGGCATAGGTCAGCGCCAGACGGTTCGCGCTGCCCTTGGCGATGATCTTGGGCACAGTCTCGCCGAAGATGATGACGAGCACGGTTATGACGAGCGTGGACACCCAGGCATAGCTGTCGTCGCCGTTGCAAAGCTCCAGCACCAGCAGTGAGCCGAGCGAGGAGTTTGCGATGTTGGCAAGGTTGTTGCCGATGAGTATCGCCGAGAGCGAGTCGTCGAAGTTGTCTATGATCTTCACGGCGATGCCCGCACGCTTCGAGCCGTCGTCGCGTGCGTTTTCAAGCCTCAGGCGGTTGCATGAGGAATATGACATCTCGGCTGAGGAGAAGATGTGCGAAAATACGATGCAGATAAGTATTCCGACTGCATATGTCCAGATCATTTCTCCTCACCTCCCTTATCGGTGAGGCGTACATTCAGCCGCAGTATTCGTTTATTGCGCATTTCCGACACGGTGACGGCGACGTTTTCGTATTCAAAGCTGTCGCCCACCGAGGGGATGAAGTCAAACTGCTCATAGGCCCACTCGCCCAGAAGCTTGTTTGTAAACTCATCGTCGTTGTCGTCGTCGAGCTCCAGAAGCTCGAAAACATCGCTGACGGTCATCTCGGCAGTGCAGTCCCAGCTGCCGTCCGGCAGAGCTATGTAGGGCTCCTCGACCACGTCGTCCTCGTCCCATATCTCGCCGACAAGCTCCTCAAGGATATCCTCGACCGTTACTATGCCGAGCGTGCCGCCGTAGTTATCGGTGACCACGGCCATATTGAGCCGCTTCTTGCTCATCACCGGCAGCAGTCCGTCAATGTTCGTGCTGCCGTGGATAAAGTACGGCTCGTCAAGCAGCGCACGAACGTCCATATCGCCGTCCTCGCGCAGATATGCTTTGATAAATTTGCGTATCGACAGTATTCCGATGATGTTGTCGATGCTGCCCTCGTACACCGGCAGGCGGCTGTGCGTCTGGGCGCGTATCGTGTCGAGCATTTCGGCGGTGGAGTCCTCGATATCCAGAGCGACTATGTCCACGCGGGAGGTCAGAATGCTCTCAACGGTCGTTTCGGCAAATTGCAGCGCAGAGCTTATGAGCTCGCCGCGCTCGGAGTCAAGGCTGCCCTCCTCGGTCATGTCCTCGATGATATCGTATATCTCGTCCTCGGTCACGGATATCTGGGGATCGGCCTTGGCAAGCTTTGCCGCAAAGTTTCCTATCGCCGTCAGCAGCGAGGCCAACGGCTTGAGGATGGTCATGAAAAACCACAGCGATCCGGCAACTGCCAGAGACAGCCGCTCGCTGTATTTTTTCGCAATGCTCTTGGGCAGCATTTCGCCGGCGAAGAACACGACCAGAGTCATCACAAAGGTGCTGACCGTGACCGCTCCGCTCACGCCCGGGAACATTCTCGTCACGGCAAGCGTTGCTATGCTCGCCGCAGAAAGATGTACGATATTCGTGCATATGAGTATGCTCGTTATCGCAAGGTCAAAATTATCGAGCACCTTCATTGCCCGCAGCGCCTTCGCCTCACCGCGCTCGGCACGGATCTTGATCTTGACTCGGGAGACCGAGGCAAAAGAGGTCTCCGCAACCGCAAAGTACGCGGCGCACAGGATCAGTAAAATTACGATTATCAGTGACAATCGACTGGCATCGTCCATTTCGGATCTAACACTCTCCATTCGCAAGGCAGTTGCCTGTAAATTAAAATCCAGTATATCATAGCAGAAACTTGCAGTCAATATTTTAGCGGCGCATTTTTAGAGGCGCATTAAGGCTGCACCTATACGGAGATTGCGGTGGCACGGTATCGAAACAATGGCATAAATAAGAACGTTTCGCGTCCCGTTAGTGCGGTGCAATGTTTTTGCAGCATCTCAAATGCTGCGCCGCAACTCGTAGGGAACAGGCTTGGCCACTCGCCGTGGCGGGCAATTCGCATGACGATTAAGCAAGATGCTGCTGCCTGTGCCCGACCGAAACTACTGCCAATCCTCGTAGGGAACAGGCTTGCCTGTTCCACATGGTAGGAACAAATATCTATATTAAATGCTGAAAAGACAGCTCGGATGTATGTCCAAGCTGTCTTTTGCTGTTTTGTGTTTGGTTTTAGTCTGGTGTGCGCAAAGCGCACGGATTTGAATTTCATTCGCTCGGAGAGCGAATACCTATGGCTAACGGCTAACTGCTTGCTGCGGTTTCCTCAACTGCCTTAGTTTGCCTTATTGTACTCTTCGATGCCCTTCTTGAGCAGCTCCATGCAGCGGGTAATATCGGCCTCGTTGATGACATATGCCATGCGGATCTCGTTCACGCCGGTGTGAGGAGTTTTGTAAAAGCTCTCGGCGGGCGTGAACATCAGGGTGTCGCCGTTGTCATCGAACTCCTCGAGCATCCAGATCTGGAACTTCTCCGCGTCGTCAACCGGCAGCGCGGCCATGACGTAGAACGCGCCCTTGGGCTCGGAGTACACAACGCCCGGTATCTTCTTAAGTCCCTCGACGAGGGTGTTCTTGCGTGCGCAGTATTCCTTGCGCACCGCGTCGAAGTACTCGGGTCCGACGGTGTACAGTGCAGCCGACGCAACCTGATCAATGGTCGATGCGCACAGGCGGCCCTGACACCACTTCATTGCGTGGTTGTACAGCTCCTGATTTCTCGTTATCACGCAGCCGATGCGTGCGCCGCAGGCGGAAAAGCGCTTGGACACGGAGTCTATTACAACGACGTTGTCATCGTAGCCCTCAAGCTGCAAAAGGCTCATGAGCTTCTCGCCGCCGTATACGAACTCGCGGTAGACCTCGTCGCCGATGATGAACAGATCGTGCTCCTTGGCGATGTCGGCCATGAGCTTGAGCTCCTCCTCGGTCAGGATCGTGCCGGTCGGGTTGCCGGGGTTTGTGAACAGTATTGCGCGGGTGTGCTCGTTGATGCAGGCCTCGATGCGCTCGCGCACGGCGAACTTATAGCCCTCCTCGGGCTTGGTGGTCACGGGGCGGATAGTTGCGCCCGTGAGCGTCACGAAGGTCGAGTAGTTGGGATAGAACGGTTCGGGAACGATGATCTCGTCGCCCTCGTCGAGGATGCAGGACAGCGCGATCTGCAATGCCTCCGAGCCGCCGGTCGTTATCAGCACCTGCTTGTTCGTTATCGGTGCGCCGATCTTGCCGTAGTAGTCAACTATCGCATCGAGCATCACGGGAACGCCGTCGGACGGGGCGTAGGCCAGAACAGGCTGCGAAAAGCTCTTGACAGCCTCGAAATACGCCTCGGGAGTCGCAATGTCGGGCTGGCCGATGTTCAGGTGATACACCTTCTTGCCCTTCTTGACCGCTTCCGCCGCGTAGGGCGCGAACTTTCTCATAGGAGAAAGGCCGCATTTTTCGATCTTGCTTGAGTACTTCATCAGATTATCTCCCTTTTAAAAAAATTAATTTCGGCTTTATTGCGCATTTTGCGGGACAAAATCGCCCTTGCCGCACATAATTGCACTGAAAATGCAACAGTTTGGGCGCGATATTGGCGCTTGCCGCCGGAAATTGCGCTTGTTTCGCAACATTATTGTATCACCGCCGCGCCGCATATTCAACCGCTCCGGCCCAAAAAAGATTGACAACCTTTTTTCAATATCATCCATAAACGCAGCGCAAGTTTTCCGGCGGTTCATTGACTGAAAGCAGTTTTGTGTTATAATACAAGAAAAAATGCGGAGGTGCGACCATGCCCTATAAAGCAAAAAGCGATCTTACCAAGGCTGCCATCAAAAAGAGCTTTTTAGAGCTTCTGAACGAAAAACCGATCAATCAGATCAGCGTCCGCGATATCGCCGAGGGCTGCGGCTTCAACCGCAACACGATATACTATCACTACGACGATATACCCTGCCTCGTCGAGGAGATAGTCATAGAAACCGCCGAGAATATAATCAGCGATTATTCGGACATCAATTCGCTCGAGGCCTGCCTTGAAAAAATGGCGGCGTTTGCGCTTGAGCATAAGCGCACGGTGCTTAACATTTACAACTCATCCAACCGCAGCGTCTACGAGCTTTATCTCATGAAGGTCTGCGGCAGCGTCGTGGAAAACTACCTGCACACGGTATTCGGCGACGTTCGCGCCGACCCCGAAAGCCGCGAGATACTCGTGCGCTTTTACAAGTGCGAGTGCTTCGGTCAGATCATCGACTGGCTCAACTGCGCGATGAATTATAACATCTGCGAGCAGTTCTCGAAGCTGTGCAAGCTGCGCGAGGGCTTTGCGGAGCTGCTCGTCGAACGCTGCCGGATAGACTGATAACACGGCAGCACCAAAAATTTACGCGGGGACTGATAATCATAGAAAACAACGATATAAAAATAGAACGCGCAGTGCTGGCCGGACTTGCGGCGGCATCCATGGAGCCGGCGGAGCGCTCGAGCGAGATATCCATGCAGGAGCTTGCAGCGCTGGTGGAAACAGCCGGCGGCGAAACTGTCGGCATGATGATACAGAACCGCCCGACACCCGATCCGCGCAGCTTCATCGGCGACGGCAAGGTCGCCGAGCTCAAGGCGTTTATCGACATGAACGACTGCGACCTTGCGGTATTTGACAATGAGCTGTCGCCCTCGCAGATGCGTGTGCTCGGCGAGGAGCTGGGCGTGAAGGTGCTTGACCGCTCGGGACTCATCCTCGATATCTTTGCCCAGCGCGCACAGACACGCGAGGGTCAGCTTCAGGTCGAGCTTGCGCAGTACAAGTATCTGCTGCCGCGGCTGACGGGTATGTGGACGCATCTTGTGCGCCAGACGGCCTCCGGCGGCTCGTCGCCTATCGGCACACGCGGCCCCGGCGAAACTCAGCTCGAGACCGACCGCCGCCACATCCGCCGGAAGATACAGAAGCTCGAGGAGGAGCTTGCCGCCGTGCGTAAGGTACGCTCGACCCAGCGCCGCAAGCGCGAGAAAAACGATGTTCCCGTCGTCGCCCTTGTCGGCTATACGAACGCGGGGAAATCGACGCTTCTCAACTGCCTTACAGACGCGGACATACCGGCAAACGACCGGCTTTTCGACACGCTGGACACCACGACGCGCAAGCTGCGCATCGACGAGGTGACGGAGGTGCTCATATCGGACACCGTCGGCTTCATCCGCAAGCTGCCGCATCATCTGGTCGAGGCGTTCAAGGCCACGCTCGAGGAGCTCAGCTATGCGGACGTGCTGCTGCATGTCATTGACATCTCAAACCCCGACTGGGAGGAGCAGGCACGCATCGTCGATGAGCTCATCGTTCAGCTCGGCGCGGAGAAAACGCCCTGCATCCGCGTGTTCAACAAGTGCGATGCGTATATAGGCATCCTGCCGCACGGCGAGGACATAGTCTGCCTGTCGGCAAAAAGCGGCGAGGGCGTGCAGGAGCTGGTGCAGCGCCTGAGCGCACTGCTCGACCGCGGGAAAAAGCACGTCACGCTGCGCATACCGTATTCCGATGCGGGCATTATGGATCTTCTAAACCGCGAGGCAGCGGTGACGGGTCTTGAATATCTCGACGACGGGATAAAGGCCGAGGCCACCGTTCCGCCGGAGGTTTTCGGCAGGATAAAGAAGTATATACCCGGCTACACCGAGCCCAAGGAGGACTGGGAGGATTGATCGAGTATTTCGTGCCCGCCGGAGATGGCGAGGCGGAATTTGTTGAGAAGCGGTCGAGCTTCCTCGGCCATGTGCGCTTTGTCGAGACCGAGGATGCAGCACGCGAATTCATAAGCGAGATGAAGAAAAAGCACTACGATGCGCGGCACAGCTGCTGGTGCTATATCATCCGCGGCGGCGCGGTGCGGTATTCCGACGACGGCGAACCGCAGGGCACGGCGGGGCTGCCGATGCTCGAGGTGTTCAAGCGCGAGGGTGTTGAGAACGTCGTGTGCGTCGTGACGCGCTACTTCGGCGGCGTGCTGCTCGGAACGGGCGGACTGCTGCGGGCATACACTAAAAGCGCCAAGGATGCGCTGGATAATGCCGGTATCGCCGCCGTGCGCCGCTGGGCAAGGCTCGAGCTGAGCTGCCCGTACTCTCTGCTTGAGCGCATGAAGCTCGAATGCGCGGCGTACAGCGGCACGGTGGACGGGATAGAATACGGCGCGGATGTGCGCCTTACGCTCATGCTGCCCGAGGAAAAGGCCGAGGCCTTCCGCGACCGCGTTACCGAGCTCAGCGCCGGTCAGATCGCCGTTTTTTAGAGGCGCATTAAGTCTGTACTTATACGCATACTGCGGCAGCACGACCGGAAGGTACGGACAAAACAAGTTCGTTTCGCGTTTTTTAGCAGCGCAACAAGTCTGTGCCTATATGCATATTGCGGCAGCACGGTATCGAAGCTGCTGCGGAAGCCGCAGCAAGCTGTTAGCCCTTAGCACTCGGAGAGCAAATGAATTTCAATTCGTGCGCCTTTGAAAAAATTTTTAAAAAAATAAAGGGAAATGCGAATTTGCGTCGTATAAAGGTATTGAGGGAAACTTCAATACCTTTTTTGATCGGAGGGAAACAGCATGGCGTGTCCCAGAGAAAAACGCGAAATAATAGAGCGCACGCTCGTCGGCGAGTACGGCGTCAGAGCCGAGAACTCGCAGGGCCGCGCACTGCCGGAGGATGAGTGCGAGATACGCACCTGCTTCCAGCGCGACATTGACAGAATAACCCATTCCAAAGCCTTCCGCAGACTCAAGCACAAAACTCAGGTGTATCTCCGGCCGGAGGGCGACCATTACAGAACGCGCCTTACTCACACGCTGGAGGTGTCGCGCCTTGCGCGGACGATAGCGCGGGCGCTCGACCTGAACGAGGATCTCACCGAGGCAATGTCGCTCGGCCACGATCTCGGACACACGCCCTTCGGTCACGCCGGTGAAAGGGCGCTCAACAGAATATATGAAAAGGGCTTCAAGCACTACGAGCAGTCGCTGCGCGTCGTCGATATCCTTGAGCGCGACGGCAGGGGGCTCAACCTGTGCTACGAAACGCGCATGGGCATACTGCACCACACGCACGGAGCACCCGACGACACGACCGAGGCGACCGTTGTGCGCCTTGCCGACCGTATTGCGTACATAAACCACGACCTTGACGACACCATCCGCGCCGGCATACTGCGTGCAGAGGACGTGCCGGAGATGATCCGCACGCGCTGCGGCGAGCGAAACAGCGAAAGGATAAACTCCATCATGCTCGACCTCATCGAAAACAGCGGCGGCGGTCAGATAAAAATGAGCGATTACATGCAGGAGGCGGTCGATTTTTTCCACGCCTTCATGTACTCGGATGTGTACACCAACCCCATCGCCAAAGGCGAGGAGAGCAAGGTTGACGGCATCATCGGCGGGCTGTTTGACTACTACCTCAAGCACCCCGAAAAGATGGCCGGTGAAATGAAGCTCATCGCCGAAAGGGAGGGCACGGCACGCGCCGTTTGCGATTATATATCCGGCATGACCGACGGCTACGCCATGGAGAAGTACGGCGAAATTTTCATTCCCATGTCATGGACCGTAAAGTAGCTTCAGAGGCGCATGGGCGCAGCCAAGGGCTGCGAGTGAAAATTTAAAAAGCAATAGATAATAAGTGTGGTGTGCGCAAGGCGCACTGATTTGAATTTCATTCGCTCAGATAGCGAATACATTTAGCTAACAGCTAACGGCTAACCGCTAAGAGCTAACAGCTTGCCGCGGTTTCCGCAGCAGCTTCGATACCATGCTGCCAGAAATAAACGTATTCGTAGGTGCGTCAATGCGCCTCTAAAAGAAGGAGGGATGGGTATATGGCGATCCCTGAGAGCTTTTTGCAGGAGCTCGTGGAGAAAAACGACATAGTGGATGTTGTAGGCGAATATGTACGCCTTACCAAGCGTTCGGGCTCGAACCGCTTCGGTCTGTGCCCGTTCCACAGCGAGAAAACGCCCTCGTTTTCCGTGTCGCCGGACAAGCAGATATATCACTGCTTCGGCTGCGGCAAGGGCGGAGGCGTGATAAACTTCATAATGGAGATCGAAAGCCTCAGCTTTCCGGAGGCAGTGGAGTTTCTGGCAAAGCGCGTGGGCATGACGATGCCCGAGCAGGAGGACAGCCGCGAGTCGAAAAAACGCCGCAGGCTGCTGGACCTAAACCGCGACGCGGCGAAGTTTTTCTATTCCTGCCTCAGCAGACCCGAGGGTCAGCCCGCGCTGGACTATATGCAGCGGCGGCAGATAACGCCGCACACGGCAAAGCGCTTCGGCCTCGGCTATGCGCCGGACACATGGGACAGCCTCATAAACGCCATGTGCACACTCGGCTACTCGGAATACGAGATGTTCGACGCGGGGCTCGTGCGCAAGGGCAAGAACGGCGGTCATTACGACGCCTTCCGAAACCGGCTCATGTTTCCCGTCATTGACGTGCGGGGCGACGTTATCGGCTTTTCCGGCAGAATACTCGGCGACGGCGAGCCAAAGTACATGAACAGCCCTGAAACGATGGTGTTCAACAAAAGCCGCAATCTTTTCGCCCTGAATCTGGCTAAAAAGTCGAAGAGCGGACATATAATACTTGCAGAGGGCAACGTCGATGTCGTGATGATGCATCAGGCGGGCTTTGACGGCGCTGTCGCCTCGCTCGGCACCTCGCTCACGCCCGAGCAGGCAAGGCTCATATCGCACTATACAAGCGAGGTCATTATCGCCTACGACAATGACGGCGCGGGCAAAAAAGCCGCGCAGCGTGCGATAGGACTTCTGGAAAAGCTCGATCTCAAGGTCAAGGTGCTGTCCATGAGCGGTGCGAAGGATCCTGACGAGTATATAAAAACAAAGGGTGCGGATGCGTTCCGCAATCTCATTGACAAATCGGAAAACCACATCGACTATCAGCTCCAGCGCGTGACGGATAAATACGATCTCTCGCTTGACGAGCAGAAGGTAGCATTTCTGAAGGATGCGTCGGACATGGTCGCGCATCTGCCGGGCAGCGTTGAGCGTCAGGTGTACGCCATGCGCGTTGCGTCCATGGCCGGAGTGAGCAGCGAGGTGGTAACTCAGGAGGTCGAGCGCAGGCGAAAGCGCCTCGTACGCACGGCGCAGCGTGCCGACGCGAAGAGCATGTCGCATCCCGAGCGGCAGTTCCAGCCGAAGGAGAAGGAGCTGCGCTATGAGGACCCCGAGTCAGCCGCCGCCGAGGAGGGCATCATAAGGATACTCTACCTCGATCAGGGGCTGTGCAGGGGAAAGGAGCTCCCGCCGCCGGAGATATTCTCGTCGCCGGCGCTGGCGCGGATATATTCCGTGCTCAAATCGAAATTCGAGAATAACGAGATAATCAGCATGGCCTCGATGAGCGCCGTTCTGCTCCCGCAGGAGGCCTCGCTTCTGGCATCGGTGCTGCAAAAGCCCGAGGCGCTGCGCAACGGCGATAAGGCGCTTGCCGATTACATAGAGCGGATCAGGACCCGTCACGAGCTGAAGCAGTCGGACGGCGATCTCAGAGCGCTTGCAAACAGACTTAAAGAAACTAAAGGATATGAGGGGTAAAACTATGGACAAAAAAACCGAAACCATGACCGAGCAGGAGCTTGAGCGCGCAGCGGACGAGCTGCTGGCTGCCGAGGCCGCAAAGCCCGCGCCGAAGAAGAAAAGCAGCCGCCGCGCAAAGGCCGAGGAAAAGCCCGCAGCGGAGCAGGCCGAGGCGAAGGGCAGCGAGGACATACTCAACGAGCTGCTGGAAAAGGCACGGAAGAGCGGCAAGATCAGCACCAACGAGATCGCGGCTCTCGAGGAAAAGGGCGTAGATGCCGAGGCCATCGCAAGGTTTTACGATACGCTCGAGGCCAACAAGATCGAAATCGACATAAGCGACGACGACGCGGTCCCCATCCTTGACGATATCGACATGCCCGAGATCGAGGAACTCAACGAGATCGAAGAGGTCACCGAGGAGGAAATGGCCGATGTCAAGATCGACGACAGCTACAGCACCGATGACCCCGTGCGCATGTTCCTCAAGGAGATAGGCAAGGTGCCCCTGCTCACACCCGAGGAGGAGGTCGAGCTCGCCATAAGGATGAGTCAGGGCGACGAGGAGGCCAAGCGCCGCATGACCGAGGCAAACCTCCGTCTGGTCGTGTCAATCGCAAAGCGCTATGTCGGCCGCGGGATGCTGTTTCTCGACCTCATTCAGGAGGGCAACCTCGGCCTTATAAAGGCGGTCGAGAAGTTTGACTACACAAAGGGATACAAGTTCTCCACCTACGCGACGTGGTGGATCCGTCAGGCCATCACCCGCGCCATTGCGGATCAGGCTCGAACCATCCGCATACCCGTGCACATGGTTGAGACGATAAACAAGGTCATCCGCGTTTCGCGCCAGCTTCTTCAGGAGCTCGGCCACGACCCCAGCGCCGAGGAGATCGCCGCCGAGATGGATATGCCCGTCGATAAGGTGCGCGAGATACTCAAGATAGCGCAGGAGCCGGTGTCGCTCGAAACGCCTATAGGCGAGGAGGAGGACTCACACCTCGGCGACTTCATCCCCGATGAGGACGCATCCGAGCCGAGCGAGGCCGCAAGCTTCTCTCTGCTCAAGGAGCAGCTCATGGAGGTGCTCGATACGCTCACTCCGCGCGAGAAAAAGGTGCTCGAGCTGCGCTTCGGCATAGTCGACGGCCGCACCCGCACCCTCGAGGAGGTCGGCAAGGAGTTCAACGTCACCCGTGAGCGCATCCGCCAGATCGAGGCCAAGGCACTCCGCAAGCTCCGCCATCCCAGCCGCAGCAAAAAGCTCCGCGACTTCCTCAACTAATTTTAGCGGCGCTTTTAGGCTGTACGTATACGGTGATTGCAGGTGTCCCGACCGGAAACAATGGAGGAAACTACAGCGTTTCGCGTACCGCAAGTGCGGCGGAATGTTTTTGCTGCATCTCAAATGCTGCGCCAATCCTCGTAGGGAACGGGCTTGGCCACTCGCCGTGGCGGGCAATTCGCATTTAGATTAAGCAAGACGTAGTTGCCTGCGCCCGACCGAAACTACCTCCAATCCTCGTAGGGAACAGGCTTGCCTGTTCCGCATGGTAGGAACAAAAACCTATATCAAATTCTGAAAAGACAGCTCGGATGTTTAAATCCAAGCTGTCTTTTGCTGTTTTGTGTTTGGTTTTAGTCTGACGCAGACGGACAAGGTTGCGGCTATTTCGGTGCGCAGATAGACTCAACAAGCGGAACGGCCAAGCCCGTTCCCTACGGAGAATGGCGCAGTATTTGAGATGCTGCATAAACACAGCAGCGCACTCACGGGACGCGAAATGTTTTTATTTATTCCAATGTCTCGATACCGTGCACCTGCAATCACCGTATAAGTGCAGCCTAAATGCGCCTCTGAAAAAAGCGCTACTAAAAAAATCACAACGCCGCAGTGGGGTTAGCCACTGCGGCGCTGCTTTTATGCAACATAACGAATAGTTATAACAAGAGACAATTTAATTAAGTGCTCTAAACCTCGTTAGGATTGCGGAAATATCAGTCGGCGTTTGCGCGGTAGATGAAGGTGACAGCCTGGCCGCGAGTGCAGGTAGCATTCGGAGCGAAGGTGGTGTCATTGAAGCCCTTGGTGATACCGTTTGCAACTGCCCATGCAACTGCGTCGTAGCAGTAGGAACCCTCTGCAACGTCGTTGAAGCTGACGGTGGTTGCAACCTTCTCGTCGCCGGATGCACGGAACAGGAAGGTGACGATCTGGCCGCGAGTGCATACTGCGTTGGGATCAAAGGTGGTAGCAGTGGTGCCCTTGGTGATGCCCTCGGAAACTGCCCACATGATGGCCTTGTAGTATACGCTGTCAGCGCTTACGTCGGTGAACGGATTCTTTACGTCAGCGGAAACCTCGGGGGAACCGGCCTGACGGTAAAGGAAGGTAACGATCTGTGCACGGGTGCAGCCGTCGTTGACACCGAAGGTGCCGTCGAGCTTACCAGTGGTGATATCGTTGTTGTATGCCCAGAGAATTGCCTCGTAGTAGGGGCTGGACTCTGCAACATCGGGGAACGGATTGAAGGTGGGATCCTTAACGCCGCATACGGTGCAGACACCGTTTGCAAACTTGTGGCCAAGTGCAGGGATCTCTTCGCCCTTTACGACATCGCCGCATACGGTGCAGACAGTGTCGCCAGTGTAGCCAGCCTCGGTGCAGGATGCTTCCTTAGCGTCCTTAACCTCGGTCTTGTGGCCGAGTGCGGGAACCTCTTCGCAGCCGGTGAGGACCTTGTCGCAGACGGAGCACTTGGTGCCGGCGGTGGAGCCAGCCTCGGTGCAGGTGGGCTCAACAGCCTCAACGTCCACAGAGGTGTGATCCTTCATGGGAACTTCCTTGCCGGTGCTCATCTGAACACCGCAGAACTTGCAGAAGGTGTCGCCGGTGTAGCCGACTTCGGTGCAGGTTGCTTCCTTAACGTTCTGGAGCTCGCCAGCAACGTGTGCGGTTACGGGAACATAGTAGTATACGGGCTCGCCCTCGTCGTTGAGCTGGTACTGGCCGCAGGTGGTGCAGTACTTAACGCTCAGACCCCAGGTTGCGCAGGTGGGCTCAACAACGACCTTTGCTGCAAATGCAGATGCATTGCTGTGCAGAGGATCGATTACGCGACCCTGTGCGTTGGTGGTGCCGGGCTTATAAACCATTTCGCCCTTGCCATTATTCCAGCATCTGCTGCAGTAGTATACATTATCATACTCAACGCCAGGCTTGGTGCAGGTAGCTGCAACGTCAGCCTTCTTGACCCAATCGTGGCCAAGTGCCGCAACTTTTTCGCCCTTGTCAGTGACTGCCCAACCCTTATCGGTGTAGGTGATGGTCATCTGAGTCCAGCCAGCCTCGGTGCAGGTAGCTGCAACAGCGGGAACGGTGAAGGTGTCACCGATCTCGGCCTTGTAGCCGATGTAGCCGGCAGCTGCATCTTCTTCGTTGTAAACGAAAGAGGTGTAGAACTCGTCATACTTGAGGGTCTCGCCGCCGAAGTAGTCCTTGCAGATATCGCAGTAGACCTTGTCGGTCTTGCCGTCGTGCTTGTTGCCGGCCTTGTCGAGGTACGGGTAGTAGCCCGCTTCTTTAACGGTCATGTAAGCAGCGTGCTGATCGTCGAGAGTCTTAGCCTCAGCATAGCTGACTGCCTCGTCGCCGTTCATGTAGGTGCCGTTCTTAACGTAGTCGCAGTAGGGGCAGTACTTGTCGCCGGTGTAGGTCAGGCCGCCGTGGCTGGGATCTACTTCGACGGTATTCCAAGCCACCATGTAATTGCCGTTCATATCGCCAGTTACATAGGGAACCTTGTTGTAGAGATACTCGCCGCCGACCTGTGCGGAGTGAACCGACTTGGTTGCAGGCTTGAGGCCAGTGCCGTCGTTTGCGGTAACTGCTACGAGCTTGTCGTAATCAGTGTGGCCGGGATTGACAGCGCCGAACAGAGCCTTAACTGCCAGCTCCTGAGCATAGGTGTGATTCTCAGGCAGGTACTTTACAGCATCCTCTGCGTTTGCAATGAACTGGGGGTTCTTGCAGTTCTGGCAGATAGCATAGCCCCAGCCGTCGTTATTGCAGGTGGGCTTTACGACGACGGTGAAGTCGCCGAATACGTGCTTCTGCTCGGTAGCAACAGTAACGTTGACTGCAGTGTCAGGATCAACGCTGCCGCAGGTTGCGCAGTAGGTGATCTGAACGCCAACGTTGGTGCAGGATGCGGGCTGAAGCTCAACAGTTTTCCAGTTGTGGCCAGCCAGTGCGCACTTCTGGATGTCGGCCTTGTCAGCGAATGCAACAAAGTCCTGCTTCAGAACTTCGCCGCAGTCATTGCAGACCTTGACGTTAACGCCGGGCTGCTTTGCAGCGGCGTCAACCTTGACTTCGTAGCTGAATACGTTTTCATGATTGGACCAGCACTTGTCGGTAGCGCCGTCTGCCAGAGCAGCAGCGGGAACCAGAGAAGCGATCATGAGAACAGCCATCAGCATGCTCAACAGTCTCTTTTTCATTTTCTCTTGTTTACCTCCGTTTAAGATATTGGGTTGAAAAAGTTTTTAAAATACGATTGAATGTGGGACTGACCCACTTCAAACATATTTTTCTTGATTATAGCATACATGTTTACAGGTTTCAAGCGTTTCTGTAATTTTTTTTGGTAACAATTCGATTGCATACGCAATCGAATTGTTACCAGCTGTTAGCTGTTAGCAGTTAGCTGTTAGCACGGGGGTAGCGGTTAGCTATTAGCAGTTAGCTGTTAGCTAATTGTATACGCGAAGCGCACAGATTGAATTTTATTCGCTCGGAGAGCGAATACCATAAGCTAACTGCTAACGGCTATCGGCTATCAGCTAATATCTTATTAATAAACGAATTGAGCATTTTGGCGATTTCCTCGATAAGCTGCAAAGCCTTTTGGACTTCGGCCTGAGAAAAGTATCCGAGACGTACGCCAAGCAGCAGCTGCGTCTCGACCTCCGCGTTCGAGCCCCTTGCGATATACAAAAAATGCTTTATATACCCGTCTGTACGCCGCTGATATCCCTCCGCTATATTCGACGGAATGGATACCGCCGCCCGACGCATTTGGCTGGACAGAGCATGGGTCTCTGCCTTCGGCAAGAGCTTTGCCAGCCTGTAGACCTCCTCGGCAAGCTCCATCGCCTTTTGCCACATTACCAGATCCTTGTGATCCTTGATCATTGTCCTATCTCCTTTTGGTCAGCCGCCAGCTAACCGCTAACTGCTAACGGCTATCAGCTAATAGCTCCATTCACTTCCTCCATGTGTCGGGGGCGAAGAGGATCAGCATGGGGAATATCTCGAGGCGGCCAAGGAACATGTCGAAGCACAGCACCGCCTTGCTCAGTATATTCAGGCTCGAAACGCCCATGGTGAAGGTGTTCGAGTCGATGCCGTAGCCGACGTTGCTGAGGCTCGAAATGCCGGCCAGCATACCGTCGCCGATGGCCAGACCGTCGATCGACAGCACAAGCCCCGTCGCAACGACCGCCATGAAGTAAACTATCGCAAAGCTCTCGACCGCAGACACCGTGTCCTCCTCGACGATCTCGCCGTCAAGGTGGATAAGATGAACCGAGTTCGGCGTGACGGTGCTTGCAATGGCGCGATAGGTGCTCTTGGCAAGGATCATCACACGCGAAAGCTTCATGCCGCCGCCGGTGGAGCCGGACATGGGTCCCGTTATCATCAGAACCGTCAGCATAGCCCAGACAAAGGGCGACCAGAACGACGCATCGATCGAAACGTAGCAGGTCGTGCTGATGATGGATATGACCTGAAACAGCGTGTGGTGCACTCCGCCGGAAATGCTGTCGAACTTTGAGGCGGTGTCGATGCCCATGAGCAGCGCAACGCTCAGCACGATGATCACAAAGGTGCGCAGCTCGCGGCTGCGGCGGATGCGGACAAACTCGCGGGCAAGCGCGCAGTAGAACAGGCTGAAGCTCATGCTGCACAGCGTCATGAACACAAGCGTCACGTTCTGCGCATACGCGCCGTAGGACGCCATACTGTCGTTGCGGATGGAGAAGCCGCCCGTGGACACAGTGCTCAGCGAGATGTTCACCGAGTCAAACAGCGGTATGCCCCCGATGTACAGCAGCAGTATCTGCGCAAGGGTCATTACCATATATATCTCATACAGAAGCTTTGCCGACTTCTGCATCCTCGGCACGAGCTTCGCCGCCATAGGCCCCGGGAACTCCGCCCGCAGCAGGAACATCGAGCCTCCCTCGCGTGCGACCGGCGCCACCGCCAGCAGGAACACCAGCACGCCCATGCCGCCGATCCAGTTGGTGATGCTGCGCCAGAGCAGTATCGCCCGCGGCGCGGACTCCACATCGTCGATGATCGTAGCGCCCGTTGTCGAAAAGCCGGACACCGTTTCGAACACCGCGTCGGATATGCTCGGAATAAAGCCGGATGCGTAAAACGGCACAGCGCCGAACAGCGATATGATTATCCACGCCAGCGCGACCGTGACAAAGCCGTCGCGTGCACCCAGCGGCCTCTTCGTGCTGCGCAGTACGCCGCAGGGGATGCCGATCATCAGCAGCACCGTCATCGCCGAGGCAAAGCCGCGCATGATGTTCTCGTCGCCGTCAACAACAGCCAGTATGAACGGCGGCAGCATGAAGGCCGCTTCAATGCACAGTATGACGCTTATCGTTTTTCTCATCGTTCCCGTATTCATCATGCAAATATATCGTTCAGGTCAAGGATCTCGCGTCCCGCAGTCGTGATGATGACGACCGTGTCGCCGGCCGAGAGCGTGTCGCGGCCTCCGGGGATGATGATCCTGCCCATGTGGTTTATGCAGACTATCAGTATGCCGGGCTTGAGCTTTATATCCATGAGCTGCTTGTGCAGATTCTTCGTAGCGTCGGTCACTGCAAACTCCAGCGCCTCGGCTCGTCCGTCGGCTATGCGGTGGATGGTGAGCACCTCGCTGCCGCCGGTGTTCTCCATTGCGCGGACATAGCGGATGATCGCGTAGGTGGACAGGCTCTTGGGGCTTATCAGGCTGTCCGCGCCGCGGTCGCCGAGGATCTCGCCGTATTCAAGGCGGTTTATCTTCGTAAGCAGCTGCGGAACGCCCACCTTGCGGGCAAACATGCCGATGATGATGTTCTCCTCGTCCATGTTCGTCAGCGGCAGCACCGCGTCCATCTGGCGGATATTATGCGTTTTCAGCACCGCCTGACTCGAGCCGTCCGAGCAGATGACGCTCACCTCAGGATACTTCTGCGCAAGATATTCGCACCTTGTGCGGTTCATCTCGATGAGCTTTATGCTCGTGCCGGATCTTATCAGCATCGGCGCGAGATATTCGGCGATCCTGCCGCCGCCGACGATGAGCACGTTCTTGCTCTTTTTGCTGCGCAGCTTCAGCTCATGCGTGAGCTCCACGAGCGAGGACGCGGGCGCGGTGACGTAAATTTTGTCGCCGTTTTGCAGCGTAAAGCTGCCGTCCGGGATGAACACCCTGTCGCCGCGCAGCACCGCGCAGATCAGGACGTGCACCTTTATTCTCTTCCGAAGGTCGGCAAGGCACAGTCCTGCAAGCGGGCTGCCCTCGGATATGAACAGCTCCACTATCTCGGCCTTGCCCTCGGCAAAGGTATCGCGCTTTATAAACGCCGGTATCTGGAGCAGCCTGTATATCTCCTTGGCCGCCAGAAGCTCGGGGTTTATGGTCATGGACAGGCCGAGCTCTGCCTTGAGGACGTAGAGCTGCTCGGAATACTCAAGATTGCGCACACGCGCAATGGTGTTCTTGCAGCCGAGCTTGCGGGCTACGATGCAGGCGAGCATATTGAGCTCATCCTGCGCCGTGACCGCAATGAGCAGGTCGCTCTCATCAACGTTTGCCTCGCGCTGGACAGACAGCGCCGCGCCGTTTCCGCACAGGGTCATGACATCCAGCGTATCCGATACGAGCTTTACCTTGTCCCTGTTTATATCGACGACCGTTATATCGTGATTTTCGTTTGCCAGCTCTCCTGCAAGCGAGTAGCCTATCTTGCCCGCGCCGACTATTACGATCTTCATTTTCCTATCCTCTCTAATATTTTCAGAAAAAATTCGCACCCTTTATATTAACACCATATTAATTAATTAGCAATAGCCGACGAGCGCACCCAATCGACCGTGTAGTCGGCAAATTTGCGCGTTGCGGGGCTCCGACGGCTGGTCTCGGTTATGGCAAGGCCGATCACGCGCTTCGAGGGCGGAACGAGCTCCTTCACGACAACATCGTCGTGCCGTCCCTTGAGCAGGAGCTCCGGCATGATGGATATGCCCAGCCCCTTTTCGACCATGGCTATGATGGCGTAGTCGTCCTTTGTCGAAAAGCGTATGTTCGGCTTTATTCCGGCGGCGGCGAGGGCTCGGTTCGCGTCGTGGTTGGATTCCTCCAGCAGCGTTATAAAGGCCTCTGTCTCGCACTCGACGAGCGGGAACTTGGGGTAGGATTCAAACTTGTGCCCGTGCGGAAGTATGGCAAGCAGCCTGTCCTCCATGAGCGGTATGCACTCGCATTTCAGCTGCATCGGCACGTTCACAAAGCCGAGGTCTATGCTCCCCTCCTCTATCCAGCGCTCGACATCGTAGTAGTCGCCGTTTAAAAGCTTGATATCAACATTGGGGTAATCGCGCTGAAACTCCTTTATAACTCCGGGCAGCCAGTGGACTGCAACGGAGGTGAAGGCGCCGATGCGCACGGTGCCGGAATCGAGCCCCCGTATGGCCGAGGCCGTCTGCCGCAGCTGCTCCTCATAGTTGAGCATACCGCGCACCGAGGGCATTATTCTATCGCCGTCGCCGGTGAGATGAACTCCGGCGCGTGAGCGCGTTATCACGGCAAAGCCGAGCTCCGCCTCTAAATTATTAATAGTATGGCTCACCGCCGACTGTGTGCAGCCGAGCGCCTCGGCAGCCTTCGTGAGGCTCCCCAGCTCAACCACCTTGGCAAGCGTTTCGTATTTTGAAATGCTCATCTGCTTCTCCTGTCGCATTTGCATGAATTTTATTCATGTTAACATGAATTTTATTAGGTATGATAATAGTATATCCGATTTTTAAAGTAAATCAAGTGATTTCCGCATTTTTTCTGCTTGCAATGCACTTTTTGCGTGGCTATAATTCAAACATCGTCAAAAAATGATTGGAGAAAGAAACATGTCAGCTAACATCATCTGTATTCTGATTTCCATCGTTGTCTACCTTGTAGGCATGGTGGCGATCGGCGTTTACTACTCAAAGGGTCAGTCCGATGCGCACGAGTTCTACCTCGGCGGACGCAAGCTTGGGCCTATCGTCACGGCGCTTTCCACCGAGGCCTCGGACATGAGCGCATACCTGCTCATGGGTGTCCCCGGGCTTGCATTCTTCTGCGGCGTTGCAGAGGCGAGCTGGACGGCCATCGGCCTTGCGATAGGCACCTATCTCAACTGGCTGATCGTCGCAAAGCGTCTGCGCCGCTACTCGGTGCGCCTGAACGCCCTCACCCTGCCTGAGTACATATCCCGCCGCTTCCGCGACGACACCAAGCTCATCGAGCTTCTGGGCGCTATAACGATCATCGTTTTCTACGTCCCCTACACAGCCTCCGGCTTCTCTGCCTGCGGCAAGCTCTTCGGCACGCTGTTCGGCTATGACTACGTTCCCACCATGATAATCAGCGCCGTCGTCATCGTTGCCTACACCGCCGGCGGCGGCTTCAAGGCAGCCTCGGTCACGAGCCTTGTGCAGAGCCTCATCATGGTCTTTGCTCTGGCGGTCGTGCTTATCTTCGGCATTCACTCCGTCGGCGGCTGGGATCAGGTCGTTGCAAACGCCAAGGCGATCCCGGGCTACCTCAGCCTCACCGCATCGACCAACATCATGGCAAGTGAGGCCGGCGAGTTCGGCACGTTCAAGATCGTATCCACCCTTGCATGGGCGCTCGGCTACTTCGGTATGCCTCACGTCATCCTGCACTTCATGGCCATCGAGGACGAGAAGAAGCTCACCCTCAGCCGCCGCGTAGCTACCATCTGGGTCGTCGTTTCCCTGTCTATCGCAGTCATCATCGGCATTGTCGGCTACTCCATGGCCAAGGCTGAGCTCGTCACCATGTTCGGCGACGCTTCCTCGGCTGAGTCTCTTATCGTTTCCATCGCAGCCGTCCTGTCCGAGTACGGTGCATTCTTTGCCATTCTCTCCGGCCTCGTGCTCGCCGGTATCCTCGCAGCTACGATGTCCACCGCAGACGTTCAGCTTCTGGCTGCCGCAAGCGCCATTGCGCAGAACATCATCCGCGGCGTGCTCGGCATCGAGCTGAGCGACAAGAAGGGCATGATCGTCGCCCGCGTGACCGTCATCTGCGTCGCCATCTGCGGCATCCTGTTCGCGCTCGATCCCACGAGCTCCATCTTCCGTGTCGTATCCTTCGCATGGGCCGGCTTCGGCGCGACCTTCGGCCCCATCGTCCTGTTCTCGCTGTTCTGGAAGCGCTGCAACAAGTGGGGCGCGATCGCCGGTATGTTCTCGGGCGCAGCAATGGTGTTCATCTGGAAATATGCTATTGCACCTCTCGGCGGCGTTCTGGCAATATACGAGCTGCTGCCCGCGTTCATCACCTCCTGCATCTTCATCGTCGTCGTGTCCCTGCTGACCAAGGCTCCCGAAAAGGAGATCGTCGAGGACTTCGAGGCCGTCGCCGCAATGAAGTAACGGCAGCATAAAACAATCAGCGCAAAAAATCACCCCATTCGCCGGCCGGCGAATGGGGTTTCGTTTTTACATTTACAGGCCGTAGAGCTCCGCAAGCCTTTTAAAGGCAGGGAGCGAGGCCTCGGCTGTCTTTTCCGACACGCAGTAGGCAAGGCGGGCATAGCCCTCCACGCCGAAGCTGTCCGACGGGACGAGCAGGAGCTCAAAGCGCTTTGCCTTTTCGCAGAACTCGGCTGCGCTGTCGCCCTTCGGCGCTTTTACGAAGAGATAAAACGCACCGTCCGGCCTGACAAGCTCAAAGCCCAGAGACGAGAGCTCATTGTACAGCGTATCGCGGTTTTTTGCGTAGCTTGTTATATCCGGCTGAATGCCGGCGCAGCTTGTCAGCATATGCTGCATGAGGCTCGGTGCACATACATAGCCGAGCGCTCTGCCCGCTCCGCAGACGGCGGCGAAAACATCGGCGCTGTCCTTTACACAGGGCGGGACCATGATATAGCCCAGCCTCTCGCCGGGCAGCGACAGGCTCTTGGAGTAGGAATAGCATACGAGCGTGTTGCTGTAGATATCCGGCACGAAGGGGACGCTCACGCCGCCGTAAACGAGCTCGCGGTACGGCTCGTCGGAGATGAGGTAAATGCTGCGGCCCCGCTCCTCCTGCGCAACACCGAGTATCTTCGCCATCACCCTGAGCGTCTGCTCGCTCAGGATCGCGCCCGAGGGGTTGTTGGGCGAGTTTATTATGACCGCCGCAACGTTTTCCTGACTGACGGCATCCTCGAAGGCGGCCATGAACGGCTGCATATCATCGCCTGCGGGAGGCACCGTTACGACCTCCGCTCCGGCGTTTTCGGCAAAGACCCTGTACTCCGGGAAAAACGGCGCGAGCAGCACGACCTTCTCGCCCTCGCGGACAAGCGCCGACATGACTATCGACAGCGACGAGGACGCGCCAGAGGTCAGATATATGCTCTCTGCCGGTATCTCATGTCCTGCTCTTTCGCTCTCCTGCCGTGCTGCGGCCTTTCGCGCCGCCATAGCGCCCGGGGCTGCGGTGTAGCCGTGCAGGGCGAGGCTCTCCTCGTTTTTAAGGAGCTCGATGAGCGTGTCCCTCACCTTATCCGGCGCGGGAACATTGGGGTTTCCTATGCTGAAGTCAAAAACGTTTTCGCTGCCGATCTCGCCGCGGCGCTTGTCGGCGTAGGCGGCAATGGCTCGTATCTCGTTATCGCTTTTGCCGAGGGCGAGCATTTTTTCGGATATCATGGTCCTTCCTCCTGTTCTGATTTTTGTTGATTTTAGTTTGAAAGCAGGCTTTTTTACCTGAGCTCTGCCAGCTCATATATAAGCCGCTCGGTCTTTTCCCAGCCGAGGCAGGCATCGGTTATGCTCTTGCCGTAAACGCCGCCGTCGGGCTTCTGATTGCCGTCCTCGATGTAGGACTCGATCATGAGGCCCTTGACAAGGCGCATTATATCGCCCGAGTGGCGCGTGCTGTGAAGTATCTCCTTTGCTATGCGCGGCTGCTCGTCCCACTGCTTGCCGGAGTTTGAGTGGTTGGTGTCTATGACAACGCCCGGATTTTCAAAGCTGCTCTTTGCATAGAGCTCGCACAGGAGCTTTATATCCTCGTAGTGGTAGTTCGGTATCGTCCTGCCGTGCTTATTCGACGAGCCGCGCAGTATGGCGTGTGCAAGCGGGTTGCCCTTGCTCTGCACTTCCCAGTTGGAGTAGACGAAGGTGTGCGGGTGCTGGGCGGCGGTGATGGAGTTCATCATGACCGAGAGGTCGCCGCTCGTCGGGTTTTTCATGCCGACCGGCAGGTCAAGGCCGCTGGCCGTGAGCCGGTGGAACTGGTTCTCGACCGACCTTGCGCCGACGGCGACATAGCTGAGCATGTCCGACAGATAGTGGTGATTTTCGGGGTACAGCATCTCGTCGGCGCAGGAAAAGCCGGTCTCGGTAAGCACCTTCATATGCATCTTGCGTATGGCGATAAGGCCGCGCAGCATATCCGGCGAGCTGTTGGGGTCGGGCTGATGGAGCATACCCTTGTAGCCGTCGCCGGTCGTGCGGGGCTTGTTTGTGTAAACCCGCGGCACGATGAATATCTTATCCTCGACCTTCTCCTGAACGGCACGCAGGCGCGAGATATAGTCGAGCACCGCGTCCTCCCTGTCAGCCGAGCAGGGGCCTATAACGAGCAGCAGTCTGTTGTCCTTGCCGGTGAATATATTCCTGAGCACCTCATCCGTCGCTTTTTTTCTCGCGGCAGCCTCGGGCGTTATGGGGTACATCTCCTTTACCGCCTGCGGGGTGGGCATTTTTCTCTTAAATTCCATGTTCATGACTTGTTATCCTCTTTTTTCGGGTCAAAATATTTTCTGCGCTCGGTGGAAAGGCGCATCATCTCGCGGATGGTCTCCCTGTCGCCCGAGGCTATGCTGTTGCGCATCAGCTCAAACTTTTCGGAGAAGAGATCCATCTGCCGCACGAGCTCATCCTTGTTGAGCAGGAACAGCTCGCTCCACATTTCGTCGTTTATCTTCGCAATGCGCGTAAGGTCGCGGAACGAGTCGCCCGTGTAATCGACCAGATGCTGCGAATCCTTGCAGACCATCAGCGACACCGCGATGCAGTGGGCAAGCTGCGAGAGAAAGCCTATCATCTCGTCGTGCTTTTCCGGCGTGAGCTCGGCTATCATGCGAAAGCCCATTATCCGGCCAAGCTCGCGGCAGGTCTCGATCGCCTCGGGAGTATTTTTGTCCGTGGGCGTTACTATGTAGTTTGCGCCCTCGAATATCTCCATGCGTGCATTTTCAACGCCGCTGCACTCGCGTCCGGCCATGGGGTGCGCGCCGATATACTCAAGGTCGGGGCGCAGCATATCCTGTATCTTATAGATGATGCTGCACTTTACGCCCGTCACGTCGGTGATGAGCGCGTGGGGCTTTATATACTGCTGATAGCTTTCTATCCACTCGACGAAGGCGTGCGGGTACATTGCAAAGATGAGAAGGTCAAACTGTGCGATATACCCGGGGTCTATCTCAGCCCTGCCGCTTTTTATCATTCCCTCGCGCAGGGCATAGTCTATCGTCTCCTGCCGCCGTGCGACCGCTCCGACCTCGAAGCCGTGCGCGGTCAGGCTCTTGGCATAGCTGCCTCCCATGAGGCCGAGGCCGAGTATAAGTATTTTTGTATTTTTATCAAGCTTCATATTCTGTCTCCAAACCGAGTGAGCCGAGATCGTCAAAATAATTCGGGTAGCTCTTGCGCACGGCCTGCACGCCGTCTATAACGCCGCCGGTGATCGAGCACAGGAGCGTCAGCGCCATGATGATGCGGTGGTCGTTGTGCGCCGAGAGCGTGCGCGAGGGTGCGCTGAGCTGCCCTGGCCTTATGACGGCGCTGTTATCGGAAAGCTCCGCTTCTATGCCGAAGGCGCTCAGCTCCTGCGCCATGGCCGCCGCTCTGTCGCTTTCCTTTATGCGCAGCCTGCGTGTTCCCGTAAAGACCGCGCCGTGACCGTTAGCCGCCGCAAGCGCAAAGAGCACAGGGCCGAGATCGGGGCAGCCTGAGATATCAAGCTGCGCGTTCGGCTCTCTGAGCCTTTCAAAATATTCAAGGCAGACTCTGTCGCCCTGAACGCTGTCCGGCTCAAGCCCCGTGACCCTGACGCTGCCGCCGGTATAATTAAATGCCTCGAGCGCCGCAGCGTTTGACCAGTCGCCCTCGACCTGTATGTCCGCGGGCACATACCGCTGCCCTCCGCGGATCCTGAAAAGATTCCCTTCGGACTCTGTCACCTCAACGCCGAACGAGCGCAGAGCGGAAAGCGTTATGTCTATATACGCCCTGCTCTCCACCGGCGGCAGAACCTTCACCGTGCTGTCACCGCCGAGCAGCGGCAGTGCAAACAGCAGCCCCGTTACGAACTGACTGCTCACATCTCCGCGCAGGACATAGTCCCCCGCCTCAAGCGCACCGCAAAATTCAATGCCCTGCCCGTCCTTTTTTATCTCGATGCCCTTTTGACCGAGGAGCTCCTCGTATATGCCGACACCGCGCTCCAAAAGCCGCGGCGTGCCCTCAAAGCGCAGCCTTGCGCCGGTGAGCGCTGCGGGTATCATAAAGCGCAGCGTGCTCCCGCTCTCGCGGCAGCGCAGCACCGCTCCCTCCGGCGTTTTACCGCAGCGGCCCCGTATCGTCACGGTGTCGCCGCGCTTAACGTATTCTGCACCGAGCGCCTCGATGCAGTCGAGCGTTGCAAGCATATCCTCGCTGTCGGAAATGCCGCTTATCCTGCTCTCGCCTCCGGCAAGGGCGGCGCAGATCAGCATACGGTGGGCATAGCTTTTCGACGGCGGCGCTTTTATCTGCCCGCACAGCCGCGACGGATTTATTTTAAGCTTCATTTTTATCTCCGATATATTTAATAAGGAAGTCGAGCGCCTCGTTATAGCCCGCAAGGCCGTGGCCGCAGATGGTTTTAACGGCAGCAGCGCGTATATAGCTCACCTGCCTGAACGCCTCGCGCTCGGAGACTTCCGAGATGTGCACCTCGACCGTCGGCAGTCCGACGCCCTTCACAGCGTCGGCTATGGCGACCGAGGTGTGCGTGTAGGCCGCGGGATTAAAGACGATGCCGTCAACGCCGTCAAAAAACGCCTTCTGTATCGCGTCAACGAGGTCTCCCTCGTGGTTTGACTGGTAAAACTCGACCGCCACGCCCTTTTCCTCCGCGTGGGCGCTTATCATTTCAAGCAGCTCTCTGTAGCTTTGCCTGCCGTATATATCCGGCTCCCTGATGCCGAGGATGTTGATATTCGGCCCGTTCAATACGAGTATTTTCATATCCCCAGCTCCTTTAATATCTCGTCGGCCTCACCCTCAGGCGTGATGTTCGCGTCGATGTGCAGCTCGGCGGCGGCGCAGTATATATCATAGCGCTGCGAGTAGAGCCGCTCGAGCGCATCCCTGCGCGAGGCAAGCGGTCTGTCGCTTGCGGCGACGAGGTTTTCAAGCGCTCTGTCAAGAAAAACGATGACTCCGTTGCGCTTGAGTGCGCGGATATTTGCCGGATCGAGCACGGCTCCGCCGCCGGTCGCAATGATCCTGCCGCCGGTCGCGGCAAGCTCGGCTATCGTCTCCTTTTCGATACGCCGGAACTCCGCCTCGCCGTACTTTGCGAAGAAGTCGGATATCGGCATACCGATCCTTTCTATTATATAGTCGTCCGTATCGTCAAGCTTCCTGCCGCATTTCTCGGCGAGGATGCCGCCGACGGTGGTCTTGCCGCTTGTCGGCATACCTACAAGGACGATATTCTGCTTGCCGGCCTTTACGCTCTTAAACGCCTTTTCAACAAGGCTCTCGTCAAGGGGCTTATCGAGGAATATCGCCGAGGCGTGCACCGCCTGAGCCGCGAGCATATACAGGCCGCCCTCAGCCGGTATGCCCCTTTCCTGCGCGTCGAGCACGAGGTTGCTGCGCAGGGGATTGTATATCGCATCGAGCACGCCCTCGAGCCTCGGGAATGCCGAAATGCCAATGGGGCAGCCGCCGACCTTTGGGAACATGCCCACGGGCGTTGCGTTTATGATGACCTGCGCATCGCTGTGCACGGACACTGCCTGCTCGTAAGTTATGCTGTCTTCCCTGCCGGAGCGCGAGACGTAATATACGCTCTCGGCTCCCATGTACTCTGCCAGCGCATGACCTGTTTTCGACGCGCCGCCCGTTCCGAGGATGAGTACCTTTTTCCCCTTCATGTCAACGCCCGCGTGCTTTGCCAGCGCCAGCATTCCGGCAAAGTCGGTGTTGTCGCCGAAGAGCCTTCCGCCGCGGTTTACGACGGTGTTCACCGCGCCTATGCGCTTTGCCGTTTCGGATATCTCGTCAAGATAGGGGATGACCGCCTGCTTGTACGGTATCGTCACGTTTATTGCATTAAATTCGCGCTTTGTCATGAACTCGCCGAGCTCTGACTGCTCGACCTCGTGCAGCTCGTATTCGTAATCGGCTATCTGCGCGTGTATCTCGCAGGAATAGCTGTGTGTCAGATGCTCGCCTATAAGTCCGTATTTCATTCCTCCGGCACTCCTTTCGTCAGCACATCCGTGCCGTATCGCAGGCTGAGCATATCGGCAAGGCACAGCGCCGCAGCGCTGTCAAGCACCGGACATATCCTTCGGATTATCGCCGGATCGTGCCGCCCGTGTATACTGAGCTCCGCATTTTCGTTTTTTATAAAATCGACCGTTTCCTGCGGTCTTGCTATTGACGGCGTGGGCTTCACGGCACAGCGGAAAACGATGGGCATACCGTTTGTTATGCCGCCGTTTATGCCGCCGGAGTTGTTCGTTTTCGTGACGACCCTGCCGTCTTCCATCCTGAACGGATCGTTGCAGCCGCTGCCGCGCATATCCGCCGCGGCAAAGCCCGCGCCGAACTCAATGCCCTTAATCCCGCCGAGAGAAAACACGGCGTGCGATATCATGCTCTCAACGCTGTCAAACCACGGCTCGCCGAGTCCCGCCGGAACGCCGCAGATGAGCGTTTCCGTAATGCCGCCGACACTGTCGGCGCACTCTCTTGCCTCGAGGATGCGCTGCGACATCTCCTCGCCGCGCCCGTCGTCCAGGACGGGGAAGCTTTTTCCCGAAAGCGCTTGTATATCATCCTTCACATCGCCCACGGGGCGGTCGAAAACGCCTGCGCACTTATAAATATGCGTTGCAAGGCTTATTCCGGCATTTTCGAGCGCCGGTATGAGCACGCCTCCCGCGGCAACGAGCGCCGCGGTGATCCTGCCGGAAAAATGCCCGCCGCCGCGGTAGTCCTCAAAGCCGTGATACTTTCGGTAGGCAGCATAATCTGCGTGCGAGGGGCGCGGCAGGCCGTAGCTGTAGTCTCCGCTGCGGGTGTTCTCGTTTGGTATGACTATGCACAGCGGCGTGCCGGTCGTTTTGCCGTTAAATGCGCCGCTTATTATCCTGAACTCATCCTTTTCCCTGCGCGGCGTGTCCAGCGCCGAGGACGGGCGGCGCTGCTCAAGCTTGCGGGCGATGAAGTCCTCATCGACCGCAAGGCCGGGCGCAAGCCCGTCTATCACGCAGCCTATCGCCTCGCCGTGGCTTTCGCCGAACACCGTCAGGCATACGCTCTGACCGAAGGTATTTTTCATTCCGCTCCCTCCAGACGCGAGAGTATCTCACCGGCACTCATGCGGCAGAGCCTGAACGAGCCTATCTCGTCAACGACGACGGCGCTGATGCCGTCCGAGGTCATTTTCTTATCATGCATAAGATACGGCAGCAGCTCGTCGGGCGACTGCTCTATTTCAGACGGCACCGAGTATTTTTCAAGCAGCGCCTTTATCCTTGCGCGGGCAGCGGTGCCGCTCATCGGCAGCATGCCGAGCGCGACGCACTCGCCGTGCAGGAGCCGTCCGTCGTTGTAGCTTTCAACCGCGTGGCCTATGGTGTGGCCGAAATTGAGGATCTTTCTCAGTCCCGTTTCACGGGGGTCGAGCTCAACGACGTTCTTTTTTATCATGAGCGCACGGTAAATTATCTCCGGCAGGTCTGCCGTGAGGTCTGTGCTGCGCTCGATGAGCGAGAAAAGCTCCTCATCGCTGGTCGCAGCCATTTTTATTGCCTCGCAGAGCCCCGCCATGAGCTGGCGGCGCGAAAGGGTCGATAAGACCTCGGGGTCTATGATGACCTTTTTCGGCTGATAAAACGCACCGACTATGTTTTTCACGCCGCCGAAGTCGATGGCGGTTTTGCCGCCTATGGACGAATCGACCTGTGACAGGAGCGTGGTGGGAACATTGTAAAAATCAACGCCGCGCATATAGCAGGAGGCAGCAAAGCCGCTCAGATCGCCGACCACTCCGCCGCCGGCGGCGACAACGCAGTCGCCTCTGGTAAACGAGGAATCGAGCATTTCCTTCAGGATGTGCCGGAGCTCGTCAAAGCATTTGCTTTTTTCGCCCTGCGGGACCGTCACGATCACCGCGTCAGCGCACTGCGCGGCAAGCGTCTGGGCATACTGCGCGGGAACTCCGCTGTCCGTTACGACGAGCACGCGGCGCTTCAGGTCCAAAAGCTCGCCCGCCTTTTTGATTGCGCCGGGCTCGAGCACTATATCATAATCCCATGTATCGGTCTTTACGGGAACGATCATGTCAAGTCACTCTCCGATTTTAAGATTTGAGTAGTACGTTCCGACGAGCTTGAGCTTTGCACACACCGCCGACAGCTCGCGGAGCATATCCTGTCCGTTTTCGTTGTTTATATTTCCCTCGGCCTCGATGTAGAAGAAGTAGTTCCACTGAAGGTCCTTCATCGGGCGCGAGCGGAGGTTGCGCATATTAAAGCCGTGCGCGCCGATTATGTTCAGCGTCTGCGCGAGAGAACCGGCCTCGTTCTTGACGGTGAACACGAGGATGAAGTTTTCCTCGGCGCGGTTTGACATGCTCGCGGGGCGGTTCTGCGAACGAGAGAGCGCCGCAAAGCGCGTGGTGTTCGTCCGAATGTCGTTTATCGCCCTGTCGATGATCTCAAGGCCGAATATGGAGCTTGTCTCATCCGAGGCTATCGCCGCAACGGATGCGTCGTTTTTATCTCTGACGTACTGCGCGGCAAGAGCCGTGTTTGAAAACGCCTCCGTCTTAAAGCCGTGTGCGCGGATATACTCGCCGCACTGGTCGAGCGCCTGCGGATGGCTTATGACGGTCTCAACATCCTCTATCGCCGCGCCCTGCGTGCCGAGCAGATTGTGAACTATCGGAAGGTCAATGACCTGATTTATGAACAGCTCGCCCGAAAAAATGAGATCCATGACAGTTCCGACCTCACCGGCGGCGCTGTTTTCAAGAGGCAGCACCACGCAGTCGTACTCGCCGCGCTCAACGGCGGCATAGGCATCGCCGAAATTGGAATAAGGCACGAGCTCGGCCCCCGGGAACATGCGCTTTGCCGCCATATACGCAAACGCTCCCTCAACTCCGCAGTAGGTCACGCGCATGCCGTTTAAAAGCTTCGACTGATATTCGCACGAGAGCTCTATGGTCTTTTTGAGAAGCTGCACATAGTATGCCTCGATATCGGCGCTTTCTATGAGCGCACGGTTGCGCTCGATGAGCTCCGCCTCACGCACAGGGTCCTTGACCGACAGGCCGTGCTGCCTTTTGTACTCGGCAAGCTCGGCGCAGGCGTGCATACGCTGCTCGAAAAGCTTTGCAATCTCTCTGTCTATGCGGCTTATCTCGTTTCTGGAAGTTTCAAGTTCGTTCATGCTGTTACCTCTGTTTTTCAATAAAAATATGCGATCCCTTTTTTGCAAAGGAACCGCATTCAACGACAAATATTCGCCGCGGCTATCGCGGCTTTTATGCGTGCAGCTTATGTCCTTTGCCCTATCATATTGCTCCAGGAGTAATAATAAAAAGCGCAGTACGAATAAAATCGTACTGCGTTATAGGACATGGATGCACTGCGGACAGACTCAGACACGGAGCAATTATTCATGATCGCATTGCGGCAAGTCATTTCCGTATCCTCGCTTTCCATTAGATGCTCTAAATTATACTCACGGGAAAGGGCCTTGTCAATTGCCTCTTTTGAACAAATTTAACGCCGAACAGGTCAAACTTTTATGCAAAGCGGGCACAGCGCTTCGATTGTCCGAGCAAGATAAAATGCGCTCAGGCAAGGCAAAGACCGCAGCGCATACTTTGTGTATGTGCGAGCTCTTGAACGACGCACGGCGCATTTCCGTCTACAGTCCGAGCGAGATAAAATGCGCTCAGGCAAGGCAAAGACCGCAGCGCATACTTTGTGTATGTGCGAGCTCTTGAACGACGCACGGCGCATTTCCGTCTACAGTCCGAGCGAGATAAAATGCGCTCAGGCAAGGCAAAGACCGCAGCACATACTTTGTGTATGTGCAAGGTCTTTAACGCCGCATGAGCACATTTTAGCCGTTCGGATCAGCCCCATAGAGCCGTGAGCATGGGTATAATCTGCTTCTTGCGGCTCATGACGTTGGGCAGGAAGAGCATGTTGTCCTTGGGCTCGGCAGAGAAGGCGCGGCGGATGGTTTCGTCGCTGCCGATATAGAGAAGCTGGGTCCCCTCGAGGAGAACGTCGGTGAGCATGAGTATGACCATGTCGTAGCCGTAAGCGGATTTCAGGCTGCGCATCTCGTCCAGAAACTCATCGCGCCGCTCGAGCATTTTTGCGGAATCGAGCGTAGTTATCTGGCCGACGCCGAGTATCTGGCCGGAGATGTGGAACTCCTTGAAGTCGGAGCGGATGAGCTCGGAGACGGGCTTTGAATCGGAGGAGCCGGAGAACAGCTCCTTGCCCAGAGTGTCGAGCGAAACGTTTGCAATGCGCGCCATGCGCTCGGCAAGCGCTATATCGCGCTTTGTGCAGGTGGGCGACTTGAACATGACGGTGTCCGACAGTATGGCCGCCGCCATGAGCCCCGCCATTGCCGGTGAGGGCATCACGCCGTGCTCCTGATACATGCCGCAGATTATTGTCGTCGTGCTGCCGACGGGCTCGTTGCGCATACGGATAGGCTGCGCGGTCTGTATGTCGGCCAGACGGTGATGGTCGATGATCTCAAGTATCTCTGCCTGCTCAAGGCCAGCTACGGCCTGCGATTTTTCATTGTGATCGACCAGAACGACGCGCTTTCTGCGCGGGCGCAGCAGGTGGTACCTCGACAGCGTGCCGACGACCTTTTCATTCTCGTCGAGCACGGGATAGCAGCGATAGCGGCTCTTGAGGACCTCCTCGCGCACATCGTCTATGTAATCGCTCAGGTGGAAGCATATCGTGTCCTCCGTGTGGCAGGGGCGCGATAGCGGTATGGCCTGATAGATTAGCTTTGCAACACGCGCAGCGTCAAAGGGCGTGGATATGATGCAGGTTTTTCCCGCATGCTCGAGCCACTGCTTTTTTGCCTCGGTCTGGCACAGGACTATGCAGTTGACACCGAGTCTGAGCGCACGCTCGACCATGTCCTGCTGGTCGCCGCACAGCACGATGCTGTCGGGATCGTTGAACAGCAGCGTCTCGCAGCTCTGCGGCAGCGCAATGACGACGTTTCCTGCGATGCAGTCGAAAAGCTCCGCGTCCTCGTTGAGCACCTTGCCCTCCAGAACGCTCAGGATATTGCAGAGCGGCACATCGTCAATGTGCGAATCAATTATCGTCAGCAGGCTGTACGATGCGATATCGCCTGCCGAGAGCGTTCCGTAAAGCGTACCGTCCTCGTTTATGACGGGGATGACCGATACCTTCTCCTCGCGCATCATGTACCATGCGCGGCTCATCGTGACCGAGGAGTTGAGCGCCGGCGGCGTGTCGAAATCAAGGTCGCGCACCTGCGTGCGGACATCGTGTATCATGCGCGGAGGCTCGAAGCCGAACTTATCGAGCATACGTTGAGTTTCGTCGCTTGTATGTCCGAGGCAGGCAGCCACATACTCCCTGTCGCCGAGCGCATTGCGCAGCGCCGCATAGCTCATCGCCGCGACGATCGAATCGGTGTCGGGATTGCGGTGACCCACCACAAAGATCTCATTCATTAATCATTACCTCCCCCAAAGGTTTGCTTTCCAATTATAGTAGGTACTCCGAAAAAGTCAACAGAAAAAGCGGTATCTTAACACAGCGTGTCAAAAAAGTCTGTGACTTTTTTGCGCGCTGTGAATACGCCACATTTTTCGTGAAACTCAAGCTTCACGAAAAATCTCGCTGCGCTCGTCAAAAAGTCCTTCGGACGTTTTTGATGGCTATAATCCAACTCGAGGCGGGTCTTGCCCCCTCGAACTCCCCCGCTGCGCGGATATCTTTACGCAGCAGCATAGGTTTTTGGAAATCTGATCTTAACAAATACCGCTTAATTTTTATTTCCCGACGCAGAAGCGCTCGAATATTCGGTTGGTGACCTCCTCGCGCACGGTGCGCCCCGTGAGCTCGCCGAGGGCGGACATGGCCGTTTCCGTTTCGGTGAGGACTATATCCGGCGTGCAGCCGAGCTCGAGAGCGTCCGCCGCCGCCTTCATCGACTCAAGCGCACGGCTTACGGCATCAAGCTGTCTTGCATTGGTCAGTATCTCGCCCGCCGGAGCACAGGGCATCGGGAAGAGGCTGCGCACGGTGTCCTCGAGCTGCTCCAGCCCCTCGCCGGTGACGGAGCTTATCTCGACTACCGGCAGCTTTGTTTCCGGCACGGCGGCGGCAGAGCCGAGATCGTGCTTTGACAGTATGACAATGCCGTGCGGAGCAAGCTCCGCGCATTTTATGAGCTCTATATCCTCGTCCGTGAGCTCACGGCTGCCGTCCATGACGGCAAGGACGAGCTCTGCCTCCTGCATTGCGCGGCGCGAGCGCGTAACGCCCTGCCGCTCGATCTCGTCGCTCGTTTCGCGTATGCCCGCCGTATCGGTCAGGCGCAGGAGCACGCCGCCGAGCCGCAGCTTTTCCTCTATCGTGTCGCGTGTCGTGCCCGGGATATCGGTGACGATGGCGCGGTCATAGCCCAGCAGGGCATTCAGAAGCGAGCTTTTCCCCGCGTTCGGGCGGCCTACTATCGCGGCCGCTACGCCCGCGTGCATGAGCCTTCCGCTGTCGTAGCTTGCGCGGAGGCGTTCGAGCGTTTCCGTGCAGCGGGCGATATCGGCTCTGTAGCGTGAGAGGGTAAAGTCCTCGATATCCTCGTCGGGATAGTCGAGCACCGCGTGATAGTGCGAGCTTATATCGGTCAGAACGCCGTAGACCTCGTCTATGCGCCGCGATATCGCTCCGCCGAGCTGACCGGCCGCGTTGCGTGCGGCCTCGGCTGTCTCCGCGTCTATGATATCGGCAACGGCCTCGGCGCTCGACAGATCCATGCGGCCGTTCAGGAACGCTCTTTTCGTAAATTCGCCGGGCAGCGCCTGACGTGCACCGAGCGAAAACGCGGCCTCGAGCACCGCCCTGAGCACGACCGGCGAGCCGTGGCACTGAAACTCCGCAGTGTCCTCGCCGGTATAGCTGTTCGGCGCACGGCTCACGGTACACAGGCAGATATCGAGCAGTCTTCCCTCTGCATCCGAAAGCCTGCCGTAGCAGAGTCTGCGGTCGGCGCAGCCGGACATTCTTTTGCCCGACATGGGTGCAAAGAGCTTATCGGCAATATCTATCGCCGCGCTGCCGGACAGGCGCACGATGCCTATCGCGCAGACCTGTGTGCCGGTCGAGACGGCAGCTATCGTGTCTGACATATTCATTCCTCCGTAGCTTCCGATAAAAAACGGTGGGCATCGCCCACCGTTTCAGCGTGTCAAAAAAGCCTGCGACTTTTTTGACACGCTTCAAAACACGCCACATTTTTTGTGAAGCTTGCGCTTCACGAAAAATCTCGCTTCGCTCGTCAAAAAGTCCTGACGGACGTTTTTGATGGCTATAATCTAACTCGAGGCGGGCCTTTTCTCGCTGCGGCTCGGTCACGGCACGGCTCTGACATGCCACCGGCATGTCATTCACTCCCGTGCCGACGCTGCGCTACCCCTCGAGCTCCCCCGCTGCGTATTGGATTCTACCCATTACTCTTATTTACCATAGTTCTTTGACAGTCTCAAACGGTGGGCGATGCCCACCGTTTAAATTAAAGCAGTCTTGTAAATTACTTGTTCAGTCTTGCGGCTCTGGCGGCCTTCTCGTCGTTATCCTCGGAGATGTAGTAGCTCAGGGACAGCAGAGAGTCGGAGAAGTGGATGTTCTCAACGATGGTGCTGCTCTCGGGAGAGGTGAGCTCGATATTCGTAAAGTTCCAGATCGCGTTCACACCGTGGGAGGTGAGAAGCTCGGTCGTTGCGATGGCGTGAGCCTTGGGAACGCACAGCACCGCGGCATCGACCTTGTTTTCGGCAAGGTACTCCGGCAGGGTGGACATATCGTGGATCTTTACGCCCTCATAGTCTGTGCCGATAAGCTGCGGCTTAACGTCGAAGGCGGCCTTGAGATCAAAGCCCCATGTTTTGAAGGAGAAGTTGCACAGGAGCGCCTGACCGAGGTTGCCGACGCCGATGAGGATGGCGCTGTAGCCCCTGTCCATGCCGAGGATGGATGCGATCTCCGCACGGAGCGCGGTGACCTTATATCCATAGCCCTGCTGGCCGAATTCGCCGAAGCAGCTGAAGTCCTGACGGATCTGCGAGGGAGTGAGTCCGAGCTGGCGGCCCAGCTCGCCGGAGGATATGCGGCTTACGCCCGCTTCCGTGAGCTCATCGAGCTTTCTGAGATAGCGCGGGAGACGGCGGATGACGTTATTTGATACTTTTACTCGTTTCATATATTGGGTTCTCCTTAGGTAAACAGAGGATGTTAATAATTTGATTAATGAATTATATCACAAGTTTTTGTCCATTTCAAGTAGTTATATTACAGCATTTGGCCGGTTTTGCGTTAAAAATGCAGCTTTTTCTGATTGATGTTTTGCGCGAACTATGGTATTTTGTAAGGTACGGACAAATTTACGGAGCGTGAAAAAATATGCGGATGAGAAAAAAGCCGAATTTGCTGCCGCGCATGGAAAAATGCGCAGCGGTTCAGATAATGCAGCCGGAAAAGCTGCGCGGGCATTGGCGCGAGAGCTTTCCCGACAGGGAGCTGTGGCTCGAGATAGGCTGCGGCAAGGGGCGCTTTACCGTCGGTACGGCGCTGGAAAACCCCGAGATCGAGCTTCTGGCGCTGGAAAAGGTTGAGGACGCAATGGTCATAGCCATGGAACGCGCTTGTCAGGCGCAGGCAGACAACGTGCGCTTTATATCCATGGACGCGCTGCGGCTGCGCGAGCTGTTCGCCCCCTGCGAGATCGGACGCATTTTCGTCAATTTCTGCGACCCGTGGCCGAAGAGCCGCGACGCAAAGCACAGGCTCACATCTCCGAATTTTCTGCGGATATACTCCGATATCCTGCCCTTGGGCGGCGAGGTCTGCTTCAAGACGGACAATCTGCCGCTGTTTACATGGTCGCTTGAGCAGATAAGGGCCGAGGGCTGGGAGCTCAGGGACGTAACAAACGACCTGCACGCCGGCGGCGAGGGCGGCGTTATGACAGACTACGAATGCAAGTTCCGCGAGCAGGGCGTTAAGATAAACCGCCTTGTAGCCGTCAAAACGGCGCAGACAAAAAACGGCGCGTCCGGCGAGGTGCCGAGGCTCAGGAACGCCGCGCTTTCCGATGCAAGGGGGATAAACCTGTGAGATTTATAAGCTGGAACGTTAACGGTCTTCGCGCCGTTGTGAAAAAAGGCTTTGAGGATGTATTCTGGTCGCTCGACGCAGATTTTTTCTGCCTTCAGGAGACGAAATTGCAGGAGGGGCAGATAGAGCTCGACCTGCCAGGCTATGAAAGCTACTGGAGCTATGCCGAGAAAAAGGGCTACTCCGGCACTGCGATATTCACAAAGCACAGTCCCCTTAGCGTGAGGTACAACATCCCGGGACACGAGGACGAGGGCAGAGCCGTAACGCTCGAATATGAGGATTTTTTCCTCGTGTGCGTGTACACGCCGAACTCTCAGGACTCGCTCAAGCGCCTTGACTACCGCATGAGCTGGGAGGACTGCTTCCGCGAGTATCTTGTGGGGCTCGACAGGCTCAAGCCCGTCATCGTCTGCGGCGACATGAACGTCGCGCACGAGGAGATAGACCTCAAAAACCCCGACACGAATCACTTTAACCCCGGCTTTTCCGACGAGGAGCGCGGCAAGTTCACCGAGCTTCTGGATGCCGGATTTATCGACAGCTTCCGCACGCTCTACCCCGACAGGCGCGATGCGTACTCCTGGTGGAGCTACCGTGCGGCGGCAAGATCGCGCAACGTCGGCTGGCGCATCGACTATTTCGTCGTGTCCGAGCGGCTGCGCGGGAATATAAAGGATGCATACATACTGCCCGAGATACTCGGCTCGGACCACTGCCCCGTGGGACTGGATATATTATGGTGAAGATAGGCAATGTTGAGATAAACGGGCGCACGGTGCTCGCACCGATGGCAGGAGTTACGGATTTCGCCTTCCGCAGGATCTGCTCCGAGCTCGGCGCGGCGCTCACGACGACGGAGATGGTAAGCGCAAAGGCGCTGTGCTACGGCGATAAAAAAACGCAGAGCCTTCTGTATAACCTCCCCGGCTGCCGGCCATTTTCGGCACAGATATTCGGGCACGAGCCGGAGTTCATGGCCGAGGCTGCGCCCATGGCGATAGAATACTCTGCTGCCGATATGCTGGATATAAACATGGGCTGTCCCGTCGGGAAGATCGTCAAAAGCGGCGACGGCTCGGCGCTCATGCGCGACCCCGAGCTTGCCGGCAAGATAGTGCAGGCGGTGGTATCGGCTGTCGATGTGCCGGTCACGGTGAAGTTCCGCAAGGGCTTTGACGGCGGCAGCGTGAACGCCGTGGAGTTTGCACAGGTCATGCAGCAGGCCGGAGCTTCGGCGATAGCGGTGCACGGCAGGACGAGGGTCCAGATGTACTCGGGCCGCGCCGACTGGGATATCATCCGCGACGTGAAAAGGGCAGTTTCGATCCCCGTCATCGCAAACGGCGATATCTTCTCCGGCGCGGATGCGGAGCATATCCTTCGCTACACCGGCTGCGAGCTTGCCATGATAGGGCGCGGCATATTCGGCGACCCGTGGCTGTTTTCCGAGGCAAACGCCTGCATCGGAGGCACTCAGATACCCGAAAGGCCGCCGCTTTCCGAGCGCATGGAGCTTGCCCTGCGGCACACGAAAATGTACGCCGAAAAATTCGGCGAGCGCCTTGCCTGCCTCGAAGCGCGTCACCAGATACCGTGGTATCTCAAGGGCGTGGCATACGCAGGCTACTATAAGCAGCAGCTCGTGAAGGTGGAAACGCTCGACGAGCTTGAGAGGATAATAAGCGCTATTAAGAGAGAGCTGATATGAGCCAACTTTCCGAAAAAGAGATAATCGAAAGGGTTCTCGACGGCGACACGAACGCCTTCGAGGAGCTCGTGCTGCGCTATGAAAGCACGGTGTATAATCTCGCGCTGCGCATGGTATCAAACCGCGAGGATGCTGCTGACATGACGCAGGAGGCATTTATAAAGGCCTACAGCAGCCTGCCCTCGTTCAGGGGCGACAGCAAGTTTTCCTCGTGGCTTTACAGGATAGCCTCGAACGTCTGCCTCGACTTTCTGCGCTCTAAAAGCCGAAGGCCGCAGAGCTCACTGACGGCGGAGAGCGATGATGACGGCGACGTTCAGCTCGAGATACCCGACCCCGCCGCAGGCCCCGAGGAGCAGCTTATGAAAAAGCTGAGCATGCAGTCGCTCTCGGAGGGGCTGAAGCTGCTGCCGGACAATCAGCGGCAGATACTCACCATGCGTGAGCTTGGCGGCATGAGCTATGCCGATATAGGCGCTGCCCTCTCGCTCGAGGAGGGCACGGTCAAATCGCGCATTTTCCGTGCGCGAAAAAAATTGTGTACATTTTTGCTCGAAAGCGGGAACATTCCCGAAACCATAGCGTCAAACGGTACGAAAGGGGGCAGCAAAACATGATAGATTGCGATAAGTGCAGAGAAATGATAAGCTGCCTTCTCGACGGTGAGCTGGATGAGGACGGGCAAGCTCTGGTGTGTGAGCATATCGGCACCTGCCACGAGTGCAGGCGCGTATACGAGGCGTTCTGCGCGATATCCGACGGGATGCGCGAGCCCGAGCCCCTGCCTGAGGGTCTGCATGAGAGGATCATGTCCGGCATCACGGCAAAGCAGAAGAAGAAAAAAACCGGCATAGTGTGGATAAAATACTTCTCCGCCGCAGCCTGCTTGGCGCTCGTTATCATCGCCGGAGCAAAAAGCGGCATTCTGAGCACCGGCAGCGACGCAAACTTCCTGACGGACGCGCAGACCGTAACCAGCGGAGAAGAAGCGTACAGCTACGGCTCTGACGAGAGCGGCGCTGTGTACCCGCAGGGCGCGCTGTCTGCCGACGTGGAGGTCGATGAGATCACAGCCGAGAAGCTTACGGAGCTCCTTGCACCGGCACGCGCCGTGAACGATGTTATGCCCGACTACTGCACGGCGTTCACAGACGGTGAGCCCGACTACTGCGTGTCCCTCCCCGACGGCGAAACGCTGCTCATTTACTTTGACCTTGGCCGCGTCTATGCCGATTTCGGCGACGGTGCGTTCCTCACCTCAGCCACAGCCGGCGAGATCAGCGCTCTGCTTGAATAAGCGCTGAATAAAATAACTGAAAAGGCTGCCTCTAATGAGACAGCCTTTTCTATGCTTATTTGTCCAGCGCTATGCTCATGAGCGCCTGCTTTATGCGGAATATCTGCGTTGCCTGAGCGACGTTGAAATCGTCAAGCTGCTTGTTGAGCTTATCTATCGCGGCAAGCTGGTTCTGCGTAAGACCCAGAACACCGGCTCCCGCCTCGGCCTCGCGGCTTATGATTATGCCGTCGGCATCGAGCTTTGCCTTTTTTATGATCTCCTCTGCCTCGGCCTCGGCCTGCTTTATCATCTCGTCAGCCTTTTCCTGAGCGCCCATGATAAGCTCCGCGACTCTGGCCTTGGAAAGGCCAACGTCATCTATCTGCCGCCTGAGCTCGTTATTTTCCTCTATGAGTTCGGCAAACGCCGCCTTGATCTCCTCCATTCTGGCATCGACCTTGTTGGCGTTATAATACTTCTGCTTTGCGATATCAAAGCTTATTGTGTCAAAAAAGTCCATTGTAACGGCCATGATTTCCCCTCCGCTCCGATTATACATTAAATATAGCGCAACGGCGCAAAAATTTCAACGAGCTTTTTAAAATATATTGCCGAAAGAAAAAATCAGCACTTACTGCCAGGTACCGCCACGCTTGAGCGTCCCGAAGGCTTCGGGGCGCTCGTTTTAATATTATCAATTGTTGCATAAAAATAAATCTGTTATATACTGAAGCTATAATTAACATACCCTTAATGTATGCGGAGGCCGCTATGACTGACACGAAGCTTAACCTGACCATGCTGTGCGATTACTATGAGCTCACGATGGGCAACGGATATTTTGATCACGGCATGGGTGATAAAATAACCTATTTCGATGTTTTCTACCGCCAGAATCCCGACAGCGGCGGCTTTGCCATCGCCGCAGGGCTTGAGCAGGTGGTCGAATATATTCAGAACCTGCATTTTGACGACGAGGATATCGAGTATCTGCGCGGCAGGAATATGTTCTCCGAGGATTTTCTCGAGTATCTGCGCAATTTTAAATTTGAGGGCGATATCTGGGCTGTTCCCGAGGGCACGCCCGTGTTCCCGCGGGAGCCGCTGATGACCGTGCGCGCACCGGCTATACAGGCGCAGCTCATAGAGACCTACGTTCTGCTTGCGATAAATCACCAGAGCCTCATTGCGACCAAGGCCAACCGCATCTGCCGCGCCGCCGAGGGCAGAGTCGTGCTCGAGTTCGGCTCGCGCCGCGCTCAGGGCATAGACGGAGCGGTCACGGGCGCGAGGGCGGCATATATCGGCGGCTGCGCGGGCACGGCCTGCGCCCTTTCCGACACGCGCTACGGCGTTCCCGCGGGCGGCACGATGGCTCATTCATGGGTGCAGATGTTCGACTCCGAGTACGAGGCCTTCAAGGCCTACTGCGAGACATATCCGACCAACGCGATACTGCTCGTTGACACCTATAACTCGCTCAAAAGCGGCGTTCCCAACGCTATACGCGCCTTCAACGAGGTCTTAAAGCCTCTCGGCATAACAAAATGCGGCATCCGCTTTGACTCTGGCGACATGGCCTATCTCACGCGCAGGGCACGTGCCATGCTCGACGAGGCCGGCTGGACTGAGTGCAGGATCACCGTTTCAAACTCCCTTGACGAGCGCCTTATAACCGAGCTGCTGCTTCAGGGCGCGAAGATCGACTCCTTCGGCGTGGGCGAGCGCCTTATAACGGCAAAGTCCGACCCCGTGTTCGGCGGCGTGTACAAGCTGTGCGCCGTTGAAAACGATAAGGGCGAGATCATACCCAAGATAAAGATCAGCGAAAACGTCGGCAAGATCACAAATCCGGGCTTTAAAAAGGTCTACCGCTTCTTCGAGCGCGAAAACGGCATGGCCGAGGCCGACTACATCTGTATGCACGACGAAACGGTTGACGACACAAAGCCGCTGGAGATCTGCGACCCCGCAGCACGCTGGAAGCGCAAGACAATGGAAAACTTCCGCGCACAGGAGCTGCTCGTTCCCATATTTGAAAAAGGACAGCTCGTGTATGAGCTGCCTGCGCTCGATGAGATACGCCGCCGCTGCGCATACGAGGTATCCACGCTCTGGCCGGAGGTCAAGCGCTTTGACTTCCCGCATCAGTACTATGTTGACCTGTCCGAAAAGCTCATGGCTCTCAAGGACGAAATGCTCGAGGCAAAGAGGTAATGCAAATGGATTCGGCAAAACGACGCGAGCATATCATGCTTGCCCTTAAAAACAACGACCGCCCCATAAGCGCAACGAAATTCGCAAAGGAGCTGGGCGTGAGCCGTCAGATAATCGTCGGCGACATCGCGCTGCTGCGCGCATCGGGCGAAAACGTTCTCGCCACGCCGCGTGGCTACGTCGTTGACAGAGCCTCCGGCGGCAAGCAGTACACCGTCGCCTGCGTACACGATCTTGACAGCATGGAGCAGGAGCTCAACATAATGGTCGATAACGGCTGCACGGTCGTGAACGTCATCGTCGAGCATCCGCTGTACGGTCAGCTCACAGGTCCTCTGCATCTGTCGAGCCGCTACGACGTTTCGCAGTTCATGTCCGCCTACCGCGAAAACGGCGCAAGCCCCCTGAGCGCTCTTACGGGAGGCGTGCACCTGCACGTTCTCTCCTGCCCCGACGCGGACTGCTTCGAGCGCACGAAAAAGGCTCTGGATGAGGCCGGCTTCCTTTATACACAGGCTCAGTGATTTCCGCTTGACAAACGGATAAATAAGCGTTAAAGTAGACTATGCAGGTGTCATGACACCGCATAGTCTGCTTTTTTTGAACGGAGTAATCGCTTATGTCAAAGGTAAAGGCATTTTTCAGGCGCAAGGATATCGAGGTCAGCATGAAGCGCTACGGTATCGACGCGCTCGGCGCAATGGCGCAGGGGCTTTTCTGCACCCTGCTCGTCGGCACGATACTTGACACTCTCGGCACGCAGCTGGGTATATCCTTTCTCTCGGCGCAGCTCATTAAGATCGGCGACACCGGCTACACGATAGGCAAATTCGCCTCGGCTATGGTCGGACCCTCGATGGCGGTGGCCATAGGCTACGCGCTGCACGCCCCGGCGATGGTGCTGTTTTCGCTGATACCGGTCGGCTACGCGACGAACGTCATGGGCGGCGCGGGCGGACCGCTGGCCGTCTACGTCGTTGCGATAATCGCGGCGGAGTTCGGCAAAATGGTCTCGAAGGAGACAAAGATCGACATTCTCGTGACCCCCATCGTCACGATACTCATCGGCGTGGGAGCCGCGTATTTCATAGCAGCCCCCATCGGCAGGGGCGCAATGGCCGTCGGAACGCTTATAAAATGGGCAACGACGCAGCAGCCCTTCGTCATGGGCGTGCTCGTATCGGTCATCGTCGGCATTGCGCTGACGCTGCCCATATCCTCGGCGGCCATCTGCGCTGCGCTCAGCCTGACGGGTCTTGCAGGAGGCGCGGCGCTCGCCGGCTGCTGTGCGAACATGGTCGGCTTCGCTGTCGTTTCGTTCAGGGAAAACGGCTGGGGCGGCATAGTATCGCAGGGGCTTGGCACCTCGATGCTGCAAATGGGCAACATCGTGCGCAACCCGAAGATATGGATACCCGCCATCGCGGCCAGCGCCGTGACGGGGCCGCTGGCGACCTGCGTATTCAAGCTTGAGATGAACGGCGCGGCGGTGTCCTCCGGCATGGGCACCTGCGGCCTCGTCGGTCCCATCGGCGTGTGGACGGGCTGGTCGAGCCCCTCGGCTGAGGCTCTGCTGGACGGAGCTCAGGCCATAGTCCCCACAGCCGGAGACTGGATCGGCCTTGCGCTCATAGCCATCGTCCTGCCCGCTCTTTTATCGTGGCTGTTCGGCATTCTCTGCCGCCGGCTCGGCTGGATAAAGGACGGAGACATGAAGCTCAATTGAACAGAAAAAACCTCGAGAATCGTTCGACTCTCGAGGTTTTTCATTTTATTCGGCTATTTCTATCTCGTCGCCGGTTTTTATCGCGCCGGATTCGAGAACCTTTACGAAAATGCCCTCCCGCGGCATAACGCAGTCTCCGGCGGCCTTGCGTATGGCGCAGTCGTTGTGGCACTCCTTGCCGATCTGCGTGACCTCGCAGAGAGCAGCGCCTATGCGCAGGCGCGTACCCACCGGCAGCGTGTGCACCGCCATGCCCTCGACGAGGATATTCTCGGCAAACGCGCCGTGCAGGAGCTTGAAGCTCAGCTTCTCCTGAAGCCTCTGCACGCTGTCAAGCGACAGCAGGCTGACCTGCCTGTGCCAGTTTCCTGCGTGGGCATCACCCTCGATGCCCCAGTCCTTTTTCAGAAACGCCTCGGGGATCTCTCTCTTCTGCACGCCCCTGACATCACTTATGCAAATTGCAGCTATCTTAGCCATATTTCAGCCTCCTATGCGGTACATGCTTCGTTTTGCCTCGCTGCGCTCGGTCGCGGAAAGCGCGACGTGCATTTCCGGCTTGTGCGACACGGCCATGAGTATCGCGTCCCGCAGCTCCTGCCCGTGCAGGCCGCGCACCGGTATCTCCTCTGCCGAGTGCAGGCAGGGCTTCAGGCAGCCGTCGGCGGTAAGGCGCAGGCGGTTGCACTCGGCGCAGAAATGATTGCTCAAGGGGCTTATGAGCCCGATCTCGCCCTGAGCCCCCGGGAGCTTATACAGCCGCGCAACGCTGTGCTTTTCGCTCTGCACCGGCTCGAGCTGCGGCAGCCGCTGCAAAACCGTGCTGTCGGGCAGATACGCCCGCTCGTCAAACTCACCCTTGGTGTCGCCTATCGGCATGAGCTCGATAAAGCGAAGCTGCACTGGGTATCTGAGCGTGAGCTGTGCAAGAGCTTCGATCTCATCGTCGTTAAAGCCGCCTATTAGCACCGTGTTGAGCTTTACGGGGCTCATTCCGGCCTCGAGAGCCGCGTGTATGCCGTCAAGAGCATCGCTCAGTCTGCCGCCGCGTGTGATTTTTTCGTACTTTGCCGCGTCGAGCGTATCGAGGCTTATGTTTATCCTGTGAATACCCGCGTCATATAGCTCGCGTGCTACCGGCGCAAGGAGCGCTGCGTTTGTCGTAAGGCTCATGTCCTCAATGCCGTCTATGCTCCCGAGCGAGCGCACAAGAGGCAGGATATCGCTCCTGACCAGCGGCTCGCCGCCCGTTATGCGCAGCTTTTTCATGCCGAGCGAGGCAGCCTCACGCGCTATCTCCGCAAATTCTTCCGCGCTCATCGCCGTGCGGCAGGGACATTCCTTCATTCCGTCCGGCGGCATACAGTAGACGCAGCGGAGATTGCAGGCATCGGTCACCGACATGCGCAGATATTCGATTTTTCTGCCGTATCCGTCAATCATCTTTTTATTCGCAGAACGCTCCGTGCGCCTGTCTGAACTGTCTTATTCTCTCGTCAAGGATGCGTCCGTCCTTTATGACGGTCGCCCTTCTGAGCGATTCGGGGTATTCCTCGAAGTTCTTTTCGATGAGGGTGTCTATATAATTGGATACGCCCTCGCTGAGCACCTTCGTCACGGTTATGGGGTACATTGCCGGAGTGTTGTCCACCGCGTAGTGGATAACGCCGTCAACAACGTACACGGGATCGTCTATCGTCGTCGGATGCGAGGTCTCTATCTCAAGATGCGGGTCGCAGCTGATGTCGATGATCAGCGTGCCGGGCTTCATTTTTTTGAGGTCTTCCCGATATATTATCCTGTCGCTGCGGGAGGTATCCCACATGACGCAGTTTATGAGCACGTCGTAGTCGAACATGTTCTTGCGGAACAGCTGCTCGAGCCTGTGCCCGTATACGTCAACCTTGGCGCCCAGACCGTGCAGGATGCGCATCGCGCCCTTGGCAGTCTGTCCGTTGCCGAGGATGGCAACGTGCGTGTCGTAGGGCATCTTGCCGCAGTAGCGGAAGGCCTGCATGACGGCAGCCTCACCGGCGACCTCGCGGTTGCGGTAGAAGATATAGCGGCCCTGCTCGAATATCTCCTCCCAAGCGACGACAGTGTGCTTTTTGCGGATCATGTCGCTCGTAAAGTCTATATTCTGCACGGTGTGCGCCCAGCCGAACATGAGCTTGCTGCCCTGTATCTGCTCGAGATAATCCGCATCGCCGAGCTTCACGTCGGTTATGATATCGCAGCCGAGCGCCTCCTCGCGGGAGACTACATGGCAGCCGCAGGCGGCGTACTCCTCATCACTTACGCCCACTGCAAGGCCGTAGCCCTTTTCGAAATAAAGCATATCCGCATTTTTTATCCTGCCTATGTGCTCAGGCAGAAGAGCGCGGCGGCCCTCGCCGTTTTTATGGCTTATGAGGAAACCTATTGTTTTCATTTGCTTCTCCTGTAATTGTGTAATCAATATTTTTTCAGTCCGTACTGTCTGGCCTTGAGCGCGAGCTTGTCGCGGAAAAACGCCCTGAACTCCTCGGAGTGCTCGGCGACCTTGTGCAGATCCTGATGTATGTTTATCTCTATGATCTTGAAGCCGTCGTCTGTGATGGCGATATCAAAGCCGAGGTACTCAAGCTCCGGCATGAAGCGGCAGATATCCGTTATGCCTTTTTTCATGAGCTCCCAGTTGGGGACAGTGCCCTCGATCTTTACACCTGTGTCCGGGTGTGTCGGACAGGGCGTGAACCTGTGGTCGATTATCTTTTCGGGGCAGTAGTAGCGCCCGCTCGGAATGTCGATCTTCGCGCAGATACCGCCGTAGCCGACGTTGTCGGTAAAGCCCGTTGAGGACGAGCCTATGCGCATGTACGTCTGCATGATCTTCGGCTCGTAGGCCGACTGGTTGACGACGGCGACGCGGATCGTATTTACGGAGTTGGGGTATATCTTCTTGAGCTCGCTGTGCATGAAAAGATACTCCGTGATGACGTAAATGGACTTAAAGCCCTCTATCATCTGCCGTATCTCGTCCTCCGTCATCTCGCTGCCGTTTATAAGATACCTGCCGCCGGCATACTCCATGCGGTAAAAGCCGTCGCCGTGAGTGCCGGAGGAGGGCTTGAGCGCGAGGAGCTTTTCCCTGCGCAGCAGGGCGAAGATGCCGTCAAAGGAGGGCTCGAAGCCCTCGGGGATATCCTGAAGCGCCTTGATGCAGGTCTTCCCCTGCATTTTTATTATGTCGTAGTAGTATTTTGCGAGATACTGCTTATACGGCTCGAACACGTAGCGTGTCGTGGTCTTGTCGTTTATCCATATCTGGTAGCTGTTGTTTATGCGGTTGAGCCAGTGGTACTGATAGTCGGACAGGAAGTCCTTATAATTATCCTTCGTCAGCCCGTACTGCTTTATCCTGTACGACAGGAAGCCGCGCTTATAGCACCACAGCTTCTGTGAAAGGGTCGTGCCCTTATTATGCAGCAGATCGTCCCGCACTGAGTTCATCCACAGCTTCTGCATATACGGCCTGATGCCCGGGCGGCAGAAGTGCCGCACGAAGCGCTTGAAGCGCTTTTTCTTAAACGCCGCCCACCACTTTTCTCGCGTAACGGCGACGTTTTCGCGCTTTTCGGCAAGTCTGGCCACGAGATAATCGTTGAGCCTTGTGCTGTGCGCGATGGGCGGAAGGTCGGGATTCGTGTCTATCGAATCTATAACAAAGCCGTCGTCGGTGAAGATGATGCTGACGGTGAAGTATTCTATCTCGCTTATATAGGCCGCAATGCCTCTGACCGTTTCGAGTATCTCGTCCCAGCAGGGGAGCCTTTGCCCGTCGAGCTCACCCTCGTCCGATACGGCGCGGCAGCGCACGGTGTCTGCGTCAATGTCTGTGTAATAATGATCGAGCACCGTCGTTTTTCTGAGCTTTTCGTTCGAGACGTATATCCTGAGTATGCCCGGCGAGGTCTTGCTCAGCTTATAGGGCTCTGATATGACGTAGCCGTATTTGAAGGTCGAAATGAGCTCGTACAGGCTGTTTTTGTCGTAATATGCGCGCTTGCAGGGGTTTCTCTCAAAGCCCGCGGGCAGAGGCTCGCGCTCCTCGCCGACAAGCTGCGCTGCATCGTAGACGTTTCCGTATATGTTCATCCTCGTCCTGCACACCTCGTCGCCGCACAGCTCGTAGCGGTTCTCTCCGCTGCGCCTTATTATGTATCCGCAGCGATTTGCCGAGGGGCGGTCGGGGCGTATCACGAGTTCGCCCTTCTCGTCGAGGAGCCGTATGAAGTCGTCGTAGCTCTCGCCATAGCGGCGTTCTACCGTGTCTATCGGCAGGAATATCTTCTTTTCCTCGCGCTCGATGATGTTGAAGTACAGCTCCGGCAGATGCTCCCTGTGGTTTACGAGCACCCTGTTTTCCGTCACGAGATCGCCCACCCATTTTGTGAAGCTGTTGTTGAAGGGCTTGAGGTACAGATAGTCGATATCGCTTATATATTTGCTCTCCGGCGCGTCCTTCAGGCCGTATTTTGCGATGCTGTCGGACAGATAGCCGCGCTCATGCGCCCATTTCTTGTCCGCCGCCGGCACGCCGTTATCCGTTTTCAGATCCCTGCGGACCTTTTTATAATACGAATTTGCCAGACGTCTTGAATAGCCCTTTTTAAGCCAGGGGCGGATAAATATCTCCCGCTTCACCCTGTTCATTATTCCCATTTGCTGCTCTCTTTCCTGCGGCGCTCGGCGTACCGCATAGTTATCCATTGTAACTTTAATATTATATTACAAGTTTCTGCCCAATTCAAGCCGTCTCCCCCGAAATTATTGTAGTGATTGTAGGACTACAATACATATTGGACAATGGAAGAAAAAATATGAGAGATAGGGTCTCATGTGGTAAAGTTAAGTTGCCACACCGACTTATCCCGAAAGGAGACCATATCCCTCATGAACAACAATATAACACAGGACATGGCATATCGGCAATCCCTAATGAAGTACGCAGAGAAATATGGCGTCAGCCGCGCTAGTCGGAAGTACAACAAGAGTCGGTCGTACATCTACTTCTGGAAGCAGCGCTGGGACGGAAGTGCGGCGTCCCTGGCCTGTCAGTCCAGGCGGCCCCATAGCCACCCAAACCAGCATACAGAGGCCGAGCTAAAGCTCATCCGCGACATACGCCGTCGGAATCCAACGCTGGGCATGATCGAACTCTGGCACCGCTTGCGGCAGCGCGGCTATACACGCCGCCCAGAGAGCCTGTTCCGCGTTATGCGCAAAATGGGCCTATTTCCCGCCCAAAAGCCAAAAAAGGAGTACAAACCAAAGCCTTATGAGCAAATGACCCATCCAGGAGAGCGTGTGCAGGTGGACGTAAAAGTCGTGCCTCGTAAATGCATCACGGATCCAGAGCTTCGATTATTTCAGTACACCGCCATTGACGAGTTTTCTCGCCTGCGCTTCCTCGCCGCCTACCCTGAGCAATCTACCTATTCCTCTGCAGATTTCCTGCGGAAGCTGCGGGCGTGGTACGCCCGCAGAGGCATACAAGGCAGTTTGCGTATGAGGCGCATACGGCCTGCGACAAGAAGGGCTTTGT
>CAVGXR010000054.1:0-36134 GCA_963633225.1 Collinsella aerofaciens
GAGGCGGGACCTTGTCCCCCTCACACTCCCCCTGCTGCGTATTGGATTCTACCCATTACGCTTATTTATCATAGTTCTTTGACAGTCTGCAAAATACGGAGGCGCTTTTGCGTCTCCGTATTTTGCTATATTGCTATATTACCTTAGTATTAAAGTGCATTTGTCTTGCCTACGAGAGCGGAGAGGTCAACGTACTGCGCCGGATCGTCAGTGATCGTATCGTCGGTCTTCTCCTCAAAGTCACGGTACATGGAAAGTCCCGTACCTGCGGGGATGAGCTTGCCGATGATGACGTTTTCCTTGAGGCCGACAAGATGATCGACCTTGCCCTTGATAGCAGCCTCGGTAAGGACCTTGGTGGTTTCCTGGAAGGAAGCTGCCGACAGGAAGCTCTCGGTTGCAAGGGAGGCCTTGGTGATACCCATGAGAAGCTGGGTATACGTTGCCTTGCTCAGCCCCTCCTCGCCTGCCGCGATGCGCTCGTCGATCTTACGGTTTGCTGCCTTGAGCTCACCGATATCGACCGTTGCGCCGGAGAGCAGCTCGGTGCTGCCGGAATCCTCGATCTTGACCTTGCGCATCATCTGCCGGACAATGATCTCGATATGCTTATCGTTGATATCAACGCCCTGCTGACGGTAAACCTTCTGTACCTCCTGAATGATATAGGTACGAACGCCGGGGCGGCCATACTTATCATCGTCTATGCCGCGGATACGCAGAACATCGTGCGGGCTGAGCGCGCCGCTGGTGAGCTCCTGACCCTTATCGACGTGGTCGCCGTTCTTGACAAGGATGCCGGCAGAGTGAGGCACGGTGTAAACCTTCGTCTCGCCCTCTTCCTCGCTGCTGACGCTTATCGCAAACAGTGCGCCCTTCTTGGTCTCTTCAATGGCGACGGTGCCGGATATCTCGGCAAGGACAGCCATCTTCTTGGGCTTGCGTGCCTCGAACAGCTCTTCGACACGGGGAAGACCCTGAGTGATATCGTCGCCCGCGACACCGCCGGTGTGGAAGGTACGCATGGTAAGCTGAGTACCGGGCTCGCCGATGGACTGAGCCGCGATAACGCCGACAGCCTCGCCTGCGCTGACAGGCTGGCCGATTGCAAGGTTTATGCCGTAGCAGCGTGCACACACGCCGGTTCTTGCCTCGCAGGACAGAACGCTGCGGATGAGAACGCGCTCGATGCCGTGAGCTTCAAGAACATCTGCATCTGCGGGCATGAGCATATGGTCTGTATCAAACAGCACCTCGCCGGTCTGCGGATCGCAGATGGGAACCGCGGGGAATCTGCCGTGGATGCTGACACCGAAGGACTGGACAAGCTGACCCTTTTCGTAGACAGCAGCCGCCCAAACGCCGTCATGCGTGCCGCAGTCGGGCTCGCGGATGATGACATCCTGACATACATCGACCATTCGGCGGGTGAGGTAGCCGGAGTCAGCTGTACGAAGTGCTGTATCGGCAAGACCCTTGCGTGCGCCTCGGGATGAGATGAAGTATTCCAGAACGCTTAGGCCCTCACGGAAGTTTGCCTTGATGGGGATCTCGATGGTCTTACCTGAGGTATTAGCCATAAGGCCGCGCATACCGGCAAGCTGACGGATCTGGTTCATGGAGCCACGAGCACCTGAGTTTGCCATCATATAAATAGGATTGTAGGTATCAAGGCAGTTCTGCAGTGCGCTGGTGACATCCTTGGTGGTCTTTTCCCACTCGGAGACGACCAGACGGTAACGCTCGTCATCGGTAATAAAGCCGCGCTTGAACTGACGCTCGATGGCAAGCACCTTGCCCTCGGTCTCACTGATGAGAGTCTTCTTGGCCTCGGGGACGGTCATATCGGCGATGGAGATCGTGATAGCGCCCTTTGTCGAGTACTTATAGCCCATTGCCTTGATGCCGTCGAGCACCTCGGCGGAAATGGTGAAGTCATGCTTTTTGATGCAGCGGTCAATGATATCGCCGAGCTGCTTCTTGCCGACCTGAAAGCTGATCTCATGGTCAAATGCGTGCTCGGGATCGCTTCTGTCAACATAGCCGAGATCCTGAGGGATCTTTTCGTTGAAAATGATGCGGCCTACGGTGCTCTCGATGAGCTTCGACTTCTCAACGCCGTCAAAGGTCTTGACAACGCGCACAAGGATAGGCGCATGCAGGCCGACCTCGCCCTGACTGTAGGCCATGACAGCCTCGTCGGGATCGCGGTAGATCAGCAGCGGCTTGTATGCCGGAGCCTTGCCGCCCTCGGCTGCCGCCTTCTCCTCTGCCGCAACGAAATCGTCGCCGTCAACTATCTCATTTACAGGCAGCTCGGTATCGCCGGGATCGGTCACGAACACCTTCTCTGCACCCTTTTCGGCCTTGCCTATGCGCTTCATGGTCAGGTAGTACGAGCCGAGGATCATATCCTGAGTAGGAACAGTTACAGGGTGGCCGTCCTGCGGACGCAGAAGGTTATTTGCCGAGAGCATGAGTATTCTCGCCTCGGCCTGAGCCTCTGCCGACAGAGGAACGTGGATAGCCATCTGGTCGCCGTCAAAGTCGGCGTTATATGCGGTACATACCAGAGGATGGAGCTTGAGCGCACGACCCTCGACGAGGATGGGCTCAAAGGCCTGAATGCCGAGGCGGTGCAGCGTAGGCGCACGGTTAAGCAGAACAGGATGCTCCTTGATGACGACCTCAAGCGCGTCCCAGACCTCGGTGCGCTGCTTATCGACCATCTTCTTTGCGGACTTGATGTTGTTTGCAACGCCGTCCTCAACGAGCTTCTTCATGACGAAGGGACGGAACAGCTCGATTGCCATTTCCTTGGGAACACCGCACTGATATATCTTAAGATCGGGGCCGACAACGATAACGCTTCGGCCTGAGTAGTCAACGCGCTTGCCCAGAAGGTTCTGGCGGAAGCGGCCCTGCTTGCCCTTGAGCATATCCGACAGCGATTTGAGCGCACGGGAGTTTGCGCCGGTGACGGCTCTTCCGCGGCGGCCATTGTCGATAAGTGCGTCAACGGCTTCCTGAAGCATACGCTTCTCGTTGCGCACGATGATATCGGGCGCGTTGAGCTGGATAAGCCTCTTCAGACGGTTATTGCGGTTTATAACGCGGCGGTACAGGTCGTTGAGGTCGCTCGTTGCAAAGCGGCCGCCGTCGAGCTGGACCATGGGGCGGATCTCGGGCGGGATGACCGGCAGAATGTCGATTATCATCCACTCGGGCTTATTGCCGCTCTGGCGGAATGCCTCGACGACCTCAAGGCGCTTTACAAGCTTTGCCTTCTTCTGGCCTGAGGCGTTTGCCAGCTCCTCTCTGAGCTGAGCGGAAAGCTGCTCGCAGTCTATCTGCTGGAGAAGCTTCTTGATAGCCTCGGCACCCATGCCCGCGTCAAAGTCGTCCTCGTACTTCTCGCGCATGTCGCGGTACTCTTTTTCGGTGAGTATCTGGCATTTTTCCAGCGGAGTGAAGCCGGGATCGGTGACTATATAATTTGCAAAGTACAGAACCTTCTCAAGCACTCTCGGAGTGAGGTCGAGAAGCAGACCCATGCGGCTGGGTATGCCCTTGAAGTACCAGATATGCGATACGGGAGCAGCCAGCTCTATATGACCCATGCGCTCACGGCGTACCTTGCTCTTTGTTACCTCAACGCCGCAGCGGTCGCAGATCTTGCCCTTGTAGCTGATCTTCTTGTACTTGCCGCAGTGGCACTCCCAGTCCTTGGTCGGTCCGAAAATGCGCTCGCAGAACAGGCCGTCGCGCTCGGGCTTGAGGGTGCGGTAGTTGATGGTCTCGGGCTTGGTGACCTCGCCGGAGGACCATGAAAGTATCATTTCAGGGGAGGCAATGCCTATTTTGATGGCGTCAAACGGTGTAAAACTCATTATTATTCATCCTCCTCGCTGTAATCATCGTCGGATATGAAGCCGAAATCGTCGTCATCGGACTCGGGAATATCCTCGATAGTGTAGCCCTCTGCCTCTATCTCGTCATCGTCGGACATGGTGTCGTACATCTCGTCCTTCATTTTGGGGACGAACTCATCATCGTCATCGTCCTTGAGCTCGATCTCCTGACCGTCCTTATCCAGAACGCGGATATCAAGGCACAGCGACTGGAGCTCCTTGACGAGAACCTTGAAAGATTCGGGCACGCCGGGCTGCGGAATGTTGTTGCCCTTTACGATGCTCTCATATGTGCGAACACGGCCTGTTACATCGTCGGACTTGACGGTGAGTATCTCCTGAAGAGTATACGCCGCGCCGTAGGCCTCGAGAGCCCAGACCTCCATTTCGCCGAAGCGCTGGCCGCCGAACTGAGCCTTGCCGCCGAGAGGCTGCTGAGTAACAAGGCTGTAGGGGCCGGTGCTGCGCGCATGGATCTTATCATCGACAAGGTGGTGCAGCTTAAGGAAGTAGACCCAGCCGACGGTAACGTCATTATCGAATCTCTCGCCGGTACGGCCATCGTACAGGACGCTCTTGCCGTCCTCGCGCAGGCCGGCCTGACGCAGAGTATCGCGGATGGTGGATTCGTTTGCGCCGTTGAAGATAGGCGTTGCCACCTTCCAGCCGAGCGCCTGAGCAGCATAGCCGAGGTGAACCTCGAGAACCTGACCGATATTCATACGGGACGGAACGCCCAGCGGGTTAAGAACTATATCAAGCGGAGTGCCGTCGGGCAGGTACGGCATATCCTCACGCGGGAGTATACGCGATACAACACCCTTGTTGCCGTGGCGGCCGGCCATCTTGTCGCCGACGGATATCTTGCGCTTCTGCGCAATATAAACGCGCACGACCTGATTTACGCCGGGGCTCATCTCGTCGCCGTTTTCACGGGTAAAGACCTTGACATCGACGATTATGCCGCTCTCGCCGTGGGGGACCTTGAGCGAGGTGTCGCGCACCTCCCTCGCCTTTTCGCCGAAGATGGCACGCAGCAGTCTCTCCTCTGCGGTCAGATCAGTCTCGCCCTTCGGGGTGACCTTACCGACAAGGATATCTCCGGCGCGAACCTCTGCGCCGACAGTGATAATGCCGCGCTCGTCGAGGTACTTGAGGGCATCATCGCCGACACCGGGTATATCACGGGTGATCTCCTCGGGTCCGAGCTTGGTATCGCGTGCGTCGCACTCGTACTCCTCGACGTGGAGGGAGGTGAAAACGTCCTCCATGACAAGGCGCTCATTAAGCAGGATAGCGTCCTCATAGTTGTAGCCTTCCCATGTCATGAAGCCGACGAGGATGTTCTTGCCGAGGGATATCTCGCCGTCCTTGGTGCTCGGGCCGTCTGCTATGACATCGCCCTCGTGCACACGCTCGCCGAGAGAGACGATAGGTCTCTGGTTAACGCAGGTGCCCTGGTTGGAGCGGGCGAATTTAATGAGCTTGTAGTTTTTGATCTCGCCGGAATCGTACTTTATGGTGATGTTCTGAGCATCGGAGCGGATGACCTCACCGTCGCCCTCGGCAAGGACGACAACGCCGGAGTCAACAGCACACTTGTGCTCGATGCCGGTTGCAACGATAGGTGCCTGAGTCACCATAAGGGGAACCGCCTGACGCTGCATGTTCGCGCCCATCAGTGCGCGGTTTGCGTCGTCGTTTTCAAGGAACGGGATCATAGCGGTCGCTATGGAGACCATCATGCGGGGGCTTATGTCGATATAATCGACTCTCTCGCGGTCTACCTCGACGATCTCGTCGCGGTGACGGCAGGTTATACGCTTATTTACAAGGCAGCCGTTTTCGTCACGCGGCTCGGTTGCAGGAGCGACAATGAAGTTATCCTCCATGTCGGCGGTCAGGTAATCGACCTGATCGGTGACGCGGCAGGTGCCCTTTTCGACCTTCTGGAACGGTGCGACGAGGAAGCCGTACTCGTTTGCTCTTGCGTAGGAAGCAAGATAGGAGATAAGGCCGATGTTCGGGCCTTCGGGAGTCTCTATCGGGCACAGGCGGCCATAGTGGCTGTAGTGAACGTCGCGGACGTCGAAGGATGCTCTCTCACGGCTCAGGCCGCCGGGGCCGAGGGCCGACATACGGCGCTTATGAGTGAGCTCGGACAGCGGGTTTGTCTGATCCATGAACTGCGACAGCGGGCTGGAACCGAAAAATTCCTTGATCGCCGCCGTCACGGGACGGATATTTATAAGGCTCTGGGGAGTTACTATGTCCAGATCCTGAAGTGTCATGCGCTCGCGGATAACGCGCTCCATGCGTGAGAAGCCGATGCGGAACTGATTCTGAAGCAGCTCGCCCACGCAGCGGACACGTCGGTTGCCGAGATGGTCGATATCGTCCTTCTCGCCTATGCCGTAGGCCAGACAGTTGAGGTAGTTTACGGAGGCAAACATATCGTCAACGACAATGTGCTTCGGGATAAGTACGTCGATATTCTCAAGTATTGCTTCCTTGAGAGCATCGCCGGAGTACTGCTCCATAAGGCTCTTGAGGACTATGCCGCGCACCTTTTCCTTGATCCCTAGCTCTGCGGGGTCGATATCGACCATGCTCTGGAGCGGAACCATGCCGTTGGAAAAGACCTTGACGGTCTTGCCGTCAACATCAAGATAGACCTCGATGACACCGGCTGCGTCGATCTGCTCTGCCTTTTCACGCGATATGACCTCGCCCGCGTCGGCGATTATCTCGCCCGTGGAGGGGTCTGCTACCGGCATTGCCAGCGTAAAGCCGTTTATTCTGCCGCGCAGTGCAAGCTTCTTGTTGAACTTGTAGCGGCCGACATTGGAAATGTCATAGCGGCGATGGTCAAAGAACAGGCCGTCGAGCAGAGCCTCGGCGCTTTCCACCGTCGGGGGGTCGCCGGGACGCAGCTTGCGGTAGATCTCCATCAGGCACTCGTCACGGCTGGTCGTAGTGTCCTTGTCGATCGTGGCGACGATGCGCTCGTCCTCGCCGAATATTTCCTTGAGGCGCTCGTTGGTAACAGCGCCGATAACTGGGTCGGGTGTGCAGGAAAGCCATGTCGCGGGTCTTGCCTGATCATACTTGCCCATCGCCTTGAGGAACCATGTGATGGGAAGCTTGCGGTTTTTATCTATGCGGACATAGAATGTGTCGTTTGCGTCGGTCTCGTACTCGAGCCATGCGCCGTGGTACGGGATTACCGTTGCCGCGTAGATGCTCGTCATGCTGCGGTCGGTGGTCTTATCGTAGTACACGCCGGGGCTGCGGACAATCTGGGAGACGATGACACGCTCTGCGCCGTTTATGATAAACGTACCGCCGGCGGTCATGAGCGGAAAATCGCCCATGAATATCTCCTGCTCCTTGATCTCCTCTGTCTCAAGATTGCGCAGACGCACGCTGACCTTAAGAGGTGCCGCATACGTTGCGTCACGCGCCTTGCACTCCTCTTCCGAATACTTGGGCTTTTCGTCCATGGAATAGTCCACAAAGCTCAGCTCAAGATTGCCGGAATAGTCGGTCACCGCATCGGTATCTCTGAAAACCTCGCGCAGACCGGTCTCGAGAAACCACTTGTAGCTCTTCTTCTGGATCTCCAGCAGATTGGGCATGTCCTGGATCTCTTCGTACCGTGCAAAGCTCTTTCTGAGAGTTTTGCCGTAGAGAACGTCTTTTGGCATTCGTACACACTCCTTAATCGTAATTGAGAACGCCCGGCCGAGTTGTAACTTTTGCTCGTTCCGGTGTTGTATTTACGTTTGGTTGATGTTATATTGTGATTGTAAACACTGGGGTGCCAGTCGTTTCACCACAAGATAACATAGCAAGTTATTCTATCATTGTATATAGAGCTGTGTCAAGAAATATTTTGTGAAAAGTGATTATTTCGTCGGCTGTCATAAGTGGCAGCCGCTTTTTTTGTACAAAGCGGAGGGGAAATGAGTTCTTTTATCATCATATCGCTGATCGTCATATTCGCACTTGCCATGCTGCTTCTGCGGCACGAGGGCATTTTTGAGGATAAAACTCTTCTTGTGTGCGCAGCGGTGCTCACGGCAGCCGCGCTTATAATACGCGCATTTTATTTTGATATCGAGAGCGATGACTACACGACTTTTTTAGCGCCGTGGACGCAGTTTTTCCGCGATAACGGCGGCTTTGCTGCTCTGGCCTTCTTTCCCGGAAACTACAATCCGCCGTACATGTACTTTTTGGCGGCGTTTTCGTATCTCGACATATCCGAGCTGTATCTCATAAAGGCTCTGTCGGTGCTGTTTGATGTGCTTCTGGCATGGAGCTGCCTGAAGCTCACGTCGCTGTACACAAGCTCCAGAGCGCGTCTGCTGGGTATTTTCCTCGCCGTGCTGTACCTTCCCACGGTCACCGCAAACGGCGCATACTGGGCGCAGTGCGACAGCATATACGCCTTTTTCGGAATTTACGCCCTGTATCTCGGCATGAGCAGCCGCGGTACCGGCGCGATGATATCGCTTGCGGCGTGTCTCGCATTCAAATTGCAGGCGGTATTCGTGATACCTGTTTTTTTCATTCTCCTGCTGGCAAAAAAGATACAATGGCAGCAGCTTCTCGTGTTCCCTGCCGCCTATGTTGTGTTCATGCTGCCCGCGGTGATAGCGGGAGCTTCTCTGTGGGACACGCTCACGCTGTACTTTTCGCAGGCAGGTACCGTAGGCGATGCGATGAACTACAACGCGCCGTCGCTTACCAGCATGTTCTCATGGTCCGGCGATACGACACGCAGTGCAAGGCTTCTGATAGCAGCAGCCTTCCTGCTCGTCGCAGCCGTGTATGCTGCGGCAATACTGCTTCGCAAAAGGCTCAGCGACCGTCTCATCCTCGGTCTTGCCATGATCCTCGTCATGGGCATCCCCTTTCTTCTGCCGCATATGCATGACCGCTATTTCTTCGTTCCCGGAGTTCTGGCGCTTGTGCTGGCAGCGAGCGACCTTCGGTTTGCGCCCGTGCCGGTATTCGCCGAGCTTGCCTCGCTGCACTGCTACTATGCATATTTCGTGAGATATTATCTTGTTCAGCCGCGCATTGGCGGCGAGCTGATGCTCGCTTCCCTGCTGCTCTGCGCAGCCTACGCAGTCGTTTATTCGGAAAAAGCAATAAATTTTAAAATTAATCCTTGACATTCTGCATTTGTCTGCTATAATAACTCTTGCCTTTGATAAAAAGGAAAACGCGAGAGTGCTGGAACAGGTAGACAGGCACGTTTGAGGGGCGTGTGTCAACCGACGTGGGAGTTCAAGTCTCCTCTCTCGCACCACGAAATACGGTAGTCCATGGCATAGTGGACTACCGTATTTTTATTTTTCTAATGAGCATGTGGGTTCGAATCCTGCTATGCAAAACAAGAAGCCCCCCAACGGGGAGCTTCTTGCTTTGGCGGAGAGTGTGGGATTCGAACCCACGTGGGCGTGAGCCCAAACGGTTTTCAAGACCGCCTCGTTATGACCACTTCGATAACTCTCCGAATATTCATTTTTTCGCTTTAGTGAAAAGAGCACACCTTAAGTGTGCTCTTTTCTTGGCGCAGAAGGAGGGATTTGAACCCTCGCGCGCTTTTTACACGCCTACTCCCTTAGCAGGGGAGCCCCTTCGGCCTCTTGGGTACTTCTGCACATTGCCGCTGAAATATAATAGCACGACCCAGCGGCTATGTCAAGAAATTTATTCATCAATATGCAGGTATATTTAAGCACCATACATATTGCGATGCTCCCGTCAAATCACTCACTTAAGTACAAAATATGCTATAACAACGACACCGAGGATGATGCGGTACCAGCCGAAGATCCTGAAGTCCTTTTTCTTTATATAGCTCATCAGGAACTTTATGACCGCGACCGACACCAGAAACGCGACAAGGCAGCCGACGATCAGCGTTATGAGCTCCGCGGTTGTGAACGAAAAGCCGAAGGCCAGAAGCTTCAGGAGCGATACGCCTACCATGACCGGCACTGCAAGGAAAAAGGTAAACTCCGCCGCCGCGACGCGGGACACGCCGATTATGAGGCCGCCTATGATGGTAGAGCCGCTGCGGGAGGTGCCGGGAATGATCGACAGCGCCTGAAACAGTCCGATGATGAACGCATCCTTATACGATATCTCCTCAAGCGTTTTGACTCGCGGCTCACGGCCTCGGTTCCAGTTTTCGATGACTATGAACGCGATACCGTAAACAATGAGCGCTGCGGCAACAACATAGCAGTTATCAACAAAATCAAGTATGAGGTACGCGATAAAGCCGGGTATGCAGGCTATGACGACCTTGAACCAGAGAATGAAGGTATCCTTTTTTATAACGCTGCCGTTTTTCTTTTTGCTCTGGAACGGCCACATCCTTCCCCAATAGAGGATTATGACGGCAAGGATCGCGCCGAGCTGGATGACGTACAGGAACATCTCGCGGAACTCGGGCGTGACGTTCATGTGGATAAACTCATCGACCAGCAGCATGTGGCCGGTGCTCGAAATGGGCAGCCACTCGGTTATGCCTTCGACTATGCCGATGATTATTACTTTTATAAGTTCAATAAGATCCATGTAACCACCTTATGCGTCCGCTTACAGAAGCATGACTCCCTTTTCGGCGCATACCTCCTCGGTGTGCTTATCCCAGATAGATACCTGCACCTCGCCTATATGAGCCTTGCCCAGCAGGAGCATGGACACACGCGACTGGCCGATACCGCCGCCGATGGTGAGCGGCAGCTCGCCGTTTAAGAGCATTTTGTGATACGGAAGCTCCCTGCGGTCATCGCAGCCGGAGAGTCGAAGCTGCCTGTCCAGCGACTCGGGATCGACACGGATACCCATGGAGGATATCTCTATTGCGCAGTCGAGCCAATCGCACCAGAACAGTATATCGCCGTTGAGCGACCAGTCGTCATAGTCGGGAGCGCGGCCGTCATGCGGCTTGCCGGAGCGCAGAGCGCCGCCTATGCCGATGATGAAAACCGTCTTGTGCTCGCGTGTAAATGCGTTTTCGCGCTGCTTTGCGCTCATATCGGGGTACATGTCCTCAAGCTCCTGCGAGGTGACAAAGGTCACGCTGCGCTCGAGCTTGGGCAGGCACTGAAGCTGCGGATAGATGGCCTGCATGGTGTCCTGCGTGTCGCACAGGGCCTTGACGATATCCATAACGGTGAGCTTGAGATAGTCGATATTGCGGTTTTCAGCCAGAATGACCTTCTCCCAATCCCACTGATCGACGTAAACTGAGTGCAGGTTATCCAGCTCGTCCTCGTCGCGGCGGATAGCGTCCATGTCAGTGTAAAGACCCTTGCCGGGGAAAAAGTTGTAGCGCTTGAGTGCAAGGCGCTTCCACTTTGCAAGCGACTGCACGACCTGCGCGGTCGTATCCGAGCGCAGGATATCGAACGATACCGGCCGCTCGTAGCCGTTTAGATTATCGTTAAGTCCGGAATTGGAATCGACAAACAGTGGTGCGGACACACGGTAAAGATTTAAAAGTGCCGCAAGCCTGTCCTCAAACAGGCGTTTGAGAAGGCTGATGGCCTTCTGCGTGTCGTAAACGCTGAGGATACTTTTGTATCCATCCGGAATTCTGATCTCCATGGTTTTCCTCCTTGGTATGTGGTAAACAATATATAAAAGCCCATCGAGGATGGGCTTTTACCCTTTTTTATCCTCGGGCTTTTTATCTAAAAGCTCGATTATTTTGCAGTATATCTCCTCTGCCCTGTCGCGGAAATTTTCCTCGATTCTCTCGGCCTGCTGCTCGCCGGATGAGAGGATATTGAGTCTTATTATCTCGCCCTTGCCGTCGCTCATTGCAAGGGTCACAAAGCAGCCGCTGTCTCGGTTGCGGTGCTGCGCGGTTATCATGGACAGACGGCGCAGTCTCTCTGCCTCGGGCGCGATTATCTTCTCCGCTCTTTTGCGCACGGAAAACGGCAGACTGCTCTCGACCGTCTCGCCCGCGTCCGCACCGCGCTTGCTGACACGCAGGCCGTTTTCCTCTTCGATGACAAGTCCGCTTTCAATGAGCTCGGCAAGGCAGTCGGAATATTCAAAATAGCCGAAGCCCTCGTCGCACTGCTGCGTAAAGTCCTGAAGGTCAATGGGCGCAACTACGCCCGGCAGACGGCGCAGAATAAAAAGTATCAGAATTTTTATATCAAGCTTTTCATGGATAAAGCCGTATCTTCCCATAATAGTCTCCCGAAAAAGATATTATACCTTCGAATTTCGAATAAGTAAACATTATTTACTTTTTTTATACGCATCGATGCATATAAATATTACGATGACCGTCGTTATGTGCATTATGATGCTCTTCGGCGAAAACGGTACGGTCTTTGTGCTTATATATCCGAAATCCGCCATTATCATCGCAAAAAGTATCAGCGCCTCAACGGCTATGAGAATGAGCCATATCTTTCTGTTCATGCTGCTGCCTCCCACTACTTCTCTAATCTATATAATAATACATACTTTTCTTTTTGTAAATCCAATATTCTTCACATTTTTAAGCCGCACGCATAGACTGTACTGAAGTTTTCTTCAATTCCATCCCTGGGAGGTATGTTTATGGCAGACAGGGTCGTGCCCGGTCCGGTCAGTGATAATGACTGCATAAAACAGGCCGTATGTGTCAACACGAGAAAGATAATGGATGCCTGCCGCGATAAGGACTGCATCGAGGATCTGCGCGTTTACCCCACGGTGAGCTCTCTTCCCTACATAGAGAGCGCGTTCAGCGTGCGTCCAAAGTGCGCACAGCTGCTGCAATGCAATGTAGAGGTGAACGAAATTTGCCTCAACCGCGGCTACTACACGGTCGATGTCACCTACTTTTACAAGATAAACGGCGAGACGTTTCCGGCAAATCAGAGCTTTACCGGCCTTGCGGTGTTTGATAAGCGCGTTATGCTCTTCGGCTCTGAGGGCAGGGTCAGGAGCTTTTCCTCGGACAGCTCAGGACTTCCGAGCGCCGACAGCAGTATGCCCTTTGCCGAGGTCGATGCTGTCGATCCCATTGCTCTGCACATGACGCTGGCCGAAACGGCTCTGCCCGATCCGGGCATTGAGCAGCGCGATATTCCCCAGAGCATACTCGACTCCTTCGGCGAGGAGATCTCCGTAACGGGCGGCACGCGCCACGTTTATGTGTCCCTCGGTCAGTTTTCTATCATCCGGCTTGAGCGAAACACGCAGCTTCTCATACCGGCCTATGACTACTGCCTGCCGGATAAGGAGTGCGTCGGCTCCAACGAGGATGACCCCTGCACGATGTTCGGGCGCATAAGCTTCCCCGTCGATGAGTTCTTCCCGCCGGACAGCGTTGATCCCGCCGCCGACTACAAAAGCATGGTGTAGCTGATCAAAAAAGCAAGGACATAAGCCCTTGCTTTTTTCAGCGTGTTAAAAAAGTCTGCGACTTTTTTTCACGCTGAAAAAACGCCACATTTTTTGTGAAGCTTACGCTTCACGAAAAATCTCGCTCCGCTCGTCAAAACGCCTGATAGCTCAGGCTTTTTTGATGGCTATAATCTAACTCGAGGCGGGCCTTGCCCCCTCGAACTCCCCCGCTGCGCGGATACTTTTTTCTCAGCAGCATAGGTTTTTTGACAGTCTGAAAAAAAGCAAGGACATAAGCCCTTGCTTTTTTCTTACTTATCAAGTATATCCATGAATTCTTCGCCGGTGATGGTCTCCTTTTCGTAGAGGAACCTTGCAAGCTCATCGAGCTTTTCGCGGTTATCGGTGAGGAGCTTGGCTGCCTTATCGTGCTGCTTTTTAACGAGCGCGACGACCTGACGATCTATTTGCGCCTGAGTTTCGGCAGAGCAGGCAAGCGAGGTATCGCCGCCGAGATACTGGTTCGTGACTGTTTCCATGGCTACCATGTCGAAATCTTCGCTCATGCCGTAGCGCGTTATCATGGCTCGGGCAAGCTTTGTCGCCTGCTCGATATCGTTCGACGCGCCCGTTGTTACAGAGCCGAAGACTATCTCCTCTGCCGCACGGCCTCCTGTAAAGGTTGCGATCTTGTTTTCTATCTCTTCCTTGCTCATGAGATAGTGGTTGCCGTCCTCGACCTGCATGGTATAGCCCAGAGCGCCGGAGGTGCGCGGAACGATGGTTATCTTCTGCACGGGCGCTGAGTGGCTCTGCTTTGCGGCAACGAGCGCGTGGCCGATCTCATGATAGGCTACGATGCGTTTTTCCTGATCGGTCATGATCGCGTTTTTCTTCTGGTAGCCCGCGATAACGACCTCGATGCTCTCCTCAAGGTCAGCCTGATTTGCAAAGCGCCTGCCGTCGCGTACTGCACGCAGTGCGGCTTCGTTTACTATATTGGCAAGCTCAGCGCCCGAAGCGCCGGAGGCCATGCGGGCTATCTTACTGAAATCAACGTCCTCGGCGACCTTTATCTTGCGTGCATGGACCTTGAGTATCTCCTCCCTGCCCTTGAGGTCGGGAAGCTCAACGGGAACGCGGCGGTCAAAGCGCCCGGGGCGTGTGAGCGCAGGGTCAAGCGACTCGGGTCTGTTCGTTGCGGCGAGGATTATTACGCCGTTATTGCCCTCAAAGCCGTCCATTTCGGTAAGCAGCTGGTTGAGCGTCTGCTCGCGCTCATCGTTGCCGCCTATCTGGCCGTCACGCTTTTTGCCGATGGCGTCTATCTCGTCGATAAAAACGATGCAGGGTGCCTTCTCCTTGGCCTGTCTGAACAGGTCGCGTACCTTGCTCGCGCCCATGCCTACGAACATTTCGACAAATTCAGAGCCCGACATTGAGAAAAACGGCACATCCGCCTCGCCTGCTACGGCCTTGGCGAGCATGGTCTTGCCCGTTCCCGGAGGGCCTACGAGCAGTATACCCTTGGGCATTGACGCACCGATCTCCTTATATTTGCCGGGATCATGCAGATAATCAACGATCTCGGAGAGGTTTTCCTTGGCCTCGTCTTCACCTGCCACATCGGCAAACTTTATGCCCTCGGCGGATTTAACGTAGACGCGGGCATTGGATTTGCCCAGATTGAACATCATGGAGTTGCCTCCACCCATTTTCTCCATCATTTTTCGTGACATGAACTGCCCCAGCGCCACAAATATGATAAGAGGCAGCACCCAAGCAAGGATGCTGACAAAGAGCGAGGTCTGCTCGATCTCCTCGCCGGTGGTGGACACGTCTGCCTCCAGCAGGCGTGTGACAAGATCGTCGTCCGGCACCATTGCGGTCTTGTATATCTTGTTGTCTGTGCCCTTGAACAGGATGCGGTTGCTCTGCTCCTGTATCTCGACGGCACTCACCTGTCCGTTACCGACCATGCTGACGAAGCTGTTGTAGTCTACATCCTTGATCTGATGCTCCGATATCCACGGCATCGCCACGAAATTGAACAGCAGCAGGAGGATCAGGACTATTATGTAGTAATAAACAAGCGGTTTTTTCGGTGATTTTACTTCGTTCATACGCCATACTCCTTAAAGCTTATATATTGTGTATAGTTTAACATGAACTGTAGTAAATTTTCACGAATTTTTTGTTAACGATTCATGCAATTGCACTAAATTATTTGTTTTCGTGCAGCATACGGCAGCCGACGCCCGTAACGCTCACTCCCTTCATACAGCCGCCTTTGATTTCATAGATATGCTGTTATTTTTATCGGCTCTTTCCCTCAGTCAATTGCGTCTGCGAACAGCTGCAGATGCTCGGCTAAGTGGGCTGAGCCGGAGTAATCGGCTTTGAGCACGTTCAGGCCGCGCCAGACGATCAGGTGCTGACCGTCGTTTTTCGACAGCTTATAGCCTGCGCCGTTATCAAGGGTGCCCTCCTGTGATGCCGGATAGTCCCACGCATCCACGAGCGGGCGCAGCACACACTCAGCTGCGCAGCCGGAATAAAGCTTGGTACTGTAATAGTTTTCTTGGACGGCGAAGCCCTCCTGCGGCTCTGCAAAGGGCGGCACAGCCTGCTGAGTGCTGATGATCTCATCTGCAAGGTCGCTTTTGTTGTAAACCACATGACTGTAGTTTTCCGCGGGGTCTTTCTCTATCCATGCTTCAAGCTCCGCGTTCTCGGCAGACGAGATATCCATAAGCAGCGGTGCGCTCAGCTCGCCTTTGTATTGGCGCATCGGCGTGAGTATCTGCTTTCCTCCCACCGGCGAGTAAACTGCGTACCAAGCCGCGCTCCCGACTATCAGAACGACGGCAATTGCGTAGAGCGCGTATCTTCCCCATCGGTTTTGGCTTTTGCCCCAAAAGCGCCGTATATCATAAATGAGCGCAAGCAGGAACGCAGCGAGCAGCAGCGGCGTTGATATTGTGCCTACAAGTCCCTTATCGACAATATATGTTCCAAAGCCGATGGCATTTGCCGCAACGAGCATTATGATAAGCAGAACGAGCTCATAGGTGATAAGCGCGCACAGCAGAATTATTCTTGTGTGCGGTCTTATGACGGAATTATCGTTTTCCACTGCTGTTCTCCTTTCCCCTTTTCAGGATAAACAGCACCGCGTGCGTTATCCATGCTCCGGCAAGGCAGCAGAGGATAAACCATGCTGCCTCGGCAGCGGCGGTAACAAGGCCGAAAGCACCGGCAAAGTCATCGTTTTGGAAGCCTATCGCGGCAAATGCCTCGCAGACTGTCCATATCCCCATTGCTGCGAGTGAATACATGTAAAATTCGCTCCTGCCGGCGCTGAAGCGGCGGATAACACAGCCGAAGGCTGCCGCCATCAGCATTTCAAGCGCCTCCCACCTGCCGAAATTGAGCAGTATCAGTTTATCGTAAAAGAATGCATAATCCCAGCCGAGGCAGGCCATTGCCGTGAGCGCGGCGCACATTATCGACACGATAGTCCAGCGCCTGCGCAGCTCGTTTTTCTGAACACTCAGTGCCTCAAGCACGAGCACAGCTGCCTCCTCCTTGCTGACTGCGGTCTCCTGTATGCGCTCACCCTTTATAATCTCCGCAACACTCAGGCCGAGCACTGCGGCAATGTCCTCTATGAGCGAAACATCGGGAAAACGCTTGCCGCGCTCCCAGTTTGAAACAGCCTGCTTTGATACGCCCAGAGCGCCGGCAAGCTCCGCCTGCGTCATGTTCTTTTCCCTGCGCAGCTGCTCTATAAGGCTCCCTGTTTTGTTCATTTCCATCGCACGTCGCCTCCTTTGCGCTTTCATTGTATCGTAGGATGCGCCAAAATGTCAATAAACGGTCCGTTGACCGGCCAAAAAGCCCGCAGGGCATAAAAAATTCCGCATCGAAAGATGCGGAATTTTACTTGCGTTATCAGTAGTAACGCTTATTCTTGTTCTTGCGTGCTGCCTCGCTCTTCTTACGGCGCTTGACGCTGGGGCTCTGGTAGTACTCCTTCTTTCTCAGGTCAGCCAGTACACCGGCCTTGGCACAGCTGCGCTTAAATCTTTTAAGAGCATTGTCCAGAGATTCGTTCTCCTTGACATAGACTTCAGACATTTATTTCACTCCCTCCATTAACGCCTTTCGACGCTTTAAGGGCCAAATTCATGGCTTAACGTTGATATTATACTCACATTCGGGCATAATGTCAACCTTTACTTTATGATAAGATTGATAAGTTTATTCTTTACGACGATGGTCTTAACAAGCTGCTTGCCCTCCATCAGGCGCTTTATCTTCTCGTCGGCGCAGGCAGTATCTACAATGACGCTGTCGTCGGAGTCGGACGCGACGGTGATCGTGGTCTTGAGCTTGCCGTTTACCTGAACAGCCATCTCGCGGGTAGCATCGACGGTCTTTGCCTCGTCATACTCAGGCCAGTGCATCTGCATGGCCATCTTGCCCTCCTGTGCCGCAAAGCCCATGAGCTCCCACATTTCCTCTGCAATATGCGGCGCAAAGGGGCTGAGCATGAGGATGAGGGTCTTTACCTCGCCCTTGGTGCAGCCGTTTGAATAAAACTCGTTTACCATGGTCATGAGCGCCGCTATCGCGGTGTTCATCTTCAGCTCGTCGATATCCGCGCCGACCTTCTTTATCGTCTTGTGGATGGTCGCCTCATTCTTTGCCGAATAGCCATCGCCGTCCTGTGCAAGCTCCATGAGGTTCCAGCAGCGGTCAAGGAAGCGCTTTGAGCCCTTTACCGCCTCGTTTGACCAGGAAACGGCCTTCTCAAAGTCGCCGATGAACATGATGTGCAGGCGCATGGTATCCGCGCCGTACTGTGCGACGATATCATTGGGATTTACGACGTTGCCGCGGGACTTCGACATTTTTTCGCCGCCCTCGCCGAGGATCATGCCGTGGCTCGTGCGCTTGGCATATGGCTCCTTGGTCGGCACAACGCCGATATCGTACAGGAACTTGTGCCAGAAGCGGGAGTAGAGCAGATGCAGCGTCGTATGCTCCATACCGCCGTTGTACCAATCAACGGGCGACCAGTACTCAAGTGCCTCCTTGGAGGCCAGCTCCTTGTCATTGTGCGGGTCCATATAGCGCAGGAAGTACCAGCTCGAGCCTGCCCACTGGGGCATCGTATCGGTCTCGCGCTCGGCCTTGCCGCCGCACTTGGGGCAGCTCGTCTCGACCCAGTCGCGCATCTTTGCTATGGGCGACTCGCCGTTATCGGTCGGCTCGTAATTTTCGACATCCGGCAGGAGCAGCGGAAGCTCCTCCTCGGGAACGGGCACCCAGCCGCACTTCGGGCAGTTTACCATCGGGATGGGCTCGCCCCAGTAGCGCTGGCGGGAGAATACCCAGTCGCGCAGCTTGTAGTTGACCTTTTCCCTGCCTATTCCCTGCTCGACGACATATTTTTTCATTGCGGGGATAGCTTCCTTCACGGTCATGCCGTTGAGGAAGCCCGAGTTTACCATTACAGCACTGTCGTCCTTTGCGACGAAGGCCTCCTTGGTGATATCACCGCCGGAGACGACCTCGACGATGGGCAGACCGAACTTCGTTGCAAACTCCCAGTCGCGCTGATCGTGTCCGGGAACGCCCATGACGATACCGGTACCGTAGCCCATGAGGACATAGTCGGAGACGAACACCGGCAGCATCTTATGGGTAACGGGGTTTTCGACCTCGATACCGTCGAGCCGAACACCGGTTTTGTCCTTGTTGAGCTCGCCGCGCTCGAAATCGGACTTGTGCGCGGCCTCGTCCTGATATGCCTCGACCTCGTCCCAGTTTTTGATTTTGTCCTTCCACTCGCCAAGCAGGGGATGCTCGGGTGAAATGACCATATAGGTAGTGCCGAAAAGCGTATCTGCACGAGTCGTGTAAACTGTGACCTCGCCGCCGAGGCTGGTCTTGAAGGTGACCTCCGCGCCGGTGGAGCGGCCTATCCAGTTGCGCTGCTGGATCTTAACGCGCTCGATATAATCCACATCGTCAAGATCGTCAATAAGGCGCTGGGCGTATTTGGTTATACGCAGCATCCACTGGCTCTTCTCCTTGCGGATGACCTCGCTGCCGCAGCGCTCGCACACGCCGTCAACGACCTCCTCGTTTGCAAGCACGCACTTGCAGGAGGTACACCAGTTGACGGGCATTGTGGTCTTATATGCAAGGCCGTGCTTGTACATCTGGAGGAATATCCACTGAGTCCACTTATAGTACTTGGGATCGGTGGTATCGACCGCTCTGTCCCAGTCAAAGCCGTAGCCGAGCATTTTGAGCTGAGAGGTGAAGGTCTTTATGTTGTCGGCCGTGACCTTTGCCGGATGCACATGGTTCTTGATGGCATAGTTCTCTGTCGGCAGGCCGAAGGCATCAAAGCCTATGGGAAACAGGACATTATAGCCGTCCATGCGCTTTTTGCGCGTTACGATATCCATCGCGGTGAAGGGGCGCGGATGACCGACATGCAGCCCCTGACCTGAGGGGTACGGGAACTCAATAAGTCCGTAGAACTTGGGGCGGGTCGTATCACCCGTTACTGCCGCATAGGGCTTGGTCTCTTCCCAGTTTTTCTGCCACTTCTTCTCGATAGCTGTAAAATCGTATTTCATTTTAAAATTAACTCCCTTATAGTCTTATTTTTTTGTCCGAACGCCCCTTAGCAGGGGCCTATAAGGGATGAGAGCTCGAGCTCCTCGGCGTCTGACCACAGATGCTCAAGATTATAGAAGTCGCGGGCTTCCTCTGTGAACACATGTGCCACGACGCAGCCGAAATCGAGAAGCACCCAGCTTCCGCTGCGATAGCCCTCGCGGCGGATGGGAGGCTCGCCGGCCTCGCTCATTGCCTTGTCGATCTCGTCTGTAAGAGATTTTATATGCGTGGAGGATGTACCTGTGCAGATGATGAAGTAATCGCACAGGGATGTAAGCTTATCAGTTTTTAAAACCTTGATATTCTTGCCTTTTTTGTCGTTGAGAGCTTTGGCAGCGATCTTAACGACCTCGCTTGGTGTCATCATTCGTCATCTTCCTTACTGTTTGAATTTGCCTGGCTTGTGCTGCTTGTGTACGGCAGAACGCTTGCCGAACCCATGCTGCTTGACGAGCTGTAGTTCAGGAACGAGGAAACGCCGCCCCTGAGCTCGCCCGTGGTGGAATAGAAGCTGCCGTTTTCATAGGTGACTATGTTCACGTTTTCGGTCGTTACCTTCGTCTCCCACGGGTTGAGGCAATCATTTACCATGTCAAGCCATGTGTCGATATCGCAGAAAACATAGCTTGCGCCGAAAATGCTGCCGTTTGTATTGCCGGGCATGGTGTAGAACTTTATATTGCTGCTGTCAAGCTTCAGAAATTCCTTTGCGTAATAGAGCATGTTTTCGGTGCTCAGGCTCGTCTGCATATTATTGCTTACGATGCTTATGACCTCGGAGAGGTTGGGGATGTTCTTGAGGCTTATCATCTGGCTTGCAGCCGCCATAAGGAGCTCATGCTGCATGTCGATACGCTGGATATCGCCGCCGGCATAGCCGCTTCTGAAGCGCATGAGCTGAACGAACTGCTCGCCGTTGAGCTTCTGCTGACCCTCGGCTATATGAATGTGCAGATCCTGCGTGGGATCGTCATAGTCCATATTGGGCGGTACGTCAAAGTCAACGCCGCCTATAGCATCGACGACATCCTCGGCTGCATCCATGTTCACAAGGATATATCCGTCTACATCAAAGCCGAGGAAGGCTTTGATAAGCTCCTCGCGCATGGTTTCTATCGGGTCGCAGCCGTAATAGGAGCTGCTCTCGATATTCGTGTAATAGGCTGCATAGTGATAGGCAGAGTTTGCCTTCTTGACCTCGTGCGAGAGGTTCGTGAGAGTATCGCGTGGGATGCTGACGACGTTGAGCGTATGATTTACCGTGTCAAGCTGGCCGACCATAATGGTGTCGGTATTATTGCTGACAACGTCAACGCCGGCGACAAGCAGCGTATAAACGCCCGGCTTTCTGCCGTCTACCGTTTCGGCGGGCGCTTCGCCGTCATTATTATTGATGCCTTCCTTGTTGCTGTCGGGCGCTGCCATGAAATACTCAACGTACACATAGGCCGCTGCGAGCAGAACAACGAGGCACAGCAGGATTATGAGTATGACCTTACCTGCTTTGCCCTTTTTCCCGGGCTTTTTGCCGCCGCTGCCATTGCCTCTGGGCGGCTGCGCGGGCTGCTCGTCATAGTCGTAGTCATAATCGTAATCGTAGTTGTCGTTGTAGTTTTCGGTCATACGGCTGTTTTCTGAATGTTTGCCGCTTTTTTTGCCTCCGAATAGCTGCATATTGTTTTCCCTTCTCTTTCGGCACCCCTGCCGTTATTGTTGAGCCGTGTGCTCTTTATACCACTCATAGGCATCGGCAGTCGCATAATACGGCTCCTGCCCATAGCTTCTGATATCCTCAAGGCTCATTTCAAGCCCCAGAGTCATTGCCGCGTCAAGATCCTCGTAAGCCAGCTTTCTGAGCCTGTCCACCCCGTCAAAATCACGATTAGGCTCAATATAATCGGCCATGTAAACTATCTTTTCAAGAAGAGTCATGTCGGGTCTGCCTGTCGTATGCCAGCGGATGGCATCATACACCTCGCTGCTTATGTTGAAAAGATCCTTTGCCAGCGCGGCACCCGTCTTTGCGTGAAGAAGCTTCACGTTTCCCTCTTCTTCGGCATCGTTTATGATATCATACTTCCTGCACAATATCAATTGGTCGGATAACACAAGTTTTTTTGTAATATCGTGCAAAATTCCGGCTTCCGCGGCATTTTCGGGATCCTCTCCCCAGCGCTGTGCAAGGGTGACCGCCTCGGATTCAACGCCCACGACGTGCGCAACGCGCTTGGGCGCGAGCATTGCATAGGCCTTATCGCGCAGCCAGTAAAGCTCAGGCTTTGCGTCATAGTCGCCGTTTTTTATTATGCGCGCATACACCGGCTCCGGCAGATATGACGCGCCTCTCCTGTCATGGAGCATATCGCGTATATCGGATGAGGACATGGGCTTAGGCTCGTGGTTAATGAACACACAGCGTGCACCATATTGACGCTTAAGATAGTCCGCATGTTCCATAATATGCGCATCCTCGCCCTCGCTGCGGCAAAATACGCCCAGCGTCATATGCTCCAGCAGGAAGCGGAACCTGTACCACTCCTCAAAGCTGAAAAGCATATCGCTGCCCATGACGAAGGTAAACTCCGCGTCTGGGTACAGCTTCATGAGCTGCTCAAGCGTATCGGCTGAATAGCTCTTGCCCTCGCGCCGGAGCTCTATATCCGATACCTCGGCATTCGGTATGCCGGTAAAGGCAAGCCTTGTCAGCTCCAGCCGCTCGGCTGCATCGGGGCTTCCTCCGGCAAGCTCCTTGTGCGGCGGTATGCTTGCCGGTATTATAAGCATTTTATCTGGCTGCAGGCGCTCTGACACGGCATAGGCCGCCTCGACATGCCCGCAGTGCGGCGGATTGAAGCTTCCGCCGTAAATTGCAATCTTCATTTTTTCTTGTCTTTTACAAGAGCTATTTTAGGCTCTTTCTCGTTGCGTTTATACAGCACGAACTTACTTCCGATCGTCTGCACGGTCTCCGCCGAGCAGGCCTCCGCCAGAGCGTCGGCTGCCTCGCGTGCGGTCAGAAGGCTGTTTTCCAGCACTCTGCCCTTTATGAGCTCACGCGCCTTGAGCGCATCCTTTACCTGCGTTATGCTGTTTTCCGTTATTCCGCCCTTGCCGATCTGGATTATTGTATCCTCGCCCATGGCTATGCCCCTGAGCTGGGCTCTCTGCTTACTTGTCAGTGCCATTTAAATTCCTCAGTTCCGTTTTGAATTTTGCGAGCGCACGCGCTCTGTGGGATATCCTGTTTTTCGTCTCCTGACCGAGCACGGCCATGCTGTCGGGGTAGCCGTCAGGCATGAACACGGGGTCATAGCCAAAGCCGCCTGCACCGTGAGGCTCGGTGAGTATCTGTCCCGGACACTCGCCCTCGGCGCACAGCTCCGCTCCGCCGGGCAGCAGGCAGCATATGCTGGATACGAATTTTGCCCTGCGGTCGGTCACGCCTTCGAGCTTTGAGAGAAGATACATATACCTCTCCTCGTCGCTTGCGTCATGCCCGCCGGGTGCATAGCGCGCAGAGTATACGCCGGGTTCGCCGTTTAATGCGTTCACCATGAGACCGGAATCGTCTGCAACCGTGGCCTCGCCGGTAGCGTCAAAGACTGCCTTTGCCTTGAGATATGCATTCTCTGCAAAGGTTGTGCCGGTCTCGTCCACCTCGAAATTGCAGCCTGCCTCGCGCTGCGAGAGTATCTCGAAGTCCATGTCGGACAGTATCGCCTTGAGCTCCCTGAGCTTTTTTGCGTTATTGCTTGCAAGTATAAGCTTCATTATTTAAACAGCGCCTCCACAAAGTTTTTGGGGTCAAAGGGAATAAGATCGTCTATCCCCTCACCCACTCCGACGTATTTCACGGGGAGCTTGAGCTCGTTTGATATTGCGAAAACTATGCCGCCCTTGGCCGTACCGTCAAGCTTTGTGAGCACGATGCCAGTAATTCCGGCAGTCTCGAGAAACTGCTTTGCCTGAATAAGTCCGTTCTGACCCGTTGTTGCATCGAGCACCATAAGCGTTTCAACATCGGCATCAGGAAGCTCGCGGCGGACAACACGTGCTATCTTATTGAGCTCGTTCATGAGGTTTGCCTTATTATGCAGCCTTCCCGCCGTGTCGATTATCACAACATCCGTGCCGCGGGCCTTTGCCGCGCACAGTCCGTCATACACCACCGAGGCCGGATCGCTGCCCTCCTCATGGCGCACGATATCGGCTCCCGAGCGCTCCGCCCAAACGCCGAGCTGCTCGGCAGCGGCGGCACGGAAGGTGTCGCCCGCGCACAGCAGGACATTCTTGCCCTCGGCCTTGAGGCTTGCCGACAGCTTGCCGATGGTCGTTGTCTTGCCGACACCGTTTACGCCGACCATGAGAATGACAGACGGCTTGGTCGTGAGCTTCAGCTGCGTGTCCATCGTTCCGAGCATATCCTGCATATACTCGACGAAGGCCTCCTTTGCCTGAGCGCCCTTATTTATATAGCGGCGCAGGAGTATACGCTTATAGTCCATCATTATCTGCGCCGTAGTCTCGCCGCCGACATCGGCCATTATGAGCATTTCCTCGAGCTCGTCGTAGAAATCCTCGCTGTCGATATCGTAATTGCGGAATACCTCTTCAAGCTCCTCAATATTCTTTCTGGTCTTTGAAAGGCCGGAAAACATTTTATCAAAAAAGCCCATTATGCTCCTCCTCAGTCATTTTCAATCGAGCGCTGCGCCTGATCGAGATCAAGCTCTATTACCTTGGAAACGCCCTTTTCCTGCATCGTCACGCCGTAAAGGTGGTCTGCCTCCTCCATAGTGCCGCGGCGGTGGGTTATAACTATAAACTGCGTCCTGTCGCACATTCTGCGCATATACTCGGCATAGCGGATGACGTTTGCCTCGTCGAGCGCCGCCTCGATCTCGTCCATTACGCAGAACGGCGTAGGCCGCACCTTGAGTATCGCAAAGTACAGCGCAATAGCTACGAACGCTTTCTCACCGCCGGACAGCAGGCTGATGTTCGACACCGCCTTGCCTGGCGGCTGTACCTTTATCTCAATGCCGCATTCGAGCGGGTCGTTCTCGTCCTCAAGTATGACGGAGGCCTTGCCGCCTCCGAAGAGCTCAAGGAAGGTTTCTCTGAAGTTCTCGTCAATGAGCTTGAACTGGCCGAGGAACACCTCTTTCATCTCGTTGGTGACATCGTTTATTATGCCCTGAAGCTCTTTTTTTGCCTTTTCTATATCACTGCGCTGACCTGTCAGGAACTCATAGCGAGTGTTTACGCGCTCAAACTCCTCGATAGCGCCTATATTCGGCGTGCCGAGGGCAGATATCTGCCGGCGCAGCTCGCTTATGCCGCGTGACTCCTTTTGCAGGTTCTCCACCGGCTGGCGGAGCTGCTGAGCAGCCGAATGGCTCAGCTCATAGTTATCCCAGAGCTTATCGAGGATCTGCTTTTCCTCCATCTCTGCGGAGAGCTTTTTCTGTTCAAGCCTTGCAACGCTGCGCTCAAGCTCGAGCAGGCGGCGGTTAGACTCCTGACTGTCCTTATCGGCCTTCGTTCTGCGGCCCTCAAGCTCAAGACGCTTGGCGTTTATCTCCGCTATCTCGGCCTTTATCTTCTCAGCCTGAGCCATTATATCCTCATGCTGCTTCAAAACGGCTTCGAGCTGCTCATTTATCTCCTCACAGCCGCGCTGTGCCTTTTCTATCGCAGCCTCTCTGAGCTCACTGTCCCCCGACAGGCTCTCGGACAAGGCTCTGAGCTGATCTGCCGAGGCCTTTGTCGCACGCATCTCGGCCTCACTCGATGCCTTGTCGCGCTGGATATCGGCGCGCTCCTCGATCGCAGCATCAAGCTCATATCTGAGTCCCGACAGGGCGTTTACCGACTTTTCGAGCTCTGTCTGAGCCGCGTCATACTGCTTGCCGAGGCTCTGTCTGCGCAGCTTCAGCTCCTCAAGCTCGTTTGCGCGGGAGAGTATGCCCGTGCCGCGGGCGGCGCTGCCGCCGGTCATCGAGCCGCCGGCGTTTATGAGCTGACCGTCAAGGCTGACGATGCGCAGGCGGTTGCCGTTTGCCTTTGACATGCGCACGGCATCTCCCAGCGTTTCGGCAACGACCGTGCGGCCAAGGAGATTTGCAAATATGCCGTCATAGCGCTTATCGAAGCTCACAAGGTCATACGCAAGACCGACAAAGCCTGGGTCGTTAACGGGTGCGTCCTTCATGATATTGCCGCGGACCGTATCCACCGGCAGGAAGGTCGCACGGCCCGAATCGAGGCGCTTTAGCATTTCAATTGCGCTGCGGCCATCGTTCTGCGTGTCGATAACTATGTTCTGCATGGCAGCACCCAGAGCGGTTTCCACTGCAAGAGCGTACTCGTTATCGGTTTTTATGAGGTTTGCCACCGGCCCGTGTACGCCGCGCAGGTTTCCCCTGCCCGCTTCGCGCATAACGGTCTTGACGGCCTTTGAAAAGCCCTCATACTCCTTTTCCATTTCAGAGAGCATATGTATGCGGGCATCCATGCTGCGGCAGTCAACCGACAGGCGGTTTACCTTTTCTCTGAGCTGAGCGGCGGCATTTTCGCGGCTTTGAAGCTTCATGCGGCAGCCCTCTATGACGTTTGCGCTGCCCTTTTCCTTGTCCGCGAGCTCTTTAATGCTGTCGGAAAGCAGCTTTGCCTTGCGCTCGTTATCCTCTATCTGACGGGCGATCTCGCCGAGTCTCGCCTGAGCTCCGGCATTATCGCTTTTCATGCGCTCGACAGATTCGCCGCTGCTTTTGATATTCGCTCTTAGCACCGCAGCGCGTGAATCGCAGTCGGCAGCTCTTGCCTCTGTCTGCGAAAGGCGCTCACGCGCCTTGTCAGCCTCGATATCCTTTTCGTGCATACGCTCGGATATGCTTCCTGCCGAGGCATACAGTGCCTCAAGGCTGCGGTGAGCCTCGTCGAGCTCGGCCTTTGCCGTATCATAATCGGCGTTTACGGTCTGCGCCTGATCGTGCAGCTTGTCCAGCGTTGCCATCCAGACGGATATCTCACGCACACGCAGCTCATCGCGCAGGACAAGATATTTTTTTGCGGTCTCCGACTGGCGGCGCAGCGGCTCGACCTGAAGCTCGAGCTCGTCGATCTTGTCGTTTATGCGAAGGAGGTTTTCCTCCGTTTTTTCAAGCTTGCGCTCTGACTCCTCCTTGCGGCTGCGGTAGCGCGATATACCGGCTGCCTCTTCAAACACCTCGCGGCGGTCCGAGCTCTTATTGGACACGATATCCGCGATCTTGCCCTGACCGATGATGGAATATCCGTCTCTGCCGAGGCCAGTGTCCATAAGCAGGCTGTTTATATCCTTCAGGCGCACAGCCTCGCGGTTTATGTAATATTCACTGTCGCCGCTGCGGTAATAGCGGCGCGTGAGCATGAGCTCGGTGCTGTCGCAGTCAAAGATATGCTCGGTGTTGTCGATTATAAGCGTTACCTGCGCAAAGCCAAGCGCACCGCGCTTTTCCGTGCCGCCGAAGATAACGTCCTCCATTTTGCCGCCGCGCAGGGTCTTTGAGCGCTGCTCGCCCATAACCCACAGTATCGCATCGGATATGTTCGACTTGCCCGATCCGTTGGGTCCGACTATCGCCGTAACGTCCTTTTCAAATGTTATGCGGGTTTTGTCCGGAAAGGACTTGAAGCCCTGCAATTCGAGTGCTTTTAAATACAAAAGTTCTACCTCATTATTTCAGTTCATTCGATATATTTTATAATAAATCATGGGCTTAATCAAGCCTGACAATGCGTATCTCGCCACTTTTTACATTTGCTTCACGAATTTTGAGCTCTCTGAGCGAAAACTCCTGCATGAGTGCCTTGACGTTGCAGCGGTGCTGACCAGTCATTTTTGAAACGTCGGCGCGGTTTACCTCCAGCGTAACACGGCTGTCCCGCTCCGTTCCGGCAAGAAGCGTACGCGCCCTTTGCAGCATTATGCGTGAGCGCACGAGCTCGCCGAGCGCCGGATGGTACGCGCCGCCCAGCGCATCGCCGCCGGACAGATCCTCCGTGGGATTTAAGCCCATGCGTATTATCGGTATGCCCGCTGCGTCAAACAGCGGAGCTATCCTTGCGCACACTCGCACCGCATCCTCGACCGTGTGCTCCTTATATGTCCCTGCACGCCACATATCGCACAGCACGGTATCGCGCACTATGACCGTCGGATATATCCGCACGCCGTCCGGCTCAAGGGCAATGATCCTTTCTGCACTCTCTGCGCAGCTTTCGTCGTCATCGCCCGGAAGCCCCGTCATCATCTGCAGAATGAGCTTGAAGCCCGCAGCCTTTATGAGCCGCGACGCATCCTCGACAGCCCTGCTGTCATGCCCCCTGCCCGAAAGCGAGAGCACCCTGTCGCACATCGACTGTGCTCCGAGCTCCACGACCTCAACACCGTATTTTTTAAGTCTTTTCAGTACCGCAGCATCAATTGCGTCGGGGCGGGTGGACAGTCGGATGGAGCTTATCGTTCCGTCCTCAAGATACGGCTGCGCCGCCTCGAAAAGCTCGATCTGACGCGCCTCTGGTATGGCCGTGAAGCTGCCTCCATAAAACGCCAATTGCCGCTTTGTCCCTTTGGGGGTCAAGGCGGCGGCTTCCTCTATCGCGTTTTTTACGGTCTGCGCCGTGGCGGGCTCGATATGACCCGATATCCTGCGCTGATTGCAGAACACGCAGTCGTTCGGGCAGCCCAGATGCGGCACAAACACGGGAATTATACTGTTTCTTGCTGTCATTTATTAAGTCTTTCAAGCGCCTGACAGGCAGCTGCCTGCTCTGCTTCCTTTTTCGTTCTTCCGCTGCCGCAGCCTATGACCTGCCCGTTAAGGCTGACCTCGGACATGAAAAGCTTATCGTGATCGGGGCCTGTCTCCCCTGCGTCAGTGTATCTCAGCTGCTGATCCGGCCTGCGCTGAACGAGCTCCTGAAGCTCTGTTTTGTAATCGGACGCATGATGGGCGCGGATAGCCTCGGGGCTGAGCACAAGGCGCTCTACAAAGCTTGCGGCAGGCTCTATGCCGCCGTCAATGAATATGGCTGCAATGACGGCCTCGGTCGCGTCGGCAAGTATCGATGCACGCTCCCTGCCGCCGTTTTTCTCCTCGCCATGACCCATACGCAGATATTCGCCGAGCCCCAGCTCACGCGCAACACCGTACAGGCTGTGCTCGCACACGAGCTCTGCGCGAAGCCGCGTCATTCTGCCCTCGGGCATAGCCGGCTGCGCGGCATACAAATGCTTTGCCGTGACAAAGCCGAGCACGGAGTCGCCCAAAAATTCGAGGCGTTCATTGCTCGGTACGCCCTCTGCCCTGTTTTCGTTTGCATATGAGCTGTGCGTCAGCGCATTTTTCAAAAGCGCCGGATCCTTGAATCTGTATCCTAATTTTTCTTCTAACTGCTTCAATGTATTACGCTTCTTCCGAAATTTTCATATAATCCACATTCTTCTCTATATCATCGACTATACCGGCCTCGGCAAAGGCCTTGGCCTGACGTATGGCAGCGAAAAACGCCTCGTCGCCGGATGAGCCGTGAGCCTTGATAACAGGCTTGGATATGCCGAGGAAGGCCGTTCCGCCGACCTCGTTGGAGTCGATCTTTTTTGCTATGCCCTTTACGTCCTTTTTGATGACCGCCGCTGCAAGCTTGTTTTTCGTGCTCATCAGAAACATCTCCTTGAGCTCGGTAAACAGCCATTTTGCAACGCCCTCGGCAGTCTTGAGGACAATGTTGCCGGAAAAGCCGTCGCTCACGACGACATCAACGCCGCCGAAGAGCATGGTGCTCGCCTCGACATTTCCGACAAAGTTTATCCTGCCCTCCTCGCTCGCCTTTCTGAGCAGCTTATAGCTCTCGTGCTGGAGCTGACCGCCCTTGGTCTCCTCCGTTCCGATATTGAGAAGTCCGACACGCGGCTGGCTGAGCCCCATCATTCTGTGGGCATAGAAGCTGCCCATATAGGCAAACTGGAGCAGATACTCCGGCGTGCACTCGACATTTGCACCGCAGTCGATGAGTATAATGCCGTTTTCGCGGCTGGGCAGCAGCGGTGCCATTGCCGCACGGCGAATACCCTTTATGCGCTTTACGATGAGCGTAGCGCCGGTGAGCAGCGCTCCCGTAGAGCCTGCCGACACCATAGCGTCTCCCTCGCCGTTTTTGAGCATATTGAGCGCGACCGTCATGGACGCATCCTTTTTGCGGCGCGTTGCGGTGCTCGGATCGTCCTCCATGCTGATGACCTCGCGGGCATCGACTATGCTTATGCCGCTTTTGTTCTCGCCGAGATACTTCTCTATCTCTTCCTTTCGTCCGACGAGCACAAGCTCAACGCCCAGCCTGTCACGCGCATATACAGAGCCCCTTACTATGGCCTCTGGCGCGTTATCGCCGCCCATTGCATCAACTATTATTTTCACTGCCGAAGACCTCCTTTTTCATAAGCTCATCTATGATCGCCAGACTCCTTGCAGAGATCTCGGCATTTTTGTTTCGCTTGCCCTTGACGCGGTAGCCAAGCGGCGAAATTATTCCGAAGTTTACGTTCATGGGCTGGAAATCGCCGACGCTGCCGCCGGAGATATAAAGGCTCAGGGCACCTATGGCAGTCTCCTGCGGAAAATCAACGGGTTCAAGGCCGAGAATGCGTGCTGCGGTCTCTATACCGACGAGCATTCCCGATGCAGCAGACTCGACATAGCCCTCAACGCCGGTCATCTGTCCTGCAAAGCTCAGACGGGGCTCGCTTTTAAGCCTGTAATAGCGGTCAAGAAGCTTCGGACTGTTGAGATATGTATTGCGGTGCATTACGCCATAGCGCACAAACTCCGCATTTTTAAGCGCCGGTATCATGGAGAAAACGCGCTTCTGCTCACCCCATGTCAGATGCGTCTGGAAGCCGACGATATTGTACAGCGTTCCGCCGGCGTTATCGCGCCGCAGCTGCACAACGGCATAATTTTCGCGCCCCGTGCGCGGATCGCACAGGCCGACAGGCTTCATGGGACCGTAGCGCAGTGTATCCTCTCCGCGGCGTGCCATGACCTCGACCGGCATACAGCCTTCAAACACACCGCCGTCGTCAAAGCCGTGGACTGCTGCCTCCTTTGCGCAGCAAAGCTCACGGACGAAGGCCTTGTATTCTGTCTCGTCCATCGGGCAGTTTACATAATCCGCTGTACCCTTATCGTAGCGCGAAGCGAAAAACGCACTTTGCATATCCACGCTCTCAAGCGTTACTATGGGCGCGACTGCATCGTAAAAATGCAGTCCCTCACCGCCGCAAAGGGCAGCTATCTTATCGGCCAGAGCATCGCTTGTAAGCGGTCCTGTCGCAACAATACACTCACCCGCCGGAAAATCGCCTGCCTCGGCGGAAATGAGCTCGACGTTTTCACAGGCTTTCAGCTTTTCCGTTATGTACCGTGCAAAGCCCTCTCTGTCAACGGCAAGCGCTCCGCCGGCTGCGACGCGGTTAGCATCCGCGCTTTCCATGATAAGCGAGCCCATTTTGCGCATTTCGGCCTTGAGAAGGCCGACGGCGTTCGTGAGCTCATCGCTGCGCAGCGAGTTTGAGCACACAAGCTCGGCAAAGTATTCCGATGTGTGCGCCGGGGTCATTTTTGCCGGCTTCATCTCAACGAGCCGGACCTTTATTCCTCTTTTTGCGAGCTGCCATGCGCATTCGCTGCCGGCAAGCCCCGCGCCGAGAACCGTGACCTCTTTCATATTTATTATTCCTTAGTCTTTTTTGCCGTGCTTTTCTTCTTTGCAGGCTTTTTTTCGGCCTTATCGTCAGATTTCCCGGCGGCTTTTTTCTTGTATCCGCGCTTATCCTCCGGCACGAACTCAGGGCACTCCTCGTTTATGCAGAAGGCCTTCTGACGGCCTCGTCCGCTTGGCTTAAACAGTGTTTTGCCGCAGCTCGGACAGGTGTCCTTGGTCGGCACATACCAGGTCATGAAGCCCTTTATCTCGCTGCCGTCAGCGGCTGTGCCGCGCCACGGGCAGTCTGCCCCGCGCTCGCAGGCGTAATAGGTGTTGCCCTTTTTCGAGGTGCGCTTGAGAATGCGGCTGCCGCATTTGGGGCATTTGCCGGGCATCTCGACGACTATGGGCTTTGTAAAGCTGCATTCGGGATACGCGGGACATGCCAGAAAGCGCCCGAAGCGGCCGCTTTTCACGACCATCTGGCGGCCACAGATATCGCAGTATTCGTCGCTGAGCTCGTCTGGGACCTTGATCCTCACTCCGTCAAGCGCTTTTTCCGCCTCTTCAAGCTCGGAGCTGAAGCCGCCGTAGAAGCTGCGCAGCAGCTCCTTCCAATAGAGCTTGCCGCTCTCGACCTCGTCGAGCTCCTCCTCCATATGGTTTGTGAATTTAAGATCGACTATATCGGGGAAGCGCTCCTCCATGAGCTGCGTCACGATCTCGCCCAGATTTGTCGGCTTGAGGTATTTTCCGTCCTTTACGACGTACTCGTGCGAGGTTATGGTCGATATCGTGGGCGCGTAGGTGGACGGGCGGCCGATGCCCTTTTCCTCCATTGCGCGGATGAGTGTAGCCTCGGTGTAGCGTGCAGGCGGCTGTGTAAACTGCTGCTCGGGGAGCATTTTTTCGAGATATACACGCTCGCCCTCATTAAGTGACGGCAGCTTGCTGCGCGGCTCGTCGCTCTCCTCGTCCTTGCCCTCCTCGTACACGGCGGTGTAGCCGGCAAAGCGGAGCTCGGAGTAGTTTGCACGGAACACATAGCCTGCCGAATCAACATCTACGACGACATTGTCGTACACTGCGTTTGCCATCTGGCAGGCTGTGAAGCGGCCCCAGATCAGGCGGTACAGCCTGTACTGCTCGGGAGTCAGATCCTTGCGCACAGCATCGGGGCTGAGCTCGATATTCGTCGGGCGGATAGCCTCATGTGCATCCTGTGCGCCGGACTTTGTTTTGTACACGCGGAACGAGCCGTGGTAGTAGTCCTGACCATAGTGGGCGATTATATAGTTTTTAGCGGCCATGAGCGCCTCGTCGGAAAGGCGCAGAGAGTCCGTTCTCATGTAGGTTATAAGGCCGACTGTGCCGTGACCCGTTATATCAACGCCCTCGTAAAGCTGCTGGGCAATGGACATGGTGCGGCGCGGTGTCATACCGAGGCGGCGGCTGGCCTCCTGCTGGAGGGTCGAGGTTATGAACGGAGGCGAGGGACTGCGGTGCTTCTTGCCGCGCTTTACGGTCTTGACCGTGAACGGCTCGTCCTTTGTTGCGTTTACGACGGTGTTCACCTCGTCCTCGCTTTTGAGCTCGAGCTTCTTATCGTCCTTTCCGTAGAAGCGTGCCGTGAACTTTGCGCTGCTCTCGCTTTCGAGAACTGCATCAAGCAGCCAGTATTCCTCGCTTACAAAGCTTCTTATCTCGTTTTCGCGGTCAACGACCATGCGCGTTGCAACCGACTGCACCCTGCCCGCCGACAGGCCGCGGCGGATCTTCTTCCACAGCAGCGGCGAGAGCTTGTAGCCGACGAGACGGTCAAGAAGTCTGCGCGCCTGCTGTGCATCGACAAGATCCTTGTCGATATCACGGGGCTTATTGATGCTGTCCGTAACGACCTTTTTGGTTATCTCATTGAAGGTAACACGCCTTGCCCTTTCGTCGGGAAGCGCGAGCAGCTCCTTGAGATGCCATGAAATGGCCTCTCCCTCGCGGTCGGGGTCGGTCGCAAGATAAACTGTTTTTGCGTTTTTGCTGAGCTTTTTGAGCTCGTCGATGATCTCCTTGTGATCCTTCACGGGGATATACTTGGGCTCAAAATCGTTCTCTATATCAATTCCGAGGGTGCTCTTGGGCAGATCGCGCAGGTGACCCATGGACGCAACGACCTTATAATCACTTCCGAGGTATTTCTCGATGGTCTTTGCCTTGGCCGGTGACTCGACTATGACCAGATTCTTTTTTGCACTGGGCATTTGATGTCCTCATTTCATCTTAATATTTAATGTAAAGCGTTTGCCCGTCTCCTGCCGGACATAGCCCTTTATCTGCAAAAGCGTAAGCTCCGCCAGCACCTTGGCCGGCGCAAGACCGCTGCGCTCGATGAGCGTATCAACGTGCACGGACTTTTCATCCATCGCGCCGATTATCTTCAGCTGGCCTGGACTTAGGCTCTCCAATTGTTTCTGCAAGTCAATATAAGCCGCGTCGGGTGCCTTGTCAACAACTTTTTTCGCGCATTTTTCGGCACGGGGCTCTTTTTCGGGCTTTGCCGCCGCCTTCGGAAGCACTCCGGCAGACATTTCAAATTCGGCTTTTCTTATCTTATTCGGATACAGCGCCGCGAACTCGCTTACGATCTCCCAGCCGTTTGTGACAGGCTTTGCACCCTCTTTTATCAAAAGGTTTGTCCCCTCGCAGTTGGGCTGATCGGCGTTGCCGGGAACGGCGAATATCTCCTTGCCCTGATCGGCGGCCTCGTTGACGAAAAGGCGCGTTCCGCTCCTGAGCGGCGCTTCGATCACCGCGACTCCGAGCGAAAGGCCGCTTGTTATCCTGTTTCTCGCACGGAAAAACGAGCTGTACGGCTTCGTGCCCGGCGCATACTCGCTTATGAGAGCGCCATGCATGACAACATCATTTGAAAAGCGGCTCTTATCCAGCTCATGCGGAAGTCCCAGAACGCCTACTACCCTGCCGTCAGCCATAAGAGCACCCTCGGCTGCGGCGGAATCAATGCCAACGGTAAGACCCGATATCACCACCGCGCCGCATTTTGCTATCTCGTATCCCATACGCATACCCATCTTTATGCCGTAGGGCGATGCCTTGCGCGTTCCGATAACGGCAATGGCCGGCTCTGCATCCATATCGGGCAGCTTTCCCTTTACATATATCACTGCCGGAGGAAGGTGGATATTGCGAAGGCGCTCGGGATAGGCTTCCTCATTGAGCGTTATAACGTCTATCCCGCTGTTATCGCACTTTTCGAATATGCGCTTTGCCGCGTCAAGATCGCGCTTTTCAAGCTCCTCCGCGCCCTCGATATTGTGCGGCAGAAGGCGCGTTATCTCGCCCACCGGCGCAAAATACATCTGCTCGGGGCTTCCGTAGTATTTTATCAGCGAGCTTATCGCCCTTGGGCCTATGCGCGGAGAGGTTGACAGCCAAAGCCAGTAAATAACGTCGTTCATATTCTACCTCGACATTTCCCACATTATGACCGATGCCGCTATCGCGGCGTTTAATGACTCGGAATGCGGGTTCATCGGTATTATCAGCTCCCCGCCGCATATCTCCAGAAGCTCACGTGAAAGTCCCCTGCCCTCGCTGCCTATGGCCACAGCGCTTCTGTGAAGCTCTGCGTTGCGTATATCGGCAGCCTTATCGCTCAGCGCAGCGCCGAACAGCGGCAGGCACTGACTGCGGGTGAACTCATCAAGCTCGGCAATGCTCATCCTGAGCACCCTCTGGCGGAAGATAGCACCCATGCTCGCACGCACTGTTTTGGGATTGTACAGATCTGCGCATGCGCCTACCATGATGACCGCATCTATGCAGAAGGCGTTTGCACTTCTGATTATCGTTCCGACATTGCCCGGATCCTGAAGATTTTCGATAACTATGGCGCGCATCACGCGCTCACCGGCGCTCTGCACGGGTATTGCAACGGTAAACACAGGCCCCTTGCCAGATTTGAGCGGCGAGGCATATTCAACGAGCTCCTGCGCTGCGCAGTACTGAGCGATCTCCGGCGGAAGCTCAATCGTCTGCTCTCCCTCACACCATAGCACCTGCTTTATCTCCGCACCGTATTCTATCGCTTCTCTCAATGTTTTTTCTCCGTCGCACACGAACTGACGGCATTCCGAGCGGTATTCCGCGCTCGATGCAGCCGAGCGTATGTGGCATATTATTCTATTTTTTCTTGAGCTTATCTTTTCCATAAGAATTAATTTATATCATAATTTTATAATTTGTCAAATACACGTTTAAAAAAACCGCCCGTGGGCGGTTTTTTGAGACTGTCAAAGAACTATGGAAAATAGGCGTAATGGGTAGAATCCAATACGCAGCAGGGGGAGTGTGAGGGGGACAAGGTCCCGCCTC
>CAVGXR010000055.1:0-6783 GCA_963633225.1 Collinsella aerofaciens
GGGGAGTGTGAGGGGGACAAGGTCCCGCCTCAAATTGGATTATAGCCATCAAAAAAGCCTGAGTTATCAGGCGTTTTGACGAGCAAAGCGAGATTTTTCGTGAAGCGCAAGCTTCACAAAAAATGTGGCGTTTTTTCAGCGTGAAAAAAAGCCGCAGGCTTTTTTGACACGCTGATATTTCAATTCGGAGAATTGAAATATACCGCACTTATTACCTGTTACCTCTTACTTTTTACTTTACCAAAAAACCTTTGCGGGGGCAAGGTAATAGTGAAAAAGTAAGAGGGAATAAGTAAAAAACCTCCGCACTTTTGTGCGAAGGTTTTTTGGTGGGGGATGGTGGATTCGAACCACCGAAGGCATTGCCAGCAGATTTACAGTCTGTCCCCTTTGGCCACTCGGGAAATCCCCCATATACGATATGAAATTTGCTTTGACGGTGGAGCTGGTGGACGGACTCGAACCCCCGACCTGCTGATTACAAATCAGCTGCTCTACCAACTGAGCTACACCAGCACGATACCGGCTCAAATATAATAGCAAACCGATCTGTGTTTGTCAACATAAATTTTAATTATTTTATTGAGGGAGAATACGAATGAAACTGATCGAACTTTCGGAGGAATACAGCCGGAGCGCCGCGCTGTGCAGGGAGCGCATAGCCGAGCTCCGCAGCGGCCTCGTCGACGAGGACATGTGCGAGATAGACAGACTGCGCCTGCGCCGCAGGATAGCCATGCTCACGAGCATGATGCGCGATGCGCTCGCCGTTTCGCGCTACCTTAAAAATTACTATGGAGATGATATCAATGCAGGAAAAGAGACTCAATATGTTTGCTAAGCAGGAGGAATACATGGCGCTGCGCCAGTACATAAGGCTCGTGTCGAGCGCCGAGGGCGGAGCGGCGGGAGCGCTGCGCAGTGCGATAAGCTCGGAGCTCACAAAGCGCCAGAAGCAGCTTATCGGAATGTACTACATCGAGCAGATGCCCATGCAGGATATAGCCGACGAGCTCGGCCTTCACATATCCAGTGTCAGCCGCACCATAAAGCGGGGCCGCGAGCGCCTGAAAAGCAGCCTCCGCTACGGCGGCAGAAACCTCATGGCCGCGCTGGAGTTAGAAGATTGTTAACTTTACAGGCACGGTATGCCGTGATAAAATGGCGGTATGAGAAAGACAAAGAGAAAAAACAGAAACGCAGCGGGGATAAGCCCTGTGCTTGCGGTGATACTCATAGCCGCGCTGCTGCTGGGCGTGTATGCGCTCGTGCAGTCGCGCCGCAGCGCAGACGAGAGCGAGGCCGACCAGCATTCCGGCATGGTCGAGGTCTATAACGGCGAGGATTATGTTTGGATAGTTCCGCAGGAGGGCGTGCCGCTCAATGATATAAGCAAGGACGATTTTGCCGCCGACCAGAGCGGGAACCTCTGCTACACCGGCGGCAGGTACAAGGCCAGCCGCGGCGTGGACGTGTCCTCGTATCAGGGCGAGATCGACTGGCAGCAGGTCTATGACAGCGGAGTGCGCTTTGCGATCATCCGCGCCGGAGGCATGTACTACGGCAGCGGCGAGCTGTATTCGGACGATTGCTTCATCAAAAACCTCGAGGGCGCAAGAGCCGCCGGACTTCGCGTCGGCGCGTACTTCTTCTCGCAGGCGATAACGGCTGACGAGGCAAGGGCCGAGGCAAGCTTCGTGCTGGAGCTCCTCGGCGGGCGTGAGCTCGACCTGCCGCTGTTCTTCGACTGGGAGCGCATATCCGGCGACACCGCACGCACAGATGGGCTTGACAACGAAACGCTCACGGCCTGCGCGCTCGCCTTCTGCCAGACCGTGGAGGCGGCGGGCGTTGATGCCGGCGTGTACATCTATAACGACACCGGCTACTACGGCTACGACCTTGCGCAGCTCGGGGACTATACCTTCTGGTGCGCCGGCATCGGCAGCTACCCGTATTTCTACTACGCCCACAGGATATGGCAGTACAGCTTCACCGGCAGCGTCCCCGGCATCAACGCCGACTGCGACCTGAACATGCTCTTCGAGGATTTTTAGAGGCGCATTTAGTCTGCACCTATACGTTGATTGCGGTAGCCCGACCGGAAACATTGGAGGAAACTACAGCGTTTCGCGTATCGCGAGCTGATAGCTGTTAGCAGTTAGCAGTTAGCTGAAGGTATTCGCTCGGAGAGCGAATGAATTTAAATTTGTGCGGCGAAGCCGCAACCTTGTCAAACCTATGCTGCTGAGAAAAAGCATCCGCGCAGCGGGGGAGCTCGAGGGGGCAAGACCCGCCTCGAATTAGATAAACCGCCGTCGAAATCCTTGAGACATCAAGGATTTCGGTAAAAGCATTTTGAAAGCATTCAAAATGCTCGGCGGAAAAGTGCAGTCAAAAAAATCCCGCGAGGGATTTTTTTGACAAACTGAGGGAACAGGCTTGCCTGTTCCGCTTGCTGAAATTTCCACCGCACCGAAACCAGCGCAACCTTGGCCGTCAGCGCCAGACTAAAACCAAATAAATACGACAAAAGACAGCTCAGACTTAAAATCCGAGCTGTCTTTTCAACATTTAATATAGGTTCTTGTTCCTACTATGCGGAACAGGCAAGCCTGTTCCCTACGAGGACCGGAGGTAGTTTCGGTCGGGCGCAAGCAGCAGCATCTTGCTTAGTCTCCATGCGAAATGCCCGCCACGGCGAGTGGCCAAGCCCGTTCCCTACGGGTTGCGGCGCAGTATTTTAGATGCTGCACAAACATTACACCGCACTCGCGGTACGCGAAACGCTGTAGTTTATGCCATTGTTTCGATACCGTGCACCTGCACTCTCCGTATAGGTGCAGACTTAATCCGCCACTAAAAGCTCGGCGATCTGGACGGCGTTGGTGGCAGCGCCCTTGCGGACCTGATCGCCGCAGCACCAGAGGTTGAGGCCGCACTCGTCGGTGAGGTCGTCGCGGATGCGTCCGACAAAGACGAGGTCCTGATCCGAGGTATCCAGCGGCATGGGGTATTTCAGTGCGTTGAGATCGTCAACGAGCTTCACGCCGGGCGCTGCTGCAATGACCTCGCGTGCGCGCTCGACGGAGATCTTCTCCTTGGTCTTCAGGCAGATCGAGACGCTGTGGCTGCGCACGACGGGCACGCGCACGCAGGTGCAGCTGACCTTGAGCTCCGGCAGGTGCATGATGCGCCGGCCCTCGTTCTGGAGCTTCATCTCCTCGGAGGTGTAGCCGGCAAACTGCTCGCCGCCGATCTGCGGAATGACGTTGTAGGCTATCTGGTAGGCAAAGACCTTGGGCTCGAAGCTCTCGCCCTTAGCAAGCGCCTCGACCTCGCCGAAGAGCTCCTTGGGGCCTGCCGCGCCCGCGCCGGAAACGGCCTGATAGGACGAGACGACCATGCTCTCGATGGGCGAAACAGCGTTGAGGGCGTTGACGGCGGTGCAGGATATGACGGTGGTGCAGTTGGGGTTTGAGATAACGCCCTTGTGCTTTTTCACGTCCTCGGGGTTTATCTCGGGCACGACGAGGGGCACGTCGGGGCAGAGACGGAAGGCGCTGGAGTTGTCGATAAACACCGCGCCCGAGGCCTTGATATCCTCGACAAAGCGCTCGGCAATATCATTCTCGGCAGCGCCGAGGACTATATCCAGACCCTCGAAGTTTTCTCTGCACGCCTCGACGACGACGTGGCCGTCTATCACCTTGCCTGCGGAGTTCTTGCTGGCCAGAAGTCTGAGCTCCTCAATGGGGAAGCTGCGCTCTGCGAGTATCTTCATCATTTCCTGACCGACCGCGCCCGTTGCGCCGAGAATGCCTACATTGTATTTTTTCATTTTGTTTTACCTCACTTTACGAAACTGTTATATAGTACGCGCACGCAGCTTTCAAAATCATCGTTATTAACGCCGACGATGATGTTCAGCTCGTCCGGACCCTGCGATATCATGCGGATGTTTATGCCGGCCTTGCCGAGGGCTGCGAAGATGCGCCCCGAGGTGCCGGGCTGGAAGGCCATCTGGCGGCCTACCGCGGCGACGACGGAAATGCCGCCGGTTATCTGGATGTTGTCGGGCTCGAGACTGTCGCGTATCTCACCGACGATGGAGTAGATGCGGTCCTTTGCCTTGTCAGCCGCGACGACGAAGGACACGCTGTCGATGCCGGAGGGGGTGTACTCCACGCACACGCCGTGCTTTTCAAAAACCTCGAGCATCTGCCGCAGCGAGCCCATCTGCGAGCTCATTCCGGCCTTGGACACGGTGATTATCGAAAAGTTCTTGCGTCCCGCGATGCCGGTTATGAAGCGGTCGCTGACCTGCTCGTCGGGAAAGCTCTCCATTATGAGCGTTCCCGGGTGGCCGGGTGCGTTGGTGTTTCGGATGTTCAGGGGAATGTTCTTCTCTCTGACGGGGAACACCGCGCCCTCGTGCAGCACCTGCGCGCCCATATAGCTGAGCTCGCGCAGCTCGTTATAGGTTATGCGCTCGATAGCGTCGGGATCGTCAACTATGCGGGGGTCTGCCATGAGTATGCCGGAAACGTCCGTCCAGTTTTCGTACACGTCCGCGTCCAGCGCCGCGGCTGCGAGAGCGCCGGTTACGTCGCTGCCGCCGCGGGAGAGCACCCTTATGCTGCCGTCGGGCATACTGCCGTAAAAGCCGGGGATAACGACCCTGCGTCCGGCGGCAAGACGCTCGAGCTCTGCGTAGGAGCGCTCCTTGTCGATGGTGCCGTCAAAGGAAAAATGCAGCCACAGCTCCGCGTCGAGGAAGTCGTAGCCGAGGTAATCGGCCATTAAAAGCGCCGAGAAGTATTCGCCGCGTGAGACGAGCTTATCCTTGGATATGCCGGTCTCGATCTCCTCGCGCAGCGCCTTGAGCAGCGCGTCGATATCAACGCTCAGCCGCAGCTCCGCGCATATCCCGCGATAGCGCTCGGCAATCATTTCAAACACGGGGTCGCAGCTCACGCCGTATTTCTTGTGCGCGTGGCAGAGATACAGCAGGTCTGTCAGCTTGTGGTCGTCCTTGAAGCGCTTGCCCGCTGCGGAGACGACGATGACTCTGCGTGCGGGGTCTGCCTCGATGATGGATCTTACTTTTCTGAATTGTCCGGCGTCGGCCATGGACGAGCCGCCGAATTTTGCTACCTTCAACATTATATTATATGAGCCCCGCTATGAACACTCCGGGGTCTGCCTCCTTTGCCTTTGCTGCCCATGCGTGCATTTTCGCAACGGGAACGGGCATGGTGATGATGCCCTCGCCGCACTTTTCGCCCTCTATCGAGCTGAGGAACTCGTCGCTGCCGGAAAAGCGCACATAGTAGCGGTGCGCGGCTGCGCCGTTATCGACAGGGACCTTGCGCACGAGCGGGGTGTAAAACGACTTTACGCCGTTCATTATATCAAGGCAGTCGGCCACTGCGTTGTAGGCCGTGGGATATCTGCCCGCGCCCTGACCGTAGAAGCTCTCCTTGCCGGTGAGCTCGGTGACGAAGGAGATGACGTTGCGGTTTGTCGAAACCGCGGCCTCGAGCTCGCCCGAGGGCACGAAGCAGGGCTCGACATAGCAGCTGACCGCGCCCGAGGCGCTCTTTTCGCCGAAGGCGAGCATCTTGCAGATCCTCTCGCGGCTCTCGGCGGCTGCGATGTCGCAGGCGAGTATGCTGCGGATGCCGAACACCGGCACATCCGCCTCGGAAAGACATGCGTCAAAGGCGACGTTTGCGGAAATGACCGCCTTGCGCTGGATATCCAGACCGTCTATATCAGCCGAGGGGTCTGCCTCGGCATAGCCGAGCCTCTGCGCCTCGGCAAGCACCTCGGAAAAGTCCGAGCCGTTTGTGTGCATAGCGTCGAGAATGAAATTGGTCGTGCCGTTCATGATGCCGCAGAACGACTGCACGGCATCCAGCCTCTTTACCCGCTCGAGATTCACAAGCCACGGTATGCCGCCGCCGACTGCGGGGGTGCAGCGGAAGGCAGCGCCCTTTTCCGAGGCAAGCTCCACCAGCTCCTTATAATAATGTGCAACAAGGTGCTTGTTTGCCGTCACGACGTTTTTTCCCGCACACAGCGCCGCCGAAACATACTCGAAGGCGGGCGACAGGCCGCCCATGACCTCGACAACGGTGTCGATCTCCTCATCATTTAATATAGCGTTTATATCTTTGACCGCTCTGTCGCCGAGCTCGGGCTTATCGCGCCTGACGAGAACGTATTTTACCGACATATCCGAGCGCTTATCCGCGATCTCGAGAACTCCGCCGCCGACTACTCCGCAGCCTAAAAGTGCAATTTTCATATCCTTACCGCCTTTATGTGTCTTTCTGACAAAAACATTTGTTTTTGACGTGAAAACAATATAACACGAGCGGCAGCAATATGCAAGCTTTTTCTGCGAAAACCATGTAAAAATGTCACAAGAAGTATAGCTCAAAACAGGGCACAATGCCGAAAATGCACATCAGGCGAATAAAAATGCAGGAATGGGGCCGCAAAAACTGCATCTATATATAGTCCGAAATTGCAGAAACGACGGCAGATATTGCAAAAAAGGCAGAAAAAGAGTGAGAAACAAATTAACATGCTAAATTATTTGCAAATTCATGAATCGAAAGTTTCATTTTCAGGCTTGAAAAGCGGTTTATAAGGGTGTATAATGCTGCTGTAATGAATTTTTAAGAACAACATTATTCAAAACGCAAAAATTCACAACAAAACAGGAGGAAAAGAAACATGAAAAGAATAATAGCTATGCTTCTGGCTGTTATG
>CAVGXR010000056.1:0-13491 GCA_963633225.1 Collinsella aerofaciens
AGGAATGAGTCCGGTGCAATACCGAACTCATTCGCAAGCAGGTTAATATTAAATTTTTGTCTAAATTTTGGGGTTCACTTCAGACAGGGAGCTTTTTTCAGCGTGTCAAAAAAGTCTGCAACTTTTTTGACACGCTTCAAAAACGCCACATTTTTTGTGAAGCTTTTGCTTCACGAAAAATCTCGCTTCGCTCGTCAAAACGCCTGATAGCTCAGGCTTTTTTGATGGCTATAATCTAACTCGAGGCGGGCCTTGCCCCCTCGAACTCCCCCGCTGCGCGGATACTTTTTTCTCAGCAGCATAGGTTTTTTGACAGTCTGGAAAAAACTCCCTGACAGGGAGCTTTTTTAATACATCAATACATTATTTTCTTCTGCGTGAACGGCCTCTGTCGGCATACATGCGGTTATCCGCGATGCGGCTGTCGGAGTCCTTCATGAATTGCTTGAGCTTATCCTCGAAGGCCTGATCGTCGGTGGGTGCTGCGACCTGACCGCTCGGCTGCCGTGGCTGCTGCTGTTTGGGGGCGGCAGGACGCGGCTGCTGCGGGGCGCGCTTTCGCGGAGCGTTATCCGATTCCTCGGCACGCTTTATCGAAAGATTGATCTTATCCCCGTTTATACCGATGACCTTGACCTTTACAGTCTGACCGACGCTGACAAACTGAGCAACGTCGTTTACAAAGGTGTTTGCGATCTCGGAAATATGCACAAGACCGCTCTTGCCTCCGGGCAGGGTCACAAAAGCGCCGAATTTCGTTACGCCGCTCACCTTGCCTTCCAGTACCGCTCCCACTTCAGGCTGCATATTTTATCCCCTTATATCTCTAAATATCTTTTCATCCGAGCCGATAAGCCTCAGCCGGTATTTTGCAAGACTTTCTATACCGTCATCGGTATCAATATCCTCAAGGCAGCTCTCAAGATATGCGCCGTCCTCCTGAGCCTGCTGAATTTCCGCCTGCAAGGCCCTTGACTGCTCTATCGCTTCCGCGAGATCGCGCTTGAGGCTTATCAGGTTCAGCATAGCATATACGGCAAGCATCGTCAATGCCAGACCGATGATCGTCGTCGATTTTTTCATTCTGCTTCTCTCTTCTCCTTTTGCTGCTTTTTCTCATTGTAAACCAGTCAAAGGCTTTTGAAAAGCATTTTTTGACGTAATCGCAAAGTTTTTTTATAATTTTTTCGGCAGGGGCGAAAATTCGCTTTACAAAGCCCGCAAGATGCAAAAAAACGGGCAGCACGAGAGGGCTTAAAAGCGCCATATATGCAGCAAATCCAACGAGTGCTGCGCAGAGCATGAATAAATGCAGCCTCCCCTGCCCCGCGTCCATGCCGAGGGTAAACAGTGCAAACAGGAGCAGCGCACTGAACAGCGCGTCGAGCGCCGTGTTTCTGTGCAGCACCCTGCGCAGCGCCCGCAGGATATCGTAAGCCGCGCCGAGGGCAAAGCCTGTCAGCACGGAGGCTGCAAGCTGTGCAAGCTGGAGCGATATCTCAAGCTGCATCTATCCGAAAAGCTTCTGCCAGAAGCCGCCTGCCGGCGCTTTATCCTCGTAGCTGAGCTCGCTTATGCTGCCCTCAACGCTCAGCTGCCCGATATCGAGACTTATCTTTTCGATGTGCAGTCCGCTGCCGCGCACGATGAGATCTCCGCTGCCCGTATTCATGACGATAAGGTTCTCGTCAAAGCTCTCGACATCCTCAACGCCGGTCACATCGAGCCTCTTTCTGTCCTCAAGGCTTATGCCGTGTGCCCTTGCGGTCTGCTGTTTTTCCTCATATGCCATGTGAAGCCCCCCTTTTTTGTACAAGCATATGAGCCTTAGATGTAAAAAATGCACTCGTTTCAGAGTGCATTTTCGTTTATAAGCTTTATGCCGTGCGCCTTTAAAAGCTCTGCGGTAACTCCGTCGCCGCTGACGAGCGTTCCCGTGAATGTTCCGTCGTAGACCGTGCCGCTGCCGCAGGAGGGGCTGTTTGCCTTGAGTATGGCGCATCTTACGCCGAAAAACCGTGCAAGGCAGAGCGCGGCCTGAGCGCCCTTGCAAAACTGCTCCGTAACGTCCGCACCGGTTTTCGATACTACCCTGTCTCCCAGACGCTCGGACGGCGTGCGCGGGGTCGTAAGTCCGCCGCAGCACTCCGGGCACACGGGGATCAGCTCATATTTTTCTCTGAGCATTCCGAGCTTTTCCTCCGGCAGGCGGTTATTGCCGCCGTCATACTTGCAGTCAAAGCCCAATAAGCAGGCGGATATTATGACTCTTTCCTTCATCGTCTTCTCAGCCCCAGCACGGCGCCGCACACGCCGCCGATGATATGCGTGAGCTGCGACACATTATCCTTGAGCACAAGGCCGTTTACGACCTCATTGCCGAGGTAGAGCACCAGCACGAGTATGAGCGTAATGGGAATGCAGCCGTTGCGCATTCCGGCGAGGGATGCCATAACGATCATCATGAACACGATGCCCGACGCGCCCATGAGCATTGAGCCCGGAAACAGGAACCAGTACACAAGGCCGGATACAAGAGCCGTTATGACTATTGCGCTCAGAAGGCTCCGGCTGCCGTACTTTTCCTCAAGCCCCGGGCCGACGACGAGGATCATCATCATGTTGCCTATGTAGTGGTCATAGTCAACATGTCCCAGAACGTGGAGAAAAAAGCGCGGGTAGGTCAGGATATCGGACAGCGACGAGTGCCATACGCTGAAAAGATAGGTATCCGTCCATCCGTCGGTGAGCCTGCCGAGCAGCAGCGCAATAAGCGACACGAGCGCAAAGGTCAGCGTCACGGGGGCGTTATATTGCAGTCGGAACAGTCTTTTCATTTAAGCTTCTCCAGCGCCTTTTCGTAATACTCCTTCGTGCGCTCATCAAAGCAGACCATGCGCACGCGCTCGATCTCCGAATGCTCGAACAGGTATTCAGAGATCGTTTTTATTGCGATCTCCGAGGCTTTGGAGAGCGGGAAATGATAAACGCCGGTCGATATGGACGGAAAGTCCACGGTTCTGCAGCCGTTTTCTGACGCAAGCACGAGGCAATTGCGGTAGCAGGAGCGGAGCTTGTCCGCCTCGCCGTTATTGCCTCCGTTCCAGACGGGTCCGGGCGTGTGGATAACATACTTTGCCGGAAGCCTGTAGCCGCGGGTGATCTTTGCTTCGCCCGTTTTGCAGCCGCCCAGTGTGCGGCACTCGGCCAGAAGCTCGGGACCTGCCGCACGGTGTATTGCTCCGTCAACTCCGCCGCCGCCGAGCAGCGAGCAGTTTGCGGCGTTGACGATGGCATCGACCGCCTGCTTTGTTATATCGCCCTGTATTATTTCTATCTTAGCCATATCGCACCTCAAAAGTTATTTATATCGGAAATCAGCGCGTCAATGTCGCTCTCCTTGCTTGCCCAGCTCGTGCAGAAGCGCGTGACCGCGCCGCCGTCGGGCAGCTGCGATTGTACGGAAAAGCTGTATTTCTCGCTCAGAGCGTCGAGCTGCGGCTTGCTGAGTATCGGGAATACCTGATTTGTCGGCGAGGGATAGGCGAACTCTATGCCCTTTGCCGCAAACGCCGCGCCGAGCCGTGCAGCCTGCGCCACCTCGCGGCGGCCTATTCTGTAATACAGTCCGTCGGTGAACAGCGTGTCAAATTGCAGGCCGAGCAGCCGTCCCTTGGCGAACATGCCGCCGCGCTGCTTTATGATATAGCGAAAATCCTTTTTTATAGCCTCGTTTTTTATAACGACCGCCTCACCGAAGAGTGCACCGTGCTTTGTTCCGCCGATATAGAACACATCGCACAGCCGCGCAAGATCCGGCAGCGCAGGCGTACCCTCGCAGGCCAGTGCGCAGGACATGCGCGCCCCGTCAACAAACAGCAGTATGCCAAGCTCGCGGCAGACCCTGCTCATCTCTTCAAGCTCCGGCAGCGTATACACCGTGCCGGTCTCGGTCGGCTGCGAGATATACACCATTGCAGGCTGAACCATGTGCTCAAACGATTCATCCGCCCTGTGACGCAGTACGCAGTCTCGGACATCGGCGGCGTTTATCTTGCCGGCGGCAGTCGGGAGCGTTATGACCTTGTGTCCGCAGGCCTCGATCGCGCCCGTTTCGTGCACCTCTATGTGTGCTGTTCCGGCTGCCATTACGCCCTGATGCGGGCGCAGCGCAGCCGAAATGACCGTGAGGTTTGCCTGAGTTCCGCCGACGAGGAAGTGAACATCAGCGTCAAAGGCATTGCACTCGAGCCTTATCTTCTCGCGTGCAGCGCGGCAGTATGGGTCTGCGCCGTAGCCTGCCGTCTGCTCATAATTTGTCTCGATGAGCCTGCTCATGATCTCAGGCAGCGCTCCCTCGAGATAATCGCTTTCAAATCTTATCATTCGCTTACCTCCACCGTAACGCCGCCGTCACCGGCGCTGAGATATATCCTTCGGGCGTTCTCGCCGCGGCAGTCGATGATCTTCTGCGCAATGGCATCCTCAACGTCCTTCTGTATCGTGCGGCGCAGGTTGCGGGCACCGTATACCACCGAGTAGCTTTTCTTAACGAGGTAATCTACAAGCTCCGCGCTCCATGTCATGCTTATGCCGCGCTCGGCGATGGCATCGCGTGTTTCACCGAGCATGAGCTCGGCTATGCTGCGGAAGTTTTCCTCGGAGAGGCTGTTAAAATAGACTATCTCGTCAACGCGGTTTATAAATTCGGGGCGCAGGAAGTCGTTGAGCGCCTTGAGCGCACGCTCCTTGCCCATATCGCTGAGCGTACCGCCGAAGCCCACAGCGCCGCCCTTGGTGTTGGAGCCTGCGTTTGTCGTCATGACAATAACGGTGTTTTCAAAATTGACCGTTCTGCCCTGCGCATCGGTTATCCTGCCGTCGTCAAGTATCTGCAAAAGGATATTCAGAACGTCGGGATGCGCCTTTTCTATCTCGTCAAACAGTACGACCGAATAGGGCTTGCGGCGTATCTTCTCTGTAAGCTGGCCTGCCTCGTCATAGCCGACGTAGCCCGGGGGCGAGCCTATGATGCGCGAGACGCTGAACTTTTCCATGAACTCGGACATATCAAGGCGTATGAGCGACTCCGGCGAGTCAAAGAGATCGGCTGCCAGCCGCTTTACAAGCTCAGTTTTGCCGACACCTGTGCCGCCGACAAAGATGAAGCTCGTCGGCTTGCGCTTTGCCTTGAGGCCTATGCGCGAGCGCTTTACCGCAGCGCACACTGCATCTACCGCCTCATCCTGACCGACAATGTGCTCCTTCAGGCGCTTATCGAGCTCGGCAAGGCGTTCGAACTCATCCTCGCGTATCGACGAGGCCGGTATCTTCGTCCACAGCTCGATTATGCGGGCAAGGTTATCGGTCGTAAGCTCTGGAAGACCCTCGAGCTCGAGCGAGGCAAGCTCCTGCTCGCGCTGCATCTCCTTGCTGCGAAGCTCTGCTATGCGCTCGTAGCGCTTGTCAAGCGCCTCATCCGTAAGCTCCTCGCCCTCGGGCGCGTCGGAATTCATAAGAGCCTCGCGCTCGTAGCGCAGATCATCAAGATCCTTCTGGAGCTCGGCGCGGCGGACGATGTTTTTATCCTTGAGGTTTACGTCGGAGCAGGCCTCGTCGATGAGGTCTATCGCCTTATCCGGCAGGAAGCGGTCGCTTATATAGCGTTCGGACATTTTGACGGCCTCGGCGCACATCTCGTCGCTGATCCTGACTCCGTGGTAGTCCTCATAGTATTTTCTGATGCCCTTGAGTATCTCGATGCTGTCGGCTACCGAGGGCTCGTTTATCGTAACGGGCTGGAATCTGCGCTCGAGCGCGGAGTCCTTTTCGATGTGCTTGCGGTACTCGGTGAAGGTAGTCGCGCCGATGACCTGTATCTCTCCGCGTGAAAGTGCCGGCTTTAGGATATTGGCCGCGTTCATGCTGCCCTCCGCGTCACCCGCGCCGACGATATTGTGCACCTCGTCGATAACGAGAATTATATTTCCCTGCTTGCGCACCTCCTCGATAAGACCCTTCATGCGGCTTTCAAACTGTCCCCTGAACTGAGTTCCGGCGACGAGAGCCGTAAGGTCAAGAAGATGCACCTCCTTGTCACGCAGCTTATACGGCACATCACCCCGTGCGATGCGCTGGGCAAGCCCCTCCGCAACGGCGGTTTTGCCGACGCCCGGCTCGCCGATGAGACAGGGATTGTTCTTCTGGCGGCGGTTGAGGATCTGGATAACACGCTCAAGCTCCTCCTCGCGGCCTATCATATTATCAAGCTTCCCCGCTCTGGCGCGTTCCGTGAGATTTATGCAGTAATTGTCCAGATACTTGCGTTTGGGAGGCTTTGCACCCTCCTTCTGCGGCTGCTGAGCTGCTGAGCTGCCGTTGCTGCCGCCGTTCTCGGCGGGAACATTGCCGCCGTTGCCGAAAAGCCTGTTAAGAAACGGGAAGGTCGCGGTCTTTCCGTCGTCATCCCCCTCCGAGTCCGAATCGCTGTCGGGATCGGGGCTCATATCCATAAGGCTCTCGACACCGTTCAAGGCGTTCATCATTTCACCGCTGAGGTTATCGAGATCCTCGTCGGATATACCCATTTTTTCGATCATATCGTCAACAGGCTTTATATGAAGCTCTTTTGCGCATTTAAGGCACAGGCCCTCGTTTTTCTGAACTCCGTTCTCAAGCTTCGTTATAAACACGACAGCGACGTTCTTGCCGCAGCGTGAACACATTTTTGCTTGCATTGTTTATCCCCCAATCACTAAAATATTTTGTCGGCCACATTGCCCAGCGCGAGGAAAAATCTGCTGAACAGGCCGTCGTCCAATGTCGTTTTGCCGATAATATTGCCGCAGAAGCTCAAAAGCCAGCACAGGCATATGCAGTATGCAAAGCCGCGCAGGAAGCCAAATGCGGCACCTCCGTAGAGGTCAAGCTCGTCGTTATCGCGTATGCGGAAGCGCAGTGCGAATATTTGCTTTATAAGCGATATAAAGAGCATTATAATCGGGAAAAATATAAGCGAGCATATCGCGTAGGCAAGCGCCTCGCTTCCCGCGTGAGCCGCTGCCGTCGTCGCGTCTATCTCATATTCGGCGTATACCCTCTGCGCGTTGCCGCAGTAGTTAATGGCACGCTGTCCGTCAAAGCCGAGGCTCTCAAGGCAGCTTTCCGTATACGGAGCCAAGAGCTCCGGCGATTGGCTTATGCTCTCCTCGATGCGCGTTTCGTCAATTCCGGCGTGCCGCGCAGCCTCCTCCTCGAGCTGCGAGTCTATATATCCCGCAAGCAGAGGGCGCAGCGGATACGCCATTGACGGCGCTGCGCTTGAAGCGATCAGCAGTGCTGCGGAAACGCTGATGATAACGGCGGCAAGGCTTATCGCCGCGTTTATAGCTCCGCGCCTGTATCCGCGCCATGTACAATAGAATATTATTAGCAGCAGACTCAGTTCAATTACAAATCTCATGAGTTCTTCATTTCCACACTCCCGCCGCCGACGGCAATGATATCGCCGTCATCGGAAAGCAGCACCATACTTGCTCCCGATGCATCTTCCGTGCGCAGGAGCTTTCCTTCAGCGCTGTACACGCTCACCTCGTTCTGCGTGAGCAGCGCTGTCTTATCGTTCCGGCAGTCGAGATACCAGAGCCCGCTGCCGGCAGATATCCTGTTTTTGATACCAAGGCTGTCGTCAAGGAAATACACGTCGGTTTTTTCATCTCCGTCATCTGCGCTCACCTCTATTATGAGCCTCCTGTCAAGCAGCCCGAATTTACCTGTAATTTTGCCGGAAAACTCGCGTTTTCCTTTGATCTTAGCCTTATCGTCGCAGACATACGCGCAGCTGCCGCCGATGCAGCAGACCCGCTCGCCAAGCCAGACGATATCTCGCAGTCCCTGACAGTCAAACGAGCCGCGCTCTTCCTTGCTGTCGAGCGAGAAAAGGCGCACAGCCTCATCGGTCAGCACTGCAAGCCTTCCTCCGTCCGGCGAGACGGCGGCGCTTATAGGAGTCTGATGTGCGCTGTACCATTTGTACACCGGCTTTTTATCCGGCGAGTACACCGTTACGCTGCCCATATAGCCGGGCTCATCTGTGCACAGGGCAAGATACCCCGTTTCGGAAAGCGCTGCGCTTATGACAGCTCCCGAAGCGCTTATCAGCTCTCCGTCGGAGAACACAAGGCTTTGTCCGCCCTCGGCATAGGCTGCGGCAAGGGAGCCGTTCTTTGTTATGTGCACGGTGCCGGGCTCAAGCGTATGCTCAAAAATGAGCTCTCCAGAGCCGTCAAAGCATTTGACAGCGCAGCGCCTGACCGTGAACAGTCCGGCATCGCACAGGGCGGCAGCGTCTGCCTCACCGCAGATAAACGAATCGGAAAGCTGTGCCTTTGGAGTGCAGGCGCACAGCGCAAGGCAAACGGCAGCGGCTAAGATCAGTATTCTTTTCATCAGATATTCAGTCCTTCAGCATCATGATACCGGCCGGACCTTCATACCACACTCTGTTTAAATACAAGCCCTGCGGCGGCATCGTCGGCCCTGTGAGCCGCCGGTCGCCGAGTTCGAGGAGCTTGGGGATATCCTCGGGTTCTATCTTCCCGTAGGAGGCATACACCAGCGTTCCGACTATGGCGCGGCACATGTTGTACAAAAAGCCGTTGGCACAGACGGAAACCGTGATGAGATCATCCGTTTTCTCGGCTGTGCAGCTGTAGACCGTGCGAACGGTGGTCTTGGTCACTGTTCCGAGCGAGCGCACAGCGGCAAAATCATGTGTGCCTTCAAAGGCTTTGGCCGCCGCCTGCATCCTTTCCATGTCCAGCTTCTGCGGGTAAAAGCAGGCGCGCTTTTCAAGGAAGGGATCACGGATGTTTGAATTGTGTATCTTATAAATATACTCTTTTTTCACGCATGAGGATATGGCGTTGAAGCGCTCGTCCACCTCAACGGCATCCACGACCGCGATATCGTCCGGCAGGCGCGAATTTGCAGCCAGCGGGAAGCGGTCTATCGGTATGCGGCAGTCGGTGCGCAGGTTTGCACAGTAGCGCAGAGCGTGAACACCGGCATCCGTGCGCCCGCAGCCTGTGAGCTTTACGGGATGCTCACATATCCTTGAGAGCGCATCCTGCACCGTGCTGCACACTGAAACGTCGTTTTTCTGCACCTGCCAGCCGTGATAGCGGCTGCCGTCATAGCGAAGGCGCAAGGCAATGTTTCTCATCGCTCCGCCCTCAAAGTCCGAAGTGCTTCATGACAAAGACCGCCGTGAGGAACACAGCTCCGAGCAGCAGCGCAGCAGCGTCGATGCCCTGCATTCTGAGCTGCTTCATTCTCGTCCTGCCCTTGCCGCCGTGATAGCAGCGGCTTTCCATGGCAACTGCCAGCTCGTCAGCGCGGCGGAAGGCCGATACGAACAGAGGAACGAGTATCGGCAGCAGCGCCTTTGCGCGCTGAAACAGGTTGCCGCTGTCGAAATCCGCGCCGCGTGCCTTCTGCGCGGACATGATCTTGTCTGTCTCCTCGATGAGCGTCGGGATGAATCTTAGTGCCATGCTCATCATCATGCTCATCTCGTGCACGGGTATCTTTATCTTCTTGAGCGGACCCATCATTATCTCAAGCCCGTCGGTGAGCGCAATGGGGCTGGTCGTGTACGTCAGCATAAATGTTCCGACAATGAGAAGGATGATGCGCAGAGACATCATGACCGCACGCTCAATGCCCTCCCAGGTTATTATCCAGCCCTCTATTACGGGCGTGCCGCCGGTGTAGAAGATATTGAGCAGCGCCGTCAGAATGATGATTATGATAACAGGCTTGAGACCCTTGAGCGCCGCCTTGGGCTTTATCTTCGACACAGCCATGCTCAGCGCCGTTACGAGGATCACAAAGGCATAGCCGGCAAAACCCACGCAGTTAAAGAGCCCAACTATATACACGGCTACCAGCAGCAGCTTTGTTCTGGGGTCGAGCCTGTGTGCAACGGTATCCCCCGGAAAGTACTGGCCGAGAGTTATGTCTTTAAGCATTGCGTCCGGCCTCCTTTTTTAGCTTCAGGAGCTCCGCCAGAAGCTGCTCGTTTGTGTAGATAGAGCCTTTTATCATAAGCCCCTGCTCACGCAGTGCAGCGGCTATCTGCGTCGGTGCGGGAACGGACAGGCCGATATCGGAAAGCTCTTTGGGGTTTGAAAACACCGCTTCGGGCGTTCCGTCAAAGCGTATCTCTCCGTGATTAAAGACTATCAGCCTGTCGGCTATCTTCGCAACATCATCCATGCTGTGGCTGACTATAACGACGGTAGAGCCCGTTTTTTCACGGTAGTCGCAGATGGTCTTGAGTATTCTCCGGCAGCCCGCCGGATCGAGTCCCGCAGTCGGCTCATCGAGGATGAGGACCCCCGGGCGCATTGCGATAACTCCCGCTATGGCGACCCTGCGCTTCTGTCCGCCGGAGAGCTCCAGCGGCGAGCGCTCGAAAAGGCCTTCGTCCACGCCGACGAGGGCTGCGGCCTCGCGCACACGCTCGTCTATCTCGCTTTCGGAGAGCTTCATATTCTTCGGGCCGAAGGCAATGTCCGCGTACACCGTTTCCTCAAAAAGCTGGTACTCGGGATATTGGAACACGAGGCCGACCTTGAATCTCACATCACGGGAGGCGGATTTATCGCCGTTTATATCAACGCCGTCAACATGCACCGTGCCGCTCGTCGGAACAAGCAGGCCGTTCAGATGCTGGATGAAGGTGCTCTTGCCCGAGCCCGTGTGGCCGATGAGTCCGACCAGCTGGCCGTGCGGTATCTCGACGTTAACGTCGTTTATCGCTATCTTTTCAAAGGGCGTGTCCGCGCTGTAAACATGGCTCAGACTGCTTACTTTTATATCTGACATACTATTTTAATTCCTTTGCGATTTCCTTTGCGCATTCGGAAATTCCGAGCGCCGTCAGCGGCAGGTCAAAGCCGTTTTTATTGAGCTCATACATGAGCTCGGTCGTTGCGGGCACGGTGAGCCCCTCGTTTTTCATGAGCTCGACCTGCGAAAACACCCTTTCGGGGCTGTCGTCGGCGATAACATGGCCGTTTGACATGACGACTACGCGGTCGGCTCCTATGCACTCGGACATATGATGCGTTATCAGGACTACCGTTATGCCCTTTTCGCGGCATAGCTTGGTTACGGTATCTATTACCTCCGCCCTGCCCTTTGGGTCGAGCATGGCCGTCGGCTCGTCGAGCACGATGACCTCAGGCTGCATTGCGATAACGCCTGCTATCGCAACGCGCTGCTTCTGTCCGCCGGACAGAAGGTGCGGCGCATGGAGGCGGAACTCGTACATATCCACCTGACGCAGGGCGTTATCAACGCGCCGGCGTATCTCCTCCGGCGCAACGCCGAGGTTTTCGGGTGCAAATGCAACATCGTCCTCGACTACGTTTGCAACTATCTGGTTATCGGGGTTTTGGAACACCATGCCGACCGTGCTGCGGATATCAAGAAGCCTGTCCTCATCGGCGGTACTCATGCCGTTAACGAGCACCTCGCCCTCGGAGGGCGTGAGGATAGCGTTTAAGTGCTTTGCAAGCGTGCTCTTTCCTGAGCCGTTATGCCCCAGCACCGCGACAAAGCTGCCCTTTTCTATGTCAAGCGATACTCCGCACAGGCTCTCAAGCTCATCGCCCGGATATGTGTAATGCAGGTTTTTTATGCTGATTATACTGCTCATTCTCAGTCCCTTTCCCACCGGCAGGTCGCGCCGCAGGGCAGCACGAGGCCGGAATCGGTGACGGGCAGGCCAAGCTCGCGGCTTTCCGAGCGTCCGCCGAATTTTTTGGTGAATATGCTTTCGGTGACATAGGACAGCACCGAGGGCGACAGACCCGTTGTGTAGGAATTTATTATTACAAACAGCGGATCGTCGGACAGTACGCCCGCGCACAGCGAAACGAAGGGCCACAGATTCTGCTCAAGCTTCCACACCTCGCCGCCGGGTCCGCGTCCGTAGGACGGAGGATCCATGATAACGGCATCGTACCTTCTGCCTCTGCGTATCTCGCGCTCGACAAACTTCGCGCAGTCATCAACTATCCAGCGTATTGGCGCATCCGACAGCCCTGACGCAGCGGCGTTTTCCCTTCCCCACGCGACCATACCCTTGGCAGCGTCCACATGGCACACGCTCGCGCCCGCCTTTGCACAGGCAATGCTTGCCGCGCCCGTATACGCAAAAAGGTTCAGGACGCTTACCGGCCTGCCGGCAGAGCGGATCTTCTGCATGGCATAGTCCCAGTTGCAGGCCTGCTCGGGGAAAAGGCCGGTGTGCTTGAAGTTCATGGGCTTTACGTTGAACGTAAGCTCCCCGTAATTTATTCTCCAGCTTGCCGGAAGTCCGCCCTTGTCCCATGCTCCGCCGCCGGTCTGACTTCTGCGATAGCGCGCATCGCGCATACTCCATCTTGCATCCGTGCGCGGCGTGTCCCATATGGCCTGCGGGTCGGGACGAACGAGGTAAAACCTGCCCCAGCGCTCAAGCTTTTCACCCTTTGAGCAGTCGATGAGCTCAAAGTCCTGCCATTTATCCGATATCCACATAAACATACCTGACCCATTATAAATTATATCATTGTATTTTAGCATTTTTCCGCTTCATAAGCAAGAAAAAACCGTTCACAATTTCGAGACTGCATATATATAAATTTTTAGTTATATTTTTAAAAAGTTCTTGACAAGTCTTAACATGATGTGTATCCTAAGTGTATGAGAACAAGTCACACAGTTATTATGGAGGGATCGAACAGTGATCAGCATAAACTTCCGGGATCCGCGTCCTATATATGAACAGATCAAGGACGGGATGCGCCGCATGATCGTATCGGGAGCGCTGCCTGCCGGCAGCAAGATAAGCTCCGTGCGCGAAATGGCCACCGGACTTGCCATCAACCCCAGCACGATCCAGCGCGCTTACCGTGAGCTGGAGGCCGAGGGCTACATCTGTTCCGTGCCCGGAAAGGGCAGCTTCGTCTGCTCAAACGACGAAGCCGAGGCTCTGCGCCGCACGGAGCTTATAGGGAAATTTGACGAGCTCGTCACGGAGCTTGGCTATGTCGGCGTTACAAAGCAGATGCTTTCGCAGCGCCTGAAAGGAGAGCTTGACCATGATTGAGATCAGAAATGTCGTCAAGGAATTTGACGGCTTCCGCGCACTGGACGGATTGAGCATGAGCGTTCCAAAAGGCTCGGTGTACGGCCTTGTGGGGCCAAACGGCGCGGGAAAAAGCACGATAATCCGACACCTGACCGGCATATACAGGCAGGACTCCGGCGAGGTGCTCGTTGACGGGCAGCCGGTGTTCGAAAATCCGGCGATCAAAAAACGCATAGCGTATATCCCCGACGATATATTCTACTTTTCAAATTCGACCATCGCCGAGATGGCTAACTTCTACCGCAGCATTTATCCGCAGTTTGACACGGAGCGCTTTGACAGGCTCG
>CAVGXR010000057.1:0-20280 GCA_963633225.1 Collinsella aerofaciens
CTTCTATTATACCAGAAACGGGGATGCTTGAAAATGGTTTTTTGACAGGCTGAAAAGCCCGTACCATTTTCGGTACGGGCTTTCTGCGTGCTGCGCCTTACATGCTGTAGTCGGCGCGGCGGATCAGCTCAAGCTGAAGATCCTTGTTGAGCGTGGTGAAGTAGGCGTTATAGCCGGAGATACGCACCATGAGGTCGCGGTAGGAGTCGGGGTCGGCCATTGCCGCACGCATGGTGTCGCTGGAAACGACGTTGAACTGCATCTGCATTCCGCCGAGAGTAACATAGGCGCGGGCGTAAGAGCTCAGATGCTCGACTGTCTGCTCGTGACTGTCGTTCGGGGAGGGGTTGACCTTGACGTTGAAGGCGATGTTGTTGTTCATGTTCAGCGGGTCAAGGCGGCTTACGTCCTTTATATTGTCCAGCAGGCTCGGCGAGGCATTGGCCTCGGGGGTCAGGCCTGGTGTGAAGGGAAGCCCTGCGAGGCGGCCTGAGGGGAGCGCACCGGCAAGCGTGCCGAAGGCGACGTGGTTTGACATGCTCCACCAGCCGGTGGTGTAGTGTCCGCCGCGGAAATTAGTATGCGACCAGAATATATCGCGGGTGGCCTTGGTGAGGCGGTTTGCCATTGCAACGGCCTCCTCGCTGCCGCCGCCGAAGCGCGGCACCTCCGTGAGTATTCTGCTGCGCATGGCCTCGTGACCTTCAAAGTTCTGCTTGACCGCTTCAAAAAGCTCGGCAAGCGTATACAGCTTTCGGTCATACACCAGCGTTTTTATGGCCATCAGGGAGTCAACGACATCGGCAAGACCGATGCAGGCAGTGCCTGAGGAATTGTACTTCGCTCCGCCCTTGGTGCAGTCGAGTCCCTTCTTGATGCAGCCGTCTATCATGGCGCTCATCAGCGGCGTCGGACGCAGCACGGAGTGCGCCTCGCCCAGATAGTTGTTGTATTCGCAGGTGAGTCCCGCCATGAAGGAAAGCTGCGTTATGTAGGCGTTGAAGAAATCGTCAAACTCCGCAAAGCTGTCCGCCTCGCCGGTTTTGGGGCCGAGATGCCAGCGCATCAGGGGGTGATAGCCGTTGAACATGGCCATTTCAAAGGGCGCGACCATGCTGAACATCATGCAGTTTGTGTGACCCAGATGCTTGCCGGAGATGGTCGGCTCAACGCAGCCGGTGGCTGACCAGTCGCGCAGATCGGCAAGCTCGTAATGATGATCGGCAAGTGAGGCCATGACCGCAATGTCGTTGTGGATAGACGGTGTTGAGGTCGTGTTGACGTTGACCTCGCACAGGCGGCGCAGATAGGTCAGGGAGTTTTTCTCGCTGTTATAGCGTGCGTTGACGTTGGGGTCGCGCATACTGAGCATTTCGGTGACCTTGAGGAAAACATAGGTCATGTCGTTGACCGCGTCCTCGCCCTCGGGCGTGATGCCGCCGAGCGTTATCGCCTGATCGGAGGAGCTGCCGCCGAAGAGGTAGTTGCCGATATCGGGCGTGAGTGGAACGTGATCCTGACAGTTTATATAGAAGCAGCCGATGAGCTCTATCGCGTGGCGGATATATGCCTCGCGCTTTGCCTTGCTTCGGCACTTGGCCATGTCAGCCTCAAAAAACGGCTGGAGCCACTGATCCATGCGGCCAAAGGAGAAGCCCGCGTTCGTGCTCTCCATATGTACGGCTACCCAGTGGATCCAGATGGCGTTTACCGCCTCGTCAAGCGTGCGTGCGGGATACTCGGGAGAGTGTTCCACTGCGGCTGCTATTGTCTCAAGCTCTGCTCTGCGCTCACTCTTGAGCTCGAGGCTCGCCTCGTATCTTGCCTGCTGAGCGAGGTGCCTTGCGTAGCTGATAACGCCCTCGTAGCAGTCGATCATGGCGTGCAGCTCGTCCTTTTTCGACTGCGGCGCATCGGCATCGCGCTCAAGCTCTGCCTCGATCTCGGCGATAATGCCGCGCAGACCGAGCCTCAGGAGCTTGGGATAATCGAGTATCGTGTGCGACAGAGCAACGTTTTTCCACATGAAGGCAGCCGCCCAGCGCTCGTCGAGCTTCTGGCAGGTAGGCTCATGGTACTTGTCGCGGACGTATTCGCGCATATTGCGGTGTATCCAGAAGGGGAAGATGTCGTTATTGAGCTTGTGTATCTCCTCCTCGGAGAGCGGAGCGTAGGCGTTGAGCATACGATCCTGCACCGTCAGCAGCTCGCCCCAGAAGATAAGGCCGATAGCGTCGGGGTAAACCGGCACACCGATCTCCTTTGTCGTCGTTGTTCCGGCGATAAGGTTGCCCTTGCGGATAATGGGGCGGCGGTTCTCCATCAGATAGCGGAAGGCCTTGCCCTGACGCAGCTCGGGCACCCAAGGCGTGCCGTCCTTGTGCATCTCGAAGCCGTTTTCACGGAAGAAATCGGTGAGCAGACCCGCACGCTCGGTGCACACGGCGGGAGCGGCGGTGTGGTGAATGTCCAGATAATTTTTAAGACGCGGAAAATCCTCAAGCGCGTAGGCAGTCAGATACGGGTCGTCCTTGAGGCAATGCACGCCGGGATCGACGCTGCCGCAGGGCATGAACTCCTTGCGCGGTCTGGAGCCTGCCGGAGCCTTCGCGTCGGACATTGTTTTGCCGAACTCCTCGCGCTCCTTTTTCTGAAGCTGCATCTGCTGTATCTGCTTATCCTTCATCATGACGGAAAGAAGCAGGTTAAAAAACTCCAGATACGCCATGTTGCCGCTGCTGGACATTTTGTTCTTGAGCATGAGGTTGAGCACCTCATTCGGCGGCAGCGTCGCAAGCTGGGCAAGCACGCTCGTATCCTGAAGCACGAGCAGGGTGTTCACGCCGTCGATGTTCCCGCGGACGCTGCCCCTGCCGTCCATAAAGCGTATGCTCTGCTTTACGCTGCCGTCCTCGGTCGTGAGGCCGATGGCGAAGTTCATCCAGCCGTCCGTGGTCTTGAGATACGCCTGCTTTTCCTTGTCATAGGTAAACAGCTTGGCCATGAATTGCAGCACGACATGTGCAAGGGAATTTGCGACCGCTCCGGTCAATTTTTCGTTCATTTGTTCACTCTCCTTAGCATTTTATATTTTTATCTGTAAAAATTTTCTTCGCTTTATCGAGCTGCTCACGCGACTGGAAGCTGCCGGCGTTTTTGAGCTCGTCGCAGAGCTTGAGCCCAAGCTTGTCGTTCTTCGGATACCATGTCGGATTGTAAGGGAGAAGCTGCGCCCTTTCAATGCCGAGCTCCGAGAGAAACGACGCTATATCGCCGAGGTTTTCCTCCGTGTCCGTGATGCCCGGGATGAGCGGCGTGCGCGGCAGAAAGCTGTAGGAATATCTCTCCCTGTCACGCCACATCCGGCGGATGTTTTCAAGGATGCGGTCATTGTACACGCCGCAGTAGCGCCTGTGCTTTTCACGGTCGAGTATTTTCACATCACAGAAAATGTCGCTGACATAGGGCAGAAGGCACTTTTCCGCACGCTCATAGTCAAACTGCCCGCAGGTCTCGAGCAGCACACTGACTCCGGCCTCGTGAAGCCTTCGGGCAAGCTCGCCGACCCACTCTGTGCACAGCGTCGCCTCGCCTCCCGAGAGGGTCACGCCGCCGCCGGACACGTCGTAAAAGGGCTTGTCAGACATGAGCTTGTCAAACAGCTCGTCGTGCGTCATCTGCTTTCCGACCCTTGTTATCGCCTTTGCGGGGCAGACCGAGGTGCAGTCAAAGCAGAGCGTGCAGCGCTCCCTGTCAACATAGTACGGATTGCTGAGCGCCAGAGCGCCCGCCTGACAGACCCTGCGGCAGGCTCCGCAGTTTATGCAGGCAGAGGCATCGAAGGACAGCTCTGCCTCCCTTCGCTTGCTTTCGGGATTGTGACACCACACGCAGCTCAGCGGGCAGCCCTTGAAAAACACGGCTGTGCGTATTCCCGGGCCGTCGTCGAGCGAATTACCCTTGATATCAAGAACCAGCGGAACGAGCATAATGACCTCCTGATTATCTGTGTATAAAAATGCCGAGGTAATAAGACACCTCGGACATTGAAGTTCTTTTAACAAGAACAATTATAACAGAAAATGTTGGATTGTAAAGTCTGTTCTGTATTTTTATAACGCTGTTTTAACAAGTTTGATCAGACGGACAAAAGATTACGCTGGCAGCCTGCATACGGAAGCTTAGAATGCAACGTGCTTAAACAGCGCAACGCAGCAGAGAATAAGCGCGAGGGGAACATAGACATAGCGGCCCATGCAGTACCACAGCTCGCCGCGGCGCTTGAGAGCGCCCGTGTTCACGGCGCTCATGAGCTCGCTTTTCTTCATCACATAGAACCATGATGCAGCACCGAGCGTCGCGCCGATGGGTATGATGTAGATAGAAACAAGATCCATCCACGGCCCCCACTTGGAGATAGGCTCCATGCCTATGCCGAAGCCCAGACACAAAACGCAGAGAATGGCAAGCACCGCCGTGCGGCTGAGCTTGGGGAACTTGTGCATCAGCGACTCCGCAACGGCCTCGAACATATTTTGCAGCGAGCTCACTCCGGCGAAGATCATCGCAACATAGAGTATTACCGCAAACAGTCTGCCGAGTGGCAGATCCTGCAAAATGGTAGGCAGCGTGACAAACAGAAGGCTCGGCCCCGCGCCGACATCCTGCCCGTAGGCAAAGCAGGCGGGGATGATCACAAGCGCGGCGACGACGGCGGCTATCGTGTCAAACAGCGCAGTGTGCTGCGCGACATCGACGACATCCTCGCCGTCTGAAAGATACGCGCCGTAAACTATCATGCCGCTGCCAGTGACAGACAGGGAGAAAAACGCCTGTCCCATCGCCCAGATCCAGATCATCGGATCGCACAGCGCCTCCCAGCGCGGCGTGAACATGAATTTGTATCCCTCCGCAGCACCCGGCAGGAACGCAACGCGCAGCGCCAGCACGATGAAAATGATGAAAAACAGCGGCATCATGACCTTATTGGTCTTTTCGATGCTGTGAGCGCCGAGATACAGCGTCAGAAGCGTACCGGCAACGACAATGACGTGAAACGGTACGACCGAATACGGCGTTGAGGAAAACTCGGCAAACCATTCGGCTGCATCGGCTGTCATAAGCGTTCCGGCAAGCGAGTCAAACAGCGCCTTGAGAATGTAGGTCACTATGACGGCATAGCCTATTGCAATGCACAGCGAGCCTGCCAGCGGCAGCCAGCCGAGTATTCCGCCGGCCTTACCGGCAGCCTTGCCTCGCGTCGCCCAAGCGTTTTCGTATGCGCCCAGCGTGCCGGTGCGCGCCCGTCTGCCCATGGCAAACTCGGCGGGCAGGCCGACATAGCTGAAAATGAACACAAACAGCAGGTATATCAGCAAAAACGCGCCTCCGCCGTTTGAGCCGAGCTTGTTCGGAAATCCCCAGACGTTGGCCATGCCGACCGCAGAACCGACCGAGGCGAGGATAAAACCCCATCGGCTCGCAAAATTTTTCGTTTTTTTCATTGCAGCTCTCTCTCCTGTCAAAAAGTCCGTATTTATATTTATAGGACTTTTCCATTTTAACGCAGCAAAGCGAAAAACGGAAATGACTAAAAAGCACAATGGTATGAAAAAAAATAATACCGCTAAAAATTGTTGACAAACGATAATCTGTAAGCTATAGTAAAATTATCGAAAAACAATAATTTAAGGAGGAGATCGTGATGAATAGAAAAAAGCTGTTCACCATTCTTGCGATCGAGAGCGTTTTCCTAATCGTTCTCTGCACACTGACGATGAAGCTGCCGGATTCTTTTACATCGATTTTGAATTTCCCCTTTGAGCAGATAGGCGCGGGGCTGTCTGCGCTGCACGGGCTCGGAAGTATCGGCGCAGGCACGGCATATGCGCTGCTGGTGGGCTTATCGCTGCTGACCGCCGTACCGGCTGTGCGAGGCAAAAAAACGCCGGCGGAGCGGGCGATCTGGGTACTTTTTGCGCTGTCGGTGCTTGCAGCGCTGTATGTCATGATGAATCCGTGGAGCGTAAAAATGCCTTACCCCTATAACGAAGGAGACTTTACAAAACAGATATTCAGCATAACGGCGTGGTCGGTGCTGATCCTGTACCTCGTCGTGCGTGTCGTCCGGCTGCTGCGCGAGGGCGACAGGGATACGCTCACACGCTATTTTGATATCGCGCTGTACGCGCTTGCGATGCTGTGCGCGTCGGATATCGTGGTTCGCGGTGCCGGCAGAGTGCAGGCGACGGCGGTACTGAACTACAGCGGCATTGCCATGCTGTTTACGCGCATTCTGGTCGAAAACCGCAGGCTGCGCGACGATAACGAGCTGTTCATCTGAGGTGCGGTATGGCGATACGGGTGCATCTTGAGGATGTTTTAAAGCAGCGCGGCATGACCTCGAAGGAGCTGTGCTCGCTCATCGGAATAACGGAGGCAAACCTCTCTATCCTGCGCAGCGGCAGGGCCAAGGGCATCAGATTCGGAACGATAAATAAGATCTGCTACTATCTCGGCTGCGACGTGGGGGATATCCTGAAATTTGACGGTGTATTGGAGGATGAAGATGAATAAGACGGTGAAGACGGTAATGATCGCCGCCGTGATGCCCGGCGCGATGGCGGCGTTTGCGTCAGGCAGAGCTGCGCTGTGAGAAGGGAAGAGTGAAATGACCTATATGCAGACCTATTCCTCGCCGATAGGCGATATTCTGCTTGCAGCTGATGATGCCGGACTTACCGGCCTGTGGTTTTACGGTGCAAGGTATTTTCCAGCGGGACTGGAGCCGGAGCACAGCGAAAAGCTCACGCCTGTGCTGGAGCAGACACTAAGATGGCTCGATATATATTTTTCCGGCTCCGAGCCCCACTTTACGCCGCCATTGAAGCTGCACGGCTCCGATTTTCGCCGCCGTGTGTGGGCGCAGCTCATGAAGATACCCTACGGCAAAACAGTCAGCTACGGCGAGATAGCAAGGGCACTCGGCGTAAACAGCGCACAGGCAGTCGGCGGAGCGGTGGGGCATAATCCTATAAGCATCATCGTGCCCTGTCACCGTGTCCTCGGCGCGGACGGCAGCTTGACGGGCTACGCCGGAGGTCTGGACAAAAAAATATACCTTCTCAGACTTGAGAAGGTAAAATGAAGAAAAAAGACTGTTAAAGAACTATGGAAAAAAGGCGTAATGGGTAGAATCCAATACGCAGCAGGGGGAGTGTGAGGGGGACAAGGTCCCGCCTCAAATTGGATTATAGCCATCAAAAACGCCTGATTTATCAGGCGTTTTGACGAGCGCAGCGAGATTTTTCGTGAAGCGCAAGCTTCACAAAAAATGTGGCGTTTTTTGAAGCGTGAAAAAAAGCCGCAGGATTTTTTGACACGCTGAAAAAAGACGGGATGCCCCGTCTTTTTTCATTTTCTCGCCCACACGAGGAACATCGGAGCGTCGGCAAGGTCGTTTTCGCCCAGAATGCGTGCGCCGATCGTTTTATCATAGCCGCAGTCACGGCAGCCGAGCGCTCTGAGAAGCTCCGCGTCCCACTCGGGGCGCTGCCTCCGGCTCATCGGCATGGACAGAGTTATCCGCGCATTCTCCGCCTCAAGCTCGGGGGTCATGCCGCAGTGACCGTAGACCTCACCCTCGGGCAGATGCGTGTCGTTCTGCGCATTGTTGCGCACGTTGTCGCCATAGCTTGCATCGAAGTTCAAAAGCATTCCGCCGGGCTTGAGCACACGCAGCCATTCGGAGTAGGCACGCTCGGGCTCGGGCAGCGTCCATGTCAGGTTTCGCGTGACGACGGCATCAAAGCTTTCGTCGGGAAAGCTCAGAGTCTGCGCGTCCATGGTCTGAAACTGTGCGCTCACACAGAGCTCATCTGCGAGAGACCTCGCCTCGTCTATCATGGCAGGGGTGAGGTCGATGCCCGTAACGCTGTGCCCCTTCGCGCCGAGCAGCACGGCAAAATAACCCGTGCCGGTGCCGACATCGAGGATGCGCAGGCTGCGCCCGGGCAGAAGCGCGTCGAGCTCCGTGCCCCAGCGCCCGCTTATCCCGCTGTGTATCTCGTTGCGCCGCACAAGGCCGAAGTCGTGCGCACGAACTGTCCAGTAATCAAGAACTCTTTTTTCTATATCATTCATTATCCTGTATCTCCAATACAGATGCTATCAAATTTTTCGTATATTCGCTCTGCGGTTCGGAAATTATCCGCTCCGTTGTGCCCTCCTCGACGAGAACGCCGCCGTGCATGACGGCAACTCTGTCGCACAGGGTGCTGACGAGGGCGAGATCGTGCGAGACAAAGATCATTGACATCCTCTTTTCGCTGCGCAGAGAGGATAAAAGCGCGAGCAGCTGCGCCTGCGAGGAAACGTCCAGTGCGCTTGTTATCTCGTCGCACAGCAGGACCCGCGGCGACGCTGCAATGGCGCGGGCTATTGCAAAGCGCTGGCACTGACCGCCGCTGAGAGAGCGCGGGTATCTCCGTGCAAGCTCAGGATCAAGCCCGACCTCGCGGCAGAGCTCCGAAAGGCGGAGCTCTGCGCCGCGCCCCATGAGACTGTAAAACGCATCGTATATCGAGCGTTCGACAGTCCTGCGCGGGTGAAACGACGAGACCGCGTCCTGAAATATCATCTGGATATCGCGCCTGTCTGCAATGGAGCGCCTTGTGAAGAGCTCCCTGCCGTCAAGATATATGCGTCCCTCGTCGGGGGCTTCAAGACCGCAGATAAGCCGCAGAAGCGTGCTTTTTCCACTGCCTGAGGAGCCGACGATGCCGAGGATCTCGCCCTCGTGCAGCTCAAGGCTGACATCACGCACGGCAAGCGTTTTGTGCCCCGTGCGCTCATAGCATTTGCTGAGGCCGTCAATGACAAGTATGCTTTCCATGCTCATACCTCCGTACGGACAAAATGCCCCGGACTGCGCTCGAGCAGCCTGCCTGAATATGCCTCGGGCGTGTCCGCCGCTGCGGGGAGCGCTCCGCCGAGCCTCGGCGCGGCAGCGAGCAGCGCCTTCGTGTACGGGTGCAGGGGGGATGACACTATCTCCTGCGCCGGTGCAAGCTCCATGAGCCTTCCGCCGTGCATTACGGCGATACGATCGGCGATATAAGCCGCCAGCGCAAGATCGTGCGTGACGATAAGCTGCGAAAGACCCTCAGAGCGCAGCGAAATGAGCTCGTCGGCCACCGTGCGCCGCGTTACCGTGTCAAGCGCACTCGTCGGCTCGTCGGCCAAAAGGAGCCTGTGCTGCATGAGCATTGAGAGTGCAAGCGCTATGCGCTGATTCATGCCTCCGCTCATTTCATATGGGCATGAGCCGAGTATGCGCTCACAGCTTTCCAGACCGAGCCTCGCAAAGACCTCCCGCACCGAGGGAAGAAAAGTACTTTTGTCGTATTTTCCGTGGCTTTTCAAAGCTTCGATAAACTGTTTTTTGTAGCTGCGTATGGGATTGAAGGCAGCGCCGGGAGTCTGGAATATCAGCCCCATGCCGGAGCTCGTGAGCTCTTTTCGCTCCTTCGGCGCAAGCTCCGAGAGCCTTTGGGAGCAGAATATGACATCGCCGCCCGTGATAACGGGCTTGTCAAACACGCCCATGACCGCTTTTAAAAGCGTGCTCTTTCCGCAGCCGGACTGCCCGACGACGCACAGAGCCTCGCCCTCTGAGAGCGAAAACGATATATCCGATATGACAGCTCCGTTCCCGTAGCCTGCGCAGAGTCCCTCGAGGGACAGGATTGTTTTACCGTTCATTTTGCCGCCTCCGCATCAAGATAATCGCGCAGACAGTCGCCGAGGCAGTTAAATACCATGACCGTCACGACTGCGGCTCCCGCCGGAGCGAGCGTCGCCCACGGGGCAAGCTGCATATACGCACGCGACTGGTTTATCATGCTGCCCCACTCGGCCTGCGGCTCGGTAACGCCGATGCCGAGGAAGGAAAGCCCCGCGATGCCTATCATCATAACGCCGAGCTGCGTCGCCGCGTTTACGATGAGCGTGCCCAGCATACACGGCAGAAGGTAATGCAGCATGATCGTCAGATCAGAGCAGCCGGACAGACGCGCAGCGCTTATAAACGGCTCCTTTTTCAGGGCTATCACCTGCGCCCGCGCAAGCCGCGCATACAGTGTCCAGCCGGACAGACCCATTGCAAGCATGGCGTTTATCATGCCGCCGCCGAGTATTCCGGCAACGGCAATGGCAAGCACCATCTGCGGAAAGGCAAGCATTATATCGACGATGCGCATGATAAGGCTGTCAACAGCGCCGCCGTACCAGCCGGCTGCCATTCCGAGCGCCGTTCCAAGAACAAAGGTCACGGCAACGAGTGCGACAGCGGAGAATATGGAGGTCCTTGCTCCCATGATAACGCGGGAGAATACGCAGCGGCCATAGCGGTCAGTGCCGAAAATGTGCTCTGCGTCTGGTGCGGAGTTCATGTGTGAGGCGTTTGTTGCGTTCGGGTCGTTCGGAACGATAAGCGGCGCAAGGAGACCTATGAGCATGAGAAGCGCGGCAAGCGCAAGAAGGATGAAAAGCCTGCGCCTGAGTCTTGCTTTTGAGACTGTGTTTATATCCACTTCACACCTCACATTTCCCCGATGCGAGGATCGAGACGGCGGTAGCAGATATCGGCTGCAAGGTTAATGAAAACATAAACGCAGCTTGTGAATATCACAAAGCCCTGAACCACGGGGTAGTCACGCGCCGTTATCGCGTCCATAACGAGCTTGCCGAGCCCCGGCCAGCGGAATATGGTCTCAACAACGACGCTGCCGCCGAGAAGTGTGCCGGCTGACAGCGCGATTATCGTCAGAATGGGTATCATGGCGTTGTGCAGTACGTTTTTGAAAAGTATCATCGAGTTCCTTACGCCGCGTGATCTTGCACCGAGGACGTAATCACGCCCGAGCTGCTCAAGTATCTCGGCACGGAACTGCCGGACAAAGCGCGAGCACATGGGTATGGCCAGCGCAAGGCAGGGCATGATGAGCCCCTTGAAGCTCTCACCGGCAATGACCGGCAGCAGCTGCGTTTTGACGCAGAAGAAGTACATCAGCAGAATAGAAATGAGGAAATTGGGAAGCGAGTTTCCGACAAAGCTCAGAGAACGCACGATATTGTCGAGCACGCCGCCGCGTTTTACCGCTGTTATAAGCGCAAGCGGCAGCGCAATGGCGAGCGAAACGGCGAGACTTCCGGCGCTCAAAATGAGCGTATAGCGCAGCGCATGAAGGAGCTTGCCCAGAACCGGCAGTCCGTCCTTGTACGATACGCCGAGGTCGCCGGTGAGAGCCGAGCCGAGCCACTGTGCATAGCGCAGGAGGAAGGGCTCGTTTAATCCCAGCTCCTCGCGTGCGGCCTCCAGGGTCTCCTCAGAAACGCTGATTCCCTGCGCATTGAGCTTCTTCAGCGCAGGGTCACCGGGCGATATGTACATTAAAAGATAGGTCAGAAAGCTCAGACCTATTATTATCACCGCAAGATGCAGCAGACGTTTTAAAATTTGCTTTTTAATATCCTTCACCTCAGCGTGTCAAAAAAGCCTGTGGCGTTTTTGATGGCTATAATCTAACTCGAGGCGGGACCTTATCCCCCTCACACTCCCCCTGCTGCGCGGATGCTTTTTTCTCAGCAGCATAGTTTTTTGACAGCCTAAGGAGTCTCATGAAAATGAGACTCCTGTTATAGCTTTTACATGTCGGTATCCGCACCGATGCGGTAGAAATCAAATGGACTCGTTTCGTGCAGACCGCTGACGTTTTTCGCCGTAACGGTTATGTTGTTGAAAAGTCCCACGCAGCCGATGGCATTGTCGTCAATGGCAAGCTGAACGATCCGATTAGCGAGCTCAGCTCTTTTTGCCGAGTCGGTCTCGACCTGAAGCTTTGCTGTGAGAGAGCTTACCTCACTGCTTTCAAAGCCGGCTGAGACCCAGTAGCCGTTCGGGCGCAGCACGGTGTCGATGAAATAGTAGGGGTCGCCGTTTTTGTCGGCTATCATGCAGTACAGGGCAATATCATAGTCGCCTGAGAGAATGTAGGTCGCGTCCGCGTCCTCCTGCGATGTGAGGGTCGAGCTTATGCCTACGGCCTTCAGCTGCTCCTGAATAAGCAGCGCCAGCGAATCGAGCGAGCGGGCAGGGTAGTAGCAGATATTAAGCGTAAGCTCCCTGCCGTCCTTTTCGTAAATGCCGTCGGAGCCGAGCGTATAGCCAGCCTGCTCAATAGCGGCCTTGGCTGCCGCCGTATCTACCGCGGGCTTGCTGACCCTGCCGTAGGCTGCCGCCGTCCCGAATGGGCCTGCTGCTGCGGTGACGGTGCCGTTTAGATAGGCGGCAATAGCATCGCAGTCAACCGTGAGGTTTATGGCCTTCCTGAGCTCGTCGCTGAGCCTGTTCTGATTGAGCATGTAAAATTGCAGCCTCGTCGCGGGAATATCGGTAACCGTGTACCTGTCGGGCGATGCGTCGTATATCTCCTTTGCCGCCGCAGTTACAGAGGTGTAGCAGTCAATTTCACCGTTCTGCATAGCCATGAGCTTGCTCTCATCGTCCTGCATGTAGTAAAACACCGCGCCGTCGAGCTTGACCTTGCCGCCCCAGTAGCTGTTGCTGCGCGTGACCTCAACAGTGCCCTCGGGCACGAAGCTTTTTACAACAAACGGGCCGGTAGCAATGGGAGCGTTGTCGATATCCTCGGTCGCGTCAAGGTCCATTATCGCCATCTCCGGCGAGGCAAGATCGTTTACCAGAGTGGGGTAGACCTCATCGGTGCTTATCGTCAGAACGCTTTCGCTCACAGCCTCGTAAGCATAGTCCTTAAACTGGACAAAGCGGACATTCACCTCGCCCACGCGCTTCAGGTTTGCTATGACCGCACCGGCAGTTACCGATGAGCCGTTTGAAAAGCAGATCCCGTCCCTGAGCGTGACCGTCCATGTGAGCCCGTCGCCGGACACCTCGGCTTTTTCGGCAAGGCAGGGCTGCACCGAGCTGTCGTCGCCCATCTTGAAAAGCGATTCGGTGATGCCGTAGATGGAGGTGTACCAGCCGTAGTATTCCTTGTGCGCGTCGAGACTGGGGTAGGCAAAGCTCTCCGCGACGCGGAGTATCTTTTCTCCGCTGCCTGAGCTGTTATCGCCCGTGCCGCAGGCGGCAAGGCTCAAAAGCATGACAAGCGCAAGTGAAAGCGCCGTTATTCGTTTCTTCATTTATTTTACCGCCCTTATCATAAAGCAGGGTGTTGATGCGTAGTTGAGCATCTCCTCGCGGCTCCAGAGCCTTTGGCTGACGGAGGTGTCCGCGCTTACGCTTTTAAAGCCGAGGTCGAGCAGCGTCACGGTGTCCCAGTGCGGACGGGCAAGCTTTCCCATCGGCAGCGTGCGCGAGATGCTTTCCATGATCCAGCCCTCGTCATAGCTTTCATAATCCTCAAAGCCTGCCTGAATGGTGTTCTCCCTGTCGGCCTGCCTTTTGCACTTTTCCTCCTCGTCAAAGAGGTATGCATACCAGTTGGAGTCTATATTCAGCATCACGCCGCCGTCGCGCAGAACACGCCGCCACTCCCTGTATGCCTTCACGGGATCGGGCAGGTTCCATGTGAGGTTTCGCGTGACGATAACGTCAAACTCATTGTCGCCAAAGCCGAGCTCCTGCGCGTCCATCTTGAAAAAGCGTATCTTATCGGCGAGAGCTCCGGCGTTGTGCCGCGCCTGCTCGAGCATACCGTCGGAAACGTCGATAGCCGTCACGTCATAGCCGCGTGAGGCGAGGATGATCGCATAAAAGCCCGGACCTGTGCCTATATCCAGCACCCTGAGCGCTCTGCCCTCGGCGCGGGGGAAGTTCCTTATGAGCTCGTCGGCCCATTTTCCGTCCCAGCCGTCAGAGAGGTTTTTTCTGACAACCTCGGTGTACGAGCTTGCACGGCGCGTCCAATACTGCTCTATCGTGTTCGTGAGTGCGTTCATGGCAATTCTCCTTTTTGCTTATGTCTGAATTTTAACATGCAAAAAATCCCCCCACAAGCCTGGTGGGGGGATAAAAATTTCAAAAATTCTTTATTTTTTTCGGACAAACGGCGCTTTCAGCGCATTTAGCAGCGGATTTGTACCGGCTGCACCGACAGGGCAGGCGGGATAACCGCCGCGCTCCAGAACGCTGCGCAGCTCGTCCTCGGAGACTATACAGGGATCGTATTTTACCGTGAGAACAGCCTTGAGATATGCAATGTGCGCATCAAGAACGCCTCTTGTCTGCAAAATATCGCCCAGTATAAGCTCAGGGCATTGGCGGCAGTACATGCCCTTTACGCCCGTGACCATCATTTTTTCTTCCATTTTGCCGTCCTCTTTCTGTCGGGCTCCTTGAGGCTCAATGAGTGCATCAGAACGCCTATGGAGCTTGCCGACATTGCCGCGGCGCATATCGACGGGTGCAGTATGCCCATTGCCGCGACCGGAATGCTTATGATGTTGTAAAACAGCGCCCAGCGCAGGTTCTGCCTTATCGTCCTTATCGTTGCAGCGGATATATCAAAGGCCTCCGGCAGCTTTTTGAGATCGCCCGACGGCAGCAGTACACCGGCAGCCTCTATGGCTATATCCGAGCCGGAGCCCATGGCCACGGCGCAGTCTGCGGTAGCCAGCGCAGGCGTGTCGTTTATCCCGTCGCCGACCATGCACACGGTCTTGCCCATTGCCTTTAAGCGCTCTATCTGCGCGGCCTTTCCGTCGGGGCGAACCTCGAACAGAACATTGTCTATGCCGGCCTTTGCTGCGATGGCTCTTGCCGTGCGCTCGTTATCGCCCGTGAGCATCCAGACCTCTTTTCCGGCTGCCCTGAGAAGCCTGACAGCTTCGGCGGCATTGGGCTTGAGCGTGTCGGCAATGCCGAGCGTTCCGATGAGCGCAGCGCCGCGGCAGACACAGATCTCGGCCTTTGCGTCAAGACGCACATCCGGCAGCGAGGACAGGGCGCTCATGTCAAAGCCCCCGCGCTCAAGAGCTGCGCGGCTTGCGCAGACGATCCTTTCACCGCCGACCGTGCCGGATACGCCGCTGCCGATATCGTATGCAAAATCCTCTACTGCAAGGCACTCTGCATCTGGATAAAGCTTTCCAGCGTAATTTATCACTGCGTGTGCAAGCGGATGCTCCGAGTGCTTTTCCAACGCTGCGCAAAGCAGCACGAGCTCGCGCTCCGTTACGCCGTCTGCGGGGCACACGTCCGTGAGTACGGGCTCGCCCGTCGTAAGCGTGCCGGTCTTGTCGAGCACGACGCAGTCGGCCTTGTATGCGTTTTCAAGCTCCGTGCCGCTGCGGAAAAGTATGCCGCGCTCCGCAGCGGAGCCCGAGCCTACCATGAGCCCTGTCGGTGTTGCAAGCCCCAGTGCGCAGGGACAGGCGACCGACAGCACATCGCAGCAGTTGAGCAGCGCCTTTTCAAAATTTTTCGGCTCGATGCGCTTGTACCAGACTGCGAAGGTCGCAGCAGCCGCGCCGATGACGGCGGGGACAAACCAGCGCGCAACGGAGTCGGCAAAGCGCTGCACCGGCGCTTTTTCGCTCTGTGCACGGCGAACGATGCCTATTATCTGCTCAAGCACGGTCTCCCTGCCGAGCGCCGTGGCTTTCGCCTCGGCAGAGCCTGCGCGGTTAAGGCTTCCGCCTATCACCTTGTCGCCCACGCGCTTATCAACAGGCAGACTCTCGCCTGTGAGCATGGATTCGTCCACGGCGCATGTGCCGCTCGTTATCACGCCGTCAACGGGAATGCGCTCACCCGGACGGATGAGAACAATATCGCCCTCGCGTATCTTGTCAACGCTTGTTTCCTCGAACTTATCGCCGCGCCTTACCATAGCCGTGCGCGGCTGGAGATGCATGAGCCTGCGTATGGCCGAGCCCGCTTCACCGGCGGCGACCTGCTCCATGTATTTGCCGAACAGTATCAGTGACAGAAGCACGCCGTCGGAGGTAAAATAGAGCTTGAAATTGCTCTTTCGCGTCAGCGCAACATAGGAGCTGTAGGCATAAATGAGCGTCGATGAGAGCGATACAAGAAGATCCATGCCGAAAAAGCCGCTGCGCAGCTCGCGTGCAGCCGAGCGGTAGAAATGCCGCCCGGGGCCGAATTGCAGCGCAGTGCCGATGAGAAATTGCAGCTTGGGGTGCACTTCGAGCATGAGCGGAGCCGTGCATGCCGCGCTTGTGACGAGCGTTTTAAGAAGCTCCATGCGCTTTTCAAGCTCCTGATCCTCGTCTCCGCCGCGCTTTTCGACTATCTCGGCCACAAGGCCGCAGTCGGCGCATACCTCCGTGAGCTTGCGCGTATCAAGGCACACCGGCCACATAAAGACTGTTATTATATCCTCGTGCAGCTGCACATCCTTAACACCGAAAACCTTGCCCAGCGCTTTTACGGCGGCCTCCGGCTCACCCTCGAAGCGGATATCCGCCTCCTCAACAGGAACGCGAAAGCCCGCTTTCCTGACGCAGGCGGCGATATCGGCAAGGTCGAGAGCCTTTTCGTCAAAGCATATAAATGCAGAGGCCGAGGCGTAGTTCACTGCGGCCCTGTCTATGCCGCGCAGCCTTAAAAGCGCCCTGTCGAGACGCGAAACGCAGGCCGCGCACTCCATACCAAGAATTTTGAGTGTAATTTCCTTCATAGCAATAATGTCAAAAGGGGAGAGCAGAGCTCTCCCATGTGATTTATATTTTATTTGCCCTCGGTCAAAAGCTTCTCTTTCATTTCCCTGCGCTTCTTGAGGGAAGCAATGCATGCGGGGATAGATACCGCAGGCAGGTCAAGCAGCAGCGCCCAGTCGATCCAGTCGATGCCCTTTATGAACTGACCCTCGTGCCATACGCCCTTTGCAAGCTTGAAATAGTTGTGGTTCCATACGCCCCAGATATCGGTCGTCGGCTTCCAGAGGTGAACCTTCAGGAACGCCGAGCTCGTCACGATGCCGCTGGAAACAACGGTCATGAACGAGGAAGAACGCTTGTTGCGGACAAGGAACTCCGAAACCGTAGGCAGGACATAAACGGCGAGGTTTATGATCCAGAGCTGGAGCGGGATCTTGTAGTGCCACTTTACGGCCTGACGGATGTGATCTGCATCGTGCAGCAGAGCCGCTGCGAGAATGGCGAGGTTCCACTTTTCAATGAAGGAAGCGGTCTCGTCGTCAATGCGAGTGTCAAGGAATTTTGCTTCGTCTTTTGCAGACTGTGTCATTTTCTTTTCCTCCCCAATGATTAAATATTTTAAGTTTATATTACCATTTGGTTAATAAAAAATTATCACAATCTGTGCGTAATGTCAATATGTATAAAGAATATTTTTTCTTTACATATATTATTGTCTGCTTTATAATGCAGAAAAAATACACTGAGGAGAAAAGCGATGATAAAGTATGTCTTTCTGGATATTGACGATACGCTGCTCGATTTCGGTAAGGCAGAGGCTGCGGCGATAAAAAAGACCTTCGAGCGCATCGGCGTTCCCGCGACTCCCGAGGTCATATCGCGCTACAGCCAGATAAACGACGAGCATTGGGCGCGGCTCGAGCGCAGGGAGCTCACACGCGAGCAGGTGCTGGTGCAGCGCTTTGACGCGCTGTTCGAGGAGCTCGGCATAAAAAACGTACCGAGCGAGATGGCACAGGCAAGCTATGAGTATCTTCTCGGCATAGGGCATTATTTTGTTGACGGGGCTCCCGAGCTCCTGGAGGCGCTCAAGGGAAGCTATGAGCTGTATATCGTCTCAAACGGCACTGCCTCGGTGCAGGACAGCCGCATTGAAAGCGCCGGTATCGCACCGTATTTTAAGGACATCTTCATCTCCGAGCGCATCGGAGCGGATAAGCCGTCAAAGAAATTTTTCGAGCGCGTTTTCTCGTGCATCGAAGGCTTTGAGCGCGATAAGGCGGTCATCATCGGCGACAGGCTCTCGTCGGATATCCTCGGCGGCATAAACGCCGGCATAAAAACCTGCTGGTTTAATCCCAGCTTTCTGCCGCGAAAAGGCGATATCGTCCCCGACTGCGAGATACACGCCCTGTCCGAGCTGCCGGAATTGCTTAAAAAACTCTGAGGCCAGTGCTCTCAGAGTTTTTCTTCTATAAGCTCTATATTTCCGGCATCCTGCGCGTTTACGCAGCAGCCGATGTGATACTCGCCGTATCTCAGGCTGTGAAAGCAAAAGCCCTCGACACCCTGCGCAGCAGAGAAGCTCCGCACATCTCCGAGGCGGAGATCGGCGGCCTTTATATAGCTCTCCTTGAGCGTCCACAGGCGGCAAAATTCGTCCTCGGGACACCGTGCGCTTTGCACGAGCGCCGCCTCGTCTGGCAGGAAAAAGCGCTCTGCCAGACGAAGGATATTGCCTCGGGCAAGCTCAATGTCGGCACCGACGGGGCTATCGGATACCGCGCACAGCGCATAGTCTCCGCAGTGGGCGAGGGAAAAGTATGCTTCATTGTCGGGAAAGAAGGGCTTGCCGTTTTCCGTAAGGGCATAGCCGCAGCGCCCCGCAGCCTTTTTGAGCAGCAGCTCTGCGCCGAGACTCCGGCGCTTGTCGCCGTCGTTTTTGAGCCGCAGCGTTTTTTCACGGCGCTGAGGCGATACCGCGCCGAGGCAGGACTCGATGTCAAGCTCAGTCACACCGGCGATATACAGCCTTGTCATGCTCGCATAGCGTCGAGCGTTTTCTGAATGAGCGTGTCAAGCTCCCAGCCGCACATCTCCGCGCCGCGCAGGATAACGTCGCGTGAGCAGCCGGCGGCAAACTTCTTGTCCTTGAATTTTTTCTTCACCGACTTCACCTCCATGTCAGAGATGCCGGTCGGACGCATGAGCGCGACAGCGCCTATAAGCCCTGTGAGCTCGTCGGTTGCAAACAGGACCTTTTCCATGAAAAGCTCCGGCTCAACGTCGATGCATATGCCGTAACCGTGGCTTATGACTGCGTGGATGATACCCTCGTCTATATCCAGCTCGTGCAGCATCTCGTTTGCCTTGACACAGTGCTGCTCGGGATAGAGCTCAAAATCTATGTCGTGGAGCATACCGACGGCAGCCCAGTAATCAACGTTCTCGGGGTCGTATTCCTTCGCAAGCTCGCCCATGACCTTGGAAACGGTCTCCGCGTGCTGGCGGTGGAACGGCTCCTTGTTATACTTTTCGACAAGCTCCCTTGCCTGCTTAACTGTGGGGATATAGCTCATTTGTGTAGCCTCCTGAAAAACATGATGCACTATTTTACAGCAATAATATATAGAAATCAACTTATTAATTGACAGTATGGGGGCAATGGATTAAAATTTATGCAATAAAGTGTTGAGGAGGCTGACATGGAGCATCCCGTTTTGTACATTGTCATACCCTGCTACAACGAGCAGGAGGTGCTGCCGGTAACGGCGCCGATGTTTTTGAATAAGCTGCATGAGCTCGAGGCTGCCGGCCTAATAGCGGGGGAGAGCCGTATCCTGTTCGTAAACGACGGCAGCAGCGACGCGACATGGGATATCATCTGCTGCCTTGCCGCAGGGGACGAGCACTTTCTCGGCATCAGCCAGAGCCGGAACCGCGGCCATCAGAATGCTGTGCTTGCGGGGCTTATGGAGGTAAAGGAGCGCTGCGATATAAGCATATCCATAGACTGCGACGGGCAGGACGATATAAACGCCATGGACGATATGGTCAGAGCCTATCTTAACGGCTGCGATATAGTCTACGGTGTGCGCTCCGACCGCGAGAGCGACAGCTTTTTTAAGCGAACCACCGCGCAGGGCTTTTATAAATTCCTCTCAGCCATGGGCGCGGATATCGTGTATAACCACGCAGACTACAGGCTCATAAGCGCACGGGCGCTGCGGGAGCTTGCAAAATTCGGAGAGGTCAACCTCTTCCTGCGCGGTATGGTGCCGCTTGTAGGCTTTAAAAGCACGAGCGTTGAGTATAAGCGCGCCGAGCGCCTTGCGGGAAAAAGCAAATACCCCCTGCGTAAAATGCTTGCCCTCGCGGGAGACGGCATAACGAGTCTTTCCGTAAAGCCTCTGCGGCTTATTATGAGCTTCGGCCTCATCGTTGCGTTTTTGAGCTTCGTGGGCGTTATCTGGGCGATAGTCTCCGCTATCGGCGGCCACGCCGTCGCGGGCTGGGCGAGCACGACCTGCATCATTTGCTTTGTGAGCGGCGTGCAGCTTATGTGCATGGGCATAATCGGCGAGTATATCGGCAAGATATACATGGAAACAAAGC
>CAVGXR010000058.1:0-10165 GCA_963633225.1 Collinsella aerofaciens
GCCGTGCCGCGCTTATCTTTGAAAAGGGCAGAAGCACAACGCGGCGGTGTGCCGGACTGAAGCACGCGGCATGATAGCCGCTTTCGTTTCGAACAACAGCGTAGGGACTGACGATAAACTCCGTGCCTGCGTCGAGCGTTACGGCAAGCTTTCTGCTTGACCGTATCGCAGCGGCTATGCTGCCGGATATCTCGGAGCGCACGAGAGCGGGCGGTGCGGCGGCAGCGCCGGAGCTGCTTATGTAATAGTGCTCGCCTGAAGGGAGCGAGACGCTCTGCACGTCAATGCCGCATTCGCGCAGCAGCGCGATATCGTTCTTGAGCGTTGCGCGTGTTATGCATATGCCCTGCTTTTCGAGGCTGCGCAGTATGCTCGATGAGCGCAGCGGCTCATTTCTCGACGCGCCGTCTGAAAGCAGCTCTATTAGCTTCAGTATTCTCATTTGTGCGCTTGTACTGCGCTGCATACTCCTCACCTCCGTACACTTGTATTTTACCCTGCTTTTTTCACACGATCCTCGCGCCATTCTCAAGCAGGTTAATATTAAATTTTTGTCTAAATTTTGGGGTTCACTTCAAACAACGCGGCCTGTTTTGTAATTTTTATATCAGTCCTCTTTGACTGTCATATCTTCGGAAAGCTCGTTTGATGCCATGATGATCTGCTCGCTCTCGGCCTGAACAGGGGAGGGAGCGGGATCAGGAATGTCAAAATTTTCGCCGTCTGCGGCCTCAAAAGCTGCTGCCTTACGCCTCTCGGCGTTTTTTGCTGCCATTGCAAGCAGAGCGAATATAAAGGCAATAACGGTCAGAGCAATGAGCGCCGGAGCCTGAGCGTGGCTCGAAAATTCGTAGCCTGTGCGTTCGCCGCCGGAATACAGCGCAGCAGGGTAGATGTAGGACGTAAAGCTCGTGCAGAAGCCGAACACAAGCGCCGCAAGGCCGAGACCGGCGGTGACCCAGCCGAGCACCATGCCGGAAACTCCGCGGCGGCGTGCGCTGAACACAATGCCGAATATGCCGCAGATGATCGCCAGCACGGACACCGCAAGCTCAAATACACTCACAAGATAGCGGGCAATAACCTCTCGTATGACCGTTTCGCACTGATCGCAGGGCATGGTGATCTCGTGGCCGAGGTGCGTGTAGGTGATCTCGCCGTCAGAGTGACCGATGCAGTAGAAAATGCGCTTTATCGTGTCGCCGGTTATGGCGGGATCGCCCTGATATGCGTTTATGTAGTCCTGCGCGGCGATCGCGGCCTGCTCGCAGGCATCGAGGTCGAGATACTGACAGCCGTTTTTGACGACGATCTCGCCGTTTTCATCGGTCAGCCAATATGTCCAGTCCTCACCGTAGCGCTCCTTCAAAATTGACTTTATGCTCGGGCAGGCGGTCTTGCCGGAGGTGCCCTCGTTAAAATAATAGGTGCCGGTGACGTTTTCCTCCTCGGACAGGAGCGTTTCGATACCGGCGGCTATCTGCGCCGCGCCGTTTTCAAACTCGGCAAGCTTTGCCTTGCCCTCTGCAAGCGCCTGACCGCCGGCGGCAAGATCCGTTTCGCCCTGAGCCAGCTGCTGCTCAGCCGCTGCAAGCTTTGCTTCGCCGGCAGCTATGGTCTTTTCGGCCTCGGCAAGCTTTGCCTTACCGGCCTCCAGCGTTGCAAGACCGTCCTCATACTGCTTTAACTGAGCCTTGCCGTCTGCTACCATCTGGTTTATATACGCGGGGAAGTCCGTCACATCCGCAGGTATCTCAAGACCGAGACGGCTTGCGAAAGGACGCACAACGGTGACAAACCACGCCTGTGCACTGTCAAAGCCCGGAAGCTTTGCTATCGTGCCGTCACGCAGCTGAACATACTGGTTAAGATACGGAAGCAGGGGCTCGATCTTTGCAAGCTTTTCCTTGCCCTCGTTATAGGCATCGGTGTTTGCATCTATCTGCGCCTGACCCTCCGCAAGTGCTATCTTTCCGGCTTCATATTCGGCCTTTCCGTCTTCGAGGGACTTTTTGCCCTCGTAATATGACGCATAGCCAGCCGAAAGCGTGCTCTTGCCCTCAGAGTATGAGATAAGTCCGGCCTCATAGGAGCTCACACCCTCGGAGTAGGTGCTCTCGTTGGCGCGAAGCTGCTCAATGCCGCCGAGCAGTATATCGACCGCCTCGAGCCCAATCTCGGAGTCCTCCGTTTTGTAGTCCTGAAGGTTCTTTGCATCCTTGATGCCCGCAGCGCCGGTGAAAAGCCCGAACAGACCGGCCAGAATGAGGCAGATGCTGCAAACCGTTAGAAATACACGTTTCATAATTTTCCTCCCAATGTTTTTTGATAACCGTGTCCTGTATAAACAGGCTGTTGTCAAATATATATCATGCCATTGTCAACGTATGCTCACATGAAAATCAACAGTAGTTGAGGAAATTATGTTTTCTCGAGCTTATAGCCTATGCCGCGCACGGTGCAGATGCGTATATCGCCGTTATCGCGCAGATGCGCACGCAGGCGGCTTATATGGACATCGACCGTGTGCATGTCGGCACAGCTGTCATAGCCCCAGATATCGTCCATGATCTGCTGACGGGTGACTATGCGCCCCGGCGAGGCACAGAGCTTATACAGCAGAAGAAATTCCTTCAGGGGAAGCATCATGCTCCTGCCGCCGCAGCTGACGGTCATCGAGTCGTAGTCCACGGTCGTCGAGCCGATGGTTCTGACCCTGTCGCTTACCATCTGCGTCCGGCGCAGCAGAGCTCCTATGCGCAGGGTCAGCTCTCCCATGTTCAGGGGCTTGGACATATATTCGTCCGCGCCGGAAACAAAGCTGCGGTGCAGGTATTCATACCCGCCATTTTCGGATATGAGCATGACGGGGATGCTTATTCCCGCCGCACGCAGCGAGCGCACGAGCGCAAAGCCGTCGAGCCGCGGCAGCATGACCTCGGCTATAAGCGCGTCAAAATATTCTCTCTCAGTTTGGTCAAGCGCTGCTTCCCCGCAGGCTGCGGCCTTTACGTCATAGCCGCCCTTTACGAGCGCACGCGATATGCTGCGTGAAAGCTCTGGGTCGCTTTCCGCAAGAAGTATTTTGAACATAATGCCTCCCGAAGCTCAGGAGGCGAGTATACCCCTCCATAAGCTTTCAAACGTTTTTACCATTTCAAGGGATAGAGTTTCGGTGTCACGGCATTCGCCGTAAAGATAGCGCTTGAGATTCTGGATTATACCGCCGACGATAAATGCCGCAATCGTATCTGCGCTGCCGAGCAGCTCCGGGCGCGACTGCCGGAGTATGCTCACGGCGTTTGCTTTCGTGCTTGCAAACAGGTGCTCGCCGAGTATGTCGAACACCAGCGGCAGCGAGGGCATTTTGAGGCTCCGGCGTATGAGCTTGGGATGATCGTCTACAAATTTTATGAGCATACGCCAGGAGTGCTCGAAATGCTCGCTGCGGTTTTCGGCGATCTCGTCGGATTCGCTTTCTATGCGCGACTGTATCTCATTTAGATAAAAGCGCAGAAAATCGTACTTATCCTCAAAATGAGAATAAAAGGTCGGGCGGCGGATCATTGCCGTCTCGCACAGCTCGTTTACCGTTATATCGTCAAACGTCTTTTCCGAAAGCAGCTCCTCGAAGGCCCGAATGAGCGCCTCGTAGGTTTTTCTGACTCGCAGATCACTCTTCTTTTCCATCGTAACACACCTTTCAAACGACAAATAAATTACTGACGAAAGATAAATTACAAAACTGTGTTAATTGACATTTGTAATTTATCTTTTTTCAGTTTATCCTCAAATTCGAAAAAAGTCAATCCCGAATTTTCGGGAGCAGAAGGAGAGTTTTTATGAGCAAAACCCAAACTCCGCTGCACAAATTTGCTGAATTTGTGGTCGGAAAATACAAGCTGTTCTTTATAATATTTGCCGCCCTGTGCGTATTCTCCGTCTTTGCAATGGGCTGGACGGAGGTCGAAAACGACGTTGCGCAATATCTTCCGGATTCCTACGAGGCAAAGCAGGGGCTTGATATTATGGCGCAGGAGTTCAAGACCTACGGTTCGGCGCAGGTACTCATTGAGGATACGGATGAGACAGGCGCAGCCGAGATAAACGATGAGATAACCGCCGTCGATGGTGTTGAGAGCAGCACCTACAGCGTGAATGACAGCGGCTGCGCTCTGTTTAAGATATCGCTTTCATCTCTCGAGGAAGAGGGGGAGGAAACGGTCAATGAGCTGCGCGATATCCTCTCCGGCGATAACGTCTATATATTTTCTGACGAGGGCAACAGTATTTCGGATCAGATAACGGGAGAGGTCAAGGGTCTTATCGGCATAGTTGCCGTAATTCTCGTGCTTGTTCTGACATTCACCTCATCGACCTATGCCGAGGTCCCCATACTTCTGGCAACCTTTCTTGCCGCCGCGATCATAAACAAGGGCACAAACTTCATGCTCGGAAGGATATCCTTTATATCCGACTCCGTTACGATAATTTTGCAGCTTGCCATGAGCGTTGACTACGCTATCATCTTCTGCAACCGCTACAAGCAGGCGCATAAGACTTTGCCCGTGCGCGAGGCGGTCGTGGAGTCGCTGGCAAGCTCCGTTGTCGTCATAAGCTCGTCAAGCCTCACGACTATTGCGGGACTTTTCGCCATGACCTTCATGAAATTCGGCATCGGCCTCGATCTCGGCGTTGCACTGATAAAGGCCATAATCATAAGCCTTCTGTCGGTGTTTCTGCTCATGCCCGGCCTGCTGCTCAAAATGGGCGGGCTTATGGACAAAACGCAGCACCGCAGCTTTGTTCCGAAGATATCCTTCGTCGGCAGCTTTGCGTATAAGGCACGCAGGGTCGTGCCCATCGTTTTTGCTGTCGTGCTTGCCGCGGCCTATATCGGCTTGCAGAACGTCAATTACGCCTACAGCGAAACGCGGCTCGAAACTGTGAAGCAGAGCGGCAACAAGATCGCCGAAAACAAGATATATGCTCAGTTCGGCGACGAGACGACACTTGCGGTTGTAATCCCGAACGGAGATTACGACAGCGAGGACGAGCTCATATCCGCGCTGTCGGAGATAGATGGAGTCAAGAGCGTCACGGGCGTTGCGGGCATAGAAGCAATGGACGGCTATAAGCTTTCCGATAAGCTGACATATTCGCAGTTTGCCGCCCTTGCGGGAGTTGATTCTACAAGCGCGCAGGCGCTGTTTGCGCTGTACGCTGCCGAAAACGGCGAACAGGATGCCGCGGCAGACAGCCTCTCAAGCTATAAAGCGCCGCTTATAAAGCTGTTTCTGTTTCTAAACGAGAAGATCGGCGACGGAACCGTCGAACTCACGGAATCTCAGACAGAGCTCGTGTCCAATCTCAGTCACCGGCTGAGCTTTGCGACCGATCAGTTAGAAGGTGAAAACTACGACCGCATAATCCTAACTCTCGGTGTCGTTGACGATGGAGATGAGACATTTGAGCTGCTCGACGGCCTCCATGCGGTCGTCCGGCAGTATTACCCCGATGAGAGCTACCTCGTCGGTAATGCAATGTCGGCTTACAGCTTCAAGGAGACCTTCACGCAGGATAACGTCATGGTCAGCATGATGAGCATCGTCATGGTAATGCTCGTTCTGCTGTTCACCTTCAAATCGTTCGGTATGCCGCTGCTGCTCACGCTCGTCATCCAGGGCAGCATTTGGATAAATTTCGGTCTCACGGTCATTTCGGGCAGATATGTTCTGTTCATGGTCTACCTCATAGCAAGCGCCATTCAGATGGGCTGCAACGTTGACTATGCCATAGTCGTCGCCTCGCACTATAACGAGGAGCGCACAGCGGGGCTTAAGCCCAAAGCGGCCATGATAAACGCAATGAACCTCGCGTTCCCGACGATAATAACCTCCGGTACGGCGCTCATCTCGGCTGGACTTCTCATCGGTGCAATGGTATCGTCCGGCGCTGTTGCCGGAATGGGGCACTTCGTCGGCATCGGCTCGATGATAACGGTGGCGCTTGTAATGTTCGTGCTGCCGGCAATGCTCATCTTCGGCGACGGGCTTATAAGAAAAACAGAGTTTCATATACACGCAGCCGAGCCGCATCTGCTCGTGCGCCGCGTATCGGCGTGGGGACTGGCTCTTTCGATCGTGCTTGCTATGGCAGCGTCACCATGGGTGCTTCTCTCAGGCAGAGCCGATTACGACCGGCGCGTATCGGACGATGAGAGCATCATCGAAAGCGCAAAGGAGCTCGGGGAGCTTGCGGTGACTCTCGGCGCTCAGAAGGAAAAATACGACGAGACAAAGCTCAGCTTTGCCGAGAGCATCGTTACCGATAATGTAGGCCAGACGCAGCTATATCAGGGTCAGGCGCAGTATAACGAGGGCGCATCCCAGCTCGAGGCGGCCAAGGCGCAATATGCCGAGGGACAGCGGCAGCTCGAGCAGGGCAGGGCAGACTACGCCGACGGCCAGAGCAGACTCGAACAAGCCAAGACAGAGTATGCTGAGGGCGAGGCGAAGCTTGAAAAAATTAAGCCCATATATAACGCGGTGCAGCCTGCGTATCAGCTCTATCTCAATATGAAAGCACGCTATGACGAGGCTCTTGCAAACGGCGAGTATGCAAGAGCGGCGCTCCTGTGGCCGAGCGTTGAGGTTCAGAAGCTTGCCTATGAAAATCAGATCGCGGGAACCGGCTACTCGATAGAGAGCATCGTGCAGCAGTACGAGGACGGACAGCAGCAGCTTAATGAGGGCGCGGCGCAGATACAGCAGGCCGAGCAGCAGCTTGCCGAGGCCGAGCAGCAGCTTGAAGACGGTCGGCGCCGGCTTGATGAGGCCGCAGCTCAGATAGCTGCGGGTCAGGCTGAGCTCGACGAGGCGGGAGCGCAGCTCGAGTCCGGCAGGGCAACCCTGAACAGCAACAAATCAAAATTGGCAGAGCAGCTTGAGGAGCTTGAAAGCTACGGCGATGAGCAAAGCCGTCTCGAGCAGGGCATAGCCGTGCTCATGCAGGATGCTGAGATAGCCTCACGTGCCGGAGATAATGCCTCCTATGCCGGCATCTGCTCCATAGCGGAGGAGCATTACAATAACGACATCACCCGTGCCGGACGCGAAAATAACATCCGCAGCGTTATCTGCGCACTGACATTTGCTTCGGCGCTGATAATTGCGGTCTGCGCCCTGCTTTATAAGCGGCGGTCGCTGGTATCTGCCGTGCTCGCGGCGGTGTCGGCGCTCATCTCCGGCGGCTGCGCACTTGCAGCGGCGATCCTCGGTACATCGGCCATTCTGCCGGCAGCGGCTTTGGCCTTGATGCTTATGACACTTTTATTTGCGGAAATTTATTTGAAAAGGAGTATAGACCATGAGTAAGAAAACACTGAATGTAAGCGTACTTATCCTGTCGGCTCTGCGCCTGACCAAGGAAAGGTAAATCATCTCAAAACCGCGCCGGTATGCTTTCGGGGCGGTTTTGCTGTTCAAACGCTCAAAAATGTGCTATAATACCCGAATAAAACGTTTGGGAGGGGTTTTATGGACAGAAAAAGGGATCTTGAGATTGCGCAGAGCTGCCGCATGAGCCCTGTTGAGGATATAGCAAAAAAGCTCGGCATAGGCGGGGAGTACCTCGAATGCTACGGCAAATATAAGGCCAAGGTGGATCTGAGCTACCTTGCCGATACAAAAAGGCCTGACGGAAAGCTGATTCTGGTCACTGCCATAACGCCCACTCCGGCGGGCGAGGGGAAAACTACGACCGCCATCGGACTTGCCGACGGGCTGCGCAGAATAGGAAAAAACGCGGCTGCGGCACTGCGCGAGCCCTCGCTCGGGCCGGTGTTCGGCATAAAGGGCGGTGCATGCGGAGGCGGCTATGCGCAGATAGTGCCGATGGAGGACATTAACCTGCACTTTACCGGCGATATACACGCCATAGGCGCTGCAAATAATCTGCTTGCCGCTATGATAGATAACCACATCATGCACGGCAACGCACTCGGCATCGACACGGAAAGAATAACGTGGCGGCGCTGCGTCGATATGAATGACAGGCAGCTCAGATACATCCGCGACGGGCTCGGCGGCGAGAAAAACGGCGTTGAGCGCGACGACGGCTTTGATATCACCGTTGCAAGCGAGATAATGGCGATACTCTGCCTTGCAGAGTCCGCTTCCGACTTGAAGGCGCGTCTTGCGCGGATCGTTATCGGCTATGATATAAACGGAAAGCCCGTCACGTGCAGTCAGCTCAAAGCTCAGGGCGCAATGGCGGCGCTTTTGAAGGACGCTGTAAAGCCGAATCTCGTCCAGACGCTTGAGGGAACTCCGGCCTTTGTCCACGGCGGCCCGTTTGCAAACATAGCCCATGGCTGCAATTCCGTTCTGGCGACGCGCATGGCGCTCAGAGCTGCCGACTACGCCGTCACGGAGGCAGGCTTCGGAGCCGACCTCGGCGCGGAAAAATTTCTGGATATAAAATGCCGCGCATCGGGACTGCGCCCGTCGGCGGTCGTTGTCGTCGCAACGGTCAGAGCGCTGAAAATGCACGGCGGACTGGATAAGCAGCAGCTTGACTATGAGGATCTTGCGGCGCTCGAGCGGGGCTTACCGAACCTGCTGCGTCATGTTTCCAATATAAAAAACGTCTACCGCCTGCCCTGTATAGTTGCGCTCAACCGTTTTCCGAGCGATACGGAGGTGGAGCTCAGGCTTGTTGAGGAAAGGTGCGCAGAGCTCGGCACGAAAATAGTTCTTTCCGATGCATGGGCTCGCGGCGGCGAGGGGGCGCGGGAGCTTGCCGAGGCTGTTGCCGCACTCTGCGAGGAGGACAGCTCCGGCTTCCGATACTGCTATGAGGACGGGCTCGGCATCGAGGATAAGATAAACGCCGTGGTCAGGAATATCTACGGCGGCAAGGGCGCTGAGCTTCTGCCGGAGGCAAAGCGGCAGGCAGAGCGGCTTACGGAGCTCGGCTTTGACAGACTGCCCGTGTGCATAGCAAAAACGCAGAGCAGCTTTTCCGATGATCCGAAAAAGCTCGGCGCACCCGAGGACTTCACCGTCAGGGTGCGGCAGATAAAGGTCAGCGCCGGAGCGGGCTTCACGGTAGCTCTTGCGGGCGATATCATGACCATGCCGGGTCTGCCCCGCGTTCCGGCTGCCGAGAATATTGACATTGATGATAACGGAAGGATAACTGGACTTTTCTGATGGATCTTAGCAGAATGCTCGCCTACACGAAGGCATTGAGCGAAAATAACGACAGAACATGGTTTCATGATAACCATAAGCAATACGAGCAGGCACAGGAGGACTTCCTCATGCTCCTCGATGTTATGAAGTTTGTGCTGGCAAAGGATGCGCCCGAGATCGGCGATCAGCTTCTTTTTGAAAATCCGAAGAGCTTTATGTACCGCATACCGCGTGACATGCGCTACAGCAAGAACAAAACACCCTATAATCCGGCGTTCAGAGCCTACATGTCGCCGCGCAAAAAGGATTTTCTGCCCCTTTCGTACTATCTGCACATAAGCCACGAGCGCTGCATACTCGAAGCGGGCGCGTGGCCGTGGGAGGCAAAGCAGCTTGCCCGCCTGCGCGAGCACATCGCCTATAACTATGAAGAGCTTGACGCGATATGCGCCGAAAACGGCCTCGAGGTCTGGGGTGAGCAGCTAAAGCGCACGCCGCGTGGCTATGATGCCGATCATCCGGCAGCCGGCTGGCTCAGATACAAGTTCTGGCTCACCGAGTACAGCTTCACGCCCGACGATATCCGCGACCTCGACAGCTTTGCCGAGGCAGCGGGAGCGGCGGTGCGGCGCTTTGAACCGTTCCGGCAGTTCTTGATGGCAGCCTTTGACGACAGAGTGTACAGCGACAAAGCCGAATAAAGTCAAGACCTTCGGCAAAGCCGAAGGTCTTGACTCAGCGTGTCAAAAAAGTCTGCGACTTTTTTTCACGCTTCAAAACACGCCACATTTTTTGTGAAGCTTGCGCTTCACGAAAAATCTCGCTTCGCTCGTCAAAAAGTCCTGACGGACGTTTTTGATGGCTATAATCTAACTCGAGGCGGGCCTTTTCTCGCTGCGGCTCGGTCACGGCACGGCTCTGACATGCCACCGGCATGTCATTCACTCCCGCGCCGCCGCTTCGCTACC
>CAVGXR010000059.1:0-3453 GCA_963633225.1 Collinsella aerofaciens
GAGGGGTAGAGCGACAGCAGCATCTGCTCGGCTGCGTATTTATAATCATGTCCGTAAAAATAAAGTCTCACGGCGCGTCTCCTTGTGCAATGATAATTTTAAATTATACCACAGAAAATGAATTATTACAACGATTTGAAATAAAAGCTGCAAAAAGCGGCGCGGCGTAAAAATATGCTATAATAGCTTGATCCTTTTTGAGCTTTTTTGCGTTTATATATCTGAAAAGAGGTGAGCGGGTGGAGGATGCGTTACTTATACATCGGATAAAGCAGGGCGACGAGGCGGCGTTCGAAGCTCTGGTGCGGAGGCACTACGACGGCGTTTATGCCTTCTGTTTCCGGCGCTGCGGAGACAGGGAGCTCGCCGCCGACCTTACGCAGGAGGTGTTCCTCAAGCTCGTCACAGCCGTTTACCGATATTCGGTGACGGGCAGGTTCACAAACTATCTGATGACTATAGCCGTCAATGTCTGCAATGACTATTACAGACGCAGAAAGCCCGACGGCGCAGAGCTTTCGGAGAACTCGGCCGCCGCTCCTGACGCCGAGACGCGGATACTCAAAAACGACAGCGCCGACGCCGTGCGCCGTGCGTTGGATGCGCTTCCCGGCGAGCAGCGCGATACCGTGATACTGCGCTACTGGCATGATATGAAGCTGCGCGATATCGCCGCTGTGACGGGCGTTCCGCTTGCAACGGCAAAATCGCGTCTGCGGCTTGGCATGGCGCGGATGCGAAAAATACTCGGAGAGGGTGAATACGATGAAACTTAAATATGATGTTCCGGCACCGCCGGAGAACGCTGTGGAGCGCACGATAGAGCAGGGGATGCGGTATATGCGCTCTTGCCGCCCGGCTAAAATGCCGTTGTCAAAGCTGTGTACACTACAGCTCGGCAGTATCTCACCGCTGTACTGGTCGGTGCAGCTTGCGGCGCTTATAGCAATGCTCTGTCTGCGCTCAAGCGGCTCTGCGGATACTGCAGCGGCGCAGCTTGCGATGACGGTTTACGCCGGAGCGATAAGCACGCTGGCCTGCCCCGAGCTCATGCGTGATATATTCTGCCGCATGAGCGAGATAGAGCTGAGCTGCCGTATAAGCGGAGCTGAGCTCCTGACAGTGCGCCTGTTGATAATAGGCGCTGCCGATCTTGTCGGTGTCGCTGCTGCCGCTGCGATCACTGCGGCGAAATTTCATACGGCGCTTGCATCTGTGCTCGTGACCGGCGCGGCACTGCTGTTTTCGTCGGCCTTTATAGCGCTTGCCGCGCTGCGCATACTGCCGTTTATCCGCAGCAGGGCTGCCGCACTGTCGCTGTCGCTGACGGTTTCGGCCGCCGTCGGCATAGTGTGCACATCCGTGCCGCGGAGTATGCGGACGTGGTACATTTTCTGCGCCGTGAGCCTTGCGCTTCTGGCAGCGGAGCTTTGGTATGAACTGAGAGCCGTCAAAACGGGAAAGGGGATGAACATATGGAACTGTGCCTGAACAATGTCTCAAAGCAGTATAAGGATAAGCTTGCTGTCAACGCACTGACTCTGACTCTGCACGAGGGAGTCTACGGCCTGCTCGGACCGAACGGCTCGGGCAAGACTACACTTATGCGCATGCTCTGCACCGTACTGCGCCCGAGCGGCGGCAGCATCACGCTTGACGGTGAGAATATCCGCGAGCTCGGCGCAGGCTACCGTGATAAGCTCGGCTATCTGCCGCAGGACTTCGGCTACTATCCGAGCTTCACCGGCAGGGATTTTCTTATGTACCTTGCAGCGCTGAAGGGACTGACAAGGTATCAGGCCGAGGAAAAGAGTGTACGGCTTCTGGAGCTCACGGGCCTTGCTGCTGTCGCGGATAAAAAGCTGCGCAGCTACTCGGGCGGCATGCGCCAGCGCATCGGTATTGCTCAGGCGCTCATAAACGATCCGAAAATACTCGTTCTCGACGAGCCGACGAGCGGACTTGATCCCGCCGAGCGCGCAAAATTCCGCAATATAATAAGCAGCCTGTCCGAGAACCGCATAATTTTATTATCGACGCACATCGTTTCGGACGTGGAGTATATCGCCGACCGCATCGTACTTATGAAAAACGGACAGGCAGCCCTTGAGGATACAGGCGAGAATATATGCAGCGGCATTTCCGGCATGGTATGGGAGTGCTGCGTTCCGCAGCGGGAGGCGGACAGGCTCACAGCAGCGCATGTCGTCACAAATCTGCACAGCACACACGGTGGAGTGCAGCTGCGCATGGTTTCGGAGACGCGCCCGACGGCGCAGGCCGTGTCCGTTGAGCCTAAGCTTGAGGATATGTATCTTTACTATTTCAGACAGGAGCTTGAAAATGAACCTGACAAAGCTTGAATTTAAAAAACTGTTCACACCGCTGACGGTCATAGTGCTCGCTGTGATGCTGGCGGTGAACCTGTACGCGACATTTACATATCAGGGCGCGTTTTACGCAGGTGAGCGGCGGTCGGAGCTTTACAAATTGAAGGCGAGGGAGAGTAAAATACGCGGCGCGATAGACGACGAGTGGATCGACGCACGCAATGCCGAGGTACAGGCGATCTTAGATGCTTCCGAGTATCAGAAAAACGAGGAGGAGCTCGAGGAGCTTCGCCGCAATATGCGGGAGGAGGGCTTATCCGAAGCTGTGATCGAGGAGCGGCTGGCATGTCCGCAGAATCGCCTGAATGCCGAGGGACTCAGCGAATACGAGCGGACCGAGCCTTATATCTATGCCGCAAATTTTTATGATCACGCAGAGATGATAAAGCGGGAACTGCTTGCCGAATACGCAGGTGACGAGACCGTGTGCGCGGATATAAGAGAGCGCTATGACCGGCTTATAAACGACTATACGGCATATTATGATTATTCTCTGGCCTATGAGAATATTCAGTATGCTGCGGCAAATTTGTTTCATCTCACGATTGGCATACCCGTTCTTATCGGTCTCGCGCCGCTGTTTTCCCGCGAGAGGGTGCGCAGGACCGACGCTCTGCTGCTGTCGTCAAAGAGGGGACGCCGTGAGCTTGCGCGGGCAAAGCTCTGCGCGGGAGCGCTGTTTGCGGCTCTCGTGTGGCTTATAATGGCGGCCTCCGTCACGGCGTATGCGCTGCTGTTTTTTGGCACGCAGGGCTTCGGAGGGCTATGGCAGTCGTTCACGGATATAAGCTCGCCGTTTTTATGGACGATCGGACAGGCGGTCATCATGGAGCTTATGACCTGCCTTATCGGCACGCTGTTTTTCGCCTTTGCGCTTATGCTCATCTCGGAGCTTTCGCGCAGTATGTTCCTTGCTGTGATACTCGCGGCCGCGCTGCTGCTGACACCGCTGTTTTTTGAGCTGCCAGCAAAAACGGCGGTGTTCCTGCCGGCATATATCATGCGCGGCGTAGCGATATGGTCGCTGTACCTTCCGTCAAAGCTCTTCGGCAGCGTCGTGCCG
>CAVGXR010000060.1:0-33163 GCA_963633225.1 Collinsella aerofaciens
TCTGCAGATTTCCTGCGGAAGCTGCGGGCGTGGTACGCCCGCAGAGGCATACAAGTGGAGTGTGTCCAGACGGACAACGGGTTCGAGTTTACCAACCGTTTTTCTAACAGCAAGCGCGATCTGCCCACGCTGTTTGAACAAACTGCCGCCGAGCTGGGTATCCGGCACAAGCTAATCCGTCCGTATACGCCGCGCCACAACGGCAAAGTCGAGCGTAGCCACCGTGAGGACCAGAAGCGCTTTTATTCCTGCCATGCCTTCTATTCTCTCGATGACTTCGCCAAACAGCTTGCCGTCCACAATCGTCGTTCTAACGACTTACCTATGAGGCCTCTTCGCTGGCTTTCTCCTAACGAGTTCTTTGTCCAATATGTTTGACAAACCTACATGACTGCCCCCGTGCGCCTCTAAAAACCTTGACAGAGGGGGGGAGCTTATGATATATTACGAAAGCTTGCTCGGAGGGTGAGCTGTTCATGAGAAGCAGCAGCCGGATAAGAGACAGACTGAGACGTCTGTTTCTTGTCCGGCTTTTTCTTTTGCGCGGAAAATGTGCTCCGGCGGCAGGCAGATCGGAACAGGAGGCTTAAACGAAAAATGGACTTTCTCAACGGCAGCATTAAAAAGCTGTATTTCAAATACCTGTCGGCTGCGTTCGGCAGCGCCATGATAACATCAGTCTACTCGATCGTTGACATGGCAATGGTCGGGCAGTATCAGGGGCCGGAGGGCACGGCGGCGCTGGCGGTCGTCGCGCCGGTGTGGAACATAATCTACAGCCTCGGCCTTCTGATGGGCATAGGCGGCAGCGTGATATTCAGCACAAAGCGCGGCAGCAGACGCAGCGACGGCTCGGAAAACCAGTACTTCACCGCGGCGCTCATCGGCTCGGCGGCGCTGGCTGTTCTGGCATGGCTCGGCCTACTGTGCTTTGAAGCGCCGGTGCTGCGCTTCTTCGGCGCGGATGAATCGCTGCTGGAGCTGGCGCGAGCCTATATGCGCCCGATCAAATATGTATTCCCGCTGTTTCTGTTCAATCAGATGCTCGCCGCGTTCCTGCGCAACGACGGGGATCCCGGGCTTGCAACGCTCGGCGTGCTGTCCGGCGGCATCTTCAATGTATTCGGCGACTATTTCTTCGTATTCCCCTGCGACATGGGCATCTACGGCGCGGGTCTTGCAACGGCGATAGGCTCGGGCATATCCTTTGCTGTCATGCTCACGCACTTTATAACTAAAAAGAACACGCTGCGCCTTGCGTGGCCCGAGCAGCTGCTCAGAAAGCTCGGGGATATCTCCGTCACGGGCTTTGCGACGTTCTTCATCGACGTTGCGATGGGCATCCTGACGGTGCTCTTCAACCGCCAGATCATGCGCTTCCTCGGCGCAAACGCGCTTGCGGTCTACGGCCCCATCATACAGGTCAGCACCTTCGTCCAGTGCTGCGCCTACAGCGTGGGTCAGGCAGCTCAGCCGATAATCTCGACAAATTTCGGCGCGGGCAAAAGCGGCAGAATAAGGGAAACCCTGCGCCTTGCACTGCTGACGACGGCCTTCTTCGGCCTGTTCTGGACGGCGCTGAGCATGGCCTGCCCGAACCTCTATATCCGCATTTTCATGAGCCCCACGCAGGAGATACTCGACATGGCTCCCGCCATAATCCGCGCCTACTCACTCTCGTTCCTGCTTCTGCCCTTCAACATTTTCTCGACCTATTACTTCCAGGCGATCATGAAGCCGGCAGCGGCGTTTACGGTGTCTGTAGCCCGCGGACTGGTAATAAGCGGCGCGCTTATCCTGCTGCTGCCGCTGCTCGGCAGCGCAGAGCTGCTGTGGTACGCAATGCCGGTTACGGAGCTTGTTGTCACGCTCTACGCAGCGGCGAAGATACGCCGCTGCGCCCTGCCCGAGCAGGCGTAAACCCTCTTTATCCTCTTCGGGAGCATTTATACATAAAATAAATTTCGTTGCAATTGCGGCAGCTGTTTGATATAATGCTTAATCAATATTTTAGCAAGAGGGGCATTAGCTTGAACGAGAATACAAGGCCTGCCGCATATTCGCCGTCAAAGCGGAATCAGGTCTCGGCGGTGGACACCGTCATCAACAAGATAGTTGACGGCGTGCTGACGGGAGCCTATAAGCCGGGGGACAAGCTGCCGACGGAGATACAGCTGGCGGATATGCTGGGTGTGAGCAAGAACACAGTGCGCGAGGCGATAAAGATACTCGTTGCATACGGCGCTATCGAGATACGGCGGCCCGAGGGCACGTTCATAACCGAGGGCTTCTCGCCGCGAATGCTCAACCCCGTCATATACTCGCTGCTGTTCAGCAAGGGCAACGCGGAGGATATGCTGGGTCTGCGGCGAATGATCGACACGGGCGTGTTCATGCTGATAATCCAGCAGGGACTCAGCAAGGAGGACAAATTCAGTCTCGAGGCGCAGCACGCACATTATTCGGTGCTCGTCCTTGCCGACCCGCCGGACATACAGGCCATCCACGAGGCGGATATGTGCTTTCACAAGATGCTCGCCGCAGCGACGCACAACGAGCTCGTAAAGGTATTTCACGACTATGTTGCCGACCTCACGGCGGAGTCGAGGCTGCGCGTCGTGAAGCAGTGCAGCAAGGAAGGGCACATGCAGTATCTCGTCGATACGCACCGAATGACGCTCGATTTAGTAGAACGCGAGTCTAATGTTAGCCTTGAAGACACGATTGACTTTAGTTATTATTACTGGAAATCGACCTATAAATTATACTAAATACACAAAAATCAACTGTTAATTTTATAACGGTTGATTTTCTTTTGAGCAAATAGTACAATCATCACATGAAACACCCAACGTTCAACTTTGGGTTGAGTGTTACGGAACTCAATTTACCTCGGCTGCGATTGCAGCAGAAACGGAGGAACAAATGGAAAAAGAAAAACTGGAGTTTCTGGAAAATAAGGCAATGCAGCTCCGCAGAGACGTTATTACCATGATCTACGAGGCGCAGTCCGGACATCCCGGCGGATCGCTCTCGGCGGCAGATTTCGTCACTGCGGTATATTATTCGGAAATGAAGCTCGACCCCAAGAATCCCAAGTGGGAGGACAGGGACCGCTTCGTTCTCTCCAAGGGTCATGTGTGCCCTATCCAGTACGCCGCGCTTGCGGATCTGGGCTACTTCGACAAGGAGGTGCTCCACACGCTGCGCAAGGAGGGCTCGATCCTTCAGGGACACCCCGATATGAAGAAATGCCCCGGCATAGATATATCCACCGGCTCGCTCGGACAGGGCTTTGCATGCGGCGCAGGCATGGCGCTGGCTGCAAAGCTTGACGGAAAGGACTACCGCGTGTTCGTCGTCATCGGCGACGGCGAGAGTCAGGAGGGCGAGATCTGGGAGGCAGCTCAGGTCTGCAACAAGTACAAGCTTGATAATGTGGTTCTGTTCTGCGATTATAACAATCTGCAGCTCGACGGTACCTGCGACGAGGTCATGCCGGTGCTGGATCTGGCCAAGAAGTTCGAGGCCTTCGGCTTCGAGTCCTACGAGATAGACGGCAACAGCATGGAGCAGATAGTCGATACACTCGACAAGATACGCGCCGCGAAAAACGGCAAGCCCAAGTTCATCCTCGGCAGAACGGTGAAGGGCAAGGGCGTTTCGTATATGGAAAACCAGTGCGGCTGGCACGGCAAGGCGCCGAACAGCACCGAGTACGAGCAGGCTATGGCAGAGCTTAACGGAGGTGTCAGGGCATGAGCATGATCGCAACCAGAGACGGCTTCGGCGACGAGATCGTTGAGCTTGGCCGTGAGAATAAAAACATATGCGTTGTCGATGTAGATATCGGCAAATCCTGCAAGACGACGGCGTTTGCAAAGGCGCTGCCGGAGCAGCACATCAACGTCGGCATTGCCGAGCAGTGCGGCGCGGGCGTTGCGGCGGGTCTGGCGACCTGCGGCAAGATCCCCTTTGTCGTGACCTATGCGGCCTTCGGCTCGATGAGAATGTGCGAGATGATACGTCAGGAGATATGCTACCCCCACCTGAACGTCAAGATCGCCTGCTCCCATGGCGGCGTTACTCCCGCCAACGACGGCGCAAGTCATCAGAGCATCGAGGATATGGGCATTCTCTCCACCATCCCCAACATGACGGTCATCATGCCGGCCGACTATAATGCGGCACGCAAGCTCACCAGAGCGGCAGCGGAGTATGACGGCGCTGTGTACCTGCGCTTTACCCGTGACGCTGTGCCCGAGGTCTACGGCAGCGAGCAGGAGTTTGAGATAGGCAAGGCCGTTCAGCTCAGACAGGGCGGCGATGCGGCGATAATTGCGATCGGCGATACCGTCCGTCTCGCACTCGAAGCAGCCGACGCACTGCACAGTCAGGGCGTGAACGTCCGCGTGCTGGATATGCACACGCTCAAGCCGCTCGACACCGAGGCTGTCGTGAGCGCACTGAAGGATACCGGCAGGGTAGTCACCGTGGAGGATCACAACGTGATAAACGGTCTGGGCTATGCCGTGTCAGCCGTCGCAGCCGACATGGGCTGCGGCATCGTAAAGCGCATCGGCATTCAGGATCAGTTCGGCCAGTCCGCTCCGTATGAGCGCCTGCTTGCAATGAACGGCATCACGGCCGAGAACATCGCAGCAACGGTAAAGGCAATACTGTAACATTGTAATTTAACAGGCATCCGCCTGTCGAAAATTAAAAAACAAAAAGGAGAAACAAGCAAATGAAAAAATTCCTCGCACTTTGTCTGGCACTGTGCATGGTCTTCTCTCTGTGCGCCTGCGGAAGCGACAACAGCAGCAATCAGAGCGCAGACGACAGCTCAGAGTACCAGACGCTCAGCATCGACATGTCCTGCAACGGACAGTCCGACAGCGCAAACGACTGCATCGGCGCAAACCTCTTCAAGCAGTACATTGAAGAGAAGTCCGGCGGCGCTATCACCGTCACCATTTACAACAACGACCAGCTCGCCGGCGGCGACATGACCAAGGGTCTCGAGCTCGTCATGGACGGCACCGTCCAGATGGACATCCACTCGACCTCCATCATCTCCCGTATCGACAACCGCCTCATGGTCAGCTGCCTGCCCTGGACCTTCTCTGACTATCAGGCAGCCGAGGACGCATTCTTCGGTCAGGGCGGCGAGTTCGTCTCCTCCGTTCTTGCCGAGCACGGCCTCACCTACCTTGGCGCACTGCACAACGGCTTTAAGTGCATGACCTCCTCCAAGACCCTCATCAAGTCCCCGTCCGATCTGGCCGGTCAGAAGATCCGTACCCCGGGCGGCGATCTGTGGAACGGCTTCTGGACTGCAATGGGCGCATCTCCCCAGGCGATGAGCTGGTCCGAGGTTTACACCGCAATGCAGCAGCACACCATCGACGGCCACGACAACAGCCCCTCCACCATCAACTCCGCAAACGTTCAGGAGGTTCAGAAGTATATAACCGTCTCCAACCACACCTACGAGGCCTTCACATGGAGCGCCAACACCGAGTGGTTTGACAGCCTCAACGAGGCGACCCAGAACCTCATCCGCGAGTGCGCAAAGCAGGCCTGCCTTGACGCAAACGAGCAGATCGAGGCATCCATGGAAGAGATCCTCACCACATGGGAAAACAACGGCTTCAACGAGGTCTACCGCCTGTCCGACGCTGAGATCGAGGTCTTTAAAGAGGCTGTAGCAGACGTTACCGCACAGTATGCCGCCGAGTACGGCGAGGAAGCCTGCTCCGCCTTCGGCATCACCGCGTCGTAAGCGATATAGCAATTGACTGATTTTACAGGCTTCTTCGCATATACGGAGAAGCCTGTTTTGACAGGCAGAAGCTCGACTCCTGTTAGCTTGAAAATATATACAGAAAGGAAGTATCCCGTGAAAAAGCCTGCAAAGCTCCTTAACTCGCTTGAGGACTATATACTTGCCGTCATGCTTCTCATCATGACGCTGCTTGCCGGTGTCAACGTCGTTGCGCGTTACATTTTCCTCGCATCCCTGCCGTGGATCGAGGAGCTCAACCGCCTCGGCCTTGTCATCATCTCCTACATGGGCGCGGCTGTCGCCCTCAAGAACCACTCCCACCTCGGACTTTCCATCATCACCGACCGCCTTTCCCCCAAGGGAAAGAAGATAGCCGGCGTGTTCGGCTGTGCCTGCGGCGTTTTCTTCTGCGTCGTCGCCGTTTACTACGGCGTTCTCATGGTGATAAAGGAGCATGCCAACAACGTTCTCACTCAGGGAATGCAGTGGCCCGAGTACCTGTTCGGCATGTGGCTGCCCATCGGCTGCGCCGTGCTGTGCATCCGCTTTATCCAGTCGGCAGTCTATCTCCTGACTGACCGTGATTTCACCGATTGCAGCAAGGAGGGCCATAACGGATGAGTGCTGTTCTTCTTTTCGGACTTTTCTTTGTCCTTCTTTTCCTCAACGTCCCCATCGCAATATCCCTGGGCGTTTCCAGCATTGTGACTACAATGGCGGTCAAGCCTGCAATGATGGCGACCATAGCGACCAACCTCTATTCCTCGACGAATACCTTCGTCCTGCTTGCGATCCCCTTCTTCATCCTCGCAGGCAACATCATGGATGTCAGCGGAATTTCAGTTCGCCTTATAAACTTCTTCAACTCCCTCGTCGGCCACACCAAGCACGGCACGGCAATGGTCTGCGTTGTCGTCGCCTGCTTCTTCGCCGCGATATCCGGCTCGGGTCCGGCGACTGTCGCCGCGCTCGGCGGCATCCTTATCCCCGCAATGAGCAAGTCAGGCTATGAAAAGTCAACCAGCGCTGCGCTGATGAGTACAGCCGGCGCGATAGGCATAGTCATACCGCCGTCGATCACCTTCGTCGTCTACGGCTCGGTCACCGGCACCTCGGTAGGCTCGCTGTTCATGTCCGGCATCATCCCCGGCATCCTCATCGGCATTGCCATTTACTACACCATGGTCATAACCTCCAAGGGCCGCGTGCTCGTGCGCCAGCCCAAGGCTACCGGCGCACAGCGCTGGAAGGCGTTCTGCGAGGCAGTGTGGGGCATTCTCATGCCGGTCATCATCCTCGGCGGCATTTACGGCGGCATCTTTACCCCGACCGAGGCCGCGGCAGTCGCTGCGATCTACGGCTTCATCGTGGGTCTGTTCATCTACCGCACGCTCAAGCTCAAGGACATCATGACCATCCTGCGTCAGTCTGTCTCCCAGACTGCAGTCGTCATGCTCATCATCGGCTGCGCAGCTGTATTCGGCAAGGTCCTGACCTTCACCGGTCTGGCAAGTCAGGCAAGCCACAGCCTCATCTCCATCGCCCACGGCAACAAGTACATCTTCCTGCTGATGGTCAACATCATCCTCATCATCGCAGGCTGCTTTATCGACGCAAACTCCGCGCTCTACATCCTCTGCCCTATCCTCTTCCCCATCTCGCAGTCGCTGGGCATCAACCCCGTTCACCTCGGCGCGGTCATGACCGTCAACCTCGCGCTCGGCCTTATCACGCCTCCTGTCGGTGTCAACCTGTTCACCGGCTGCGGCGTTGCGGGCATAACGCTGACGGATATGGTCAAGAAGATATGGCCGTTTGTCATAGCGGTGTTCGTGGTGCTTATGCTCGTCACCTATATCGAGCCCATCTCCATGATCCTGCCCAATCTCATGGCATAATTTTCGGAGGTATAAATAAAAATGAGATCAGGTTATATGCCTGCTATCGGCGCTGCGGAGTTTCGCAGCGATATGCCGGAGCCGCAGATAAGATACGATAGCGATGTAAAAATACATGTCCGCAAGTGCGGCATATGCGGCTCCGAGGTTCACGCCATGCACGGAAAGCACCCCTTCCGCATTCCTCCCGTCCTCTCTGGACACGAGTTTGCCGGAGACGTGGTGGAGGTCGGCAAGGGCGTTAAGACGGTCAAGGTAGGCGACAGAGTCACCGCCGAGCCTCAGTACGGCTGCGGCGAGTGCTACTACTGCAAGCGCGGGATGTACAATCTCTGCACATCCAAGCGCGTGCTCGGCGCATCCTACAAGGTCCCCGAGCTGGACGGCGGCGAGTGGACGGGCTCAATGGGCGAGTATATCGTCGTGCCCGAAAAGACCGTCGTCAGACTGGCCGACAACGTGAGCTACGAGGAGGGTGCGCTCATCGAGCCCATCGCAAACGGCGTTTACGCCGTGCGCCGCGCCAATATCACCCACGACAGCACCATAGCCATCATCGGCTGCGGCCCCATCGGTCTGGGCGACCTCATCGGTGCAAGACTCTATGACCCCAAGCTCATTGTCATGGCCGACATTTCCGAGATAAATCTCAAAATGGCACGCGAGTTCGGCTGCGAGCACGTTGTCAACAGCGGCGAGCAGGACCTCGAGCAGGTCATAACGGAGCTGACCGATGGCGTAGGCGTGGACATGGTGTTCCTCGGCTTCGGCGACGCTCCCACGATAGAGCAGGCCTGCCGCATCGTCCGGCGCGGCGGTACCGTGCACCAGCACGCGCTCATGCTCGACGGCGTGGGCTTCCCGTACCGCATACATCAGCAGCATGAGCTCTCCTTCATAGCTTATAATATGTATAAGTATGAGGAGTTCGAGGTCATCTGCGATGAGATAGCCAAGGGCCGCATTTCGGGTCTTGAGCGGATGGTCACCCAGCGCTACCCGATAGAGCAGTTCAAGGAAGCCATGGAAATGGCGGATAAGCGCCCCGAGCCTGTCGTCAAGGTCATGCTCGAGTTCTGAACGCGATGAAGTACCCATCTGTAAAAAAGCTCACGCAGGGACTTCTGGTCGCGGCGCTTGCGCTGTATGCTGCTGCTGCGGTGCTCATGAACAGGGATGCGGACGCATATGCGCTGCCCGCCCTCATCGCCGCGAGCGCAGTGCTTGTCCTGAGTGTTGTACTGCGTCTTGCGTGGCTGCGCTGCCCGCACTGCCGCCGCTATATCTCTCACCGTCACCTCGGCGACACTCGCTGCCCCTTCTGCGGCAGGAGCCTTGACGGCTGAGGACTGCGGCGAAAACACGGTTTAATATCAAATGCTGAAAAGACAGCTCGGATGTATGTCCAAGCTGTCTTTTACTGTTTTGTGTTTAGTTATAGTCTGGTGCAGACGGACAAAGTTTCGATGCGGTGGAAGCTTCAGCAAACGGAACAGGCAAGCCTGTTCCCTACGAGGACTGGAGGTAGTTTTGGTCGGGCACAAGCAACTACGTCTTGCTTGATCTTCATGCGAATTGCCCGCCACGGCGAGTGGCCAAGCCTGTTCCCTACAGGGTGCGGCGCAGCTTTTTAGCTGCTGCTGCAAAAATATTGCAACGTACCCACGGGACGCGAAACGTTCTTATTTATGCCATTGTTTCGATACCGTGCACCTGCACTATCCGTATCCGTAGCTGCGTCAATGCGCCTCTAATGAAGAAAGACGGGTGATGTCGGCGAGGCGGGACTCGTAGGCTGCCATGTTCGCAGCCTCGAAGGGCAGCACGGGCTCCTGAACGCCGAGCAGCCGCATGAGGTATTTCACAAAGGGCGGGTTCATCATGATAAAGGGGCCGACCAGAGAGGTCGAGAAGTAGTTTTTTATCCTCACGCCCTCGAGCTTTGACTTTTTGTTTATGCCGATGCCGTATTTTGCCTCGGCGAAGCTGAAGGACGAGTTATCGCCGTACAGCTGCGAAAACTCCGCCTTGAAGCCCACCAGTTCCATGTCCTCAAAGCTGCACAGCTCGATGGAGTTGAACCTGTGCATCATGTCGCGCTTTGCGTGCAGCGGAACAAGTCCGAGCCCCGCGATGCGGCTGCCGTCCTCGTTTTCAATATACTCGCAGAAAACCTCGCCCGCATTTGCCGTCATGAGGAATACAACGCCCGTGTCGATGAGCCGGCGCAGGCGGTCGCGGTGGGGCATGAGCTTTTTTATCGCAAGCTCCTGACCGTGCTCGGTCATTGCGCCCATTATTATCAAATCGACCTTTTCCGAGACAAAGCGCGGCTCATCGCCGTAGCCGGTCTGTATGAGCTCGGCCTCCGGCAGGCAGCGCGCAAGATAGCGCCAGTTCCAGCAGTCGCCGAACAGGTTTGCAAATTCGGGAAACAGCACCTCTATCTTCATGCCTGTGCCTCCTTTTCCTCAAGCCGCGCAAGAACGCCGTCGCGCACCTGCTGCGTCAGCTTCGGGGTCGTCAGATCGTGCAGAATGAACACCTTGTCCGTGCCCTCGAGCTCAAGCTCTGCGGGCGCGTCGGTCTCGTGCGCAACGCAGCGTATCTTCTCCTCGGGAACGCCAGCCAGCAGCAGACGCAGGTGGTAGTCGTGCATCCTCACGCCGCCGACAACGATGCGCTTTATGCTCGGGTCGTTGAGGAACTCAAAGTCCGCATCGTAGATCCATGTGACGATCTCTGTCGTTTTCCTGAAGCCCATATCGTCGAGCATAACGATGACCTCTTTTACGCCGGGCTCTGCCTTTATATAGCCGAAAACGATGGAGCAGGCGACGGGATTCTGTCCCTTGGTCATGTTCGTGATGACCTCAACGCCGCCCTTCTCGACCCGCGTGTAGCGCGTTTTTACGATGCTCATGTGCGAAAAGCTCTTTGCAATCTCGTCCGCCGAAAGGCCAAGCTCGCGCAGAAGCGCAACGACCGTCACCTGATTGTAGGTGTTGAACACGCTGTCGTTTATCAGGGGATATACCTCGTCGCCACTGTCAGAGTGCACGGTGAAGCAGTGCTTTTCATAGTCGGGCGAGGCCAGATAATCAGGCTCGGGCGAGGCAAAGCCGCAGCCCGGGCAGCGCATTTTGCCGATGTGGTGGTAGCGCACGAACTCGTATTCGAGCCTGCCGCCGCAGTGCGGGCAGGCTCGCATGTCGTTTATTATATTGATGCAGTCGTCCCTGTCGCTTGGCAGACGGCTTATGGAGAAGTAGCTGCGCCTGTTGTCCGGCTTCAGCTGGCTGCTGATGGGATCGTCGGCGTTTAAGATAAGGTGCGTATCGTCCGGCAGCGCGGAGTCGATGAAGGAGAAGATAAACTCCGGATGTGCGTTGCGCTGGATCGAGTCGCGGAAGAGGTTCGTGCACACGGCGTAGTCGGGGTGGACGTATTTGTATATCCTCTGCGAGGAGCGCTCATCGACCTCGAACACGGCATACTCGAGCTTCGCCCTGCCGCCGAGGGTGCTGCCGGATATGAGCGCCGTTGCGATGCCCGCATCGGTGTTCGAGCCGGCACGGTTGTCGAGCACCTTGAAGCCCGCGTCGGCCAGAACGTCGAGGATCATGTTGCAGCAGGTCGTCTTGCCGTTCGTGCCGGTGACACTTATGATGGTGCGGGGCTTGTCTATCCTGCCGAGAAAATCGGGACAGAGCTTTATTGCAAGCTTGCCGGGGAAGTAGCTTGCATTCATGCCCAGAAGCTTTTGCAGCCACATCGCAAGCCTGCCCAGCCACAGAGCAAGGAAAAATCTCAGATTCTTTTTCATTTTTACCGTCCTTTTCGGAAAAGTACCTTATATTATACAGCAGACCGCGGCGGCTTGTCCACAGCTTTTTGTCATCTTGACCGCCGCTGTGTTTTAATGTATATTGTACAGTAACAGGAGGGATGAAATATGCCATGGTATACATATGCCGCGTTTATCGTGCTCGGCGTTATCGCGTGCTACGCGATAATTGAGATAAAAACGAGTAAAAAGCTCAAGGAAAAGAAAAGCGCCGACCGCAGAGCCGCAAAGGAGGCTGCAAAAAAATCCAAGTCGGCAAAGAAGAAATCCAAGTCGAAGCGGTAAAATTCGAAACACTTAAAAATTTTTTCGCAAAAGCTGTTGACAAGAGGGCAAAAATCTGTTATATTAACTGAGCCGTGGCCGAGTGGTTCAGTCGGTTAGAACGCCGGCCTGTCACGCCGGAGGTCGAGGGTTCAAGTCCCTTCTCGGTCGCCACCGATGCCCCTTGAAAGAGGGGCATCAGCTTTGCTGCTGTAGCTCAGTAGGTAGAGCGCATCCTTGGTAAGGATGAGGTCGGCAGTTCGAATCTGCCCAGCAGCTCCAAGAAAAAGCCCTGAAGTCTCAACGACTTCAGGGCTTTCAGCTTATCAAAAATCACAGACTTTTGATACCTTGACTATTATAAAAAAGGCGGGTGTGTTTTATGGCGAAAAAAATTATCGGGATCATCGGAGGCATGGGTCCGGCTGCAACGGCGGATCTGTTCACAAAAATTACAGACAGCAGCGCGGCTGCCTGCGATCAGGAGCATATGCACGTCATCATCGACAGCAATACGGACATACCCGACCGCACCGCGGCTCTGCTCTCCGGCGGCGCAGACCCCACGGAGCAGCTCACGCTCAGTGCGCGAAGGCTCGAGCAGGCGGGCGCGGAGCTTCTCGTCATGCCCTGCAACACGGCGCACGGCTTTTACGACAGGGTCTGTGCAGCGGTGGATATACCGGTTCTGCACATGATAAGACTCACGGCGCAGGAGCTTGAGCGCCGCGGTATAAGCCGCGCAGGACTGCTTGCAACCGACGGCACGGTGCAGACAGGCATTTACGAGCGCTGCTTTGAGGGCAGCGGCATAGAGCTTCTGCATCCCTCGCCCGAGGCGCAGAAGGCCGTCATGAGCCTCATATATGACGGCGTGAAGGCAGGCTGCCGCGATTTTGACACGGCTGCCTTTGAAAAAGCTGCGCAGGAGCTTTTGTCGCAGGGAGCGCAGACGCTCATCCTCGGCTGCACGGAGCTGCCTCCGGCCTTCCGCATGTACAGGCTCGACTATCCGCATATTGACCCGACGCTCGTTCTCGCACGGGCGGCTGTCCTCGCGGCGGGCGGGAAGCTTAAAGACTGACAATAAGATGACAAAAAATCCCACGGAGTTTTCCGTGGGATTTTTTTGCGCGTAGTTATGTCGGGATGCTGAGCTCGCGGTCGCAGCCCGCGCCGTAGCAGAAGGAATATATCTTGCTCTCGGAGGGGTTTACGACGTTCACGACGAAGGAGGTATCGTTTGCCGTGCCGCTGGTTTTGGCGTAAGTTGTCTCCTCGCCGTACTCAATGCCGTTGGAGTCCGTGCCCTCGTTCTGGCCGAAGTCGTTGCCGTGATAGTAGCACATATTCGGCACGGCGACGCGCAGAACGTCAAACTCCGTATTGCCGGTGCTCTGAACGTCGTTGAGCAGGGCTGCCTTGAAGTTATGTGTGTGGCCGTGGAAGGCTGCGTATATCTTCGCGTTGTTGGCGTTTTTGAAGGACATTGTCATGCCCGAGAGCTTGACTGAGCCGCCGTCAACGTACTGCCTGAGCAGATTGCCGACGCTGCTTGCGGAGCTCGATGTGCCGGCCTCGCTGAAATCGAGCGGATAGTGCGAAAGGATTATAACTCCCCAGCCGGTCTTCATCCCGACTGCTCTGAGCGTCCGCGCAAGCCACAGGCGCTGCGTAACGGAAACATTGTCGTAATTTTCGCCGAGCTCGGAGGTGTTCAGGCATATGACGCGCAGCTTTTTCTCCTCGAAATCGCGGTAGCAGTAGCCCTCCGTGGTGCTGCCGTAGGTCGCGCCCTCGTTGTATTTGCCGACATAGGAGTATATCTCCGAGGAGGACAGCCAGCCCTCGTTCTGAACATAGGAGTTTCGCAGCCCGTCGCCGTCGCCAGGTGTTCTGAACTGCGGCAGACCGGCAAAGCCCTCCTTGAGCCCCGCGTTTATCTCGGCAAAATGCTGCCTGCCCTCGGTGAAGGTCGTCGTGCTGCTGCCGACGCTGTAGCCGCCGAGGAAGCAGCAGAAATCAATATCCGGCAGAACGTAGCTTATCGCCTTCATCGCCATACATGCGTGCAGGTTGCCGTCAACGACGTACTGGTCTGTGTCGGTCTGGTGCGCGTCGGCTGCGGCAATGAAGGTTATGCTGCCGCTCGTCTGAACGTCCTTTACCTTTTTGGCAAGCTCCAGCGCGGCGGCTTTTACATAGTCGGGCGTATCCGCCTGCGTGAAATAGTCGCCGGTCTTGAGCGCCTCTATAGCCGTTGCCATCTGCGCGAGCTTATAGCCCGTGCTCCCGCCGTTTTTGAGGCGTATGGCCGTCGCTATGGCCTGAACGTCGGTCTCCTCATAAAGCTTTTTTGTCATCAGTATATCACCTCGCTTCCGTCCTCGACAGTGATGGTCTTATCCTTGAGGCCGGTGTATTCGTAGCTCTCCGTTTTGTCGCCGATAATGATGGTCAGAAGCTTATAAGGCGAGACCTCCGGCTTGTCGATGGGCTCGTCGTCCCTGTCGGTTATGCACTCGGCGCAGCGGAAAAGCGCCGGAGTCGTGGTGTGCAGCTGCCCCGCGTACAGGCCGACGGCTATCCACGGGCGCTTGCTTATAACGGGCAGGGCACAGCTTGAGCCGTTGAATTCCACGTCCTTGTACCTGCCGTTGCGGTAGCCCACGCGCATGGTCTTTTTCTCGTAGGCATCCCACTCGGCATCGAGCTCGAAATTAACGGTGTAGTCGCTGTTGCCGCAGACTATGAGCGTCTCGTCCCCGACCGCGATCTTGTCATTGACTTTGATGTTTATATCCATGCAATTCTCCTTGTGTTGAGATGACGGGAACAAAAAGCTCGAGGCCGCTTCCTGCTCCCGCATATTCAATAGTAGCAAAAATGCGTAGTTTGTCAATGCAAGCGCTATGCCGTTGCGTAAATTTTGCTTCGTGGACAAGCCTTGCAATCTGTGGTATGATAAAGAAAAAATTTTATGAGGTAAAAATAAATGTCCAATTCCGAACTCAGCCAGCAGCAGATAGACCAGATATCCCGCATGGGGATAAAGAAGCTTATCGGGAAATACAATCAGTCGCAGGGCAAGGACAAGCAGGCGCTGTCCATGCTCCTCGAGCAGCTTGCGAAAACTCCGATGTACTTCGCCGTCCAGAAAAACGGCGCGTCGTCCACGCAGCTCAGCTTCATAACCCTGACCGTGAACGGACAGGTGTTCATCCCCATTTTCACCGATCCCGAGGAGCTTGGAAAGCTCAGGGAGCAGTGCGACTGCGTGTGCCTGAAGCCCATGGATTACTTCCAGATGCTCGTTGACAACAATCGCCACGCCGTCGTAAATCCCTTCGGCACATATTTTCTCATGTGGCCCGAGCTCGTGCGCGACCACATGCTGCCGTATATGAAGCAGGCCGAGGATTTCGAGTGCGAACAGAAAAGCGGCTTCAAGCCTATATCGTAACATAAAGCCCGTGCCAGCAGCGCGGGCTTTGCTATACATTTTTCAAAAAAACGTATAGACATATTGCTAAGATGCGCTTGCTATGATATACTACATTTACTACAATATAGAAATGAGGTGCAGATCATGAAAAGCAAGAAGCTCAAGGTAGTTCTTATCATAGCTGCGGTGCTCATCGCCGCAAAGGTCGCAAGCACGGTCATACTCACTCAGGTGGAGACAAAGAAGATGGACGATGCCTTTGCACATGCCGAAAAGCAGGTTTTCACGCTCGACCCCGAACAGATAAGCTATATTACTGTCCGCAACGGAAACGGCGAGGAGCATGAGTTCACCGGCGAGGAGCTTGACTGGGCGATCAACAAGCTCAACAGCTTCAAGGCAAAAAGAGTGCGCGGTATGTGGCCGATCGCTACCGGCGGCTGGTCGTATGCACTGTTCATCGGCGATAACAGCGGCAACAAGAGCTCCTACACCATACACAGCGACAGCCTCAAGTGTGATTTTGTGAATTTCATCGGAAGCTGCGGATATTTCGACGATTTTATCGAATATGTAAGCCTGGACAAATAAAAATACATCAGCCTCCGTTCGTATGAGCGGAGGCTTTTCTTTTGCCAAGGACTGGCTATGGTGGCGGGCACGGAGGGAGGCAGAGCGAATGCTTCGGACGCGGGCAGAAGAGCGGAATAAATCATTCATTTCATTATTATTTACACTACTGCCATTTTAGCCCTAATGCTCTTGTTGACTTTGCGTTAACGCCTTGTTAATATACTCCCTGCGCGGTTAAAGCGTAATTAACACAAAGGATGAGAAATGAGAAATGAAAATCGTAAAAGCGTATAACAGCGTAAGCCTCGTGCTGCGCATAGTTATCGGTATGCTTATAGGCGCGGTGCTGGCGCTGCTTGCTCCCGAGGCAACGGGCATAGGCATCCTCGGCACGCTGTTCGTCGGCGCTCTGAAGGCCATCGCGCCGCTGCTGGTGTTCGTGCTTATCATCAGCGCTCTGGCGCAGTCGAAGGAGAAGCTCGGAAGTCAGTTCGGCACCGTTATCGTGCTGTACCTGATCTCGACCTTCCTTGCGGCGGTCATAGCGGTCGTTGCAAGCTTCATCTTCCCCGTGACGATAACGCTCACGGACGCGGCCTCCGATGCCGCTCCCGACAGCTTCGTGTCCATCTTCACGGGATTGCTCAACAACGTTGTATCCAACCCCATCGGCTCCATCGTCTCCGGCAACTACCTCGGCATACTGTTCTGGGCGATAGTGCTCGGCTTTGCGTTCAAGAACGCCTCCGAGAGCACAAAGACCTTCCTGTACGACGCATCCGAGGCGGTCACCAAGGCCGTGCGCTTTGTCATCAGCCTCGCGCCCTTTGGCATCCTCGGCCTCGTGTTCACCGCGGTGTCCACAAGCGGCCTTGCCATATTCACCGAGTACGGCAGGCTCCTGCTTATCCTCGTCGGCTGTATGCTCTTTGCTGCGCTCGTCATAAACCCCATCATGGTGTTCATCGCCATCCGCAAGAACCCCTATCCGCTGGTGTTCAAATGCCTCAGGGAAAGCGGCGTTACGGCCTTCTTCACCCGCTCCTCGGCGGCTAATATCCCCGTCAACATGACCCTGTGCGAAAGCCTCGGCCTCGACCGCGAGTTCTACTCTGTGTCCATCCCCCTCGGAGCTACGATAAACATGGCCGGCGCTGCGGTCACAATAACCGTCATGACCCTCGCGGCGGTGCACACCCTCGGCATAGCGGTCGATCTGCCCGTTGCGATCATCCTGTCGGTCATGGCAGCCCTCGGCGCCTGCGGCGCATCCGGCGTTGCCGGCGGCTCGCTGCTGCTGATCCCCATGGCCTGCTCACTGTTCGGCATCTCCAACGACATTGCAATGCAGGTCGTCGGTGTCGGCTTCATCATCGGCGTTATTCAGGACTCGGTCGAGACCGCCATCAACTCCTCCTCTGACGCTCTGTTCACCGCCGTTGCTGAGTTCAGGCAGTGGCGCAAGACCGGCAAGGAGATCAAATTCTGAGCCGAAAGCGAAAAAATCACCCATCCGCTCCTCCTGAACGGATGGGTTTTTCCTTATATCGCCGAAAGGAGCGGGTGTCACATTTTCCGGCTGTCCTTTTCTCCGTCAACAAACATGACCGTAAAGGCGACGAGGAGCAGCGCCGAGCTGCAAAGTATCGCCTTTTCGTGCCAGAGGCCGACAAAGATGTTCCCTGTTACCGCGCCGAAGACAAAGCACAGTATAATGCCGTAGTACAGCGCGGCGCTGAGCAGCCGCTCCCTGTCGCGGTCGCGGAGGTATTTGCACAGATTCTCCGTTCCGCTGCGCATGTTTCCTATGCACATCGTCGTTGCGATGCTGTTGCCGCGTATTTTTCGGAAGCTTTCGACCTGTATGCCGCAGGCAAAGGATATGAGCGCGTTTGCCGGAAGGTTGAGCGTGAGCGGGAAAAACGCGACCGCGGCAAGTATCACGGACTCGCTTATGACGGAGACCTGCCGCCAGTGGAGAAAGCGCTTGTAGCGCATTCGCACGAGCTCCGCCGCGGCAATGCCCAGCACGAACGCGAGCACCGGCAGAAGATAGTGCAGCGCACCGTGCAGGTTGCCCTCGGACAGATTCACGCCGAACAGCAGAATATTGCCCGTCTGCGCGTTTGCAAAAACCTGATCGCGCTGAATGTAAGAATATGCGTCCATAAATCCGCCGGAAAAGGCAAGTAGCATACCCAGCCGTATGGATTCGGACATTTGCTTTGTTTGTTTCATAGGTGTCACCTCAGACTGCTGCTTTTACAAACAATTTTCACATTATAACGCCGAAATAAACGAGAGTCAAATTTTTCGGCGCTCTCCAGTCAGAGGACATGACTAAAGCCCCTCCGTCCGGCTTGCGGACGGAGGGGCTGATGTTTGATGCTATGCTCAGACCTTTGCTTCGGCCTCTGCTTTTTTCTTTTCAGGCTTGACTATGGCTGCAAGGCCAAGGGCAAGCAGGCCGAAGATTACTGCCGGCAGGATCCAGTACAGACCCATATCGTACAGGGGCAGGTGCTCCATTGCGGGGAGCTTGAAGGCGCACAGGATGCTCGAGCCGACAGCGCCCAGAGCCGCGCCGCGGGCGACATAGTCGCTGACCTTGGGCATGACCAGCGAGATGATTATAACGACGAGCGCGGGGGGATATACGATATCCAGCACCGGCGCTGCGATAGCAACGATGCGGTCGAGGCCGAGGTTCGCCGCGGCTGCGCTGAACACGCAGATGATGACGACAAAGGCCTTGTAGGATACCTTGCCGTTACACAGCTCGGTGAAGTAGGCTGCTGCGGAGCTTGCCAGACCGATGGCGGTGGTGACGCAGGCGAGACCCACAACAATGCCGAAGATGACCATGCCGGTCTTGCCCATGAGAGCCTCTACGATGGCCATGACGAGCTCTGCGCGGCCGATCTCAAGGCTGTACTGCGTCGAAACGGTAGCGCCGAGGTAGCACAGACCCATGTAAACGCCAAGCAGCAGAACACATGCGAGGATAGCCGAGCCGGAAACTATCTTGAACTTCTGCCCCTCGGTGGTGTAGCCCTTGGAGGCGGCGGTCTGGAGGATGATTATGCCGAAGGGCAGCGCTGCCAGCGCGTCCATGGTCTGATAGCCGGCCTTTATGCCGCCGAGGACGACGTTGTCCGCGTTCGGGGTGAGCGAGATCTCGCCGAGCGGATGGATAATGCCCATGACGATGATGACCGCAAGGCCTATGAGCAGCAGCGGGGTCAGGATCGCGCCGACGATATCGACGACCGCGGACTGGCGGATGCACAGGAACAGGATCAGTGCGAAGAACAGGATCGAGAACACAACGGAGGATACGCCGCTGATGTTCGGGACGATAGCCATCTCATAGGTAGTGGCTGCGGTGCGGGGGATGGCGACCATGGGGCCGATGCACAGGATAAGTGCGCTCATGAGTATGGCCGCGGGGATCTTGCCGAGGCGTGCGGTGACGGCCTCGCTGCTGCCGACGCGCAGCAGTGCGAACACCGAGAACATTGCAAGACCTATATCGGCGATAAAGTACGCCGCGAAGCCCTTGAGCCAATCCGAGCCGGCCTCAACGCCGAGGTACGGCGGGAAGATAACGTTGCCTGCGCCGAAGAACATTGCAAACAGCGCAAAGCCGACGACGATGATATCGCGGCCTGTGTGTTTCTTTTTCTGGAGTGTCATTTTTTCGTTTTCCTCATTTCATCATTTGCTTTTGTCTCTCTGCCGATTTACAGTGCAGCGGACTGCACTGAAAAATCTGAATACAGCATAGCATTATTTTCATGATTGCGGAAATCACAGTTTTTCATTGACATATTAAAAATTTTAATGTTATACACAATATTTTTTCATCACCGATATGATAAAATGTTAACCAAAAGTTATTGAATACATCAGTTTGTCGTGTTATATTTGCATAGCACAATTATGACTATATATTATAAATGAAAGGTGGGAGCGTTGTGGACGACGGAAGACTTCGCGCAGTGCTCACAGCGGTCGATCGCGGAAGCTTCAGCAAGGCGGCGGCGGAGCTGGGGTACACGCAATCGGCAATGACGCATCTTGTTAATAATCTTGAAGCTGAGCTGGGCTGCACGCTGCTGAACCGCGGCAGCCACGGCGTTCGCCTCTCCGAGGAGGGGGAGCAGCTTCTGCCGTATATAAAAAACGTGCTGTCGGCCTGCGACGCGCTGCGTCAGGAGGCCGCCGCGCAGAGCCACAGCCAGAGCTGCCAGCTGAGCCTCGGCTGCTATGCGAGCATTGCCCGCGCCGAGCTGCCGAGCCTGCTTCAGGAGTTCGGCGAGGCTTATCCCGAGATTGGGATCGAGGTCACCGTCCGCGGCTATGAGCTGCCGAAGCTCCTCGAGCGGGGAGATGTGCAGCTTGCGCTGGTCGATGAGTCCTGCGCCGATGGCTTTGAGTGGATACCGCTCACCCGCGTGCCGCTGGTCGCGGTCGTGCCGCCGTCCTTCCGCTGGAACCGCGAGCGCATATCCATCGAGCGCCTGCTCAAGGAGCCGTTTTTCACCTGCCGCGAGCAGTACGCCGAAAAGCTGCTGCCGCCGGACGCAAAGCGCATTCAGGTCGAGGCCACCGATGATGCGACGATCCTGTCGCTGGTCGCGGGCGGACTCGGCGTTTCGGTGCTGTCGTCGTTCTCCCTCGTCGGCTACGAGGGTCAGGTCAAGGCCATACCGCTCGAGCTGCCCGTCGTCGTGCGCATCGGCGTTGCGATAAAGTCCATCGACGCAGCCTCCACCGCCGCCCGCCGCTTCGTGCGCTTCCTGAAAGCCCACTACGGTGTCTTAGAGAATGTTTAGTGGCGCATTTAGGCTGTACCTATACGGAGACTGCGGTAGCCCGACCGGAGACATTGGCATAAATAAGAATGTTTCGCGTCCCGTAGGTGCGTTGCAATGTTTGTGCAGCATATCAAATGCTGCGCCGCACCCCGTAGGGAACAGGCTTGCTTGGCCACTCGCCGTGGCGGGCATTTCGCATGGAGATCAAGCAAGACGCTGTTGCTTGTGCCCGACCAAAACTACCGCCAGTCCTCGTAGGGAACAGGCTTGCCTGTTCCGCATGGTAGGAACAAAAACTTATATTAAATGTTGAAAAGACAGCTCGGATGTTTAAATCCAAGCTGTCTATTGCATATGTATTCTGTTTTGTCTGGTGCTTACAGACAATGCTGCGGCTAACAGCTAACTGCTAACTGCTAACTGCTAACCGCTACGAAAAAAGCTCGCCGTAAGGCGAGCTTGTTTCGGGTAATATCAGGTTATTACACAGCGCGGGTGACCTTGCCGCTGCGCAGGCAGCGAGTGCATGCGTAAACGTGCTTGGGACTTCCGTCCACGATCGCCTTGACGCGCTTCACATTGGGCTTCCAAGTACGGTTGGAACGCCTGTGGGAGTGAGACACCTGAATGCCAAAGGCAACGCCCTTGTCGCAAAACTGACATTTTGCCATAAGTTGAAGCACCTCCTTGCTTGTGTTTGGCTGCCCGTATTTACAGACAGCTTATTAATAATAACAGAACATGCCTGCAATTGCAAGAAAAATTTTCGATTCATTAAAAATCGTTGCAAATTCATGCATTACAGGTTAATATTAAGTATAATACTACTATGATGCTGACGGAGGGACGATATGGCCAGTAAATATTCCGTTCCGCTGCGCACGATAGTCGAGGAGAACGGCCTTGAGCCGCTGCACACCTCGAGAGACTATGCGTCGCGTATGCTCACGGTCGCGGACGTGAACCGTCCGGCGCTTCAGCTCGCCGGCTTTTATAACTATTTTGACCCCAACAGACTTCAGATAATGGGCCGTGTCGAGAGCACATATCTTGAGCTCAAGACCGAGGCCGAGCGCCGCAGCTGCTTTGAGGAGCTCATGCGCTATGACATCTCGGCGCTGGTGATATGCCACGGTGCGCTGGCCTTCCCCGAGTGCCTTGAGATGGCGGAGAAATACGACCGCGACGTGTTCGTCACGCCCGAGGATACCTCCGACTTCATGGCCGATGTCATAAGCTCGCTGCACACGCATCTTGCGCCGCGCACGACAATGCACGGCGTGCTCGTCGAGGTTCACGGCGAGGGCGTGCTGCTGACCGGCGACTCCGGCATCGGCAAGAGCGAAACGGCGCTTGAGCTGATAAAGCGCGGACACAAGCTCATCGCAGACGACGCGGTGGATATCCGCCGCATAGGACGCTACAGGCTCGTCGGCACAGCGCCCGAGCTCATACGCTATTATATGGAGCTGCGCGGCATCGGCGTTGTCGATGTGCGGCATCTGTACGGCGTGGGCGCGGTGAAGCCCGAGGGAAACATCGACCTTGTCGTGAACCTTGAGGCATGGGACGATCAGAAGGCCTACGACCGCCTCGGCCTTACGAGCGAGACGCAGGATATCCTCGGCATTACCGTGCCGAGCATCACCATCCCCGTGCGCCCGGGCAGGAACCTTGCCGTCATTCTCGAGCTCGCCTCGATGAACAACCGCCAGAAGAAAATGGGCTACAATGCAGCCGAAACCCTTGCCTCAAACGTAGATCACGCCGTTGACAGCGGTATGTTTTAATAGGAGTTATTTATGGTAGGTCTTGAAAAAGCAATAGAACAGATCAGGGAGAATATGCCCAAGCTTGACCTCAGGGAGCACGAGCCCATGCGCGGCCACTGCTCGTTCAAGGTCGGCGGAGAGGTGCGCGCCTTTGCCGCGCCGCATGACATTTTCGAAATGTCGAAGGTCATGTTCTATCTTCATATGAACGACGTTTCGCCCCTCACCCTCGGCAAGTGCACCAACGTCATCATCCCCGAGGAGGGGCTGGATATCATGGTCATCAGCACCGAGAACCTGCGCAAGCTGCGCATGGGTGAAACGGAGAACACGGTGTACGCCGAGGCCGGCGTATCGCTTGCAAAGCTTGCGCAGTTTGCGCGGGATAACGGCCTGTCGGGTCTGGAGTTTGCAAGCGGCATCCCGGGCTCCGTGGGCGGCGGCGTTCTGATGAACGCGGGCGCTTACGGCGGCGAGATGAAGGATGTTATCGAGTCCGTCGTCGTGTATTATATCCCGACGCAGACGCTGACCGAGGTCAAGGGCTGCGACTGCGGCTTTGACTACCGCCGCAGCGGATTTGAGAGGATAAACTGCGCCATCATGGGCGCGGTGTTCAAGCTCACGCCCGACGAGCCCGAGGCCATCGGCGCAAGAATGAAGGAAATGAACGAAAAGCGTGCACTGAGCCAGCCGCTGGATATGCCCTCGGCGGGAAGCGCGTTCAAGCGTCCCGTAGGCGGCTATGCCGCCGCGCTTATAGACCAGTGCGGACTGAAGGGCTACACGGTCGGCGGAGCGCAGATAAGCACCAAGCACGCGGGCTTTGCGGTGAACACGGGAAGCGCCACCTATGACGACGTTGTGGAGCTGCTCGACCATGTGCGCCGCGAGGTGTACGACAAGACGCAGATAACCCTCGAGCCGGAGATACGCATCTATCCCAAGGGTATGCTGCTCGTTGACGACTGGCGCAGCAGGAAGCAGACGATAATGGACGAAATGCTCGAGCAGGCAAAGCAGAGGGCGGCAGAGGCAGACAATGCGCAGAGCGATGCTCAGCCGGACTGACGGAGAGATAACATGGAATTTCTTATCATAACAGGTATGTCCGGCGGCGGCAAGAGTCAGGCCGCGGACATCATAGAGGATCTGGATTACTACTGCGTGGACAATATGCCCGTTGCGCTCATCCCCAAGTTTGCCGAGCTCTGCGCCGCGACGAAGGGGCGCTACGAAAAGGTCGCGCTCGTGACCGATATCCGCGAGAAAAACGGGATAGAGGACATTTTCAGCACCCTTGAAACGCTCAGGGAGATGGACTTCGGCTACAAGATCCTGTTCATGGAGGCAGCGCCCGCAGTCATCGTAAAGCGCTATAAGGAGTCGCGCCGTCCGCACCCGCTGGCGGTGAAAACCGGCGGCTCGATAGAGGATGCGATACTCAAGGAGACCGAGCAGCTGCGCCCGATACGCGATATCGCCGACTATATAATCGACACCTCTCATCTGACTCTCGGCCAGCTGCACAACGAGCTGTACACCTATTTTTCCGACTCCGCGTCGGAGCGTGCGATCATGGTAAACGTCATGTCCTTCGGCTTCAAATACGGAATGCCGCTGGACGCTGACCTCGTGTTCGACGTGAGGTTCCTGCCCAATCCCTTTTACGTTGAAGAGCTCAAGCCTTTAAGCGGCCTCGACGCGCCGGTGCGGGACTATGTTTTCGGCTTTGAGCAGTCAAACGTGTTCATGGACAAGCTCACGGACATGATAGAGTACCTGCTGCCGCTGTACATCGAGGAGGGCAAATACAGCCTGACCATTGCGATCGGCTGCACAGGAGGCCGCCACCGCAGCGTGGCCGTCGCCTCGGCTCTGGCGGGGCATCTGAAGTGCCTCGGCGTGCCGGTCGTGAGCATAAACCGCGATGTGAATAAATAAATGGAAAAGACCTTCGCGCAAAAAGTGAAAACTGAGCTGTGTCAGCCTCGGGTCGAGCGCAAATGCTGCGCCGTCGCCGAGGCCTACGGCGTTTTGCTGTACGCGCACAGCTTCTCGGCTCAGGAAATACGCATAACGACGGCCAGCGACGAGTTTGCCGAGCGCCTGCCGCATCTCATGCGCCGCGCCTTCGGGATAGACTTCGACGAGCCGGAAAGGACGAGGGGAGTGAAGCACTCGTTCAGGATAAAGGACGAGGCAAAGCTGCGCGCAGTGTTCGACGTTGTCGGAAACAATATGCAGAGCCCCTCGCTGCACATAAACTTCGGCGTTATCGAGGAGCCCTGCTGCAAGGCATCCTTTGTGCGCGGTGCGTTTTTGGCCGGCGGCTCGGTCACGGATCCGGCAAAGCGCTATCACCTTGAGCTTGCCACGACCCATTGCAGCGTCAGCCGCGAGACCTGGTCCGTGCTGCTCGAAATGGGCTTTTCGCCCAAGGAGGCGCAGCGCAAGGGCGACTATCTCCTGTATTTCAAAAAAAGCGAGCATATCGAGGATCTGCTCACGACCATCGGCGCACCCGTTGCCGCGATGGATATAATGTCCGCCAAGGTCGAAAAGGATATGAAAAACAGCATAAACCGCAAGGTCAACTGCGATTCGGCCAACGCCGACAAGGTCGTCGAGGCTGCGGCAAAGCAGCTTGAGGCCATAAAGCGCATAGATAAGCTCTACGGGCTCGATTCGCTGCCCGACAAGCTCCAGCAGGCGGCGCTCCTGCGCTATGCAAATCCCGAGGCAAGCCTTGCCGACCTTGCGCTGCTCTCGTATCCGCCGGTATCGAAAAGCTGCCTGAGCCACAGGCTCAGAAAGCTTTTGACCTACTCTCCCGAGGAGGAATGAGCTCATGAGCTTTGTTCACCTGCATGTTCATACGGAATATTCGCTGCTCGACGGCGACTGCCGCATCGAGCCGCTCATCGCGCGCGCAAAGGAGCTCGGGCAGAGCGCGCTTGCCATCACCGACCACGGCGTAATGTACGGCGCGGTCGCTTTTTATAAGGCCTGCTGCGCGGCGGGGATAAAGCCTGTTATCGGCTGCGAGGTCTATGTCGCGCCGCGCACACGCTTTGACCGCGAGCACGGGATAGACTCGGAGTATACGCATCTTATCCTGCTGTGCAGGAACGAGGAGGGCTACAGGAACCTCTGCTATCTCGTGTCAATGGCCTTCACCGAGGGCTTTTACGGCAAGCCGCGCATCGACTGGGCGCTGCTGCACGAGCACGCGAGGGGGCTCGTGTGTCTTTCCGGCTGCGTCGCGGGCGCGATACCGCGCATGATAAACGCCGGAAACTACGAGGGCGCGAAGAAAAAGGCGCTGGAGCTGCGCGAGCTCTTCGGCGAGGACGGCTTTTACCTCGAGATACAGGATCACGGCCTTGCCGCCGAAAAACGCGCCGCCGAGGGGCTTCTGCGCATCCACCGCGAGACGGGCATACCCCTTGCGCTGACAAACGATGCGCACTATATAGAAAAAACCGACGCTTACTATCAGGACGTGCTCATGTGCGTTCAGATGCAGAAAACCATCTCCGACCCCTCGCGCATGAGGTTTGAGACAGACGAGTTTTATCTCAAGGACGAGGCGGAGATGCGGGCTCTGTTCCCCGAATACCCCGAGGCTGCTGACAACACGGCGAGGATCGCCGAAATGTGCAGCTATGACTTCGAGTTCGGCAAATACAAGCTGCCGCGCTTCAAGCTCCCCGAGGGCGAGAGCGACAGCTTTGAATATCTGCAAAGGCTCTGCAATGAGGGGCTGCGCCGCCGCTATCCGAACGACGACGGCGCGGTTGCGCGGCAGCTCGACTATGAGCTTCAGATGATAAAAAAGATGGGCTTTGTCGATTATTTCCTCATCGTCTCCGACTTTATCGCCTACGCAAAGTCGCAGAAGATACCCGTCGGCCCGGGGCGCGGCTCGGCGGCGGGCAGCGTCGTATCCTACACGCTGAATATAACCGATGTTGACCCGATAAAATACAGCCTTTATTTCGAGCGCTTTCTTAATCCCGAGCGCGTCAGTATGCCCGATATCGACATTGACTTCTGCGTAAACCGCCGCGGCGAGGTCATCGACTATGTAAACCGCAAGTACGGCCACGACCATGTTGCGCAGATAGTCACCTTCGGCACGATGGCAGCACGCGCCGCCGTGCGCGACGTTGCGAGGGTCCTTGATATAAGCTACGGCGAGGCAGATGCCGTCGCAAAGGCCATACCGATGGGGCCGAACATGACCATAAAGGAGGCAAAGCGCGTCTCAAAGCCTCTGCGCGATATGTACGAGGGCGACGAGCAGCTGCACCGGCTCATCGACGTTGCCGAGGCGCTCGAGGGTATGCCGCGCCACGCGAGTATGCACGCTGCGGGCGTTGTCATAACCGACAGGCCCGTGTATGAGTATGTGCCCCTGTCGAAAAATGACGAATCAGTCGTCACGCAGTATCAGATGACGACGCTTGAGGAGCTGGGGCTTCTGAAAATGGACTTCCTCGGCCTGCGGAACCTCACTGTTCTGGAGGATGCGGCGAAGCTCGTGCGGCGCACTGAGCCCGATTTCGCGGTCGAGACGATACCCGACGGCGACGCGGAGGTGTTCAAAATGCTCTCCGAGGGGCGCACCTGCGGCGTGTTCCAGCTTGAAAGCACAGGCATGACCGGCGTGTGCACCGGCTTAAAGCCCAAAAGCATCGAGGATATCACCGCCGTCATAGCCCTATACCGCCCGGGACCGATGGACAGCATACCGCGCTTTATTGAATGCTCGGCGCACCCCGAAAGGATAAGCTACAAGCACGAAATGCTCCGCCCGATACTCGAGGTCACCTACGGCTGCATCGTCTATCAGGAGCAGGTAATTGAAATTTTCCGCCGCCTTGCCGGATTTTCGCTCGGTCAGGCGGATATGATCCGCCGCGCAATGAGCAAGAAAAAGCACAAGGTCATTGATGCCGAGCGCGTGGCCTTCGTCCACGGCGACGAGAGCCGCGGCATCGACGGCGCAGTAAAGCGCGGCATACCCGAGGCAACGGCAAACAGCATCTATGACGAGATACTTGACTTTGCCTCCTACGCCTTCAACAAGGCGCATGCCGTGAGCTATGCCATCGTGTCCTACCGCACGGCCTACATGAAGCGGCACTATCCGCGCCAGTACATGGCTGCGCTCCTGTCCTCGGTGCTCGATAACAGCACCAAGATCGCCGAGTATATCGCCGAGTGCCGCGAGATGGGCATAAAGCTCCTGCCGCCGGACGTGAACGAGTCCTTTGCCGACTTCTCCGTCAGCGGCGACGATATCCGCTTCGGACTTGTCGCAATAAAAAGCATAGGCCGCGGCTTCATAAACGAGCTTATCGCCCGCCGTGAGGAGGACGGAGCCTTCCGCAGCTTCGAGGATTTCTGCCGCCGCATGGCAGGAAAGGAGCTCAACCGCCGTGCGGTCGAGAACCTGATCCGCGCCGGAGCCTTTGACAGCATGGGCTACAAGCGCAGGGCGCTGCTGCAGGTCGCGGGCGTTATGATCGACGGCATCCAGCAGGAGAGCCGCAACAACGTCGAGGGGCAGCTCAACCTCTTCGGCGAGCCCGACTTTGAGGATGCCGGAGCGATAAGCATAAGGATCCCCGAGGTCGAGGAGTACACTCGCGCAGAGCTGCTGGCAATGGAAAAGGAGACCGCCGGTCTGTATCTGAGCGGCCACCCCATGGATGAGTACCGCGCTGCCGTGCGCCGTGCGGGCATCGTGCCGATCGGGGCCATACTCAGCGATGCCGCGTCCGAGAGCGAAACAAAGAGCTACCCCGACGGCGCGGTCGTGACCGTAGCCGGAGTTGTCCAGTCAAGCCGCACGCGCACAACGAAGTCGAACACGCTCATGAGCTACATTAATCTTGAGGACGACAGCGGCGCGATGGAGCTCATTGCCTTCCAGCGTGCGCTCGACAGCGGCAGCGCCTACATCAAGGATAACGCACCCATCATCGTGCGCGGGCGCATCTCGCTGCGCGACGAGAAGGAGCCGCAGCTGATGGCCGATGCCATCCGTCCGATCACGGATCTGGGCAAGCTCAAGCCCGCCCCGCCGCAGGCAAACGCCGACTCCAGACTCTGGGTCAAGCTGCCGGACGGGGACGACCCGAGGTTTAAGCGCATCGAGCTCATACTCAAAATGTTCCCCGGCCAGCAGCAGCTCATCATATATCTTGAGCGCGAAAAGCGCAGGGTCGGCGCAAGGTGCCTGATCCACCCGTCCCTCGTTGCGGAGCTCAATGAGCTCTGCGGCTCTGCCAATGTTTTTTTGGAGGCGCACTGAGTCTGCACCTATCGGAGATTGAAGCAGTTAGCGGTTAGCCGTAGGTATTCGCCCAAAGGGCGAATGAAATTCAATCCGTGCGGCAAAGCCGCACACCGCTTCAGCTAACAGCTAACAGCTAACGGCTAATAGCTTAACTACTTAACTGCTTGCTGCGGTTTCCGCAGCACCCTCGATACCGTGCACCCGCAATATTAAGTATAGGAGAAGCGTTGATGCGCTGCTAAAAAGATGGAGTTATGGAAAAACGGGCCGCAGTTTGAGCAGTCGGAGCATTTCCGGCTGGGCACGGACTCCGTGCTGCTTGCGGACTTTGTAAATACCGGCACGCGGCGCAGCGGCATTGACCTCGGCTGCGGTTCGGGCATACTGCCGCTGCTGCTTCTGACAAAAAGCGCGGCGCTGCATATGACGGGGCTGGAGATAAACCCCGAGGCCGTTTCCGTTGCGCGGGATAATATCGCGGCGAACGCGCTGGAGGGGCGCTGCGGCATCGTAACGGGCGATATCCGCCGCTGCCGCGAGCTGTTCAGAACGGGGCAGTTTGACCTCGTTGTGTCAAATCCGCCGTATTTCGCGGCCGGAAGCGGGAAGCAGAGCCCGAACGCGGATAAGGCCGCCGCCCGCGGCGAGCTGCTGTGTACGCTGGAGGATATCTGCCGCGCAGCCTCGTATCTGTGCCGCACGGGCGGTGCGTTCTGCCTTGTGCACAGGGCCGAGCGCCTTGCGGATGCCATATGTCTGCTGCGCGAGACGGGCTTTGAGGTAAAGCGCCTGCGCACGGTGTCGCACTCGGCGGAAAAGGCTCCGTCGCTCGTGCTCATCGAGGCGCGCCGAGGCGCGGCTGCGGGACTGAAAATAATGCCGCCGCTGTTTATCTGCGGCAGCGACGGGCGCGAGAGCGCCGAGATCAAACGTATATATCACAGGGAGGACGGGAATGAGCGGTAAATTATATCTGGTGGGAACGCCGATAGGCAATCTCGGCGACCTTTCGCCGCGGGGCGTAGCTGCGCTGCGCGATGCCGATTTCATAGCTGCCGAGGACACGCGAGTGACGATGAAGCTTTTAAATCACTTCGATATCCGCCGTCCGCTCGTGAGCTATTTCGAGCACAACAAATACGCCTCCGGCGCAAAGATCCTCGAGCGCATACTTGCGGGCGAAAGCTGTGCGCTCGTGACCGATGCCGGTATGCCCGCGATATCCGATCCCGGCGAGGAGCTTGTGCGCCTGTGCGCCGAGAGCGGGGTGGAGGTTCTGGTCGTGCCGGGGCCTGCCGCGCTCGTGTCGGCTGTCGCGCTGTCGGCGCTGCCGTCGGGCAGGTTCTGCTTCGAGGGCTTCCTGTCCACCGCAAACAAAAGCCGCCGCGAGCACCTTGACAGCCTGCGCGGCGAGAAGCGCACCATGATTTTTTACGAAGCGCCCCACAAGCTTATGCGCACGCTCGAGGATATGAAAAACACCTTCGGCGCACAGCGGCGCATCGCGCTTTGCAGGGAGCTGACAAAGCTCCACGAGCAGACTATACGCACAACGCTCGGCGAGGCGATCGAATATTTCAGCGCAGCGCCGCCCAAGGGCGAGTTCGTGCTGGTCATAGACGGCGCACCCGAGCAGGAGCTTGAGCTCACGCTCGAGGATGCAAACGAGCTTGTTGAGCGCTATCGCGCCGAGGGTCTGCCGCGCAAGGCCGCCTGCAAAAAGGCCGCCGCCGAGACCGGCCTCTCCTCCAAGGAGCTCTACGATTTTTCAGTAGCACATTGAGGCTGTGCCTATACGGAGAGTGCGGTGTCCCGACCGTAAACAGCGGCATAAATGAAGACGTTTCGCACCTCGCGAGCTGATAGCTGATAGCTGTTAGCCGAAGGTATTCGCTCTCCGAGTGAATGAAATTCAATCTGTGCGCTTTGCGCACACCGCAGTATCGTAGGGAACGGGCTTGCCTGGCCACTCGCCGTGGCGGGCATTTCGCATGGAGATTAAGCTGGATGCTGCTGCTTGCGCCCGACCGAAACTACTGCCAATCCTCGTAGGGAACAGGCTTGCCTGTTCCGAAAAGTCGGAACAAAAACTTATATCAAATGCTGAAAAGACAGCTCGGATGTTTAAATCCAAGCTGTCTTTTGCTGTTTTGTGTTCGGTTTTAGCCTGATGCAGACGGACAAGGTGCGCCGATTTCGGTGCAGTGGAAGCTTCAGCAAACGGAACGGGCAGGCCCGTTCCCTACAGGGTGCGGCGCAGCATTTAAGATGTTGCAAAAACATTCCGCTGCACTCACGGGACGCGAAACGCTGTAGTTTATTCCATTGTCTCCGGTCGGGACACCGCAATATGCGGTGTCCGTGACTGCCCCCGTGCGCCTCTAAAAATACGCTTCTAAAAAGGCAGGGAGGAGAGGATGGAGGTGAAATACTCGGGCAGCTCGGTGGAGATGACGACATGCTCGCCGCTGCGCGGGTGGATGAATTTCAGCTCGCGGGCGTGCAGGCACTGGCCGGAGAGCCCCCGGTCGGGGCATGGTGCGCCGTACAGTCCGTCGCCGAGCAGGGGGTGGCCGATGTGCGCCATATGCACGCGGATCTGGTGCGTGCGCCCCGTTTCGAGCCGGCAGCGTATGTGCGTGTAGCCGCGGTAGCGTGCTATGACCTCCCAGTGCGTCACCGCGCTGCGCGAGCCCTTGGGCGTGACGGCCATTTTCTTGCGGTCTGTGGGATGCCGGCCTATGGGCGCATCGACCGTGCCGGAGTCCTCGCGCATACCGCCGCGAACAATGGCCTCGTATACTCGTGAGAGGCTGCGGTCGGCAAGCTGAGCCGACAGCGCAAGGTGGGCAAAATCGTTCTTTGCAACGATAAGCAGGCCGGACGTGTCCTTGTCGATGCGGTGCACGATGCCCGGGCGCTTCTCGCCGCCGATGCCGGACAGCGATGCGCCGCAGCGGAACATGAGTGCGTTGACGAGCGTTCCGTCGGGATGCCCGGGAGCGGGGTGCACGACCATGCCGCGTGCCTTGTTGACGACCAGCAGGTCGCTGTCCTCGTACACGATATCCAGCGGTATATCCTGCGGCCTGAGCTCGCAATCGGCAGTCTCGGGCATGACGAGGGTGATCTCGTCGCCGAAGGAGCACCTGTAGTTTTTCCTGACCGCCCTGCCTCCGACGGAGACCGCGCCCGCGTCGATCAGGCGCACGGCAGCGCTCCGCGTGAGCTCCGGCACACAGCGCGCAAGGAGAGCGTCGATACGCTCGGCGCTCTCCTGTGCTGTTATTCTTATTATGTTATCGTCCAAATAATCCATTACAGATCCTTAAACTCGGCGAGAATGTCCTCAAGCGTATAGTCCTCGTCCTTTGGAGCCGCCTTCGGCTCTTCGGGAGCTTTTTCGGCGGGCTTGGACGGCGCACTGCGCAGCGCCGGGCCGAAATCGTCCCAGAACGCATCGCGCTCCGGCTTTGCTTCCGGCTTTACCGGCTGCGCCTCCTGCGGCTGCTCGCGGGTGTTGGTGTCAATGCCGAAGATATCGGCAAAATCGTCGGCGGGCTCGGCGGGGGTGCGCGGCACGGGTCTGACCTTCACGGGCGCAGAGCGCTCCTCCTCATCCTCGTCATAGTCGCCGCGTGAGCCGAAGAAAACATAGATCACGAACATCAGACAGGACACGACGAGCACCGCATCCGCAATGTTGAACACCGCGAAATTGACAAACTCGAGCTTGAACATATCCACAACATAGCCGAGGAACACACGGTCGATGCAGTTGCCGATCGCGCCTGTCAGAAACAGCACCTCGCACCACACCGCAAAGCGTGAGTCGAACACGCGCTTTACCAGCAGCACCGCGATCACAACGACGAACACCGCCGTCACGGCAAGAAAGATCCAGCGTGCGGCCGCAACATTGTCAAGCATTCCGAACGCCGCGCCGGAATTGTGGATATTCACGAGCTTCACGACTCCCGGAATGAGCTCCTGCGAGCCGGTCGAAAGCGTTATATTGACCGTGACCCAATATTTGAGCCACTGATCCGCGATGAGTATCACCGCGGCAACGATCGCAAAAAGCATGTTTATATCCTTTCGGTTTCCATATAATCAACTTATATAATGCACCAAAAAGCCCGTTTCGTCAAGGGTTTTTAGAGGCGCATTAGGTCTGCTCCTATACGGAGATTGCAGGTGCACGGTATCGAAACATTGGAACAAACTACAACGCTTCGCCTCCCGCGGGTGCGCAGTAATGTTTTTGCTGCATCTAAAAAACTGCTCCAGTGCCTGTAGGGAACAGGCTTGCCTGGCCACTCGCCGTGGCGGGCATTTCGCATGGAGATTAAGCTGGATGCAGTTGCTTGTGCCCGACCGAAGCTACCGCCAATCCTTGTAGGGAACAGGCTTGCCTGGCCACTCGCCGTGGCGGGCATTTCGCAT
>CAVGXR010000061.1:0-94163 GCA_963633225.1 Collinsella aerofaciens
CGATGAAATACTCGGACTCCTCAAAGGTGATGCCGACCGCCGCAAAGACGACCGCAAAGTTTTCTCCGTCGCCGAGAACTCGCGCCTGACGGGCTATCTGAGCCGCCAGCGCCGCATGAGGAAGGCCGGAGGCCGAGAATATAGGCAGCTTCTGGCCGCGCACGAGGGTGTTCAGGCCGTCTATCGTTGAAACGCCGGTCTGGATAAACTCCGCCGGATAAGCGCGTGCCGCCGGATTCATGGGCATACCGTTGATGTCGCGGTGAGCCTCGGCCAGAAGCTCAGGGCCGCCGTCGATGGGCTGACCCATGCCGTTGAATACGCGGCCAAGCATATCCTCGGAAACGGCAAGCTCCAGCGGGTGGCCGAGGAATCTTACCTTGGTCTGCGCAAGATTTATGCCCTGCGCCGAGTCAAAAAGCTGAACGACCGCTCTGTCGCCCTCAACCTCGAGCACCTTGCCGCGGCGCGTCTGACCGTTCTGGAGTTCTATCTCGCACAGCTCGTCGTAGGTAACGCCCTCGACCTGCTCGACGATCATAAGGGGATTTGCTATCTGCCGTATGGTCTTATAATCTTTAATCATGCGTCCTCACCTCCTGCGATGACCGCATTGATCTCTGTCTTCATCTGCTCCATGATGGAGGCATACTCCTGCTTGTAGCTGTCGGGAGAAACCATTTTTGCACGGCCTATGCGTTCCTTCGCGCCGATCGAGAACAGTGCCTTCATATCCGCGCCCTTGCTGAGCGCGTCGCGTCCGAGAGCGTCAAAGCTGAGGATCATGCGCATAAGCTCAAACTGCTTGTCGTAGGACGAGTATGCGTCCTCCTCGACGAAGGCATTCTGCTGCAAAAAGTCCTCGCGCAGCATCTTTGCCGTTTCCATCGTGAGCCTGTCTGCGGGGCTGAGCGCATCCTGACCGACGAGACGGACGATCTCCTGAAGCTCGTTTTCCTCCTGAAGGATGTGCATCGCCTTGTCACGGTTTGCCATGTACTCAGGGCCGAACTGCTCGTTATACCACTTTGACAGCGTATCGACATACAGCGAATATGAGGTAAGCCAGTTTATCGCCGGAAAATGGCGGGCATAGGCAAGCGAGGAGTCGAGCGCCCAGAACACCTTGACGATGCGCATCGTCGCCTGCGAAACAGGCTCTGATATATCGCCGCCGGGAGGCGAAACTGCGCCGATCGCGGTGACCGAGCCGCGCCGCCCGTCCGAGCCGAGGCATTCGACAACGCCAGCACGCTCGTAGAACTGTGCTATGCGCGAGGCAAGGTAGGCAGGATAGCCTTCCTCGCCGGGCATCTCCTCAAGACGGCCAGACATCTCACGCAGAGCCTCCGCCCAGCGCGAGGTGGAGTCGGCCAGAACCGCAACGTCATAGCCCATGTCGCGGAAATACTCGGCGATGGTTATGCCCGTGTAGATAGACGCTTCACGCGCCGCGACAGGCATATCCGAGGTGTTTGCTATGAGAACCGTTCTCTTCATCAGCGGCTCTCCGTTTCGGGGGTCTGTCAGCTCAGGAAACTCCATGAGAACGTCGGTCATCTCGTTGCCGCGCTCGCCGCAGCCTATGTAAATGACTATATCAACGTCTGACCACTTTGCAAGCTGGTGCTGAACAACGGTCTTGCCCGAGCCAAAGGGTCCGGGAACTGCCGCCGTGCCGCCCTTTGCTATGGGAAACAGCGTGTCGATTATTCTCTGGCCGGAGTTCATCGGGCGCGTGGGCATACTCTTTGAGGCATAGGGGCGGCTTATGCGGACAGGCCACTTCTGCATCAGCGTGAGCTCATGCCGCTCTCCCTTTTTATCCTCCAGCACAGCGACCGTTTCCGTTACGGTGAAGTCGCCGCCGCTTATACTGACGAGTCTGCCGCTCAGCTCGGGCGGCACCATGATCTTGTGAAGTATCGCGCTCGTCTCCTGAACAGTGCCGATAACGTCGCCGCCGGAGAGCTCGTCGCCCTCGTGCGCCGTGGGCACAAAGCTCCACTTTTTGCTGCGGTTGAGTGCGGGAACATCGGTGCCGCGGCTTATCGTAGCGCCGGTGAGCTCGCGTATCTCCGGCAGGGGGCGCTGGATGCCGTCATAGATATTCTCCAGCATACCGGGTCCGAGCTCGACGGACATCGGCATACCCGATGTTTCGACCACAGCGCCCGGTCCGAGACCTGAGGTCTCCTCATAGACCTGTATCGAAGCGCTGTCGCCGGTCATGTTAAGTATCTCGCCTATAAGTCTGTCGGGACCTACGCGCACAACGTCGGAAACGTTCGCGTCGCCAAGCCCCTCCGCGACTACAAGCGGGCCTGAGACCTTTATTATAGTTCCGCTCATACAGATACCTTTCTTTCTTAATTATTCTCGAGGATATTCGTGCCGATGGCACGCTCTACCGCGGCATTGAGCGCCGAAAGCCCCATGCCGAGACTGCCCTCTCTGCCGGGGATAAGGATTATCGCCGGCTTGGGGCTGTCCTTGAATTTATCTATCTGGCTTTGAAGCTCCATGGCGATATCCTCCTCGATGTAGATAATCGCAACGTTCTCCCTTTCATGGGTGAGCGTGCGAAGTATCGCCTTTGCCTCGGTGCTGTCGGCAACAGGATATGCCTCCAGTCCAAGCGCCGTGAAGCCCATAACCGTCTCGCGCCGTCCTATGACCGCAATTTTAAGCATACAGATCACGCAGCCTTTCCCGTATGGTATCCGCCGGAAGTCCGGCAAGAAGTCCGGTGAGTATCATTCTCAGTGCGGTCACTTCACCCTCGACGGCGGCAAGGTAGGCTATGACCGGCGCTTCGCCGTAGGCCACAAGCCTTGCGCCCGTCAGATATGCCGTCACCGCATTGTCACAGGCAAGCTCAAGCTCGGTCATCGTGCCGCCCTTTACTGCTGCCGCGCCAAGCACGGCGGCGGATGCCAGCAGCGTATTGGCGTATATCGCCGCAAGCGTATCGCCCGAGCCGAAGGCCGCAAGGATGCGCCCCGTGTCTATGCCGCCGCCCGTGATGAGCGCCGTTTTGAGAAACTCGGAGTCCTTGCCCATGCGCATCGTTCGCACCGCGCTTCTGAGGTTTGCAGCGTCAATGAGCGTCTGCGCATAGCCGCGCAGAAAGCTGCTGCCGAGTCTTTCAGATGCGTCGATGAGCTCCGCGAAATATGCTCTGTCGAGTATGAAGTCGGCAAGCTGGGGATTGCGTGAGCGTGCCAGCGCACTTTTGGCCTCGACCATTGCCTCTGCCAGCACCGGCGGCAGGCTCAGGTATTTTTCCTCCGCAAAGCTGCTCTTTAAAAGCTCGGGACTTACCCTTCCCGACTCGCTCATCAGGTCGGAGCGGTCGCGCCCGTCGGCCTCCGTCTTTATGACTATCTTCGCATTGTGGTAGTCATACCTCATGCGGAATATCTCCACGGGCTCAGGGTCAGGTGATATCCGTGCAAGCTCGGCAAAGATCTCCGCTCTGTGCCCCGCAAGGGCAGCCTCGACCTGCTTTGCCGAATAACCCGACATGTCCTTATAGCCGCAGTCGGTCAGCATTTTCGCCGCCTCGTCAAAGCTTGGCGCGTCTATCATGCGCTCGGCCTTGTCACGGCTGAGCATCTTTGCCTCTCTTGCTCTCAGCAGCGCGGAAAGATACAGATATTTTTCTCTGACGCACTTTTTATTTGCCAATTCATTCCCTCCCTTTTCGGGATATGCAGCGGCGCATCATTCAAACAGCACTGCCGCGACCTCTGATGAAAGGGCGCTGCGGAGCTTGCGAATGATCGCGTCTATGCTGCAATTTGTCTCTATGCCGCCGAAGCGGACGATCAGCCCGCCGGAGATATCTGCCGTGTCCTCGCTGAGGCTGAGTCCGCCGTGCACTCCCTTTGCCGAGAGCAGCTCGTTTGCCGCCTTGCATACGGCCTTGCCGAGCTCCTTGCGGTCGCTTTCATTGAGCAGCAGCTCCTCCTCGCCGGTGGTGGCCGCCTCAGCCGCCATGCGTGCGAGAAACTGCGTGTATTTATCACGCGGCATATTGACTATCTCGTCGCGTGCGGCATCAAAGGCTGAGGACACCATCTCCTGCTTTACGGAAAGGACGCTCTTTTTTGCCTCCATCTCCGCAATGCGGCGGCTGCCGCTGAGGATATCCTCGCACTCGGCATTGCCCGCCTGCGTGAGTTTTTCATATTCTTCAAGCGCCTGCTTAAAGCATTCGGCGCGTATCTCCTCGGCCTGCTTTGACGCTGCATCCGTTATTTTCTTCGCCTCAGCGTCGCCGTCGGCTCGTATATGTGCGATTATTTTTTCAGTGCCTTTCATGGTAAAGCCCTGCCTTTATGTTAAATTTCACCGTCGGATCAGATGTACAGCAGCATCATCATTGATGCAAGCAGGGACAAAATTGCGTAGAACTCAACGGTGATGCACAGGATCATGCCCTTTGCCCAGTGGTCGGGGTTCTTTGCAAGCAGGTTTATCGAGGCCGCTGCGACCTTGCCCTGACCGATAGCGGAAACGAGACCGCCGATAGCGATGGGCATGCAGGCTGCGAAGTAACGGCAGCCGTCTATAAACGAGAGGTTCGCCGCCGTGCCGTCGAACAGACCCATGTTCATGATGGCGACGAAGAAAACGACCAGACCGTACAGTCCCTGCGTGCCGGGGATGACCTGAAGGATCAGCGTCTTACCGAACTTTGAGGGGTCCTCGGTGACAAGTCCCGCGCCGGCCTCGCCCGCGATACCTGTACCGACTGCCGAGCCTGCGCCGGCCATACATGCAGCAAGGCCAGCACCGAGAAGGCCTATTGCAAGGCCGGTGTGTGCAAACAGAAATTCCATGAATTTTTCCTCCTATTATTCTTCCGCTATATCGTAATATTTTGTACTTACTTCAAGTGGTTTGAACGCTCTGCCGCCGTCCTTGTAGAACTTGCCGAAATACTCGAGGCACTGAAGCCTCAGATCGTGTACATAGCAGCCCAGAAGGTTCAGGGCAAAGTTCAGGCAGTGTCCTATAAGGAACACGGGGATAAACAGCCAGAGGCTGTTTGCTATGCCGCCGATGGTATTGAACACCGTTGCTATAACGCTGCCGGCAAGCATCAGCGCCATGATTCGGGAATAGGAAAGTATATCGCCGAACCAGCCGGTCACCGTGTTGTACAGCGTTGCAAACAGGCTCGTTATCTTGCCGAAGCCCTTTGCGCCGCGGCTTCCGCCGTAGAAAAGCATCACGCAGCCGATAATGAGCAGCACCGGCACATTTCCGATATTGCCGACCTTGAGCACTGCCAGGACAGCGCCGATAAGGATGACCCACAGCGAGCCCTCCTCCCAGAACGCTCCGGCCGCGTCGCCGCTTTTTATCTTCTCGACAACGCTCACGACCATGCCCGTGTTCAAATGGATAAGGCCGAGCACCATTGCGCCGATGAGGACCGTCATAACGTCGGTCATGGGGTTAAACAGGCACCACAGCTCGCCCCATCCGTCGGGCTTGCCGAGGATCTTTCCGAGCTGCGAGAGCGCATCTCCGAAAAAGCCGCCGGTCAATATGCCCATGACGAAGGTCGAAATGCCGCAGTACAGAAGAAGCTGGCAGAAGCTCAGTGTGCCCCTGCGCGGATGTATCTTCTTCATTGCGACGACCGCAGCGAGGATCATTATCAGGCCGTAGCCCATGTCCGCCATCATCAGCCCGTAAAACAGGATGAAAAACGGTGCCATCAGCGGGTTCGGGTCAACGCCGTCATATGACGGCAGGCTGTACATGTTCGTGACCGTGTTAAGGGCGTTTGTCAGCTTATTGTTGCGAAGTGAAACGGGAACATCAGGATATTCCTCGGGCTCGGGATCGCTGAGCTCCCATGCACAGTCGAACGTCTCAAGACAGTCCTCCAGCTCGGGTATTCTTCTGGCAAGCACCCAGCCCTGAAGCGCGACGGCGCTTTCCATGCCGTATAGCCGGCCTTCGGCCTCGGCGTAGGCGAGCTTTGTCTCCATTCTGTCGGCGCTGAGTCTGAGCTCCTGCCGGTATACGCCCATGGCGCTTATCTCGCTGATAAGTGCTTGCTTTCGTTCGGCCTGCTCCGCGAGCTCGGCGCTGAGCTTTTCCGTGCTCTCTGCCGCAGTACCCTCGGCGTTTCCGAAGGACGCTATCGAGAAGTTGTGCGCTCTCAACGCATCCAGCGCCGCAGGAAGATCCTCCTTAAAGCAGATAAGCGCCAGATAGTGCTGCGCACTGTCGTCGGAAACGGAAACGAGCTCCGCCTCCTCGGTGACCTCCGCAAGGCTCTGCCGCACGGCGGAAGGCTCCGTCAGTGCCGGTGTAAAGCCAAGCGTCACGGCACAGCGCTGCGTTCCCTGTCCGTCAAGCGGATAGTCCAGCCCCAGCCACGGCTTGAGCGCGTCGATCGCGCCCGAAATACGTGCGCTCTCGGCGTTTATCCTGCGCACCGTTTCGTCGATCGTGACTATCCTGTGCGCGGTGTCGAGCGTGGCCTGAAGCATCGAATCGTCAAGCAGCGTTTTCATCTCGGTCTCCGGCTTCGGTGAAAGAAGTCCCTTCTTGACAGGCGCATACCTGTCGAGAAGCTCCACTGCCTGAACGAGCACGCCATAATCGGTCCTGCACCTTGTCGCATCGCTTCCCTCTTTGGAAAGATGCTGCCGCAGCTCCGGCGAGAGCTCGGAAAGCTCGGGCTCGGATACCTCCATGCAGCCGAGAAGCTGAAGCCTGCGCAGCAGCTCTTTTTTCTGATCGCGGACGGCCAGCAATCTGAGCTTTTTCATTTTTTCAATGGCCATTACTCGTTCACGATCCTTTCCGCGATAAGTTTCGCCGCAGCTTCACGGCGGCTTTCGGCCTTGGCGCGGAGCACAGCCTTTTTGTTCTCGGCCTGCAGGTATATCTCCTGTGCCTCTTTCTTTGCCTCGGCGCTTGCTTCGTCTCTGCGCCCGGCAAGCTCCTTTGCGGCCTTCTCCCTCGCCTCGGCGATGTCTGCTTTGCCGGCAAGCTCGGCCTGCGCGATCATTTTCTTGGCCTCCGCCTGCGCCTCGGCAAGGCCGAGACGGACGCTTTCCTCCGCCGCGCTTATTCCGGCAATCTCATCAAATGCCATCAGATCTCCTCCCTTCGTTAATTTTCTTTATACAATATTAAATTTTATGACATTGAATATTTCTAATATGTTAATAATAACAAAATCACTTTCAAAATTCAACATATTTTGTGCATTATATATTGACAATCTTCAAGCAATTTAAATTGTTAAATTAGTATCCCGCGTTACCGTAATATTCAAGTCTCCGCAAGCCATTGATAATTCAGAAGTCTGATTTTCAGGCTCTGAGCCGAAGAATATAGTTTGTTAATTAACATACTATATGTTAATCCTTGATTTTGCAATACTTTTTTCGTTTTTTCCAACATTTTTGTCGTGTTTCGCCTTACGGTATCACTTACATTGTTCACGAAATGTAAAAACTTCGCTTTTTGCTTGCCAAAAATGCATTGACCATGTATAATGACTAAGTACGATTATTTCAAAATTGTGAAGTACCAAGGAGGCTTCCTATGGCTAACAATTATAAAAGGCGTGCCGGTGACCGCGTTGACGGCAGACGGCTGCGCTCATTAAACGGCTTTTACAACTTCATTCCCTTTATAATGCCGCAGAGAAACGACGCGCTCAATTTCTACGAGGAGTCGTTTGAGATCACGAACGCCGACCGCTGGTTCAGAAAGCAGCGCGTTGCCGGCTACAAGGGCATGGGTATGCTGCACCTGCTCATCGCGGCCTATGTCCGCGCCTGCGCGTATCTGCCCGGCCTTAACCGCTTCTGCGTCGGCAAGCGTCTGTATGCCCGTGAGGATATCGAGATCGTCATGGCGGTAAAGCGCAGCCTGAGCATCGACGCTACCGAAACGACCATCAAGGTCGTATTCAAGCCGACCGACACGATCTATGACGTATATAACCGTATGAACGCGGCCATCGATGAGATCAAGAACTCCGACGGCGAAAACGGCACGGAGGAGTTTGCAAACAAGTTTGCCGCCCTGCCCCGCTTTGTCATAAGCTTTGCCATCTGGCTGCTGCGCGTTGCCGACTACTTCGGCCTTATCCCGAAGAAGCTGCTGGATGTCAGCCCCTTCCACGGTTCGATGATAATCACCGACCTCGGCTCTCTCGGCATCGGTCCCATTTATCATCATATCTACAACTTCGGTACGCTGCCGGTGTTTGTCTCCTTCGGTGCAAAGCGCCATGTGCATGAGCTCGACCGCCACGGCAACGTTGTTGACCGCAAGTATGTTGACGGCAAGTTCGTTCTCGACGAGCGCACGGTGGACGGTCACTACTACGCAAGCGCCTTCAAGATCATAAACCGTATCATTCAGGATCCCTCGGTGCTCGAGGTCCCACCCGCAAAAGTCAACGAGGATATTTTCTAAATTTAAATTAAAACGCCTGAGCTCAAAAACAGCTCAGGCGTATTTTTATGCTCATTTCGGGCAAAATATCCGCGGTGATATTATGAATAAAATTATCGGCAGGCAGACCCTGCGGCTTGAAAGGCCGCCGTGTATCGCCTCCTTTGCCTCGGTGGCCGGTCAAAAGGAGGGCGAGGGTCCTATCGGCCATTGCTTTGATAAGATATGCCTCGACGCATATTTCGGCGAATGCTCGTGGGAAAGAGCCGAGAGCGCAATGATAAAGGAATGCTTCGAGCTGTGCTGCGATAAGCTCGGCATTCCGCCGCGTGAGCTGGATATGATATTCTCCGGCGACCTGCTGAACCAGTGCGTGGGCTCGGCTTTTGCGCTCAAGAACTCAGGCGTGCGGCACTTCGGCCTGTACGGCGCCTGCTCTACGATGGGCGAGGCGATGAGTCTCGGTGCTATGGCCGTGGACGGCGGCTTTGCCGAACGTGTGTGCGCCGTTACGGGCTCGCACTTCTGCTCGTCCGAGCGGCAGTACCGCTTCCCGCTCGAGTACGGCGGTCAGCGCACTCCGACGGCGCAGTGGACGGTCACCGGCGCAGGGGCACTGATATTGCAGCGCGGCGGAAACGGCCCGTATGTGACCTGTCTCACACCGGGCAGGATAGTCGATGCCGGCATAACGGATGCAAGCAACATGGGCAGCGCCATGGCTCCCGCAGCATACGAGACGCTCAAGGCGCATTTTGCCGACACCGGCAGAGCGCCGGACTATTACGACATGATAGTCACCGGCGACCTCGGCGCTGTCGGACATGATACGCTCGAGGAGCTTTTCAGGCGCGACGGCGTGAAGCTCGGCAAATTTTACACCGACTGCGGCGTTCTCATTTTCGACCGTGAGCGGCAGGATGTTCACGCGGGCGGCTCCGGCTGCGGCTGCTCGGCCTCGGTGTTCTGCTCGCTGATACTGCGCGGCTTTTCCGAGGGCAAGTGGGAGCGGGTGCTGTTTGCTCCGACGGGTGCGCTGATGTCGCCGACGAGCACGCAGCAGGGTCGGAGCATCCCCGGCATATGCCACGCACTTTCCATAGAAAAAGCGCCGCCGGAGCGGAGGTAGAAGCATGTTAATTGAATATCTCAAGGCTTTTGCCGTGGGCGGTGCGCTGTGCGCCATAGGCCAGCTGCTTATTGACAGGACGAAGCTCACACCGGCGCGGATACTGACCGTGTACGTTGTGGCGGGGCTCATCCTCGAGGCTGCGGGCTTGTACCCGCCGCTTGCGGAATGGGCCGGTGCCGGAGCGTCCGTACCGCTGACGGGCTTCGGCTCTGCTCTTGCAGCAGGCGTAAAAAAAGCGGTCTGCGAAAAGGGCGTTCTCGGCGCGTTCACCGGCGGCTTCACTGCCGCGTCAGCAGGCATCTGTGCCGCCGTGTTCTTCGGCATAATCGCTGCACTGCTGTTTAAGCCGAAGGAAAAGAAATAGTCTCAGCCGAGCAGTTGGAAGAACTGCTCGGCTGTTGTTGGGATATAGTTTCAAACATTCCGAAGAATATTATGAAGCTCGTGCACGTCTGCAAGCGTGTAGTCGGGCTGACGCTCGGCAGCGTCGGCCATTTCCTTCGTTGTCTCGCCGGAGAGGACGAGCACGGAAACGCTTCCCGCATTCTGTGCAACGGCAATATCGGTGTACAACCTGTCGCCTACGGCGCAGATCCTTTCATTTGCTATGCCGGTCATCTCGGAGATAACGTCGATCATATTGCGGTTGGGCTTGCCTATATAGTTTGGCTTTACGCCGCTGGAGGCCGTGAGCAGGGCGCATATGCTGCCGCAGTCGGGCAGCACCTCGTCATGCGGCATCGGGCACACCCAGTCGGGATTTGCTGCGATAAACTCCGCGCCGCGGCGCAGGAAGTGACATGCCCTGTCGAGCTTTTCATACACGAGCTCGGTGTCGAAGCCCTGCACCACAACGTCAACGCTGTCGGCATCCGTGTGGCCGTTTTCGTCGTTTACGAGCTTTATGCCGTAGCTTACAAGCTCGCGGTAGAAGGCCCTCGTACCGGCAAGATAGACCTTTGCACCAGGGTGTCTCTGATTAAGATACATACCGGTCGCCATGCCGGAGGTGAAAACATTTTCCGATTCGCAGGGAAAGCCGAGACGGCGAAGTCTTGTGATATAGTCCTCTCCGGCGCGGGAGGAGTTATTCGTCAGATATATGTATTTCTTCCCGAGCGACGGCAGATCCTCCATCAGCTCTATCGCGCCCTCATAGACATTGTCGCCGAGGTAGAGCGTTCCGTCCATATCGAAAAGAAAAAGCTCGGTATTTTTAAGTTTGTCGTAATTCATAAGCGTCTGCCTCATTTTATAAGTCTGGTCATTCTTGCGAAGGTCAGTCTGTTGCGTATCGCCGATGAGATATCGAGAAAGTCGTCCCTGACGCTTTCGTCGATCTCAAGCTCTGCAAGAGAATGCTTTGCGCCGATCTTCGTGTAGAGGTCAATGAGCTCCTCCGCGGTCGGGATAGCTGCGATTATATCGCGTATCTCCTGCCAGTGGAGCTTTATGCTCTCAGGCTCAAAGCCCTTGAGAACATCGTTTTCGTTTTCCTTGAGTATGCCGCCGGCCAGAGCGCCGAACTCCTCGCGCACCCAAGCCTCGTCCAGCGGTCGGAATGGCTTTACCTCGATGCTCCCGCGCTTTGCATACTCGTGATATGCGTGTGCGCACATGATCGTACCAACGCCGACGCACTCGCCGTGCATACCGTGGGCGTGCTCAAAGCCCTTGGGCTTCATCTCGACCAGATGTGCAACAAGGTGCTCTGCGCCGGAGGCTGCGCGGCTGTTGGAAAGTATCTGCATCGTCAGACCAGACAGCATCTGTGTGTATGCCATGGCCTCATAATCCGGCTCTCTGCCCTCTGCCAGCTCCCGGGCGCAGCGCGCCATGATATCCAGAGCCTCCTGCGCCATTCCGCAGACCCTATCGCAGAAATATTCGCCCGAGACAAGATGCGCGATCTTCCAGTCTGCTATGGAGATGTACTTTGCCAGAATATCCTGAACGCCCGCAATGGTGAGGAACCTCGGTGCGCCCGAGACGATATTCATATCGCAGATTACGGCATCAGCCGCCTGCATTGGTATTGATTTCTTCTGGCCGTCTATTATGATCGAGCAGATATCGGCAGTGAAGCCGTCGGACGATACGATGGTCGGGACGGCGACGAAGGGTATGCCGAGCTTGTACGCGCTGTAGCGGGCAAAGTCCATGAGAGTGCCGCCTCCGACAGTGACGATGTAGTCGGGTCTGCGCTCGAACAGCTTCATCATGTCCTCTATCATGCCCTTCTCGCTGTGCAGTCCCTCGGCCTTCAGAACGATCTCCTGATCGGCGGGAACGTGGGTAACCGACGGCAGATTATATGTGTTCGTATCGTATATGACAGTGCGGAAGCCGCTCAGCCCGCAGTCATCCATGTATTTATCGAAATTTTTCAGTGCACCGTACTCGCAGACGACGAGTCTTGTGCGCAGCTCGTGGTCGCGTCCGCATTCGCAGGCACCCGTGTATTTTGTGCAGTCCAGGATCATTTTATTTTACCTCCGTTATAAATTTCAAGGTCAGAAAACAGCGAACAGCGGTCTTGTTGAACGACCCTGTTCGCTGCTGACCTAAGTCACCCCGGAAAGCTGCCCGAGGGCAGCTCCCGCGAGGTGAAAGCATGAGGAGATGATCGTCTGATTACCAAGGGATCACAGCATACAGTCCTGCTGCGGCCAGAGCGCCGATGATAGGTCCGAATACGGGAACAACGAGGCCGTACTTGAAGTTGCTGTCGCACTTGCCCTTGATGGGGAGAACCGCATGAGCCACACGGGGAGCAAGGTCACGGGCGGGGTTCATTGCGTAGCCGGTCAGACCGCCGAGGCTCATGCCGCAGGCCACGATGATGCCGAACACCAGAAGCTTGCCGGTGCCTGCATCGAGGCCGGGAACCTGATTCATGCCAAGGATGGCAAATACGAGCACGAAGGTGGCGACAGCCTCGGCAAAGAGGTTGCGGCCTGTGTTGGGGACAGAGGGAGCGGTGCAGAAAACGCCGCGCTTGGTCGGGCCGTCCTCGGTGGCATCAAACTGATCCTTGAACAGCAGGTATACGATAACTGCGCCGACAAAGCCGCCGAGCATCTGAGCTACTATGTAGCCGGGAACCATTGCCCAGTCGAAGAAGCCGCCTGCTGCCAGTGCAATGGTGAGCGCGGGGTTGAAGCTTGCGCCGGATGCATTGCCGAATATGAACGCGGGAACCATGACCGCAAGGCCCCATGCCAGCGTGATCTGAATGGCGCCTGCGCCCTTCATGCCGGACTTGTTTAAGTTTACGTTTGCAACGACGCCGTCGCCCAGAAGAATGAGCATTGCGGTGCCGACAAATTCAGCTATATACGGTAACATTATTTATCCTCCGTTTTCTCTTGATATTTATTTCTGAGCAGGCATGAATCTTATTCCTCGTCCTTTGCCCAGCCGTAGGTGCACTTGACGGCCTTGTTCCAGCCGGCGACCTTCTTGTCGCGCTCTACGGGAGTGATCTCGGGTCCGAACACCTTGTCGATCGCCCAGTTGTTCACGACATCCTGCTTGCTCTTCCAGTAGCCGACCGCAAGACCTGCGAGGTAGGCAGCGCCCATTGCGGTGGTCTCGACACAGACGGGACGGTTTACGGGAGCCTGAATGATATCTGACTGGATCTGCATCAGCAGGTCGTTTGCGGATGCGCCGCCATCGACCTTGAGAGCAGCGAGCTTGATGCCGGAGTCGGCCTCCATGGACTTGAGAACGTCGTAGGTCTGGTATGCCAGAGATTCCAGCGTTGCGCGGATGACATGATACTTGTTGACACCGCGGGTCAGGCCGACTATCGCGCCGCGTGCGTATGCGTCCCAGTGAGGAGCACCGAGGCCGGTGAAGGCGGGAACGACATAGCAGCCGTTGGTATCCTTGACCTTGTTGGCGAAATATTCAGAGTCGGGAGCCGAGTCAACGACCTTGAGCTGATCGCGCAGCCACTGGATAGCCGAGCCTGCGACGAATATCGAGCCCTCGAGTGCGTACTCGACCTTGCCGTCAACACCCCATGCAATGGTGGTGACGAGGCCGTTTTTGGAGAATACGGGCTTCTCGCCGGTGTTCATAAGCATGAAGCAGCCTGTGCCGTAGGTGTTCTTTGCGTCGCCCGGAGTGAAGCAGGTCTGACCGAAAAGAGCTGCCTGCTGGTCACCGGCAGCGCCGGATATAGTAATAGGACCGCCGAAGAGATCTGCAACTGTCTCGCCGTAAACGCAGCTGGAGGGCTTTACCTCGGGCAGCATACAGGCCGGGATGCCGAGCTCTGCCATGATCTCCTCGTCCCACTTGAGGTCGATGATGTTAAACAGCATCGTGCGTGATGCGTTGGAATAATCGGTAACGTGTACCTTGCCGCCGGTGAGCTTCCAGATGAGCCAGGTCTCGACCGTGCCGAACAGCAGCTCGCCGTTTTCAGCCTTGGTGCGTGCGCCCGGTACGTTTTCGAGCATCCAGCGTATCTTCGTGCCGGAGAAGTAGGGGTCGATAACAAGGCCGGTCTTGGAGCGGTATACGTCAGTCAGTCCCTTTTCTCTGAGGCTGTCACAGTACTCTGCGGTGCGGCGGTCCTGCCACACTATTGCGTGGTGTATCGGCTCGCCGGTGGTCTTGTCCCATACGATGGTGGTCTCGCGCTGGTTGGTAATGCCTATCGCGGCAATGTCCTCCGCAGTCGCGCCGAGCTTTGCAAGAGCCTCGGAAGCTACGGAATACTGCGTGAGCCATATTTCGTTTGCGTCATGCTCGACCCAGCCCGGATTCGGGAAATACTGAGTGAACTCCTTCTGTGCGACACTGCATATCTCACCCTTCAGGTTAAACAGTATGCAGCGGTTGCTGGTGGTGCCTGCGTCAAGCGCCATTATGTACTTTGCCATGCTTAAATTCCTCCTGTCTTTCACGTCTCGTTTTTTCTTACGATCGAGCCGGCGTGTTTTTTTGCTGCCGGCTCCTCATGCACAAAATTATGCACGATGTGGGAAAATATTTCACTTGTCATGCAAAGGCATTTGTAAAGTACCGTGCGTTTGAACGCTTTACATTGTCATATCGTTGTAAACTTTGACAAATTATCATCGTTTTCGAGCGCATTATCAAGCAATATTCACATGAATATATTGCGCATATATGTATACATAGGAAAAAACCGAGCAGTTTTAAAACTGCTCGGTTTTTATGCGTAATGGGATTTATTGTACTGTGGTTTTGCGGTACGGAGCATCATGCATCGCCGGGATGCCGGCACATTGACAGCATTGCCGTCAGCCGTTTGTAGCTCTGCTCGATATCTATGTCCGCACGCTGAGTCGTAAGCTTCAGCAGATGCGAACACAGCATCTTTTCAATGAGGCCAAGCGCATACAGCTCATCCTCACCGAAATCCTCAGGCGGCTGCGGCGAGCCGAATATGTGGGTGCACACATATGGATGCGACACGGGTATGCAGTGGAGTATAACGGTATCGTAGCCGATGGCCTTGACAGCCTTTCTGTAAAAGCAATGGTCGCGCTGGATCTCACTGAGCACATCCATGATCCACTGAACGCAGCTTTTATCCGGATTATATTTCATCAGGTCTCTGAAGTGATACTGAACATCCCATTCGAGCACCGAATAAACATCCTGAAAATGATAATAAAAACCCTGCCGAGTGATCTCCGTCTTATCGACGAGCTGCTTAACCGTTATTTTCTGTATCGGGGTTGTCGCCATAAGCTCCCTGAGCGCATCGGCGATCTTTCTTTTTGTTCCTCTGCTCATTCTTCCCCTCCTGACGACTATGAGCAAGGCAGCATATTTCTTTGCGCTTATTATAATAAAAGTTAGCAGTCGTAACAACAATAATTAAATACTTGTCAGTGAAAACTTTACATATACCGCATATTGTAAAGCGGAGCTTCAGAGATAATTTCCTGAAATTATCATTTTTCGGCAGTGAATAAAAAAACCTTTGAGCCGTGATCGACTCAAAGGTTTGTTAAGCTGACAGGGTTCGGTTCCTGTCAGCTTAAATTATCGTTATCTGTATCCGTTCGGGTTCAGGGTCTGCCAGTGCCACGAGTCGCGGCACATGTCCTCGACATTGTACTGCGCTTTCCAGCCGAGCTCGCGGCGGCTTTTCTCCGGCGAGCAGTAGCACTCGTCGATATCGCCCGCCCTGCGGCCTACTATCTTATACGGAATACTCAGACCGTTTGCCTTTTCAAAGGCGTGTACAAGCTCGAGCACGCTGCAGCCCCTGCCGGTGCCGAGGTTGAATATAAGCTCGCCGGAATGCTTATTCATATAAGCTATTGCCGCAACGTGGCCTCGGGCAAGGTCAACAACATGTATATAGTCGCGCACGCCCGTGCCGTCCGGGGTGTTGTAATCGTCGCCGAAAACGCGCAGATACTCGAATCTGCCGATAGCTGTCTGCGAGATATACGGCATGAGGTTGTTCGGGATGCCCTTGGGATCCTCGCCGATAAGTCCGCTGGGGTGTGCGCCGACGGGGTTGAAGTAGCGCAGGAGCGCAACGCTCCATGTGGGGTCTGCCCTGACATAGTCGCGCAGTATCTGCTCGCACATATACTTCGTCCAGCCATAGGGATTTGTGCATTTGCCGGTGCGCGAGGTCTCGTACAGCGGCATATCGTTATCCGAGGAGTACACCGTTGCCGAGGATGAGAAGATGATCTTTTTCACCTTGTGCGCACGCATCGCCTCGCACAGGGTTATGGTCGAGCCGAGGTTGTTGTCATAGTATTCAAGCGGCTTTTCGACCGATTCGCCGACCGCCTTCAGTCCCGCAAAATGTATAACGCAGTCGATATCGTGAGCAGAGAATATCTCGTCGAGCTTTTTCCTGTCGCGCACGTCGGCCTTATAGAAGCTGAGGCTCCTGCCCGTTATCTCCTCGATGCGCTCCTTTGCCTTCTCGCTGCTGTTAACGAGATTATCTATAACGACGACCTTCATGCCGCGCTCGAGCAGCTCCACGCAGGTGTGGCTGCCGATATAGCCCATGCCGCCCGTGACCAGAACCGTCATGTTCATCACTCCTTCAAGCCAATATTAGTATATAATGCAGAAAAAGGCAAGGTTTTTACCTTGCCTTTTCAAATTTATTTCTTGTGATACAGCTTTTTTGCCTGATACTTCGGCTCGTAGGTGATGTTGATGCCTATCTTGGAGAAGATATTCTCATCCACGCGGGAGAGTATGACCGAGGAATGTGCCTCGCAGCCGCGCAGCTTGCCGAGCTGATCTATGGCCAGCTCCGCGAGGGGATTTGTCACGGCGCAGATGGAGAGGGCTATGAGCAGCTCGTCGGTGTGCAGGCGCGGATTGTGGTTTCCGAGGTGCTCAACCTTGAGATGCTGGATGGGCGCGATGACGCTGGGCGCAATGAGCAGCAGCTCCTTGTTTATGCCCGCAAGCTTCTTGAGTGCATTCATGAGGCAGGCCGAGGACGCACCGAGCAGAGAGCTTGTCTTGCCGGTGACTATCGTTCCGTCGGGCAGCTCTATGCTGACTGCCGGAGCGCCTGTCTCCTCGGCGCGGGCGCAGGCTGCCGCAACCACGGGGCGGTCAGCCGCGGAAAGGCCGATGGAGTTCATGATGAGCTCTATCTTGCGCACCTCCTCGACGGTGCCCAGACCCTGACGCAGCGAGCAGGCCGCAGCATAGTAGCGGCGGATGATCTCCTGCTTTGATGCGTTCCGGCAGGCCTCGTCGTTTACGATGCAATAGCCTGCCATGTTGACACCCATGTCCGTGGGGCTTTTGTATGCGCTCTCGCCGTAGATGCGCGTGAGTATGGCGTTGAGCACGGGGAATATCTCCACATCGCGGTTGTAGTTAACCGTTGTCTCGCCGTATGCCTCGAGGTGGAAGGGGTCTATCATGTTCACATCGTCGAGGTCGGCGGTGGCGGCCTCGTATGCAAGGTTTATCGGGTGCTTGAGCGGAACGTTCCAGATCGGGAAGGTTTCAAACTTCGCGTAGCCCGCGTTTATGCCGCGCTCATGCTCATGGTAAAGCTGGCTCAGGCAGGTGGCCATTTTGCCGCTGCCGGGTCCGGGAGCCGTCACGACGACGAGGCTGCGCTCGGTCTCGATATAGTCGTTTTTGCCGAAGCCGTCCTCGGAAACTATCAGCTCAACGTTCGAGGGGTAGTCGGGGATTATATAGTGGCGGTAGACCTTGATGCCGAGCCGCTCGAGCCGCTTCTGGAACAGCTCCGCCGCCGGCTGGCTGCGGTAGTGAGTGATGACAACGCTGCCGACGAAAAGTCCGATGCCGCGGAATGCGTCGATGAGCCTGAGCGTGTCCTCGTCATAGGTGATGCCGAGGTCGCCGCGGCGCTTGTTGCGCTCGATATCGTCGGCGGAAATGGCGATGACGATCTCCGCCTCGTCCTTCATTTTAAGGAGCATCTTGACCTTGCTGTCCGGCTCAAAGCCCGGCAGCACTCGCGAGGCGTGGTAGTCGTCAAACAGCTTGCCGCCGAACTCGAGGTACAGCTTGCCGCCGAATTTTGCGATTCTCTCCTTGATGTTGCGCGATTGCTCACGCATGTACTTTTCGTTGTCAAAGCCTATCACATTCATAATCATTTACCCATCCGTTCTGTATTTTTTCACAAACTGAAATTATATACCGGCGGGTAAGATCTTGTCAAACGCTTTTGCAGAGTTTTTTCGTCAGACTGAACGACAGCGGCGTGCAGATGCACAGATCGCATATTATGCCCACCAGAAAGCCCAGCGGCAGACGCTCGAGCGCGATAAGCCACGATTCCCCTGCAAATCGCCCGAGGCGCACGTCCATGTGCAGCAGAATACCCTGCTTCTTACTTTGCGGCATTTCTTGTCCTCCATTGATATAAAAATAAAAAGACAACAAACGCACCCGCCCGTCGGACATTGGGCAGGGAACATTTATTGTCTGAGATAAATTATATCAGGTTTAAGGGAAAAATGTCATAGACGTTTTTGACGATATTTACGTCTGCCTTTTGAAAAACGCTTTGGCATTTTGCCGGTAAGCTGCATTCTGTCGGAGATGCAGAGCGCTGCAGCTTCCTACGATGCTTCGATACCGTGCAGCCGCAGCAGACATACGGGCACAGCCTAAATGCGCCGCTCAAAAAAAACAAAAAAAGCCGCTGCCCAACAGGAGAAAGGCAGCGGTTTTTTTGTTGCGGTGTTTTGCGGATTGAGGATATCCGCAAAATTGGTAACAAGCAAAGAAAAGAGAGATGGAAAGAAGAATCAAACGAATAATGTCTTGTTATTTATCTGACGATGTTATAATAGCACATTGTTCTGCGTTTGTAAAGAGGTATTTGCGAATTTTTTATCAAATAATTTTAAAGATTTTATGAATTTATCCTCCGAGCTCCTTTTTTATCCTCCCTATCGCGTTTTTTTCGAGGCGCGAGACCTGCGCCTGACTTATTCCGATCTCCCGTGCAACCTCGGTCTGGGTCTTGCCCATATAAAAGCGCAGCGCGAGTATACGCCTTTCGCGCTCGGAAAGCTGCGCGACCGCCTCGTCGAGGGCTATCTGCTCGAGCCAGTGCTCGTCGGTGTTTTTCGTATCGCCGATCTGATCCATGACGCAGACGCTCTCGCCGCTGTCGCTGTACACGGGCTCGTACAGCGATACGGGCTCACATATCGAGTCGAGCGCAAACACGACCTCGGAGCGCTTTAACCCCAGCTCGACGGCAATGGTATCGACATCCGGCTCGCGTCCGAGCTCGGAGACGAGCCGCTCCTTGACCTGAAGGACGCGGTAGGCCGTGTCGCGCAGCGAACGCGATACGCGCACAGCGCCGTGGTCACGCAGAAATCGCCGCAGCTCGCCGGATATCATCGGCACGCCGTAGGTCGAAAACTGCACATTCTGGCTCAGGTCAAAGCAGTCGATGGCCTTTATCAGCCCGATGCAGCCGACCTGAAACAGATCGTCCATGCTCTCGCCGCGTCCCGAAAACCTCTGTATGACCGACAGTACAAGGCGCAGATTGCCGTTTATGAGCCTGTCGCGTGCGCTGCTGTCGCCCGACTGCGCCGCCGCAATGAGTTCGCGCACCTCCGCATTTTTCAGAAGCGGCAGCTTGGACGTGTTCACGCCGCACAGCTCGACTTTACCCTGCATAGCATCACTCTCCTAAGTAATGCTATTATTTCCCGTCCTTTCCCGTATTATCCCCAGAACAGGCGGCAGACCCACGCTGAAAGCAGAAACACGGCAAGATCGGCCAGCAGTGCCGCCGGTATTGCGTGGCGCGTGTTTTTTATCTTTGCAGCGCCGAAATACACCGCGATGACGTAAAAAGTCGTCTCGCTCGAACCGAGCATAACGGCTGCTGTGCGTCCTGCAAGCGAATCCGCGCCGCAGTTTTTTATAATGTCGGCGGCAAGCGCCGTGGCAGCGCCGCCGCTCACAGGGCGAAGGAGCGCAAGCGCTGCCGTCTCCGGCGGAACGCCGATGTACGACAAAAGCGGTGCAAGCAGCGCCGACAGCGCATCCAGAGCGCCGGATGCACGCAGCATATACACCGCCGGAAACAGTACGGCGAGCACCGGCAGCATATCCTTCAGCGTCTCGAGCCCCTGCGCAGCGCCGCGGCAGAGCGCGGGAAAGATATCGGTGCCTGATGCTATCGCGTGTATGCCGGCCGCGGCGAGGATGAGCGGCACGGCAAGGGCAAAAATGACGCTCAAGCTTTCTTCTCCATTGCCTTTGCCGCCAGAAGTCCGACAGTGACAGACGCAGCAGAGCTTATCCATACAGCCGGCAGGATGTCAAACGGTGCCGCAGCGCCAGCCGCGCCACGTATGGCGGCAACGGTGGTCGGCAGAAGCTGGATAGACGCGGTGTTCAGAACAACGAGCCTGCACAGCTCGTTTGAAGCTATGCCAGGAGCTCCGAGCCGTGCCATCTCCCGAGCGGCGCGTATGCCCATCGGAGTCGCCGCATTGCCGAGGCCGAGGAGATTTGCGCTGACGTTTGCCGACAGCGGCTGCATAACGCGCTCGTGCCCTGCGCTTTCGGGAAAAAGCAGACAGAGCAGCGGTCTGAGCAGGCGCGTCAGCGCTCCGGCAAGGCCGGATGCACGCATGAGCTCCATCACGGCGCACCACAGGCAGATCGCTCCGCCGATGCCGAGGCACAGCTCAAAGGAGGCCGCCGCACCGTCCAGCGCAGCCTGCTGGATCTGAGCGCCTGTTCCGTTAAAGCAGCCAAAGAGGATCGAGGTCACGATCATTCCGGTCCATATAATACCCATCAGCATGTTAAATTCCTCACATTTTCGAACACTTGTAATCACATTGTATTTGAACGGATGCAAACATATGTTTCTATCGGGCTAAGATATTTAAAAAATGTTTATTTTTTTATGAATATCGAAAATTTTATGTTGACAGTATGCTTTTTATTGGTATAATAAAAAGTGTATTTTGTGGGATATAGTATTTCCGAAACGGAGGGAACTACATGAAGTCTACCGGTATAGTAAGAAAAGTTGATGAACTCGGCCGTATAGTTCTTCCCATTGAGCTGCGCCGTACTCTTGACATCGCTGAGAAAGATGCACTTGAAATTTTTGTGGAGGGTGACAACATCATTCTGCACAAGTATCATCCTTCCTGCATCTTCTGCGAGAACACCAAGAACATCATCAGCTACAAGGGTAAGAATGTCTGCCCTGACTGTGTCAAGAAGCTCAAGGAGAAAATTTAATCAACATGAGCGACAGAGAACCGCCGACTTGTTTATAACGCAGTCGGCGGTTTTACTTTTAAGCTTTGACGGGGCTATTTGCGTTCATGCGGCGTTAAAGCGGCCTGCGCGTGCACGTCTCTGACGGAGGATATTTGCGCTCAGGCAAGGCAAAGTCCGAAGCGCATACTTTGTGTATGTGCAAGGGCTTTAACGCAGCATGAGCGTAAATAGCCCCGTCAGAGCAGATACATTGCGCCCATTATTATAAGAAGCTCCTTGTCGCCGCTCTCGCGGTACATGAGGTATAGGATCAGGATCAGCAGCAGATCCTCGGTTTCAAGCTCGCCGAGCTTTTTCGGCAGGTCGCCGAGGATGGGCAGCTTGCCGGACGGCGGTATGGGCGCGGGAGGCGGACGGTGCTGCGGGGGCGGCTGTGTTTCGCGGCGGCGCTCTTCAACGCGCTCGGCGCGGCTGCCGTTGCCGCGATAGAGATTATATGCTGCCATCGTCGTCGCCTCCGAGTCCGGCTGCAAGCTCCGCAATACCGGCAAGACGCGCAAGCTTCATGGCTCTGTCCATTTTCCCGCGCCGCTTTTCGGACAGGTACGGACGCATCGCCTCAAGAAGTCTGGTATCGCGCCCGCCGTTTTTGCCCGACAGCATACCGTTCAGTCCCTTCAGCAGCGACGGGTCTATATCCGGCGCTGTGCTCTGCTCCGTCCCTACGCTGTCGGAGCCGGACATGAGCGATCTTGCAAAGCCGGCAAAGCGCTCCATCTCCTTCGGGTCGTTCAGCAGCTTATTCAACTTATCCTCAAAATCGCTCAAGAGCTTCACCTCACTGCATTCAGTTTGTCAAAAAAGTCCCTCGCGGGATTTTTTTGACTGCACTTTTCCGCCGAGCATTTTGAAGGTTTTCAAAATGCTTTTACCGAAATCCTTGATGTCTCAAGGATTTCGACGGCGGTTTATCTAACTCGAGGCGGGCCTTTTCTCGCTGCGGCTCGGTCACGGCACGGCTCTGACATGCCACCGGCATGTCATTCACTCCCGTGCCGCCGCTGCGCTACCCCTCGAACTCCCCCGCTGCGCGGATATCTTTTATGCAGCAGCATAGTTTTTTGACAGTCTTACTGCATTGCTTTACGGAGGTTCTCGGCAAGCCGCCTGCCCTCGTCGGTCGAGAGCACGCCGCGCAGTATGTCCTGCAAGGCCGCCGTATCTCCGCTTTTCGCTGCCCTGCCGAGGGCAGCGGCATCGACAAGGCGGCTGACCGCCCTGCCGTCGGGAGACTGCGCCAGCTCCATGAGCGCGTCGCTCCTGCCGCTTTTTCTGAGCTCTTCACCGAGCTTTTCAATGTCCTTCATCACTATCACCCGCTCACATTATATTCATGCGGCGGCTCAGGCTTTACAATTTTATTTTCACAGGAGGCAGATCATGAAAATCGCCGTATTCTCAGACACGCACGGCTTTGCCCGCGGCATGGAAAACGCCGTTGCGGAATATATGCCAGACCAGATCATCCACCTCGGCGACGGTATGCGCGACGCGGAGGCGCTGCGCGGCAAATTTCCGGCCATACCCGTGTGCTGCGTTCCCGGCAACTGCGACGGATACTATGACGACGCAGAGGCCTATAAGCTCATACATCTCGGACCGTACACTGTCTTTCTGACTCACGGCCACCGCTACGCCGTGCGCGGCGGGAAGCTCGACGTTCTGCTGTACGCCGCCGAGTGCTGCGGTGCGCAGATAGCTATGTTCGGGCACACGCACAGGGCGCTGTTTGAGCAGATCGGCGGCATTTTCGTATTAAATCCCGGCACTGCGGGCAAGCTGCCGAACAGAACATGGGCAGGGCTTGAGATATCCCCCGAGGGCGATATAAAATGCGAGATAAAAAATATAACTTAACAGCCTGACAACTTAGTTTACAAAAAAGCGTAGATTATTTAATACTTTTATATTATAATGACATGGTATTTTTACATTAGGAGATATGTTATGAAAAAATTTATCGCACTGGCGCTTGCCCTCGTGATGCTCTGCTGCACTGCGGCAGGCTGCTCCGGCGGCAGCAGTGAAGACACGGTGATGACCGTAAACGGAACGGCTGTCGGCTTTGACGAATACATGGCCGGACTTAATCAGGCCGTCAGCGAGCTGGAGGATCTCTATCAGAGCTACTCCGGAACGAGCGTCGATTGGGACGGCAAGTTCATGTTTGACGACTCGATCACGAACCTTGAATGGTGCCTCAAGCGCGCAGCTCAGCAGGCTGCAAGATACCGCGTTGTAGAGGCCAAGGCAAACGAGCTCGGCCTTACGCTTACTGAGGATCAGCAGTCGGATATCGACGAGCAGATCGAGAGCATAAAGGAGCAGTACATCACCTCCGACGACGATTCCGATACCCAGCTTCAGGCCTTCTTTGCAAGCTACGGCTACACCGAGGACAGCTACAGGGAGCGCTGCCGCCTCAATTACCTGTACACGAACCTGTTCACCGAGCTCTACGGCGATCAGGGCAGCAAGCTCAGCGACGAGAAGGTTCAGGCCTACGCCAAGGAAAATGACTACATCACCTCCGCGCACATTCTGTTCCTGACGACGGAGACCGTCACCGCTGAGGACGGCACGACGAGCTCGCAGGCCATCTCTGACGAGCAGAAGGCCGAGAAAAAGGCCAAGGCCGAGGAGCTGTGCGCAGAGCTCAAAGCCATCACCGACGACACGGAGCGCTGGACGCGCTTTAAGGAGCTCATGAACGAGTACAGCGAGGACACGGGTCTTGCGCAGTTCCCCGAGGGCTACTGCTTCACGACCGGCACCATGGTCGATGAGTATGACGACACGAGCCGCGCACTTGAGGAATATCAGGTCTCCGACGTTGTGGAGTCGAAGTTTGGCTATCATATCATCATGCGCCTGCCGACAAAGGGCACCGACCTTGTTTCCTACTCAAACGGCTATCAGCAGTCGGTGGTTCCCCTCACCTACCTCGCCGCACCCGTTGAGTTTGACGCAGATGTCGCAGACTGGGCAAGCAGCGCGACGATAAAATACACCAAGCTTTACGACAGCATAGACTTCAGCCAGTTCATCACCGACGGCGGCTTTGTGTTCCAGTCCTACGCGGACTACACCGCCGCACAGGGCAAGGAATCATAAGCAGCAAATTACGCCCCCGTTTCAGATTGACGGGGGCGTTTTTCATTTGCTCTGCACGATTTTTGCCGTTTGTGTATCTGTACGCTTGACAGATGCACCCAAAAGGTGCTACGCTCAGAAAAAAGCACTAGGAGAGCAGCAATGAGGATAATAAAGAAATGGATAGGCCGGCAGCCGGAGGCCGCCGGTGAGATAAGACTTCTGGAGGTCAGTCAGGCCGAGATGTTCGAGCAGATGTATCCGCTGCTCGGCCAGCTTGCCCTGCACGCGACGAGCGGTCAGGATGTTGACTACCGGCTGTTCTTCATCTGCGAGAACGGTCACAGAATTTTGCCGGTCGATAAGCCCAGCGTCATGAGCGGAGCGTTCAACGGAGGGGTCAGCCCCCTTGCCGAATGCGAGATAGTCTCGGCGGATAATATCGCCGAGCTTGCCGATACCGCAGCGCTCCTTCCCGCTGTCGAGGCAAGCGAATATTTGTTCAGGTAAGATATATGTTCAGATAATAATACACGCTGCACGATCCTGCGTGCAGCGTGTATTTTTTATATCGGCAGAAACCGTAAAAAAAGTATATCAACACCCGTACACAATTTAGTCTTAAAATTATGAACAAATCATAAATATTAACACGAAATTAACGAGTTAGAGCCTTTTGAATATGGAAATTAATATACGTTGACACTAAAATAACAATCAACAAGGCACGGCGATTTATGACACCGTCTGCCAAAACTACCCGTTTAAAGGAGGAAAACATTATGGTAACATTCTTACTCGGTCTTGTGATCCTTTTTGTCGGCGCTGCCCTTTACGGCAAGCTCTGTGAAAAGGTCTTCGGACCGGACGACCGTCAGACTCCGGCTTACACGAAAAACGACGGAGTTGACTACGTTCCCATGAAGGGCTGGAAAAACGCCCTCATCAACCTTCTGAACATCGCCGGTACAGGCCCCATTCTCGGACCCATACAGGGCATCCTGTTCGGACCGATCGCTTTCATCACCATTCCTATCGGCAACGTCATCGGCGGCGCAATGCACGACTATTTCTCCGGCATGATCTGCCTGCGCGACGGCGGCAGCCAGATGCCCGACATGGTCAGGAAATACACCAACAAGGGCATTTTCACGATCTACAATATCTTCGTATGCCTGCTCCTGCTGCTTGTCGGCGCCGTGTTTATCTACACCCCCGGCGACATTGCCGCAACTCAGGTGTTCAACTTCTCCGGCGCAGCCGACGCAGTTTCGACATGGGTCATTTACGGCGTTATCTTCCTGTATTACCTCTGCGCTACCGTGTTCCCCATCGACAAGATCATAGGCCGCATCTACCCCATCTTCGGCGCTATCCTTCTGTTCTCCGCAGTGGGCGTTTTCATCGGACTGTTCGTCAAGGGCTATCCTCTCCTCAACGTTTGGGACAGCGTCTGGAGCTACAACGGCGTATTTAACTACAGCGAGTACTTCGCAGACGGCCACTTCCTGCCGATATTCTTCGTGACCGTCGCCTGCGGCATACTCTCGGGCTTCCACTCCACCCAGACCGCTATCATCTCCCGCACCATGAAGAGCGAGCGTCAGGGACGCAACACCTTCTACAACATGATGATCCTTGAGGGCTTCATCGCAATGGTATGGGCAGCAGGCGCAATGGGCGTTTACAACCTCGGCCTTCAGGAGGCAAACGCTTCCCTCGCAACTCAGACTGTCGGCATCGTCTGCAAGAACGTCCTCGGCCCCGTCGGCGGCGTTATCGCTCTGCTGGGCGTTATCGTTCTGCCTATCACCTCGGGCGACACCGCACTGCGTGCACTGCGTATGTCGATCGCCGACTCTCTGCACATCAAGCAGGACTCCAACCTCAAGCGTCTCGGCCTGTCGGCTGTCATCTTCGCGCTCGTCGCTGGCATCCTTGTCTGGGCAAAGTCCAATACCGCAGGCTTCATGATCCTGTGGCGCTACTTCGCATGGGCAAACCAGACTCTGGCACTGTTTGCATTCGTCGCGATCACCGTCTGGATGTTTGAAAACGGCAAGAGCAAGTGGGTATGGATGCCGCTCATCCCGGGTGCATTCTACGCTTTCATCACCATCACCTACATAATGAACGCCTCGATCGGCTTCAACCTGCCATGGAGCGTCGCCTACATCATCGGTGTCGTCTGCGCTGTTGTTTACCTCGTCGGCATCATCATCTACGGCAAAAAGCGTGCCGAGAAGATAAAGCTCGCGTAAGCTTTAATATTAAACTGTTTTTAAAGGCAGCCTTCGGGCTGCCTTTTCTATATTGAATATGACGTGCTGAAGGTCTATAATAGCTCCGAAAGAAGGCGAAGGAAAATGTGGATAGTATATGCCTTCGGCTCGGCGTTCTTTGCTGGGCTGACCTCTATACTCGCAAAATGCGGGATAAGGAAAACCGATTCCGACGCGGCGACAGCGATACGCACAATAGTCGTGCTCATATTCTCGTGGCTGATGGTCTTCATCGTGGGCTCCGCGCCGGCTATAAGCACACTGAGTGCGAAAACATGGCTGTTTCTCGTTCTATCGGGGCTTGCCACCGGCGCGTCGTGGCTGTGCTATTTCAAGGCGCTGCAAATGGGCGATGTGAACAAGGTCGTTCCGATAGACAAGTCAAGCACCGTGCTGACGATCATCCTTGCGTTCATATTTCTCGGCGATGAGATAAGCGCCATGAAGCTCGCGGCGGTCGTGCTCATCGGCGGCGGCACCTTTATGATGATAGAAAAAAAGGACGTGACGGCAGCCTCGCCCAGCGGCGGCAGGAGCTGGCTTATATACGCTCTGCTCTCGACGCTTTTTGCAAGTCTCACCGCTATTCTCGGCAAGATCGGCATTGATGGCGTTGAGTCAAACCTCGGCACGGCGATACGCACCTGCGTTGTGCTCGTGATGGCGTGGCTCGTCGTGTTTGCCAAGGGCAAGGGGCACACGCTGCGCTGCATACCGAAAAACGAGCTGGGCTTTATCGTCCTCTCGGGTCTTGCGACCGGCGGCTCGTGGCTGTGCTACTACAGAGCGCTGCACGACGGGCTTGCCAGCGTTGTCGTGCCTATTGACAAGCTGAGCATCCTCGTCTCCATCGCATTCTCCTACATTGTCTTTCACGAGCGCCTTACCCGAAAAGCCGCTCTCGGCCTCTGCCTCATAGTCCTCGGCACATTACTCATGATTTTTTAGAGGCGCATTTAGTCTGCACCCAAAGGCAGACCTTCTTTTCGATGTGGGTTTACTTCTCGTGAACTATAAGCTCCAGCACGTCGGGGCGAGCATAGTGCCCGACGGCATCGTGCTCCATTTTGCAGGCTGCGGGAAGTGTCATATCGAGCTCGGCATAAATTATCGTCTCCTCATCCCAGACAGGCTGCGTAAGATAGTGGCCGTAGGGGTCGATGATGCAGCTTCCGCCGCGGCAGACCATCTCCGGCTGACGCTCGACGGCCTCCTTTTCGTTTAGGTCTGCGGGATAGGAGCTTTTCCGCACTATCATATCGGAATTTATGAAGTAGCATTTTCCCTCGATGGCGATGTGCTGAATCGTCGCCTGCCACTCGGGATTGTCGTTGGTGTTGGGCGAAATATATATCGTTATGCCCTTCTGATACAGGGCAACGCGCGCAAGCGGCATGTAGCTTTCCCAGCAGATGAGGCTGCCGATCGGGCCCCACGGCGTTTCCGTCACGGGGAAATAGTCCTTATTCGCATCGCCCCAAACGACGCGCTCGGCTCCCGTCGGCTTGAGCTTGCGGTGTATCTTATAAGAGCCGTCGGGCTCGAAGATGACGTTGCTGTTATAGAGCGTTCCGCTGACGGTATCGCGCTCGGAAAAGCCGATGCTGACATAGGCTCCGGCACGCACGGCGGCCTCGGACAGCGCCTTAAATTCCGCGTCTCCGGCAACGACGGATGCATCGCAATAGCGCATCCAGTCCTCCCTGCCGGGCTCTGTGCGCTTGCCCATGCTGAAGCCGAAGTTCATGCCGATGGGGTAGCCCGGGATAAACAGCTCGGGAAAAACGATGAGCTCGGCCTTTTGCTGCGCGGCCTCTTCAATATATTTAAGCGTCTTTTCGACCGAGGCCTTTTTATCGAACATACAGGGCTCGGCCTGAACCAGCGCGACCCTGCAGCTTTTTGCAATATTCTTCATAAGTGCAGCTCTCCTTTATGCTTTATGAAAAGATTGTAGCATATGGCAAAGCAGAGCGCAACAAAAAAAGTGCCCGTAAGAAGCAGTCTTACGGGCACTTGAAATTCAAAAAATCAGATCACTTTATCGAGAAGAATGCGTCCATGCCGGGGTAGGTGGCAACGTCGAACAGCTCATCCTCGATGCGAAGCAGCTGGTTGTACTTGCAGACACGGTCGGTGCGGCTGGGTGCGCCGGTCTTGATCTGGCCTGCGTTGACAGCGACGGAGATATCGGCGATGGTGGTATCCTCGGTCTCGCCGGAGCGGTGGGAGACGACCGCCGTCCAGCCTGCGCGGTGCGCCATCTGGATAGCGTCGAGGGTCTCGGTCAGGGTGCCGATCTGGTTTACCTTGATGAGAACCGCGTTTGCTGCGCCGAGGGCGATGCCCTTCTTGATGCGCTCGGTGTTGGTGACGAACAGGTCGTCGCCGACGATCTGGATCTTGTGGCCGAGGCGCTTGGTCATGAGCTGCCAGCCCTCCCAGTCGTTCTCGCCCATGCCGTCCTCGATGGAGATGATGGGGTACTTCTCAACAAAGCCCTCCCACATATCGACCATCTGTTCGCTGGTCATGACGGTGCCGCGCTTGGGCAGGTGGTAGCACTTATCATCCTCGTTGTACCAGTCGGAGACAGCGCCGTCGATTGCGATCTTGAAGTCCTCGCCGGGCTTGTAGCCGGCCTTTTCCATTGCCGCGACCAGTGCCTTGAGTGCATCCTCGTCGGAGTCAAGGTTGGGAGCATAGCCGCCCTCATCGCCCACGCCGGACGCGGGAACGACCTTCTTCAGGGCGTGGAACACCTCTGCGCACATGCGCAGCGCTTCCTTCCAGCTCTTTGCGCTGACGGGCATGATCATGAACTCCTGGATATCGACGTTCGAGCCGGTAGCGTGTGCGCCGCCGTTGAGGACGTTCATCATGGGAACGGGCAGGGTCTTGGCATTCACGCCGCCGATGTAGTTGTAAAGGCTCTGGCCGGTTGCCTCTGCCGCTGCGCGTGCGCAGGCCAGCGATACGCCGAGGATGGCGTTTGCGCCAAGGCGGGACTTGTTGGGAGTTCCGTCTATCTCGATGAGCATCTTGTCGATGCCGGGCTGATCAAGGACGTTCAGGCCGACCGTAGCCTCGGCGATCTCGCCGTTTACGTTCTCGACAGCCTTGCTGACACCCTTGCCGCCGTAACGGCTCTTGTCGCCGTCGCGCAGCTCGCAGGCCTCGTACATGCCGGTGGATGCGCCCGAGGGGACTGCCGCACGGCCTACGGTGCCGTCGTCGAGGGTGACCTCGACCTCGACGGTCGGGTTGCCGCGGGAGTCAAGGATCTCTCTTGCCATTACGTCAACGATCTCAAAATACTGCTTCATTGTGCTCAATCTCCTTTTATTTGATTATCAGCGAGCTTCCGCTCATTACATCGGGTTTCTCGATATCCATAATGTCGAGCATCGTCGGGGCTATATCCGAAAGGCGGCCTCCCTCACGAAGCTTTACACCGTCACAGCATACCACAAAAGGCACGGGATTGGTAGTATGCTGAGTATTAATTTTACCGTCGGCATTTATCATGCAGTCGGCATTGCCGTGGTCGGCGGTGATGCACAGAACGGTGTCGGGCATACTCCTTGCCGCATCGTACACTCTGCCCATGCAGCTGTCAACGGTCTCCACGGCCTTTATCGCAGCGTCGAGCACGCCGGTGTGCCCGACCATGTCGCAGTTTGCGAAGTTGCAGACTATCATCTCGTACTTATCGCTCTTTATTGCCTCAACGCACTTATCGGCGACCTCACCGGCGCTCATCTGTGGGATAAGGTCGTAGGTCGGAAACTGCTTGGGCGACGGGACGAGGCATCTGTCCTCGCCCTCGCAGGGCTTTTCAACGCCGCCGTTGAAGAAGAACGTAACGTGCGCATACTTCTCGGTCTCCGCAATGCGGAACTGCTTAAAGCCCTTTGCCGAAACTATCTCGCCTATGGTGCTCTCAAGCTTTTCGGGCGGATAGGCAATGGGCAGGGTGAGCGCCTCGTCGTACTGCGCGGTGCAGACATAGCTCAGCGGGTACACCGTCTTTTTGCGCTCAAAGCCGTCAAAATCAGGCAGATTGAGCGCCCATGTCATTTCTCTTGCGCGGTCGGGGCGGAAGTTCATGAATATAACACTGTCGCCCTCGTTTACCGTACCCTCGGGACACACGACGACGGGCTTTACGAACTCATCGGATACGTTTGCCGCATAGCTGTTCTCAACGGCCTTTACAGGGTCGGGGTTTAACTCGCCCTCGCCGCAGACGATGGCATTGTAGCCGGCCTCGACTCTGTCCCAGCGCTTGTCACGGTCCATGCCGTAGAAGCGGCCCTGCAGCGTTGCAATCTCGGCATTGCCGAGAGATACGCACTTATCGTGCAGGCGCGTGACATACTCCACGGCGCTTCTCGGCGGAACGTCGCGCCCGTCAAGGAAGCAGTGGAGATAGACCCTTTCAAGGCCGCGCTGCTTTGCCATGTCGAGAATGGCAAATATGTGGTTTATGTGGCTGTGCACGCCGCCGTCTGACAGAAGGCCGAGGATATGCAGAGCCTTGCCGCCGTTTTTCGCATCGTCCATGGCCTTGACATAGGCTGCGTTTTCAAAAAAGCTTCCGTCGGCTATGGCGTTGTTTATGCGCGGCAGATCCTGAAACACGACGCGCCCCGCGCCGATATTCGTGTGTCCTACCTCGCTGTTGCCCATCTGTCCCTCCGGCAGGCCGACATCGAGGCCGGATGCCTGAAGGCTCGTGTGGGCGTTTTCCGCGAAAATGCGGTCAAGGCAGGGCTTTTTTGCAAGGCTTACGGCATTGCCGCCGCTGTCGGGCGCTATGCCGAAGCCGTCCATTATGACAAGAACGCACTTACTCATTCTCTGTCCCCGCTGCGGCTATGATAGTCGCAAAATCCGCAGGCTTGAGCGATGCGCCGCCGATAAGGCCGCCGTCAACATCGGGCTGAGCCAGAAGCTCCGCTGCGTTCTTGGCGTTCATGCTGCCGCCGTAGAGGATGCTCACGCCGCGTGCTGCGCGTGCGCCGTACATATCGCGGATGATCGCACGGATACCGCAGCAGACCTCCTCGGCCTGCTCGCTTGTAGCGGTCTTGCCGGTGCCGATCGCCCAGATGGGCTCGTATGCGATAACGCAGCGGCGCAGAGCCGTTGCATCAATGCCGTGCAGAGCTGCGCGCACCTGATAGTTTATATGCGCCATGGTCAGATCCATCTCGCGCTGCTCAAGGCTCTCGCCCACACAGATGATGGGGTTTATGCCGTGCTCGAGCAGGGCGCGGGTCTTTGCGTTTATGAGCAGATCGTCCTCGCCGTGATACTGGCGGCGCTCGGAGTGGCCGACGATGCAGTATTTGACTCCGGCATCGGCAAGCTGAGAGGCCGACACCTCGCCGGTGTACGCTCCCTTTTCAAACTTCGATACGTCCTGTGCGCCGGTCACGACCTTGGCATCCTTGCCCGCCTTGAGCATTGCGGCTATATTCACCGCCGGAACACAAAGCACCGTATCGCAGTTTTTGGTCTTGGGCACGAGGGGCTTGAGCTCCTCTATGAAGGGCTTAACATCGGAGGCCAGCATGTTCATCTTCCAGTTGCCGGCTATTATTGTCTTTCTGTATTTCGTATTCATAATTTTTACCTCCTGTAAAGGCTTATTACTTATCAAGCAGACATGCAACGCCCGGGAGCTCGCGGCCTTCGAGGAACTCGAGGGATGCGCCGCCGCCGGTGGAAATGTGGGTCATCTTATCGGCAAAGCCGAGCTGCTCAACGGCAGCCGCGCTGTCGCCGCCGCCGACTATGCTCACTGCGCCGGACTCGGCCAGTGCCTTTGCCACTGCCTTGGTGCCCTCTGCAAAGGCTTCAAACTCGAACACGCCCATGGGGCCGTTCCAGACGACGGTCTTTGCATTCTTGATGGCATCGGAGAACAGCTTCACAGTCTCAGGTCCGATATCAAGACCCATCCAGCCATCGGGGATAGCATCGACGGGAACTATTTTCTTCTCGCAGTCGGCCTTGAACTCATTGCCGATAGCAGTATCGACCGGCAGGAGGAGCTTGACGTTCTTTTCCTTTGCCTTGGCTATCATCTCAAGCGCGTAATCGAGCTTGTCGGCCTCGAGCAGGGAGTTGCCGATGCCGTGACCCATTGCCTTTATAAAGGTATAGGCCATGCCGCCGCCGATGATGACCGTGTCGGCCTTATCCAGCAGGTTGTTTATAACGCCGATCTTGTCGGAGACCTTTGCGCCGCCGAGAACCGCAACGAAGGGACGTGCGGGATCATCGAGAGCCTTGCCCATGACGGACAGCTCCTTCTCGACGAGAAGGCCGGCGTATGCCGGCAGGTACTTTGCAACGCCGGCTGTGGATGCATGGGCGCGGTGAACCGTGCCGAAGGCATCGGAGACGTAGAGCTCGGCCATATCGCTGAGCGCCTTTGCGAAGTCGTCGCCGTTTTTCTCCTCGCGGATATCAAAGCGGAGGTTTTCAAGCAGCATGAGCTGACCGGGCTGCAGTGCGGCGGCCTTTGCCTGCGCATCCTCGCCGATTATGTCCTTTGCAAAGATAACGTCCATACCGAGCAGCTCGGAAAGGCGCTTTGCAACGGGCGCGAGAGTGAGCTTTTCCTTCCACTCGCCCTTGGGCTTGCCGAGGTGTGAGCAGGCGATAACGGCAGCGCCGTTATCCAGCAGATACTTTATCGTCGGCAGAGCTGCGACGATACGCTTATCGCTTGTTATCTCGCCGGTCTCCTTGTTCTGAGGGACGTTAAAGTCACAGCGCAGAAGCACCTTCTTGCCCTTAACATCCGCATCGAGCACGCTTTTCTTGTTATAATTCATGATAAAGCTCCTTTCCGTCGGAAAATTCCGACTCGGTATTGAAAAATTAATTAATAACTGTTATGATTCGGCCATAGAGCCTGTGCTTTTAAGCCGCGGGAAGCCCTGCTGACGGAGAGCCTCGTATGCGAGTATCGCAGCCGAATTTGAAAGGTTGAGGCTCCGTGCCTCGCTGACCATCGGTATGCGTATGCAGCGGTCATAGTATCTCAGGCGCAGCTCCTCCGGCAGTCCGGCAGTCTCCTTGCCGAGCATGAGGGAAACCGTTTCGGCAGAAAGATCAGCCTCGCAATAGACCCGCGGTGCCTTGGTCGTTGCAAGCCAGAGATTCTCGTCCCCGTTTTTTTCGAGGTATTCGTCAAGGTTCTCGTACACGCTTATATCAACCAGATGCCAGTAGTCAAGTCCGCAGCGCTTCACGGCCTTGTCGGAGATATCAAAGCCCAGCGGCTTTATGAGATGAAGCCTTGCGCCGGTAGCTGCACAGGTTCGGGCTATCGCACCTGTATTATGCGGTATCTCCGGCTCAAGAAGAACTATATTCAGCATTATCATATCCCGTTTCATTATCAAATATCTGATTTACAAGTACATTTTAGCACATTTCGCCCAAAAAAGATGAACTTTTTTGAGTTTTTTGAGATTTGTTGCACCTTTTACAAGTTTCGCCTCCGAGGAGCGCCGCAAACGGGTGTCAAACCGACAATGTGCACATTATTTAAGAGGTTAAAAATGATCTGCAACGCCTGTCCGCGCCGCTGCGGTGCCGAAAGAACCGAATACCTCAGCGGCGGAGTCTGCGCCTGTCCCTCCCTGCCGGTGCTTGCACGGGCTGCACCCCATTACGGCGAGGAGCCGTGCATCAGCGGAGAGCACGGCAGCGGTACCGTGTTTTTCTCCGGCTGCAATTTAAGATGCGTGTTCTGCCAGAACCATGAGATAAGCCGCGCAGGAAAGGGCAAGGCCGTCAGCATCGAGCGCCTTGCCGATATCCTTCTCGAGCTTCAGGACACGGGAGTTCACAATATAAATCTTGTAACACCGACACATTACACCGATGCAATAGTAAAATCGCTCGAAAAAGCAAAGCTGCACATTCCCGTTGCATGGAACAGCTCGGGCTACGACAGCGTTGAAAGTCTCAGGAAGCTCGAAGGGCTCGTGCAGATATACATGCCGGATCTCAAATACATGGACTCTGCGCTGGCAGCCCGCTATTCCGCAGCGCCGGATTATCCCGAGACGGCGATGGCGGCAATAAACGAAATGTTCCGCCAGACAGGACCGTTTGAGCTCGACGGCGACGGTATGCTCCTATCCGGCGTTCTCATCAGGCACCTGATCCTGCCGGACGAGGACGAGAACAGCCGCGCCGTGATAGACTTCGTCGCCGCTAATTTCCCCGGCGACGATGTGCTGTTCTCGCTCATGGCGCAGTATACGCCCATGCCCGGCACCGAGCGCTTCCCTGAGCTTCAGAAAACCGTAAGTGCCGAGGAAAACGACGCGCTTGTAAGCTACATGAGCGAGCGCGGCATATATAACGGCTTCTGGCAGGAACCCGCAGCGGCGACAGACGACATGATACCGGACTTTGACCTGACCGGCATCTGATTCCAATATATTTTTCAAAACATGAGGAGGTACATTATGAATTACAGTGAGATTCTCAAGAAGGCGGCCGGCGAGGTCGGCCCGTACTGCAAGGCCTGCCCCGTCTGCAACGGCAGAGCCTGCGGCAATATCATGCCAGGCCCCGGCAGCAAGGTACCCGGCAACACCGCGGCACGCAACTATGACAAGTGGCAGGAGATATTCGTCAACATGGATACCCTCTGCCCCAACACAGCCGTCGATACGAGCTTCGAGCTCTTCGGCAAAAGCTTCTCCGCGCCGATATTCATCGCTCCGCTCGGCGCACTGAACATGCACTACGGCGATAAGTACGACGACCTGCACTATAACCGCATCCTCATAAATGCCGCTGCCGATTACGGTATCTGTGCGCTCACCGGCGACGGTGTCGATCCCGCCGTCATGCAGAATGCCGCAAAGGATATGGCCGCCATCGGAGGCATGGGCATACCGACGATAAAGCCTTGGAACAAGGAGTTTGTGTTTGAGAAGATAGACCTGCTCAACGAGCTGGGCATATTCGCCGCAGCCATGGACGTTGACGGTGCGGGTCTGCCCTTCCTCAAGGCAATGAACCCCAACGCGGGCTCGAAGTCCGTTGAAGAGCTGCGCGAGATAATAGAGCACGCAAATATGCCGTTTATCGTCAAGGGCATCATGACCGTCAAGGGTGCGCAGAAGGCTGTCGAGGCCGGTGCTGACGCAATAGTCGTGTCAAACCACGGCGGCAGAGTTCAGGGCTGCTGCCCCGCAACGGCTGAGGTGCTGCCAGCTATCGCAAAGGCTGTCAAGGGCAAGGTGAAGATCTTCGTTGACGGCGGCATCCGCAGCGGCGTTGACGTTTTCAAGGCCATAGCTCTGGGCGCTGACGCTGTGCTCATAGGCCGTCCCGTAGTTCCGTTTATCTACGCCGAGGGCGCTGAGGGCTTCAAGGTCTATATGGACACCATCACCGCCCAGCTGCGCGACACGATGACCATGTGCGGCACTCCCACGCTTGCCGATATCGGCGCGGACAACATTTTCGTTCCCTGAGCTACACGACATTTAATATTTCAAAATGCTTATTAAAATGCTACCTGTCGCTTGCACGACTCGGTGAGCTTGCCGCCGAAAAGGGCTACAAGGGCGCATCCCGCCTCGCCGAAAAGGGCGACTGCGGACACGTCAGCAAAACGCTTGACGCTCTGGCAAGGTCGGAGCTTGCGCACGCGGGTATGGTCGAAAAGGCTCTGTCGGCTATCGACAGCAGCGAAATTCATGAGCAATAACCGAAAAAGTCCCTCACAAGAGGGGCTTTTTTGTTATATCTGCTTGCAAAAGTGCTGGACATAATATATAATTATTGTGTATAAACACAAAATAAGGAGGCGACACAATGAAAAAACGCAGAAACTTTATTGCGCTCGTGCTGGCTCTGCTGCTGTGCCTGAGCCTTGCCGCATGCGGAGACGGCAGCACAAAGGACGATGATATCTCCGGCGGCACGCCCGACAGCTTTGAGGGCATGGTCAAGGACCCGGCATACATGGCCGACAAGGGCATGTACAGCGGCGACTGGGAGGACTCTGATCACCGCGAGCTCGAGATAGAGCTCAGCGACGACGGGCAGGAGCTGCGCTTTACCCTCTACGCAGGCGATGAGATCATCACAGCCAGCGGCTTTATCCAGATTTCGCCCGAGTACAGCGCCGACTACTTCTACAACGAGTACGACGGCATAGCGTATCACTGCTGGTTTGCCGACGACGGCACGCTCAACGTGTACGAGCTGGGCGAGTTCACAAAGGAAGCCGATGACGATATCGACGACGATGCTAAGGAGCTTGCCGGTATGTGGTATCTCGACGGCGACGAGAACGCCGCAAGCTGCCTGCAGATCGGCATGGACGGCAAATGGGTCCTCTATGAGGACAGCGATGGCAGCACCTCGCTTATCGACAGCGGCAGCATACAGTACATCGGCGACGACGCATACTCCGCCGTTTCCGATCAGTTTGACGATGCCGCCTATGATATAGCCGTCGCCGGTGACGGCAACACACTCTACTGGGGCGGCGAGTACGACTGCTATATGAGGCACGACTGATATGGCGGGGCTTGAAAAAATGAGCGATGCCGAGCTTTCCAAAAAGCTCGGAGGCTACCAGACGCTTGAGCACATAGGTCAGATAATCGGCCTTGCTCTCGTCGCGGCGGGAGCGGCGGTTGCTTTTATAAAGCACGATCTGTGGCTGTTTGCGGGGCTGTTTTTCGCGGGCGTTATCGTGATCGTGATCGTCTGTACCATTATAAATGCAAAGAAAAACGCGCTCTTGAACCTCAATCTCGGCGACTTTTTCCACGCCGAGCTCATGAGCGCCTTCGGTCCGGGAACGGCGGCACCGGCCATGCCGATAAATACGGCATATCTGAAAGGCGCAGAGCTCATAAACCAGTGCTGGGAAGGCAGCGATATAACGAACTTCTTTGAGGGTGAGCATGCCGGTATTCGCTTTTCGGTCGCAAATGTCACGCTCGACCATCTTGTCGAGGAACGCTCGGGGCCGGATAACGACAACTGGATGAACAAGACCGTTACCGTTTTCAGAGGCATCGTCATACGCTGCGCCGGTATCTGCGACGCAAACCGCGATATACGCATCCTCGACCGCTATCAGGAGTCTCCCCCGAAGGGCGACGTTTCCGAGCCTGCGGTGTTCGCAGAGCGATTTAAAGCTCTCACCTCCGACGGGCGCGAGGCAGCAGCTCTCGTAACGCCGGAGCTGCGCACGCTGTGCTCGGAGCTTGAAAAAACCTCAGACGGCATGGTCTGCGCTCTTGTACTCAAAAACGGCGAGGCAGCGGCAGCCCTGCATACCAAATACCAGTTTTCAAATGTTCCGCCAAACACCGACCTCAGAGACATAGACGGTGTGCGCCGCGCCTACACCGAATCCATCGGCACGATGAAAACTCTTCTCGATATTCTGAAAACAAATCTGTAAAACAAAAAACCGTGAGGCTTGACCTCACGGTTTTTCACGTCATTTCTCCTTTTTTATCGTGTACAGGGCGCTGCCGAAGTCACCGAACATGTGGAGCTTATTATTATAGCCCGTTCCGAGGAACTGGTTATTGAGCCCCACGCCGGACATTAACGCCGCTCCCGAGGCAGTAAAGTCCTCAGCGCCGTCAGGCATGGCAAGCAGCTTATTGGCCGTGCGCAGCATAACGCCGTCGGGGTGAAGCTCCACGGGCGTGACATGCTTAACAAGACCGCCGAGGCGCTTTATAAACAGACTCTGCTTTTTGCAGACAAGGTGATATCTCGCCTTGGGCTCAAGGCCGCGCACCGAAAGAGAGTCATAGCCCTCGGAGGCTGTGCACAGCTTCTGAAAATGCCCGACGATGTGCTCCTTTCCGTCCCTTGACGATACCTGCCAGTGCACCTTATTGCCCTTGCGCTCGTCAAAGCGGTAAAACCTGCCGTATTGGAGCGTTTTTCTGTGCGCCTTGTAATAGGCTATCTGTCCGCGCAGCTCCCTGAGCTCTGCCTGCGTCATGTATTTGAGCTCAAGCTCGTAGCCGAGCACGCCGAAGGCCGCGACGTTAAAGCGTGTTGACAGAGGCGTATCCCGCAGTGTCTGCTGATGCGGAGCTGCCGAAACGTGCGCTCCCATCGTTGACAGCGGGTAGAGGTATGACAGGCCGCCCTGAATGTCCAGCCGCTCTATGGGGTCGGTGTCGTCAGATGCCCAGATCTGCGGCGAATAGCAAAGCATACCGAGGTCAAAGCGGTTTCCGCCGGAGGAGCAGCTTTCAAAAAGTATGTGCGGCCTCGGCGCGAAAATGCGCCCGAGCACCTCGTAAAGCCCGATTATATAGCGGTGGGAAAACTCGCCCTGATCGGAAAGCAGCGGCGAATATGCGTCGGACATGTGCCGGTTCATGTCCCACTTGACGTAGCTTATCCTCGCGCTGTCGAGTGTCGCTCCGACGCTTTCGACGATATAGTCGCGCACATCCTCCCGCGTGAGGTCAAGCAGCAGCTGATTTCTGCCGAAGCAGGGCTCGCCGGCAGGCGGCTTTATCGCCCAGTCGGGGTGCGCACGGTAGAGCTTTGAATCGACATTCACGCTCTCGGGCTCAAACCACAGGCCGAACTTCATGCCGAGCTTTTCTATGCTTTCGGCAAATTCTCCGAGGCCGCCGGGCAGCTTTTTGAGATTCACGTCGTAGTCGCCGAGTCCCGCCCTGTCGCTGTCGCGCTCGCTGAACCAGCCGTCGTCAAGGACGAAAAGCTCAACGCCGAGCTTTTTCGCCCTGTGCGCAAGCTTCAGGAGCTTTTCGCGGTCAAATTTGAAAAAGCAGGCCTCCCAGTCGTTTATGAGCACGGGACGCTCGGCGTTTTTCCACTTACCGCGCACGATGCTGTTGTTGACAAAATCGTGGAAGTTTGCGCTCAGGCCGTTGAAGCCGCGATCGGAAAAGCTCACGACAGCCTCGGGCGCTTCAAAGCTCTCGCCGGAGCGCAGCGTCCAGTCAAAGCAGTGCGGATTTATGCCCAGCTGTACGCGCACAAGGTCGTGATTCGATCTTTCGACAAGTCCGAAGTGATTTCCGCTGTAGACGAGGTTAAAGCCCCATGCTCTGCCGAAGTCCTCGCAGGTTTGCCTTTCCGAGAGCAAAAAGCCCGGATTGTGCCTGTTCGACGAAGAGCCGGTGGTAGATGAGTTTACATACATGCCGTACTCGACGGGGCGGATGTGCCGGTGCGCTTCCTTTATCCAGCCGCCGTCAAAGCTGTGCATAAGAAAGCCGCGGTCGGGAAGATCAACGCTCATGCTCATAATTCGCCGCAGGGATAGCTCAGCCTCGCAGCCGTTTGTTATAACGCAGCGGCGCAATATCACGTTCGAGGCGGGAAATACCGTGTAGTACAGCGTGAGGAAAACCGCCCTGTCGCGCTCACGCATACGGATAATGAGCGTCTGTGCGCTGCCTTCATCATCATAGGCTGACGGCAGGCTCTTCATCGGAACGCAGCCGGAGACTATCTCGTGGCCTTCGTACAGAAAGTCGGAGGAAAAGCTGCCGTCGGGCATTTTTGCCTCGAGCGGTGTCTGGCGATAGTCTCCCCTGCCGGTGCCTGACCACTCAAGGCAGAGAGCATCGAGGCAGTAGTTATCGTCGGACACATCGTACATGATGCTGCTGCCAAGCTGGATATCGTGCTTTATCGCCAGCGCCTGCGCGTCGGAGGCACACAGCCTTTCGCCGTAATGGATATGCTCAAGGTGCTTGAATTTCGTAAGGCGGAATATATAGCTCGTGCTGTCGGTTTCGAGCGCGAAAACGCCTGAGTTGTATGTAATGCTCACCGTATCACCCCTTAATTTCAATAACAAAACTATACCATAGATGCCCGACCCTTACAAGTCATTGCTTTCACTGTCGGGTGCTTTGCGCATACGGGCAATGAGCCTGCGCACGAGCGTTATGAGCCCCGAGGCCGCGAGCACCAGCCCTATCGGCAGCAGCGCCGAAAGAATTATCATTTTCACTCTATCACCCCTTGTTAATATCCTGCGCAGACAGAGTGTAAAAAATCCTAATAATTATTGCCATTGCAGTGCATTGATGATAAAATAGACGGGATTTTTAAATGCGAGGTACTGCAAATGCTTTCAGTCAATGATCTTTCGATAAATTTCGGCGGAAATGTGCTGTTTTCGCGTGTTGATCTGCAATTTACGCCCGGCAACTGCTACGGCATAATAGGCGCAAACGGCGCGGGCAAATCAACCTTCATAAAAATTCTCTCTGGTGAGCTCGAGCCCTCGACCGGCAGCGTGACCATTGCCGCGAAAAAGCGCATGTCGGTGCTCAAGCAGAACCAGAACATGTACGACGACTACTCCGTTATGGACACCGTTATCATGGGCAATCAGCGGCTTTACGACTGCGGCAAGGAGAAGGACGCTATATACGACAAGCCCGATTTTGACGATGCCGACGGCATACGCGCAGCGGAGCTCGAGGAGGAGTTTGCCGAGCTCGGCGGCTGGGAGGCCGAATCCGATGCCAGCCGCATTCTTCAGGGTCTTGGCGTTGCGCCGAGCTTCCACGATACGATGATGCGCGACATGGACCCGCGGCTCAAGGTCAAGGTGCTGCTTGCTCAGGCTCTGTTCGGCTCGCCCGATATCATTCTGCTCGACGAGCCGACCAACAACCTCGACCTTGCAAGCGTCGTTTGGCTCGAGGACTTCCTCATGGACTATGAGGGCACGGTGCTCGTCGTTTCGCATGACCGATATTTCCTCAACAACGTCTGCACACACATCGTCGATATCGACTACGGCAAGATAAAGATGTACGTCGGCAACTACGACTTCTGGTACGAGTCCAGCCAGCTCATGCAGAAGCTCATAAAGGATCAGAACAAAAAGGCCGAGCAGAAGATCGCGGAGCTGCAGGGCTTTATCGCAAGGTTTTCGGCGAACAAATCAAAGTCCCGTCAGGCAACCAGCCGCAGAAAGCTGCTTGATAAGCTCACCGTAGAGGAGCTGCCCGCCTCCGGCAGGCGTTACCCATGGGTCGGCTTCAAGGCAGACCGCGAGCCCGGCAAGGACAGGCTGTTCGTCACCGAGGTCAGCAAGACCGTTGACGGCGTGAAGCTTTTAAACAACATAAGCTTCATCGTCGGCAAGGAGGACAAGATAGCCATAATCGGCAAGAACGAGCTGGCGGTTACGATGCTGTTCAAGATCCTCATGGGCGAGGAGGAGCCCGACTCCGGCACGGTCAAGTGGGGCGCATCGACGACTCAGGCCTACTTCCCCAAGGATCACAACTCCTACTTCGAAAACTGCGACTATGACCTCATGGACTGGATGCGCCAGTTCTCCGAGGATAAGCGCGAAAGCTATCTGCGCACCTTCCTCGGACGTATGCTCTTCTCCGGCGACGACGTGTATAAGCCAGTAAAGGTTCTCTCCGGCGGCGAGAAGGTCAGGTGCATGATAAGCAAGATGATGCTCACGGGCGCGAACATTCTCGTTCTCGACCAGCCGACGAACCATCTTGACCTTGAGAGCATCGCGGCTCTGAACAACGGCCTTGAGGCATTCAAGTACAACATCATTTTCTCCAGCCATGACCACCAGCTCACGCAGACAGTAGCAAACCGCATAATCGAGATCACCGACGACGGTATCATCGACCGCATGTGCTCCTTCGACGAGTACATGAACCTCACCGGCGGCACGATACCCGAAAGATAACAGATATAAAAATTGCCCGACTATCAAGTGACAGTCGGGCAATAATTTTATATTCGTTTATTATCAGAGCTGGGGGCCTGCTGCGACGAGTGCCTTGCCGGCCTCGTTGCCTTCATACTTTGCAAAGTTCTTTATGAAGCGGCCTGCAAGATCCTTGGCCTTGCTTTCCCACTCGGTGGGATCGGCATAGGTGTCACGCGGATCGAGGATGCCGGTGTCAACGCCCTCGAGCTCCGTGGGAACCTCAAGGTTGAAGTAGGGTATGGTCTTTGTGGGAGCGTTCAGGATAGCTCCGCCGAGGATCGCGTCGATGATGCCGCGGGTATCCTTGATGGAGATACGCTTGCCGCTGCCGTTCCAGCCGGTGTTCACAAGGTATGCCTTTGCTCCGCTCAGCTCCATTTTCTTTACAAGCTCCTCAGCGTACTTGGTCGGATGCAGCTCGAGGAAGGCCTGACCGAAGCATGCCGAGAAGGTCGGTGTGGGCTCGGTTATGCCGCGCTCGGTGCCGGCAAGCTTTGCCGTAAAGCCGGACAGGAAGTAATACTTGGTCTGCTCGGGCGTAAGGACCGATACGGGAGGCAGAACGCCGAAGGCATCGGCGGACAGGAAGATGACATTTTTCGCTGCCGGCGCTGCGCTTACGGGGCGGACGATGTTCTTTATGTGGTCGATGGGATAGGACACGCGGGTGTTCTCGGTGACGGACTTATCGTTGAAGTCTATCTTGCCCTCGGCATCGACGGTCACGTTTTCGAGCAGAGCGTTGCGCTTTATTGCGTTATAGATATCGGGCTCGGAGTCCTTATCGAGGTTTATGACCTTGGCATAGCAGCCGCCCTCGAAGTTGAACACGCCGTTATCGTCCCAGCCGTGCTCGTCGTCGCCGATGAGGAGGCGCTTGGGATCGGTGGAAAGGGTGGTCTTGCCGGTGCCGGACAGTCCGAAGAATATGGCTGTGTTCTCGCCGTTAAGATCGGTGTTTGCAGAGCAGTGCATTGCGGCAATGCCCTTGAGCGGCAGATAGTAGTTCATCATGCTGAACATGCCCTTCTTCATCTCGCCGCCGTACCACGTGTTGATGATGACCTGCTCGCGGCTGGTGATGTTGAAAACGACAGCCGTCTCGGAGTTGAGTCCCAGCTCCTTGTAGTTTTCGACCTTTGCCTTGGATGCGTTGTATACGACGAAGTCGGGCTCGAAGTTTTCAAGCTCCTCAGCGCTCGGGCGGATGAACATGTTGGTTACGAAGTGCGCCTGCCATGCTACCTCCATGATGAAGCGGATGGCCATGCGCGTATCCTTATTTGCGCCGCAGAAGGCATCGACGACATACAGCTTCTTGCCGCACAGTTCCTTGACAGCGATATCCTTGACAGCCTTCCACGTCTCCTCAGAGGCGGGGTGGTTATCGTTTTTATACTCATCGCTCGTCCACCACACGGTGTCCCTGCTGTTGTCATCGACGACGATAAATTTATCCTTGGGTGAACGTCCGGTGTAAATGCCGGTCATAACGTTTACAGCGTCAAGCTCAGTGAGCACACCCTTGTCATAACCCTCAAGGTCAGGCTGCATCTCGTCCTCAAAAAGCTTTTCGTAAGACGGATTGCGGATGATCTCCACTGCATCTGTGATGCCGTATTTGGTCAGATCAATATTCATTTCGATAACCTCACTTGTAAAAAATTTGCTGAGTAATTCGCTTGTTTACATAGCCTATAGTATGATATTATATATTTGACCGGCTTAAAGGTCAATAATTATATTATCAGCAAAACGCAAAAAGATTTAAAAGGAACATTAAGCAATGACAAAAATACTTTTCGTGTGCCACGGCAATATATGCCGCAGTCCGATGGCGGAATATTTCATGAAGGAGCTCGTGCGGCGCGAGGGGCTTGAGGATCAGTTTTATATCGCCTCGGCAGCCACGAGCCGAGAGGAGATAGGAAACGACGTGTACCCGCCGGCGCGGAAAAAGCTCACCGAGCACTCGATTCCCTGCCCCAAGCGCGCCGCACGGCAGCTGACAAGGGCAGATTTTGACGAATACGACCTCATTATTGGCATGGATGAGGAGAACCTGCACAACATGCGCCGCATATGCGGCAGCGCTGACAGCTCGAAGATACATCTGCTCATGGATTTTACCGATCGCCGCGGCGACGTTGCCGACCCGTGGTACACACGCGACTTTGAGGCGACATGGCGTGATATCAGCGACGGCTGCCGCGCCCTGCTCGACAGTCTGAGATAAGGCTCACGCGGCTTTGCCTCCTCTATCTCCCCTGCTGCATTCTTACACAAAAGCATAGCTTTCGGCAAACTTAAATCTCCCTGATCAGCCGATCAGGGAGATTTTTCAGATTGTCAAACTTGTTATGTGATATATTCAATTCGTTATATGATGCATTTTTTTCGGAAGGCGGATATCTGCTCCTCATCGTAGCCAAGGAGCCTTTTCAGTATGAGCTCCGTGTCCTGACCGAGGCTGGGGCCGCCGCGCCAGACAGTACCCGGGGTCTGGCTCATCTTCGGAGCTATTCCGAAGGCCGTGACCTCCGCGCCGGTGCTCTGGTCGATGAAATTGACGAAGTCGCCTCGGCTGAGATACTGCTCGTTTTTCATGCAGGCCTGAGCGTCATTGACTCTTGCGCAGGGTATGCGGCCACGGCGCATGGCAGTCTCTATCTCATCGGCGGTATGGGACGCGCACCACTCGTTTATGAGCCGGTCGAGCTCTCTGCCCTCCGGCGAGTTGACGGCGGCTCTGTCCTTTGAGGTTTTCTCGTAGGAGTATTTTTCAAGGTCAAAGCCTGCGGCGTTCATGAAGCGCTCGAACACGCTTTTGCCCACAGCGCCGATGCTGACATATACCCCGTCGCTGCTCGTAAACAGGTCCCACGGCTGGAAGCCTATGGCCTTTGTTCCGCAGCGCTGCACCTCGGCAAGGCCGAGCGACGACATGGTGAAGGCATCGCGCATGACTCGCGCCATGGACTCGAACTGCGCAACGTCAACTACCTGACCGCGTCCCGTATTTTTCGCGTCAATGTAAGCGGCAAGCATACCGAAAAGCGCAAACAGCGCCGTTATATAGTCGCCCAGCGAGGGCTTTGCGACAAGCGGCGGCCTATCCTCGTAGCCGTTGAACAGAGCATAGCCGGAGAAGGCCTGTCCCGTCATATCATAGGATGCCTGATCGCAGAGCTCAGGCAGTCCTCCGAATTCCTTGCGGCCATAGCCGGAGATATGGACTATTACGAGCTTGGGGTTGACCCTCATCAGCTCCTCATCCCGAATGCCGAGCTTTTCGAGCCAGACCATGTTTTCGATGAAGATATCGCTCTGAGCGATGAGCCTGTAAAAGATATCCTTCACATCGGGGTCATTGAGGTCGAGCTCGAGCGTCATTGACAGGCGGTTGCGTGCATCCTGTATCCATGACGAGCTGGCCGTTCCCTGCTCAGTGGTCTTTACCGGCGGGAAGCTGCGGTATGTATCACCGATCCCGGGACGCTCTATCTGTATGACCTCAGCGCCGAAATCGGCCATCATCGTCACCGCGAACGGCATTGCTATGAGCGAGCCCGCTCCGACGACACGCAGCCCTCTGAGCGGGCCGAATTCGGGTATGATGAAGTTTCTTTTGTCCATGTTCTCTCCTTGTCGCTGAGCCTGACTGTAACGTGCATCAGTATGTCAGCGTGTCAAAAAAGTCTGCGGCTTTTTTGACACGCCGAAATTATACATATCAGACGTTTTTTGCGCCCCACTGCTCGAGCAGAGCCTTTGCTTCCTCGTGGCTTTTGCCCCAGCTTTCGAGTATCTCATAGCTGTTCTCGCCGATGCGCGGGGCAAGCTGCGGCTTGCGGTCCTCCTCGCTGACATCGGAGAAATCGGCGAAATATGCGCAATGCTTGTTGGAGGCCACATCGCTGCCCTCCCATTCGGGGTACATTGGAAAGTTTACCCACCAGCCGAGACGGTTATACTCCTCGTCGTCCCATGCTTCCTCGGGCGTGAGCACCGGGCAGCAGGGCACACCGGCGGCATCGAGCTTATCGTATGCGTCTCTGGAGTCGTCGAAGCTGTTTATCCAATCGGTGATGATCTGCTCGACGAGGCTATGGTTCTTGCAGCGATCAGGCATTGTCACAAAGCGCGGATCGTCCTTATACTCGGGGTGCTCCATGCAGTCGCACAGCGCGTTCCATGTTGCCGGCGACACAGCGCCGATGACCATGGACATGGTCTTGCCGGTGTAGATACCGTAGGGGCAGAGGTTTGCGTTGTGGTTGCCGCTGCGGGACTGGATATGACCCTTGTGGTTGTGGATCTGAAGTGTGCTGGAGTTAATGTGCAGGACATTGCGCACGAGAGAGAAATCGACAAACTGGCCGCGTCCCGTCCTGAGCTTGTGGATGTACGCCAGAAGCGTGGAGGCGAACATTCCCTCTGCTCCGCTGGTGTCGCCGATAACGGAGCCTATGCGCGTCGGAGCGCCGCCGGCCTCGCCGGTCTGTGCGTTTATTCCGCTCATTGCAACTGCGCAGATATCATACGAGGGCTTGCTGCTGTACTTGGACGGCTTGCAGCCGAAGGGGGTCAGGGAGGCGTAGATTATTCCCGGGTTCTGCTTGCGCATATCCTCATAGCCCAGACCGAACTTTTCCATGAAGCCCGGCTTATTTGAAACAAGCACGATATCGAAGTTTTTGATCTGCTCAAGAATGAGCTTCTGTGCATCGGGGTCACTGAGCTTCATCTCTATCGACTTTTTGCCGCGGTCCTTGCCGCAGGCATATGTGGACATTCCGTTTGCAAAATATGCGAATCTGCGTCCGGCTTCACCGCCGGGCACCTCGACCTTAATGACTTCCGCGCCGTAATCGGTGAAATACGAGCCGACTATCGGTCCGGCTGCATTGGTCGTGAAATCGAGCACTCTTACGCCTTCAAGCATTTTCATGGTGTTATCTCCTTTTTCAGAATTTAAGTTCAGGGCTCACCGGCCGGGGGCCGGTGAAAGCCATGTCAAGTCTGAGCCTCGCGTCCGTCAGATATTGCTTGCGCCCCACTTTTCGAGCAGAGCCTTTGCCTCCTCCTCGGTCTTGCCCCAGGATTCGAGCACTTCGTAATTGTTCTCACCGACGCGGGTCCCTATGTTGGCCGGACGGTTCTCGGGATGCTCGTCGATGGTGGAGAAATCGGCAAAGTATGCGCAGTGCTTGTTGGAGATGATGTCGGTGCCCTCCCATTCGGGGTACATTGGGAAGTTGACCCACCAGCCGAGGCGGTTGTATTCCTCGTCCTCCCAGACTTCCTCTGCGGTCATAACGGGAGCGACGGCAACGCCGGCCTTTTCAAGCATTTCATATGCATCGCGTGTATTATCGAAGGTCATGAGCCAATCGGTGATGATCTGCTCGACCTTGAGATGGTTCTTCGATCTCATGGGAAGGGTCGCAAAATCGGGATCGGTCTTGAGATCGGGGCGGTTCATGCAGTCGCACAGAGGATTCCATGTGCTCGGCGCAACGGCACCGATGACAACGGACATGGTCTTGCCGGTGTAAATGCCGTAGGGAGACATGTTGGAGTTGTGGTTGCCGGAGCGGTACTGGATGTGACCCTTCTTGTTATGATACTGGAGGGTATCGTTGATGTGGACGAGGTTGCGCACGAGCGAGAAGTCAACGAACTGTCCCTCGCCGGTACGCTGCTTGTGGAACAGAGCGAGCATCAGAGCCGCGAAGAAGCCCTCTGCGCCGATCATGTCGCCGATGACCGAGCCGATGCGGGTAGGATTGCCGTCGCGCTCGCCGGTCTGTGCGTTCAGGCCGCTCATCGCAACTGCGCAGATATCATAGGAGGGCTTATTGCTGTACTTGTTGGGCTTGTAGCCGAAGGGAGTGAGTGCGCCGTAAACGATGCCGGGGTTTACCTTCTTTACGTCCTCGTAGCCGAGGCCGAACTTCTCAAGGAAGCCGGGCTTATTGGAGGAAATGAGCACGTCAAAGTCCTTGACGACATCGAGAAGGAGCTTCTGTGCATCGGGGTCGCTGAGCTTGATCTCGACAGATTTCTTGCCGCGGTCCTTGCCGCAGGCGTAGGTGGATATGCCGTTTACATAGAAAGCAAACTTTCTGCCGCCTTCGCCGCCGGGTACCTCGACCTTGACGACTTCCGCGCCATAGTCTGCAAAATAGGTGCCGGCCTTGGGGCCTGATGCGTTGGTTGTAAAGTCAAGGACTTTTATGCCTTCAAGCATTTTCATAGGTTTTTCTCCTTTAATCATTATTTATATAACGCCGTTTTTCTCAAGCTCGGCTATCTGCTCATCGCTGTAGCCGATCGCTCTGAGGTATTCCGCGTTATGCTCGCCCTTTCTGGGCGGGAAGAGCTCCTTGCGTGCCGGTGTCTCTGACAGCTTCACCGCCGAGCCTATCATTTTAACGCTGCCGTAACAGCCTGCGGGGTCGGTCATCTCATAAACCATGTCGCGTGCGAGCACCTGCGGGTCGGAAAAGACCTCTTCGAGGTTCTTGACCGGTGCCCAGCAGCAGTCGATCCCCGTGAGCTTTTCGATCCACTCGGCCTGAGTTTTGGACTTGAACATGCTGCGAAGATACGCAAACATCTCGTCCTGCTTTGTCAGATCGCGCTGATAAAGCTTGAATTCCTCCTTGCCGATCGCATCGCAGAAATTTGCCCACAGGTGCGGCTCTATCGCGCCGATGCTGATGTATCTGCCGTCCGCAGTTTCATAGACCTCATAGCAGGCGTTCTGCCCGTTGAGGATATTCTCGGCCGCCTTGGGCGAAACGCCCTTGACGAAATAATCGTTTGCAAGAACAGGCAGCCATGACACAGCGCCGTCGAGCATGGAGGTATCGACATACTGGCCAACACCGCTGCTCTTAACGCCCATGAGCGCTATGAGTATGCCGATCGCGGCATACAGCGCTCCGCCGCCGATATCGGCGATCTGAACGCCCGGTATGGTGGGAGTCTGTCCTTTGCGGGCGGTAAGGCCGAGGATGCCCGCGTAGCTTATATAGTTGAGATCGTGACCCGCTGTGAGGCGGTACGGGCCGGTCTGGCCGTAGCCGGACAGAGAGCAGTAAACGATCCTCGGGTTTATCGCCTTTATCGTTTCATAGTCAACGCCCAGCTTTTTTACAACGCCGGGGCGGTACTGCTCCAGAACGACATCCGCGTCCTTTGCGAGCTTATAGAATATTTCCTTACCCTCATCGCTTTTGAGGTTGAGGGTGATGCTTTTTTTATTGCGGTTGACCTGAAAGAAGGCTCCGCCCGTGTCGCCGATCTTGGGAACGCCGCCTCGAAAGAGGTCGCCGCCCTTGACGGATTCGACTTTTATGACCTCCGCGCCGAAATCGGCGAGGATCATGGAGCAGAACGGACCCGGGAGCATCGTGCTCAGGTCAAGTATTTTTATGCCTTCAAGCGGTAGAGCCATCAGAGCACCTCCTTGCTCGTATTAAGTCTGCTGCTCACTTTTTCTTGCCGAGGCCGATCGCCTTTGCGATGATGCCGAGCTGTACCTCGGAGGTACCGGCCATCAGGCGGTAGTGGCGGGTATCGACGAACTGACGTGCGATGGCGTTCTCGCGCAGGATGCCGGGGCCGCCCCAGATCTGAACGCCGAGGTCGGAGATCTTGTATGCCAGCTCGCTGGTAGCATACTTTGCGATGGACACCTGAGTGTTGACGCTCTCGCCTGCCATGAACAGCAGCGTCAGGTGCTCGACATAGCTTCTTGCCTGATCGAGCTCGGCGGCTGCCTTTGCTATCTCAAACTGCCAGTGCTGGTACGAGCCCAGAGGCTTGCCGGCTACAAGGCGCTCGTTTGCGCGCTGCACGCACAGCTCAAAGGCGTACTCGGCCATGCCGAGGGTGCCCCACGAGCCCATAAGGCGCTCTTTTTCAAGATGCTGCATGAGGTAGTAGAAGCCGCGGTTTTCCTCGCCGAGCAGATTCTCCTCGGGAACGACGACATCGCGGAAGATATACTCGGAGGTATCCTGCGAGTTAAGACCTATCTTGTTGAGCAGTCTGCGCTCGAAGCCCGGTGCGTCGGTGGGGATAATGAGAAGGCTGATGCCCTTGTGGGGCTTTTCGGCATTGGGATTTGTGACGACCGCAACAATGGCGTAATCGGCGACCATGCCGTTGGAGATATAGATCTTGCCGCCGTTTACGATATAATTGCCCTTACCGTCCTTGACGGCGCTGGTCTCGATATGAGCAAGGTCCGAGCCGTGGTCGGCCTCGGTCATGCAGATGCAGATGCAGGTATCGCCGGAGGCAACGCCCGGGAGATACTTTTCCTTCTGCGCCTCGGTGCCGTGGGCGTAGATATAGGGTGCGACGGTGTCACTGCTCAGGCGGGTCAGAACACCGTTGAGGCCGCGCTTGTTGAGCTCCTCGCCGTACACGATGGAATAGAGCATATCGAGCTCTCTGCCGCCGTATTTCTTGTCCAGCCACAGGCAGCCGTAGCCTGCGTTGCCGAACTTCTTGAAGGTCTCCTTTCCGACGGAGTGGTTCTTCTCCATGTCCATGTAATACGGCGCTATCTCCCTGTCAAGAAATTCGCCGAACTCCTTGCGGAATGCCTCGTGCTCCTCGGTGAAGGGCAGAAGGGACTTTTTAGGTAGGCTTTGCATTTTTTGCTCTCCTTTCAGATTCTTTATATTTTTATTTGTTTCTTTTTTCTCTGTTGAATGCCTTAACGAGCTGCTGATTGCGGTTTTCGATCTTGATGGCAGCATCGAGGCTGTTTACCGACTCCATCATATTGAGCAGCTGCTTGCTGTATTGCAGCGCCTCCTTTGAGTAGCCGGCAAGCAATCTTGCCTTTTCCATCGCGGCCTTGTCAAGCTCCGAGAGCGGATAGCAGCCGGATGCGTAGCCGAGGCTCATTGCTTCCTGCGCGAGCATATATCTGCCTGTTAGCAGTATATCCCTCGCAGCGCTGTCTCCTATCAGGCGCGGCAGCATATACGCACAGCCGAGGTCTCCGCAGCTCATGCTCATTTTGAGCAGCGGGCAGGAAAACCTGACATCGAAGGAAATAAGGCGGATATCGGAGGCCATGGTGAGAAAGAAGCCTCCGCCGACAGCGTAGCCGTGCGCAGCGGTAATAACGATCTGCTTTGCCTCGTGTACTAAAACGATGAGCTCCCTGAGCTCCTCCTGAAAGGCATATGACTTCTCGACGCTGTCGCGGTCGCCTTCGTTCGGGAACAGGCTCGTGAAGTCCGCTCCCGTGCAGAAGGCTCTCTCGCCCTCGCCGCGGATGATGAGCACCTTTGTCTCATCATCCGCTTTGAGAAGCCTGAAGAAGTGCAGCATATCGTTGAATACCTCGCGTGACCACGAGTTGAGCTTTTCGGGCCGGATAAAGCTCATTACCGCTATGCCCGGCTCGGGAAGCTCCACCCGAATATGCTCATAATCGTACATACTCTGATCACAGGAGGCCGAGTGCCATCCAGAGAGGTACGCTGCAGGTCATTGCGATGAGGTTGATTATGCAGTATGCATACGAGCCCTTGGATGCGGTCGCAAAGTCGAGGGATGGATCGCACATCTTGATAAGGCCTGCGGATGCGGGGTTCTGGTAAGCGACGTTCCAGCAGGTGCCGGATACCCATGAGGTGAATACAAGGACGAAGATATTGATGCCGTGCGCCTCAAGCAAAGAGCCGAAGATAGCTATCATGACTGCCATGCAGCACGACTGGGATACGATGACAAAGCGCAGCAGATAGGTGATGATGCACAGGCAGGGAATGAAGATCCAGGGACTGCTCATGATGGGAGCGAGGATGGGGCCGAGGATACCGGCCAGCCATGTGCTGACACCGAGGGATGCCATGAGACCCGCAACGGAGAGAACGCCGCCGACGAAGATCGTGATAGTCCACATGCCCTTTGCGCCGACCTCGGGAGGAGTGATCAGGCCGCAGGCAATGAAGGCAACGTCCGCAAGGATGGCGACCATACCGGCATCGATCTTGTGGGTGGACTGGGTGAGCCAGAGTATCAGGGCTGCCAGAACGATGATGATACCCTGCTTCTCCTTGGTGCTGAGCTTGCCGAGAGCCTTGTAGGACTCCTTGATAAATTCAACGTTTGCGGCCTTCTGGGTGTCGGTGGGCTTGCAGAAAACAAGGCAGAACACATAGACGAGAACTATGCAGACCACATACCATACGCAGGCGCGGATGAACCACTGTCCCCATGAAACGCTTTCGCCGACGAAGCCGAGCATAAGCGCAACGTAGACCGAGCCGGATACGAAGGCCATGCCGAGCTGGTTGGTGCCCATGAAGTTTGCAAACCACAGGCCGAGGGACTGCTTGGAGTTGCGCTCTGCGCCGGAGGCCTCACATACCTGATTGACAAAGGGAGCCATCATGGAGGTCTTTGCGGTGGACGACGGGATGATGGGGCTCATGATAACGCCGGAAAGGAGCATTGCAGTGACCTGCCCTGCGTAGGTTCCCGGGAAGCGAGTCAGCACCCACAGAGCAAGGCGCTTCATGAAGCCGCTGTTGTTGATGCCTATCGACATGATGAACACGCCGATGCACAGCCATACGGTGCTGGATGCAAAGTTGGAGGTCACTTCCGCGACGGTCGCAACCTTAAGCGCAACGAGCACGGCCATCGTGCACAATACTGCCGCCCAGTCGGGAACGGCGCGGGAAATGATAAGTACGAGCATGAATACGAAGCAGCCGAGATACTGCCACGCCGCACGGCTCATCGCCTCTGTCTCTGCGGGGAGATATGCTATGAGCACAAGTGCCGCTATTGCGAGCACAAATCCAAGAAGCGTTCTTTTTGTGTTCTTTGACATTTTGATCTTCTCCTTTGTTTATTTATTAATTAACATTCACAGCTTAATAAATACTTAGTTTTTCTGTCCGTCGAACGCATGTTCAAGATACATTCTCTTGACTGTTTTTCTGTCGGGCTTTCTGTTTTTGGTCTTTGGGAGCATATCCATGACGTAATATTCCTTCGGTACCTTGAAGCGCGAGAGCTTTTCGCGGCACACCCTCTCTACCTCATTCAGATCGACCGTTTTGCCGGTGACCGGCTGGACAAATATCGCCGGTACCTCGCCGCGGCGCTCGTCAGGCACGCCGATGGCTATTGCATCCGCAACGTTCTCCGCCGTTATTGCAACGGCCTCAAGCTCGCTGGGAAAGACATTGAATCCGCCCGTTATGATCAGGTCCTTCTTCCTGTCGCAGATTATCAGGAAGCCCTCCTCGTCTATGCGGCCGATATCGCCGGTGTAGAGCCAGCCATTACGCAGCATTTTTGCCGTTTCCTCGGGATTGTTCCAGTACTCATGCATGACGCACTCGCCGCGGCAGATTATCTCGCCTGTCTGCCCGTCCTCTACGACCTCCGTGCCGGTCTCCTGATCGACGATGAGGTATTCGATGTTGGGGTTTACAACGCCGACAGTGCCGACCTTGCGGTGGTCATGCCCGTTTATGGTTATGGTGTTGACCGTTTCGGTCATGCCGTAGCCCTCGGTGATGACGGCTCCCGTGAGCTCCTCGACGCGCTTTATAACATCGACAGGCAGCGGCGCAGAGCCGCAGGTTATGACCTTGAGCGAGCTGATGTCATACTTCTGATACTCCTCGTGCGAAGCGATCAGCTTCATCCACAGAGGAACGGAGGGCCAGACCGTCGGACGGTATTCTTCAATGACCCTGAGTATCTCGTCAAGGCACTCGGCAAAGAATATCGTGCCGCCCATGGTCAGGTTCACAACGATGCCCTGACCGAAGCCGAAGGCATGGGACATTCCCAGTGCAATGATGACCATGTAGTTTTCATAGTCGTTATCGTTGAGGAAGGGCCGGAAATACTGGACCTGCGCCATTGCCTTTGCGACAAATGCGTGATTTGTCTGGCAGCAGCCCTTTAAAACGCCGGTGGTGCCGCCGGTGTACTGCAATATTGCAATATCCTCGGGCGCTATCCTGATGTCCGGCTCGGATGCGTCGTCGGAGATGATGCTGTCCCATGCCTCGAGCCCGTCCCAGCGGTTTTCCTTTTCCAGCGCGGGACAGAACACCATGTGCCCGACCCCTGCCCTGTCATCCTTCAGCGCCTGAACGACCGCATCTGCGCCGTCCGAGTCGGTAATGACCATCTTCGGTGTGCAGTCCTTTATTCTGCGTATGACCTCATCGGCGGTGGAACGGGGATTGGTATTTACCATTATGATGCCGGTTTTGAAACAGGCATGTGCCAGTGCAACGAACTCAAAGCCGTTGGAAACATAGGTTATGACCCTGTCGCCCTTCTCAAGTCCGCTTTTAAGAAAGCCGTTTGCAATCCTTGCTGCAAGCATGTTGCACTCGACATAGCTCATCTTCGCGCCATGGCTGATAACATAGGTTTTGTCGGGATGTTCGCTTACTCTTTCGAGGAACAGCTCCTTGCAGGAGACATCGGGGATCGGAAAATCGTAGACCACGCAGGGATCCTTGATCCTGTCCCACTTTTTCCTGTATCTGACCAGTGCCTCCTCGAAGTTTTTGTTTTGCAGCTGATTCATTCTGATTATCCTCTAAGCTTTTCAGGCTTTACGTTCTTTCCCTCCCCTGCCTCGCCGAACTGCCGAATTTCAATGAACCGGCAGCCCGGGAAGGAAGGGGGAAGGAGGACGCTTGAACCGTTTTTTGTGCGGCGCTGCGCCGCAGCGGTTCAGGCTGATTTATATGCTTGCGGCCAATTTATAGGCAGATTCGACCGCATCCGGGATTCTTGCTACCTTTACGGCATCGCCGATGCAGTCAACGTTTTTGACCTTTCCGACGAGCTGCTCGTACATATCGTTATTGGGCTTTGCGCCTGCCGCTATGACAACGGTGTCAGCCGGCAGAGTCTGGCGGCCCTCTTCGTTTTCGACAACGACACCTTCTTTTGTTATCTCAATGACCTTCGTCTCCTTGAGCATCTTGGTGCCCAGCTGCTTGGTGCGTGCAATTATCGACCAGCGGCTGCCGGGGTTGATGTCGGGAGCAAACTTCTTGCCCATCTCGACGATCGCAACATTGTGAACACCGTGGTTGAGCAGCTGCTGGAGCTTCTCATAGGGCTCGGTCTTGTATATCATCATGAATCTCAGTTCATCGGCCGTGAGGGTTCCGATCTCGCCTATATACATTGCGACCTCAACGCCGACATCTCCGCCGCCGACGACGACAACATTCTTGCCGAGCTCTGCCTTGCCCTCGAACACGTCCCATGCATGAACGACTGGAACGCCGGGATCTCTGGGGATGGGAGGAATGGAGGCCTTTGAGCCGCAGGCGAGTACGATGCGGTCATAATCCTTGGAGGCTGCGATTATATCCTCTGCTGTTGCCTCCTTGTTGAGGATTATCTCAACTCCCAGCTCGCGGCAGGTCCTTTCGAGCCATTGGCCGAAGTAGCGGATATCGTAGCGGCGCGGAGGAGTTGCGGCATACAGCGAAAGACCGATGGTGCGGCTGCGCTTTTCCCAGATGGTGACCTTGTGGCCGCGCAGCGCAGCGACGCGGGCAAATTCCATACCAGAGGGGCCTGCACCGATGACGAGGATCTTTTCGGGATTCTCGCTCTTCTTTTCGGTCGGCATGAGGCCGTTTTCGTCCTCAAGCTCCTGCTCGCGGTTGCACTCGTAGTTGCCGATGCAGCCGATGGGCTTGCTTATCATCGCCATGTCCAGGCACTTTGCGTTGCAGCCTACGCAGGGACGGATATCGGAGGCCTTGCCCGCTATTGCCTTGTTGACAACGTCGGGGTCTGCCAGGAAGGGGCGGCCCATTACGACGGCATCGAAGTCGCCGCGATCGACAAGCTCCTCCGCCTTTTCGATATTCATGCGCATACCCTGTGCCACGGGAGCCTTTACACGCGCCTTGATCTGGCGGCCAAGATATGCCCATGCACCGTGGGGGACCTCCATGGTGATAAGGGGCACTGCCGACTCATGCCAGCCTGCGGTGATGGAGAAGCCGTCAACATAGCCGGTCTTGTCCAGCAGCTCGCATATCTCCGCTATGTCGTCGCCGTTGCAGCCGCCGTCCATGAAGTCGCTGCCGCTGACGCGCAGCGAGATGGGGTAATCGGGGCCGACTGCCGCACGCATACCCTCAAGCGTCTCGACCATGAAGCGGCAGCGGTTTTCCAGCGAGCCGCCGTATTCGTCGGTGCGGTGGTTGGTCAGCGGAGAGAAGAACTGTCCGTACAGGTAGCCGGAGTTGGTCTCGATCTCAATGCCGTCAAATCCGGCCTTCTTTGCGATGACCGCCGACTCTGCCTGCCACTGAACGAACTCCTTGATCTCCTCAACGGTGAGCTCCTTGGGCATTTCGAAGTGAGTGAATCTGCCGGGGATGGGAGACGGAGCCACAGCCTGCTCGCCCTGAATGCTTGCGCGGTTTGCGCATCTGCCGCGATGCATGAGCTGTGCAAACACCTTGCTGCCGCCCTCGTGTATGGCATCTGTGAGCTTTTTGAGCGAGGGGATGTATTTCTCGTCGGTGAGCATCGCTCCGTGATTGGGGTTATAGCGCAGCTTATCCCACTGCATATTTGCGAAAATGATCAGTCCCACTCCGCCCAGTGCACGGCGTCTGTAAAACTCAACAACATCGTCCATTATGAAGCCCTCAACGGTGTGGCCAACGCTCATCGGCGACATGATCACCCTGTTTTTGAGCTCAAGCTTGTTGACCGTGAAAGGCGTATAAAGTCTTTTCATGATAACCTCCTAATTACTTAACCGGAGTTCAGCATCGATTATCCCGGCCGGGGAACTGATCGTGCCGGTTAATTTTGTGACACTCTTACTTAGTGCAAATATCGTGCCAAGTCTCCGGCGACGATGATGTATAATTTTAAAATCAGCTGTCACGACCATTTTAAATTTATGTCTAAAAGGAAAAAGCCGGCCGTCTGTTTTTCAGGCGGCTGGCTTTATCTACTATTTTATGTTTTCCTTATTTGTCACTGTGCGTTTCCTCTGTGGAGTTGAGTATTCTATAAAGCGTCGAGCGTGATACTCCCATTTCCTGTGCCACTCTGGACTTGTTGCCCTTAAATTCGACGAGCAGCTTTTTGGCCATTTCAAAGCGCTGCTTGGTGAAAAAGTCGCTTGTTATTCTGACATCGCCGCCGAGCTCTGACGGCGGAGCCTCCTCCGTATGCTCGAGCTTGCTTATTCCGTGCGGCAGATCCTCAAGCTCGATATAGCCGCTCTTGCAGACAATGGCGCTGTATTCAAGGCAGTTGCGCAGCTCGCGGACGTTGCCCGGCCAGTTGTATTCAGTCATGGCAAGCATAGCCGCGGGGCTTATGCCGAGGATATTCTTCCCGTTTTCAAGGGCAAAGCGCTCAAGGAAGTACTCCGCAAGCTCCTTTATGTCTGCTCTGCGGCGGCGCAGCGGTATCATAGTGAGGTTTATGACGTTCAGGCGGTAGTAGAGATCTGCTCTGAACGTGCCATCGGAAATGCACTTTGTAAGGTCCTTGTTCGTGGCTGTAATTATTCGTACATCAACGTTTATTGGCTTTGTTGCGCCGATGCGGGTGATGCAGTTTTCCTCCAGCGCACGCAGCAGAACGCTCTGCATTTCAACGGGCATTTCGCCTATCTCGTCAAGGAACAGCGTACCTCCGTCGGCAAGCTCGAATTTGCCCTTTGCGCCTGTGCGGCTGGCACCCGTGAACGAACCCGCGACATAGCCGAACAGCTCGCTTCCGATGAGGTCACGCGGGATGGCGGCGCAGTTTACGGCCACAAAGGGCTTGTCCTTGCGCTGGCTGGTGCAATGTATCGCATTTGCAAAAAGCTCCTTTCCCGTACCCGATTCGCCCTGTATGAGTATCGGGCTGGAGGTCCAGGATATCTGCTCGGCAAAACGCTTGAGCTGCACGAAATTATCCGAAACGCCTATGAGATCATCGAAGGTATAGCGGGCATAGTTGCCGTCAGCCGGCTTCTCTTCCTTCTTCATTTTGCCCTTATATATAGTAATAAGTGCGCCGAACTGACGCGAATTTGTATTATTTATAATACTGCAATCGGCAAAATACTGCTCGCGTGTGCCGTTGCCGCGCACGAGCTCGACCGGCTTGCCGGTAACATTCTTTCCCTCCGCTATCTTCGCCACGAGCGACACGAGCTCGGGGCAGATATCGCTCAGGAAGCTGTTTATCGTCTCCTGCGGATGGTAGTTGTAAAAATCATAGAATCTGTCGTTTGCAAAGGTCACGGAGCAGCTGTTATCGACCATTATGACTATGTCGTTTGTGCTGCCGCGGCTGTACTCGTTGCGCTGCATGATATCGCGCATGATAACGTCCTTTGTGACGTGTCCCGTGGTTATTATGGTCTCTGTCGATTCGATGAGCCGGAAAAGATTATATATGCGCTCATCGAAGTTTTCCCTGTGGGTTATCAGCATGACATAGCCGTTTCGGCCGTATTTGCCCTTTATCGAGAAGGCAAAGGTCACATAGGGCTTGAGCGCATCAATATAGTGCTCATCGCCGGCGACCCATGTGCTCGTCGGGCTGCGCGAGGCCATGACCACTGCATTCGTTCCGGCAACGCTCTCGCCGAGGTTTCCGCCGAGCTTTATATTTTTCGCGGCAAGCTCATCCTTGAGCTTTTTATCGCCGTAGCGCCCGAAAATATCAAAATTATCGTAAAGATACAGCAAAACGGCGTTATTTGCGGCCATTGTGTCGGTCACTGCCTGATAGTATTCCGGAGTGCTTTTTCTCATGAGGCGGATGTGCCCCGTAACGTGATTTTTGCACCGCTCCCTGTCCTCCTCCGTAATTGCGGGGAGAGCCTGTGCATGTGAGTCGAGCCCGTTTTTCTCGCACATGTATTTTGAGCTTTCGAGCATACTCATGTACTCTTTTTCTCTGTTCAGAAAATCCATATTCACGCCGCTGCGCCTCCTTGAGTAAAAGCTTAAAAATTTTTTCCGCGCTGCGAAAATAATGCTTTTTTCGCCGTTGCGACCATTGTAGCACCAAGTTTGCGGTGTGTCAAATTGTTAAAAGTGTATCATCCTTGTTCACCTGTTTCGTCGCAAAGTGTATCATCATGATACACTCATGAATCTCTCATTTGTAAAAAATATATTTGCGGGCTTGATTTTGTCAAAACATTTTGATAAGATTAACCGAAGAGTCAAAGAAAGTGTATCAAATTGTCAATTTACAAACTAAGTCGTTTTCGATGCCTCTGTCCGGTATCGAACACCCCGTTTATGAAGTCATGAAGCTCAGCAGTAAGGTCACAATTAAACAGACCGTCGCGCCCGCGACCATCCAGCTTCTCGAGATGGTTCAGATGACAACGGCGGAGCTTGGCCGTTTTCTCACCGAGCAGGCCATGGAAAACCCCGCGATCGACATAGACGAGCTGTCACGGGTGCCGAAGGGCGGCGAGCTCTCCGGCAGGGTCGAGTGGCTCAGCTCCTTTGCTCCCGTGCGCGGCGAGGATCTGTCCGTATCCGCCGATGACGACGCTGCGGACAGTCCCATAGTCAGCCGCAGCGAAGCGCCAGACGTGAGGTCGTATCTCATGAGCCTTCTTTTAAGCTCCGATGCCGACCGTGAGACAAAAAAGCTGTACCGCTATCTCATCGGCTGCGTCGATAGCCGCGGCTTTCTGTCCGAGGACTGGGGAAGGCTCGCAAAGAAGCTCGGCATTGAGAGGGAAAGGCTCGAGGGCTGCGTTGCCGTCATGCGCTCACTCCCTCCGGCGGGAATATGCGCAGAGAACGTGCGCGGCTGCCTTGCAGCGCAGCTCGATGCCGGCGATCATATTGCACGCAGCATAGTTGAATGTCATCTTGAAGCGCTCTCGCACGGGCACTACACGGTCATAGCAAAAGCTCTGGGCGTTACGGCAGCCGAGGTCAGGGCTGCGGAGACCCGCATAAAGCAGCTCTACCCCTACCCTTCCTCAGCGCTCGAGGGCAGCAGAGCCGGCAGCGATGTGTACGTCTCGCCGGATCTGGACATAGAGTTCACGTCCGGCAGGCTCAGCGTTTCCCTGTGTCACCCGTTCAGCCCTCATCTGAGGATAAGCTCCTTTTTCGGTGAGCTTAATAACTCGACCGACGATCCAATGGTGCATGAATATATAAACGAACGGATGTCAAGCGCCGGCAGGCTGTATCAAAACGTGTGCAGATACGAAAAAACGCTTCTGAGCTGCTTTGAGCGGCTTGCAGACATGCAGAGCGCTTTCTTCTCGGGTGTGTCTGATGCTCTGGTGCCCATGAGCCTTGCCGATATTGCCGAGGCAACGGGGCTGAGCATATCCACAGTCAGCCGCGCAATGCGGGGCAAATACATTCAGTGCAGGCGCGGCGTTATACCTGCGAAGCAGTTTTTCACGCAGAAAATTGACTGCGGCAGCGGCACGCGCTCGACCGGCGACGCGAAAAAGCAGCTGTGTGAGCTCATCGACGCTGAGGACAAGGCAGCGCCGCTGTCAGATGCCCTGCTGAGCGACATTCTAAAGCGCAGGGGCTTTGCTGTGTCACGCCGCACCGTTGCAAAATACCGCGACGAGCTCGGCATTCCGGGCACCTACGTCAGAAAAGCAAAATAAGGAGCATAATTTAATGATATACGAGTTTGAAGGCAAGCGCCCGCAGATCGACCCGAGCGCGTATGTAAGCGATACAGCCGTTGTCATCGGCGATGTGACGATCGGCGCAAGGTGCTATATAGGCCCGGGAGCCGTCATCCGCGGCGATGAATGCCCGATATGGATAGGCGACGAGAGTGCAGTCGAGGATCTGTGCCTTATCCACGTCGGCGGCTCGAGCGAGAAAACCGACGGCTGTCATATCGGCAGGCGCGTAACCATAGGCCACGGCGCAATAATCCACGGCAACTACATCAGAGACGGTGCGAATATAGGCATGGGCGCAATAATAAGCCTGTTTGCGGATATCGGAGAATACGCCGTCGTAGCCGAGGGCGCGGTCGTGAAAAAGCTCCAGAGCATACCTGCGCGCACAGTCGTCGGCGGAGCTCCGGCAAAGGTGCTGCGCGAGCTTGAGGATAAGGACATTTACGCATGGGAGCGCAGCAAGCAGACCTATATAGACCTCGCCGGACGCTGCAAAGCCCTGGGCGGCCTTATAAGGATAGACTGACATTTTTCTATCCTTCCGAAAAAACGCTTCGGTTTCTTCTGTTATATCGGAAGCTGCGGCGTTTTTGTTATTATTTAATAAGTATAAAACCCGTCACTTGGGAAAGTGACGGGTTTTTCATATCCATTTTGACTGAAAATGATGCAAAAAAACTATCGAATCATGAGTATTTACTATATTTGCCTCTCACTGCGCCTCGCTCTGCGACAGGACAAAGCGCTTAAACTCCTCCGCTGCGGGGGACAATGTCATCGTCGGATCGGTCACGAGATAGAACATACGGTTCGGCACGGGACGCGATATCTGGAGTATCTTCACGTTCAGGCGCAGCAGCATTTCCATATACGGAACCACCGCAACGCCGAAGCCCTGAGCGACGAGTCCTGCGATGACCTGATCCTCCTGTATCTCATACGCGACATTCGGGCGGGCATCTATCTGCTCGAACATATCGTTTATGACATGCCGCAGACCCGAGCCGTGCGTGTACTGGATAAACGGATCGTCCAGCACCTCCGAAAGCTCCGCCGTATGCTGCGCGGCGAAGCGATGGTTCGGCGGAACTATGAGCACAAGGTCCTGCTTCTTGACGGGGATGGATTCGAATTTATACTCTTCGGGAGCCTTGGAGCTGAGCACAATATCCAATTCATGCTTCTGCAATTTGTGCATAATATCTGAAGTTACGCCGGTGAAAAAGGTGAAGTCCACATCCTTATCCGCGTTCTGACGCTTGAACTGCGCCGCAAGCGACGGGACATATTCTATACCCAGCGTGCGCAGCAGACCGAGCCGCACAATGCCGTTTCCGGCGGAAATACGGTGCAGGTAATCAATGCTGTCATCGAGTATCTCAAGCGACTGGCGCACCTGCTTCAAAAACTCCTCGCCGAAGCGCGTGAGCTCAACATTGCGCCCGTTCTTTTCAAACAGCGGCACGCCGAGCTCCTGCTCGAGCTGGGCTATTGCGTGGCTAAGGCTTGGCTGCGATATGTACATCTGCTCGGCGGCCTTGGTATAGTGCCGCGTCTCCGCCAGACGGACAAAGTATCTCAGGTGCGATAGATTCATCGTTCTGCTCCTCCTCTTGCGTTGACTCTATTATTACACAGATGATAGAAAAAATCTATAACTTTATTCGTTTTAACGATTTGTTAAAAAAAGCACAACATGCTATGCTTTAGCCATCGAAGCGCAGGGCAGTGCAGCTGCCCGCAGCAAAAAGAATCGGAAAACAAAAAAATCTGAAAGGACGGGAGAAACGAGATGAGCCAAAAGCGCTACTATCCGACAGCCCTCGCACTGTACATAACATACTTCGTGCTCGGCATATCCTCATCTGTCATGGGACACTATAAGCAGGAGTTTGCGGCACTCTGGGGCTCTGTCCCCGGCGCGGACGGAGTTTATGACATATCCGCCGTCGTCGCCGTCATTGCCGCCATCGGCCTTGGCCGTCTGATAGCCTTCCCCATTGCAGGACCGCTCTCCGACAAGCTCGGCAGAAGGCTCTCGGCGCTGATAGGCTGCGCACTGTACGCCGTGTTCTTCACAGGCATCACCTTTACGACGAACATGTATTGGGGCTATGCCTTTGCGATAGTAAGCGGCATGGCAAACTCCTTCCTTGATACGAGCATCACTCCCTCCTGCATGGAGATATTCAAGGAAAAGGGAACGATAGCGAACATCTTCACGAAGCTTGCCGTATCCCTGTCACAGTTCCTTCTGCCCTTTGCCATACTCGCAGTTGATGCAAACGGTCTTCCCTTCAACACCGTATTCCTCGCGGGAGCCGCAATAATCATTCTCGACGGCATCGCGCTCGTGTTTCTGCCCTTCCCGCCGCGGGAGCAGGCAGTGAAGACGGAGACGGGCAAAAAGGAGAAAATGCGCCTCACCCCGTCGGCGGTCATTCTCGTCGCGCTCGGCTTTACCAGCTCCACGACCTTCATGCTCTGGATGAACTGCAATCAGGAGCTCGGCGCACTCTACGGTCTGACAAATCCCAGCATGATTCAGACCTGGTATTCCCTCGGTATCGTAGCCGCCCTGTTTGTAAACGCAGCTCTTCTGAGCAGAGGAGTCAAGCCCGCCAAGATACTTATAATATATCCTGCCTGCGCATTCATAACTCTCGGCATCGTGTTCCTCGTTCAGGTACCGGCAGTGTGTCTGGTCGGCGGCTTCTTCGTTGGATTCTTCGCAGCAGGCGGCGTTCTCCAGCTCGTCACCTCGGTTGCGAATGAGATGTTCCCCAAAAACCGCGGCGTTATCACCTCGATAGTAATGATATCCTCATCTGTTGCAAACTACGTCGTTCTGAACGCGGCAAGCCTCATCACCCGAGTCTCCGGCACGGACGGCCCGCGGTATGTGCTGCTGTTCAACATGGCAGTGACTCTTATAGGCATAATCCTCGCAGTAGTTTTAAATAAACGCATAGAAACCGACACGGCGGCACAGGCACAGCCGGCCGCAGAATAAAAGGAGGAAATTAAAATGAGCAAACAGCATCCCATTACCATCAGTTCCTGGACACTCGGCGATCAGTGCAGCTTTGAAGAGCGCGTGAGCGCAGCGAAGGCTGCGGGCTTCGAGGGAATCGGCCTGCGTGCCGAGTCCTATGTTGATGCACTCAACGAAGGGCTTTTTGACAGCGACATCCTTTCTATCCTTGACAAATACGACATGCGTGTCACCGAGGTCGAGTACATCGTCCAGTGGGCGGAGGAAAAGCGCTCGTATGAGGAAAAGTACAAGGAGCAGATATGCTTCCATATGTGCGAGCTGTTCGGCGTGAACCATATAAACTGCGGCCTGATGGAGAACTACTCTGTCGAGTGGACCGCGCAGAAGCTCAAGGAGCTGTGCGGTCGTGCAGGAAAGTACACCATCGGTGTCGAGCCCATGCCCTACAGCGGCATTCCCGGTGTCCGCAAGGCATGGGAGGTCGTAAAGGCCTCCGGCTGCGACAATGCAAAGCTCATGCTCGACTCCTGGCACTGGATCAGAGCCGGACAGAGCTACGATCCCGAGCTCATGGCTGATATCCCCGCAGAGAAGATCGTTTCCATCCAGCTCAACGATGTGCAGGCCCGTGCCTACGCAGCAGCGATACTCCGCGACGAATCCATGCACGACCGTGCACTCCCCGGCAAGGGCTACGGCGACTCCGCAGGCTTTGTTGAAATGGTAAAGGCCAAGGGCATCTCGCCCGCAGTCGTAGGCGTTGAGGTCATCAACGACGCGATACTTGCTACCGGCGTTGCCGAGGCTGCAAAGGCAAACTTCGATGCTGTATCCGAGCTGCTTGCAGACACCTGGCCCGAGATGTGCAGCTGATAAACAGGAGGAAATAACATGGAACACAGAATTGACGGACACACAAGGCTCTTCTGCCTGATCGGATCTCCCGTAGGTCACTCCGGCTCCCCTGCAATGTACAACTACAGCTTTGATAAGCTGGGTCTCAATAACGCATATCTTGCCTTTGACATCCCCCTCGAAAAGGTCGGGGAGGCCGTAAAGGCGCTCAGACTCATGAACGTTGGAGGCTTCAATATCACAATGCCCGGCAAGACCGCCGTATGCGATTACCTTGACGAGCTGTCCCCCGCGGTAAAGCTCATCGGCGCGTGCAACACCGTAACCGCAGATGAGACCGGCAAGCTCACCGGTCACAACACCGACGGCGTAGGCTTCGTGCGCAACCTTGAAAAGCACGGTGTCTCCGTAAAGGGCAAAAGCATAGTCGTTCTGGGTGCAGGCGGTGCTGCGACCGCTCTGAGCATCCAGTGCGCCCTCGACGGTGCAAAGAAGATCGTCATTCTCAACCGCAAGAGCTCCAAGAGCTTTGCAAACGCAGAGCAGACGGTCGAGAAGATCGTCTCCAACATTCCCGGCTGCGAGGCCGCAGCCGACGACCTCGGCGATGAGGAAGCCGTCGCCAAAGCCGTCAGCGCCTGCGACATTCTGGTCAATGCGACCAAGGTCGGCATGGCTCCGCTGGACGGCGAAACACTCATAAATCCCGCGCTGTACCGCCCCGAGCTCGTCGTTGCGGACACCGTCTACAATCCCCGCGAGACGCGCATGATAAAGGAAGCCGCAGCTGCCGGCTGCGTTACCGTCGGCGGTATCGGAATGCTGCTTCAGCAGGGCGTTGAGGCCTTCCGCCTCTTCACCGGCAAGGAAATGCCGGAGGATGAGGTAGCCGCAAAATTCTTCAGCTGAAGCAACAACATATCAGAGAGGTGCATAAGATGAAATTCCCCACGATGTTCAGCCCCATTAATATCGGCACTGTCACCGTTCCGAACCGTTTTGTCGTTCCGCCGATGGGCAACAACTTTGCCAATACCGACGGTTCGCTGTCCGATCGCTCGGCAGCCTACTATGAGGCTCGCGCCAAGGGCGGCTTCGGACTGATAACCATCGAATCGACCGTCGTCTACTCCGAGGCCAAGGGCGGTCCGAGAAAGCCGTGTCTGTTCAGCGACGATGTCGTTGACAGCTTCCGCAAGGTAGCAGAGCGCTGCCATCGCTACGGTGCGAAGGTCAGCATCCAGCTCCAGCACGCAGGTCCTGAGGGCAATTCCAAGCTCACCGGCTATCCCCTCAAGGCTGCAAGCGCCATGGCATCCCACTGCGGCGGCGAGATCCCCGTTGCCATGCCGACCGAGGAGGTCTACCGCCTCATTGAAGCCTACGGCGATGCAGCAGCCCGCGCTCAGAAAGCCGGCATAGACATGGTCGAGGTGCACTGCGCCCACGGCTATCTTGTCAGCACCTTCATTTCGGCGCGCACCAACAAGCGCACCGACGAATTCGGAGGCTGCTTTGAAAACCGTATGCGTCTGCCGCGCCTGATAATCGAAAACATCCGCAGGAAGACCGGCAATATGCCCATTCTCTGCCGTATAAACGCAAGAGACGAGGGCGAGGGCGGTCTGACAGTTCAGGACGCATCGGCAGTCGCCGCCTATCTCGAGCAGGAGTGCGGCATCGACGCTCTCCATGTCTCCCGCTCGATACATCTGCACGACGAGTTCATGTGGGCTCCGAACAACACCCACGGCGGCTTCAATGCCGACCTCGTCACCGAGATCAAAAAGGCCGTTTCCATCCCCGTCATCACCGTTGGCCGCTATACAGAGCCGCAGTATGCAGAGCTTCTGGTCCGTCAGGGCAGAGCAGACCTCGTTGCCTTTGGCCGTCAGTCGATAGCCGATCCCGAGCTGCCCGTCAAGGCGCGCACCGGCCATCTTGAAACGCTCGCTCCCTGCATCGCCTGTCTGCTCGGCTGCGTGCCGAACATGCTCGCAGGCCGTCCCATCACCTGCGCCATGAACCCCTGCGTAGGACGCGAAGCGGAGATAATCCCCGCTGAGGTGCAGAAGAAGGTTCTCGTCATCGGCGGAGGCCCCGGCGGAATGTATGCCGCAATGATGTGCGCAAAGCGCGGCCACGATGTTATTCTCCTTGAGAAGAATACCGAGCTCGGCGGTCACTTCCTTGTTGCTTCCTATCCCCCCGCAAAGGGTGAGATCGCTCCCGCTATCCGCAGCCTCATCGTCAGATGCCGTGAAGCCGGTGTCGATATCCGCCTCGGTGTCACCGTTACGTCTGAGCTCGTGGGCGAGCTCAAGCCGGACGCTGTGATCGTCGCTACCGGCTCCACTCCGCTCATTCTGCCCATCCCCGGCCTTGCCGACTGCGGCTATGTAAACGCTGAGGATATGCTCACGGGCAAATATAATGTCGGCAAAAAGGTTCTTATCGTCGGCGGCGGCATGGTCGGCGCGGAAGCTGCCGAGCATCTTGCCGAGCGCGGTCACGACTGCGATATCATCGAGATGAAGCCCGTAGTCGGTGAGGATATCATGCCCGAGCCGCGCAAGTACATCATGGCAAGCCTCGAGCATCACAGAGTTGGACAGTTCACAAACGCTCGCGTCAGTGAGTTCTTCACCGACGGCGTTGCCTATACGAGCACGCTCGACGGCAGCACACACGAGTTGCGCGGCTACGACAACGTCGTGCTTGCAATGGGCTACCGCTCCAACAACACGCTTTCCGCAGAGCTTGAGAAGCTCGTACCGCAGGTCATAGTCATCGGCGAGGCGCGTCAGGCTCCCGGCAATTCCATGATCGCAACGGGCGATGCTCTCAACGCAGCTCTTGCAATATAACAAGCTACCAATCCCCCCTTCCTTCCTATACAGCAGGAGGCTCCGCATGAAAATGCGGAGCCTCCTCGACATATAAAAGGTCTTTGACTTTTTATATGTCGAGAAACGCCTTATACCGGCACATATCAGGAATTTTTCTCGATATGACGGCAAAGGCTTGACACAGCAGGCTTTCGCTGATATAATCTTATTAGGATTTTATCCTGATAGTGATTTTCAGAAGGGAGCTTTACATTATGAATACCGAAAACAAATATGCAGGTACGCAGACCGAGAAAAACCTCTGGGAGGCCTTTGCCGGAGAGTCGCAGGCGAGAAATAAGTACACCTACTTTGCCTCTGTTGCCAAAAAACAGGGCTTTGAGCAGATAGCCGCGCTGTTCCTGAAAACGGCGGAGAACGAGAAGGAGCACGCAAAGCTCTGGTTCAAGGAGCTCTGCGGCATCGGCGACACGGCGCAGAACCTCGCTGCGGCAGCCGAGGGCGAAAACTACGAGTGGACGGATATGTACGACGGCTTTGCAAAGACCGCCGACGAGGAGGGCTTCCCCGAGCTTGCAGAGCGCTTCCGCCTGATCGCAGCCATTGAAAAGCAGCACGAGGAGCGCTACCGTGCGCTGCTGCGCAATGTTGAGACTGCGCAGGTCTTCTCCAAGAGTGAGGTCAAGGTCTGGGAGTGCCGCAACTGCGGACACATCGTGGTCGGAACGAGTGCGCCGGAGCTGTGCCCTGCCTGCAAGCATCCGCAGAGCTATTTTGAGGTTCACGCGGACAACTACTGAGCCGCTAAGCTGACGAGATAAAACAGATGACTGTCAGAAGAGACACCAGACAGCGCCGTCTGGTTTTGCGGGCGGTGCAGTCAAGATGCGACCACCCCACGGCGGAGCAGATATACGAGGATGTCCGCGCATCGGACCCCAAGATCAGCCACGGGACGGTTTACCGCAACCTCAATTGCCTGTCGGAGGACGGAGCTATAAACCATGTGCGTGTGCCCGGCGCGGATCGCTACGATCTGCGCACGGAGCTGCACTATCACATGCTCTGCATAAAATGCAGAAGGGTGATCGACGCGCCGTTTCCCTACAAGCCGCTTCTCGACGAGGAGATGGCCGAGCAGTCCGGCTGCGATATCCTCCGCCACAGGCTGCTTTTTGAAGGTATATGTCCCGATTGCAGGCCAGAGCAGCAGAGCTGATATAAAACAAACAGGAGAGGAAACAGCAGATGGTAAAAGTGAAAAGCACGGCGCTGCTCATGGACGATCCGCACGAGGTGCTTCTGATGCAGAATCTCTATAACGCTGCGGTCAAGCAGCTGTCGCTCAAGTTTGAGATACTAAACCACGAGTTTGAGACGCTTTATGCAAGAAATCCGATACACCACATTGAGGGGCGAGTAAAGAGCCCAGAGAGCATCGCGGCAAAGCTTCAGAAAAAGGGACTGCCGCTCACCATCAAGGCCGCACGCGAGGGCATCAACGACATAGCCGGCGTGCGCGTGGTGTGCAGCTACATAGACGATGTGTACCGCGTCGCGGAAATGCTCGAGCGGCAGGCAGATATCGAGATTGTCAAGCGGCAGGACTATATTGAAACGCCGAACTACAACGGCTACCGCTCTCTGCATCTTGATATTCGAGTGCCGGTCTATCTGTCCGACCGCACCGACCATATAACCGCAGAGATTCAGATACGCACCATCGCAATGGACTTCTGGGCAAGCCTTGAGCACGATATCCGCTACAAGGTGGATAAGACCACCCTGCCCCATGGCATCAATGAGGAAATGCTCGACTGCGCCGGCAAGATCGCCGAGATCGACCGGCAGATGCAGGATATGTACCAGCGCATAAAGGCCTCCGAGCAGGAGCAGGAGTCCTGATCGAGAATCTGCGCTGCGGTCTTTATTTATCCTGCTTTTATATGATAAAGAGAGTGCATGGTTTAAAAGCCGCGCACTCTCTTTAAGACTTTCAAAGAACTGTGGAAAATAGGCGTAATGGGCAGAATCCAATACGCAGCAGAGGGAGTGTGAGGGGGACAAGGTCCCGCCTCAAATTGGATTATAGCCATCAAAAACGCCTGATTTATCGGGCTTTTTGACGAGCGCAGCGAGATTTTTCGTGAAGCGTAAGCTTCGCAAAAAATGTGGCGTGTTTTGAAGCGTGAAAAAAAGTCTGCGACTTTTTTCACGCTGAAAGAGAGTGCATGGCTTGTACACCGTGCACTCTCTTTGTGTTTTATCTGTTATATTTCATCTATGCCTGACAGCTGACCTTGCTGTCCGCAGCTCAGACTATCCAGCCGATGGGAGGCCGATCGTTGCCCCAGGGCAGCAGGATCGGCTCAAGCGTCGGACGGAAGGGCACCATCATGTATATCTCCTCAATGCGCTTGAGGATATCGTCCGGCAGTGCACCCTTTTCCGAATAGTCGATCGTCTCGGTGATCTCCTTTTTGTTCTTTGCGCCGACGAGCACGCAGTCGATATCGTCATTGGAGAGGACAAAGCGAAGTGCAAGCTCTACAATGCTCATACCGATCTCATCAAGGAAGCTGTAGAGTGCCTTGAACTGCTCGCGTCTGGGCTTGCTTATCCAAGGTGCGCCGTTGGCGATAAGGTCGTCATGCCGTACCGCAAGGGAGCCCTGCTGGAGCGGAGCCGAGCATATAATACCCATATTGTGCTTCTTTGCAACGGGGAATATCTCATATCTTGCCTCCTGCCAGAGGAGACTGTAGTTAAACGCAGTCTGAACAACGTCGAACAGTCCTGTATCAATTACCTTTGCCATCTCGTGCGCGGTCGTTCCGCCCACGCCTGTCCATTTCACCCAGCCCTTCTGCTTCATTTCCTCAAGAGCCTCCATGACAGGCCCCTCATAAGTGTTATAGTCGGTAAACCATGCCATCTGGTCCTTGCGCTCCGGCTCATGGACATAGAGAAGGTCGATAACGTCGCAGCCGATATCATTCATGCTTTTTTCCACGGAGTCGAGAATGTCCTTACGGGACTGGGGATTGAAGGGTGGCGGCATACCTATTTTGGTGGATATCATCGGCATCCTTCCGCTGTAGTCCTTAAGCACCTGACCAAGCACCGCTTCGCTGTTCTGATATGACGGAGCTGTGTCAATGAAGTTCATGCCCTTGTCGAGGGCATAGTACGTGGCTTCCTTTGCATCCTCCAGCTCCCCCGTTCCGAGAGAAGACAGATACAGACAGCCGAGGGAAAGTCTTGTCAGCATAAGGTCCGTGCGTCCGCACTTTCTTATTTCCATTGTTAAACCTCCTTGTTTCAGTCACGCGAGAGCTTTATAACGGCTTTGACCGCTTTTTTGCTCCTGACATGGTCATACGCCTCGGGCGCATTGTCCCATGTGAAAATATGCTCCTTATCCAGCCAGTTGCCGGCATCAAGCTTACCGGCACGGATGAGGTCGATCACCTCTTCATGGGTCTCCGCCTCATCGTATATTCCGGCATAGGAATTGAAGAAGCGGAAATACTTCGGGCCGGGAACAGGGCCTATGGTATAGCTTGTGTAATCGCTCATGCCGTAGAGTGCGGCAGTGCCGCCCTCCCTGAGCGCGGGCATATAGGGCGTGAGAGTTTCCTTCTTGCCGGTAGCGTCAATGATATAATCCATGCTGCGGCGGTTTTTCTCAACGAAGTCTGCGAGCGCCTGCTTGTCTTTATAGTCGACAAACTCTTTAACGCCGGTGTTGAGCGTGCAGCCGCGTCTGGATTCATTGCCGACCACCGTGACCTCCGCGCCCTTTACAGCAGCGCAGGCCGCGATCGACATCCCGTTTCCGCCGGAGCCAACAACCAGGACTCTCTCGTTCTCGCTTACGCCCATTCTGTTTATCCATGAGAGGTTTTCTCTCCATGTGATTATCATGGTCGCGTCTATCGGGTCGATTATTCCCTCGGGGATCACCTGATTTACTCTGTAATAATCCCACTCGCTTCTGGGAATACCGTCTGCCCACATAGCCTTCCAATCGACGGCAAGGCCGTATTCGGCCATTCCGCCCCATGCAAGATTTATGCCGTCCGTTTCTCTTGTATACACTCTTGCTACAAGGTCGCCGACCTTATAGTTTCTGACCTTGCTGCCGACCTCCACAACTCTGCCTACCGTCTCATGGCCGAGGATAACAGGATAATCGAGCTGCGTCCATCCGACACGTCCGTCTATAACAGCAAGGTCTGTCGCCGTACATGTTGCTCCGTAAAGCATCTCACAGCGAGCCTCATAATCGCCCATTTCAGGCTCGGTAAGCTCCATGACCTTGAGCGTACCGGGTTTTTCAACTACTAATGCTTTCATATCATATTCCTTTTCCGGAATAGCGGGGTCAAGGCCCCGCTATTTGTTTTCAGCTTACGTTCAGCCTTCGTAGTACTCCTTAATGTTGCTGCTGTCAACAACGACCCAAGGAATGATGTACTCGGATTCAACTGTGCCCTCTTCGAAGTATACCTTGAGGACCTCAACGGTCTTTGCAGCTATGGCGGTGGCATCCTGAAGAAGCGTTGCCTTCATTTCACCGTTGCTGATAGACTCATATGCGCTGGGAATACCATCAATACCGAATACGAGGATATCATCGCAGCTCTTGCCCTGTCCCTTAATGGCCTCGACAGCGCCGACTGCCATTTCGTCATTCTCGCAGATGATGGCGTTCAGCTCCGTAGACTGGAGCCAGTTTTCGGTGGTGGACATTGCCTCAGCGGTCTTCCAGTTTGCTGCAAGAGATGAGAACACGGTGATATCACTATAGTTTTTGAGGACATTTTCAATGCCGGTGGTGCGCTTGATCGCCGCGTCAAGGCCGTCGGGTCCGCGGAGAATGCCGATAGTGCCCTTACCCTCGAGCATATTGGCCGCATACTCCATAAGTATCTCGCCTGCGCTGAGGTCATCGCAGCCGACATAGCAGAGAGCGCCGGTCATGTCGTCCATTTTGCAGTTGACGATTATCATGGGGATACCGGCCTCAACAGCCTCCTGAAGAACTATGCCGCAGGCGGATGCGTCGTTCGGACTCATGAGGATCATATCGACCCCGCGGGCTATATAGTTTTCGACCTGCTCGACCTGCTTGACGGGGTCGCCCTGAGGGTCTGCGCTGAGATAGCTTGCGCCGAGTCCCTCGACCGATTCCTTGATGCAGTCGGTAAGCGTGACCTGAAGCTCATTTGACAGGTTTGCGGGACTCCATGCGATGGTGAGCTTGGAGTAGTCAACTCCTTCGGCAGAACTGCCGTCGTCCTTCGTATCTGTTCCCTGCTGGCCGCATGCGCACAGCGCGAAGATCATGCAGAGAGCCAGAATCAATGCGAGCGTTTTCTTCATTTTGATTTTTCCTTTCATTTTAATTATTTTCCTGTTTATAAACACGGACAGAGCGTCTGCCCATATCTTACTGCTTATGAGAATTTACATCAATGAACACCGCGGCTATGATAATGAAGCCCTGAATTATATCCTGAATATAGGACTGTATATTCAGCAGGTCCATGCCGTTGTTCAGCAGGCCTATTATAAGCACACCGGCCAGAGTGCCCCACATGTTTCCTATGCCGCCTGTCAGGCTCGTACCTCCCAGAACTGCGGCTGCAATCGCATCGAGCTCATACCCGCTGCCTGCAATAGGTGTCGCCGTGCGCACGCGGGCTGCGAGAACGATGCCTGCAATAGCGGCGCACAGGCCGGATATCACATAGACCCAGACAGTTATTGATCTGTCCTTTATTCCGCACGCTCTTGCAGCGAGAGGATTGCCGCCGACAGCATATGTATGGCGGCCAAACCTTGTTCTTTTCAGGACAAAGCCTCCGGCAAGCAGGATAACGAAAAAGATTATTATCGGGAGCGGGATGCCGAGAAGGCTGCCAGCACCGATCACGTTGTATTCCTCCTTCAGCCCGGGGATAGGCGAGCCGTTGCGCATAAGCAGCGCAGCGCCCGAGGCCATCAGCTGAGTGCCCAAGGTCACGATAAACGCCGGCACATTGCCTCTGGCAACGAGTACGCCGTTTGCAAGGCCAATTGCGAGGCCGACCGCAAGTGAAACAGCGATGGCCAGAACGATGGGGTACGGACTGCCCTTCTGGATAAGCGAGCAGCCGACCATTGCCGAAAATGTGAGTACCGCTCCGACCGACAGGTCTATTCCGCCGGTTATAAGAACAAACGTCATGCCGACGGCAAGAATACCGTTTATGGATAACTGCCGAAGCATATTAAGCAAATTCGCTTTTGTAAGGAAGAAATCCGAGGTGAATGCCATTACGGCAAACAGCACAGCAAAGATAACAAACACCCTGTACTTCATCAGCAGATTTGCAAGGCTACTTTTTTTCTTCATAACTGATTCTCCATTTACAGGCCGGCGGCCGCGGCAAGTATTTTTTCCTGAGTGGCTTCCGCACGGTCGAACACCGCGCTTATTCTGCCTTCACACATGACCGCAATCCGGTCGCTCATTCCGAGGACCTCCGGCATCTCTGACGAGACCATGATTACACAGTTGCCCTCGGCGGCAAATTTGTCGATCAGGCCGTATATCTCCGACTTTGCGCCAACATCTATTCCCTTAGTGGGTTCATCCAAAATAAGCACCTTCGGACCTACCGACATCCATCTGGCAAGAATGACCTTCTGCTGATTTCCGCCCGACAGGTGCATTGTGAGCGTATCTCTGCTGTTTGCCTTTACAGCAAGGCGCTTCTGATACTCGTCGCTGGCAGATATCTCTCTGCGCTTATCAATGACTCCCATGCGGCAATACCGCTCCAGATTTGCCATTGTTATGTTTTCCTTGACGCTGCCGACAAGGTTCAGTCCGACATTCTTTCTATCCTCCGAAACAAATGCTATACCGCTGCCTATCGCATCGCCCGGCTTGCGGATATCGACCCTTCTGCCGTTGACGAAAACATCTCCGCCGCTCTTTTTTCTGAGCCCGAACACGGTTTCGACGACCTCGGTTCTTCCCGCGCCGATAAGCCCCGAGAAGCCAAGCACCTCGCCGGCGCGCACCTCAAACGAAATATTTTCAAATTTGCCTTCACAGCACAGGTTCTCCACCCTGAGCACAACATCACCGAAGCCGTGATGCGTCTTGTGGAATTGCTGGTCAAGAGTTCGTCCGACCATCAGCGATATGAGCCTGCTGCTGTCAAAATTGGAGATGACATCGTGCTCGACAAAGCTGCCGTCGCGCAGGACCGTGATCTCATCGGCTATGGCGAATATCTCCTCTATCTTGTGAGAGATATAAATGATCGACTTGCCTCCGGCCTTCAGGTCGCGCACGGTCTTATACAGGCGGCTGACCTCAGCCTCGGTGAGCGCCGAGGTCGGCTCGTCCATTATGATGATATCGGCATCCGTGGATACTGCCTTTGCTATCTCAACAAGCTGCATCTCGGCAACGCTCAAGCTGCTCATTTTCGCCTTTGGGTCAATATTTATGCCCAGATCGTCAAATATTTTTGCCGCTTCAGCCGACATGCGCTCCTCATCTATCACGGGTCCCTTCATAAATTCACGATTCATGAACATGTTTGCCGACACGGAGAGCTCATGAAAAGCCGAGAGCTCCTGATGGATCATCGCTATCCCGAGCGAACGCGCATCCAATGGGGAATTTATTTCTGCTTTATGTCCGTTGAGAACGATCTCACCTGATGTTTTGGGATGTATGCCGCAGAGTATCTTCATAAGAGTTGATTTTCCCGCGCCATTCTCTCCCATAAGTGCATGGACAGAGCCTCGCTTGAGCTCAAAATCTACATTGTTCAAAACGCTGACTCCGCCAAATTCCTTGCAGATACCATGCATCTCAAGGATATTTCCGCCGCTGATATCAATCGCCCCTTTCATTCGAAATACTGTTTGAGTATCTCTGTAGTCGTGTCAGAAGCTCTCTCTGACAAATTCTGCACCGCCGGCAATATTGCGCGGAGCAAGCGCTATCTTTCCGAGGATCGCATACTGGGAAGCATGGCCGGCAGCCGGTATATTGCCAGGAAGCTTGTGCATCGTTGAGTATGCAAGGGTCGCAAATTTAATTGCCTCCTTGAACTCCGTCGGAATGCCGAGCTCTGCGGATGTTGTAACGTCAATGTTGGCCGGCATCCTTGCGCGGAGCTCCTTCATGATCTGAGGATTCTTCACGCCGCCGCCGGAGCAGTACATTTTTCTGGTTTCGTTGATTATATGTGCCGGAACATTATCATACATGCTGCGGACAATTGCCGCCGCGGTGAAGGCGCAGGCCGTTGCGAGAATATCCTCCTTATGCAGATAGCTGAATTTCTCTATTGTTTTGGAGATATACTCGGCATTGTAGTCTGCGACCCAGCCGGATCTGGGAACGGGGCGGTCAAAGAACGGATGATGCATAAAATAATCAAGCAGCTTCTCATTAACCTTTCCCTTGGCAGCAACAAGGCCGTCCTTGTCATATTCAATGCCGAACAGCTCTCTGCACATGTAGTTGGAAACAACGTTGCCCGGGCCGGTATCGAAGCCGAGCATGTGAGCTCTGTTGGAGCTGGCAACGTGAAGATTGGCAATGCCGCCGATATTCAGCGTCATGGTGGGATACGGCAGGTGACGGAAGAGAACGTAGTCGAGATACGGCATCAGCGGAGCTGCCGCGCCGCCGAAGGTATGGTCTGCCGGTCTGAAATGCGTGACGGTATCAATATTGGTAAGGTTTGCGATAACCGAGGTATCACCCATCTGCATACCGGCGGGATACTTCTTTGACAGCCAGCGTCCCGGCCAGTCAGCCTTTTCCTCCTCGCTCATTTCCGCTATGGCCTTATGATCAGGCTGCTCCTGATAAATGGTCTGCGTATCAAGTCCAAGGACCTTGACCTTCAGCGGGTCAATATCGTGCTCCTTCATGAACTGGGCGGCCTTTTCAGCAAAAACAGCGCCGCAGATATAGTTGAGCCGGTTAAGTCCGACCATATCCACCTTGTTCTCAAAAGCATCTCTGACTATTGCTGCAACCTCTTCCGGCCATTCGTAGGAACCGCCGCACAAGAACTTCGGCGCACGGGGAAAACCGTCCTCGGCAATTTCAGTTTCCGCAAGAACCACGTCTATACCGTCAAACGACGAGCCGCTGTTCATGCCCATAATAAGATCCATATCGGTATTCTCCTTTACTGGTTTATCAATTTTATTGAGAACGTTCTCAATTTTTTCAAAAATTAAAGCTTCATATAGGCCTCGTTTAAGCTTACGGCTGCATACCGCCTTGTCAGAGTGGGCACAGATCAGTCTGACAAAGCCCTTACGCTTAAATTACAGAGGCTTACATGAACTGCGTATCTTGAGCTCAGTGCCTATAACTATGTGCTGTTTTTCTTGTGATGACCCGTTCTCTATTCTTTTGATCATTCGCTGAACGGCCACGCGGCCTATCTCCTCGGGGAACTGAAACACCGTCGTCAGGCCGATGAGCTTGTTCATGCCGGCATCATCCCAGCTCACTATCGAAAAATTCTTTTTATCATAAAAATCAAGCTTTTCCAGCAGAAGCAGAACCGTTTCCGCAAGGCTGTTGTTAAGCAGCATCAGCGCGGTCAGATCCTTATTTGAAAAGAAATAGTTGTTAAGCTCCTTTTCATTATACTGATTCTTGTTGCGGGTCGGCTTCATTATGCGCTTGGCAGCGACCTCGAGCTTTCGATCCGTAAGCGCCTTTTTATAGCCTTCTATACGATCGTTTATGGTCGAATAATTGCCTGTACCGATTATGCCTATCTTTCTGTGTCCGAGTGCAAGCAGATAGTTGGTCGTTTTATAACCGGCGGCAATATTTTCGCTTTCGATCATATCCAGCTCCAATCCGTCAACCCTGCGGTCAACAAGAACTATCGGAGTATCGCTGCAATAAACCGCCTTCTTTTCCTCTGTCAGCTTCGCCTGCGGACAGGCAGACGAGAGAATTATTCCGTCAACCATTCTGGCCTGAAGGTTCACAATATGCCGCATTTCGACATCTATATCCTCATTTGTGTTGCAGATAATTACGTTGTAGCCATATCTTGCGGCTTCCTTTTCTATAGCGCTGACCATGCTTGCAAAAAAGCTGTTGGAAACGGAGCCTACGATCACGGCAATGGTCTTGGTCTTTTTCGAGCGAAGCCCCTGCGCGACCACGTTCGGGGAATATCCGAGCGCAGATATTGCAGCCATTACACGCTCACGGGTCTTGATGCTCACTGTCCCGTAGCCGCCGACTACTCTGCCTACCGTTGCGGTAGAAACTCCGGCATATTTTGCAACATCCGCTATGGTAACTCGGTTGTCATTCATTTAGCTCTCCTGAAATCTGTTGATTGAATTTCGCTGAGAACGTTCTCTGCGTTGCATGTTTATCATAATCCAGCAAAAAATCCTTGTCAATGGGTGAAATTTTTTTCGGAGATTTCCATAGTATTTCTTCTACCGTTTTGGTGAAAATCACAAAATTTTTGCCTGAAATTTAAGTAACAATGGGCAAAGCAATATCGCAGACCACTTGAAAAAAAACGGCAATGTGCTATAATGCAGGTAAAAAATTATTCAGGGGTGGATCTTATGAAAAAGAACTCAAAGCACGGAACCACGGTCGTTATAGAGGCACAGGCCGAGGACATCAGCCCGCTGGAGCTCCTGCAGCCCGGCAAGCTGAATAAGCGCAATGTTCTGCGCCTTGTGCGCGGGGTCGATATCAAAAAGCTCGGCCTTGTCGCGGGTGGAACGGCAGTCGTGCTGTCAGCTGCCAGCCTCACTGGACGCTACACCTTCTACAAGGGCATCGTTTCCAGCGAGCTCAAGCGTCAGCTCACGCCGGTGAACAAAAAGCTCGATGAGCTCAAGGCGCAGAACGCAGAGCTCAGAGCCGAGGTCGAACGCCTTCAGGCGCAGCAGGCCGAGGAAGAAGAAAAGTAATCACACACGCAAAAAATCTCCGTGTCGTTGCCGATACGGAGATTTTTGTTTTTCTTTATTTATTTTGCTCTGAGCGCTCACCGGCAAGCGGCTTGCCGTTTACGGCGTTTCGCGCAATTACATACAGCACCGAGCACAGCGGCACGCTTATGAGCATACCGACAACGCCCATGGCATTGCCGCCGATTGTCACGGCGACAAGCACCCATATGCCGGGAAGTCCGACCGATTTGCCGACGACCTTGGGATAGATGAGGTTGCCCTCAAACTGCTGGAGCACAATGATGAACACGACAAACCACAGCGCCTGAATGGGCTGTATCAGGAGGATGAGGAAGGCACCGATCGCGGTTCCGATAAATGCGCCGAACACGGGGATCAGCGCCGTGAAGCCGACGAGGACGGATATTGCCGGAGCATAGGGCATACCGAAGATCGACATGCCGATAAAGCACAGCGCGCCTATTATGACGGCCTCCGTGAGCTGACCCGTTATGAAGTTTGTAAACGTGCGGTTTACAAGGTCGAGCATGTCGAGAAGCTTCTGCATGCTCTCGGGCTTCATGAGCTTTGAAAGCACCTTTTTCGACTGGCGCTTGAGCGTTTCCTTCTGTGCAAGAACGTAGATAGAAAACGCAAGCGCAAGGACGATATTTATGATCGCCACAACGATCGAGGTCGTGGCCGACAGAGTCGTGTTTATGACAGCCGTGCCGCCGTCCTTGAGGAAATCGACAAGCTTGTCGGCGTTAAAATCAAGCTCCGGCAGCTCGATACCGTACTTGTTCAGACTTTCCGCGAGCGTATCCCACCAGCTTTCGACCTCGCTGACATAGGTCGGGATCATGCTGATGAGCGAGGATACGGATTTGCTCAGCTCCGGCAGGATCAGGAATATGACCGCAAGGATGATGCCGATGATGAGCAGTATGCTCAGCAGGAGGCATATCGGGCGCTTTAATTTCTCGACCCAAGCGCCCTTGCGCCGGCTGAGAAGCTTCAGCCACATTCTCTCTATCGGCCGCATGATGACATTCACGACATAGGCCATGCACAGTCCGACGACAAAGGGTGAAACGAGGGAATACAGCTGGCCGATGTACCCGAACAGCATATTGTGATTGTATACCGCCCATATCAGCACCACCGTGAAGGTGATGATAAGCAATATACGCTTTACCGTTTTTTTACTGAGTTCCACAGCAGACACTCCTTTTTACTGCACGCTGAACAGTATATCGCCGTAGGTCGGGTACGGCCAGAACTGCTTTGCGGTATTGACCTCAAGGCCGTCAACGCTCTTTCTCAGCGCCTCCTGTGCCGGCAGCACCTTATCACGGAACACCGACGCTCTTGTGTAATTATCCGAATATGTATCGGCGCTCTCCGCAGCCGCAGAAAGCTCCCTGACGTTTTTTACCGTTTCGCTCATAAGTTCGCTTATGAGCGCCGCCTGCTCCTTTTCAAAGCTGTTGTCGATGCCGAGCTGCGCCTTGGAAAGCGCCGTGTCGGAAAGCTGCTTTGCGTACGCGCTCGCAGCCGGCAGGATATCCTGCCAGACCATCTCCTGCATGGTCTGCGCCTCGATGCGGATGACCTTGCAGTAGTTATCGAGCTTCATCTTATATCTTGCCGCAAGCTCTATCTCGGAATACACCCTGTGCCGTGCAAAGAGATCGACGTTTTTGATATCGAGATAATACGGCACGCAATCGACCGTCGTGCGGAAGTTTTTCAGTCCGCGTGCGGCGGCCTCTCTGAGCCATTCCTCGCCGTAGCCGTTGCCGTTGAATATGATGCGCCTGTGCTTTTTTATAACGCTGCGGATGAGCTCGTGCAGGCTCGTTTCAAAATTATCGGCATTCTCCAGAATGTCGGCGTATTTGCGCAGCGACTCTGCAACGGCGGTGTTGAGCACGACGTTTGCACCCGATATGGACGCTGCCGAGCCGAGCATACGGAACTCGAACTTATTGCCCGTGAAGGCGAAGGGCGAGGTGCGGTTGCGGTCGGTGGCATCGCGGGCAAACTTGGGCAGAACATGAACGCCGACCTTTATCTGCTCCTTCTCCTTGCCGCCGTAGGGCGTATCGTTCTCGATAGCGTCGAGTATCTCCTCAAGCTCCTCGCCGAGGAACACGGAGATTATTGCCGGAGGCGCTTCAGCCGCGCCGAGGCGGTGGTCGTTGGCTGCGCTGGCGACAGATATGCGCAGCATATCCTGATAATCGTCAACCGCCTGCAGTACCGCGCACAGCATGAGCAGGAACTGCGCGTTCTCATACGGAGTTTCGCCCGGCTCGAGAAGATTTAACCCCGTGTCGGTAGTCATCGACCAGTTGTTATGCTTGCCCGAGCCGTTTACCCCGTCAAAGGGCTTTTCGTGCAGCAGGCACACCATGTCGTACTTGCGTGCAAGCTTCTGCATAAGCTCCATGGTTATCTGATTGTGGTCGGCGGCAATGTTGGTCGTTGTGTACACCGGCGCAAGCTCATGCTGCGCGGGAGCGACCTCGTTATGCTCTGTTTTGGCAAGCACACCGAGCTTCCATAGCTCCTCGTCGAGCTCCTCCATAAACGCCGCAACACGGGGCTTTATCGTTCCGTAATAGTGGTCGTCAAGCTCCTGACCCTTGGGCGGCTGAGCTCCGAAGAGCGTGCGCCCCGTATACATTATATCCTTGCGCTTTTCGTAAACGCTCTTGTCGATGAGGAAATACTCCTGCTCGGGGCCCACCGTGGTCTTTACCGCGGTCACGTCGCTGTTGCCGAAAAGCCGCAGCACGCGCAGTCCCTGACGGTTGAGCGCCTCCATTGAGCGCAGCAGCGGAGTTTTTTTATCCAGCGCCTCGCCGCCGTAGGAGCAGAAGGCCGTCGGTATGCACAGAACGTTTTCCTTTATGAACGCATACGAGGTCGGGTCCCAGGCCGTGTAGCCGCGTGCCTCAAACGTTGCGCGCAGGCCGCCCGTGGGAAAGCTCGACGCATCCGGCTCGCCCTGAATGAGCTCCTTGCCGGAAAACTCCATGATTATCCTGCCGTTATCGCTGGGGGAAATGAAGCTGTCGTGCTTCTCGGCTGTGATGCCGGTCATGGGCTGGAACCAGTGGGTGAAATGCGTAGCGCCCTTTTCGATTGCCCAGTCCTTCATCGCATTTGCGACGATCTCAGCCGTTTCTCCGTCGAGCCGCTCTCCGAGCCTGATGCAGCGCTGGATCTGCTTATAGGTCTGCTTTGGCAGACGTGCCTGCATAACGCAGTCGTTAAACACCATAGAGCCGAATATTTCGATAACATTTTTCATAAGCAGATCCGCCTTTCATGCATCGGCGCATAAAACGCCATATTACAAGAAATTATATTACCTGCTGTGCATATTTGTCAACGTTTATAATTGTTAAGGTTCCGCCCGCAGGCATTGACAAATATAACACTAATGTGTATACTAACTGTACTAATGAATTTCACACAGTTGTGAGGCGTATGAAAAAGACTCTGAAAAACAATATTATATGGATACTTCTTCTGGCCGCCATATCAGCAATAACGATAAAGATCGTCACGGGCTGCTCGAAGGGCTTTTCGTGGGGGCGCTTTGCCGGCTTTCTGAAAAGTGCCGACACCGCATGGATGCTCCTTGCCGCGCTGTGCGCATTCGGGTTCATATACTTTGAGGGGCTCGGCCTGCAATGCACCTGCCGCTTTTTGGGGCACGGCTTTTCCGCCGGAAAGGGCATACTTTTTTCGGCTACGGATATTTTTTTCTCTGCGATAACCCCCTCCGCTACCGGCGGCCAGCCGGCAGCGCTGATCTTCATGATGAAATACGGAACTCCGGCGGCTGTATCGGCCATCGCACTGCTTTTGAACCTTGTGATGTACACGGTATCAATACTGCTCATAAGCGCGGTGTGCTGCGCGGTACATCCGGGCATACTTCTGCGTATGCCGATCGTCCCGAAGCTGTTCATTGTCTTCGGCATCGTTGTTCAGATAGCGTTTATCGTGCTGTTTGTGATGTGCATCTTCAACGAAAAGCTCATTCTGGGGCTCTGCCGCTGGGGATTGCGTCTGCTGTGCAAAATGCATATATACAAAAGCTATGACGAGCAGTATAATAAGCTGCTTGCAATGGTGAAGCAGTATAAGGAATGCGGCGCTCTGCTGAGGCGTGAGACGGGGCTGCTGGTAAAGGTTTTCCTGTGCAATCTTGCGCAGAGGCTGTCGGTCATTTCCGTCTCGGTCTGCGTGTTCCTCGCCGTGGGCGGGAGAGCCGCCGATGCCTTCAGGGCGTTTTCGGTGCAGGCGTTCGCGGTGCTCGGCTCGAATGCCGTGCCGGTGCCGGGTGCGGTTGGCGTGGCCGATTATATACTGCTCAGCGGATTTAAACAGCTCGTTCCCGACCCCGTAGGTCTTGAGCTTTTGAGCCGCGGCGTGAGCTTTTATTCAACGATACTGTTCTGCGGAGTTCTGATGCTCTGCATATTAATAAAAAGAAGGATCTGTGATAAGGCATGACTTCAAAGAAAATGACGATCGGCCTGAGCTACTGCTACTGCAAGCACCTCGGCCTTCCGGTGCGGCGTATCATGACAAACCCGATACTCACGGCGGTCGTCGGAGCGTATATGGACACTCCGCTCTCCACGCGGAGGATTGAGCATTTCATACGCGCAAACAAGCTCGATATGAGCGACTACAAAAAGCAGGATTACCGCTGCTTCAACGACTTCTTCACCCGTCAGGTCAAGGACGGCGCAAGGCCGGTGAATATGGATCCCGACACGCTCATATCCCCCTGCGACGGCTATATGTCGGCCTACAGGATAAGCGCCGGCTCCGAGTTTTCGATAAAGCGCAGCTGGTACAACGTAGACGATCTCGTAGGCGGCGCTCAGATAGCGGGCGACTATATGAACGGCATCTGCCTCGTGCTCAGGCTCGGCGTTGAAAACTACCACCGCTACTGCTACATAGACGACGGCTTCAAAAGCCGTAACCGGCACATCAAGGGGCGCTACCACCCCGTGCAGCCGATCGTCGTGCGCAAAAGGCCGGTGTTCATGCAGAACACACGCGAATACTGCGTCCTGTACACCGAAAATTTCGGCCCCGTCGTGCAGATCGAGGTCGGCGCGTGTCTCGTCGGCAAGATAGAAAATTACCGTGAGGCCGGTGTCACGCATCGCGGCGAGGAAAAGGGTCTTTTCCGCTTCGGCGGCTCGACCATCGTTCTTCTGTTCAGGGAGGGCGTGCTCGACCTTCCGCAGGAGGCCTTTGACGATACCCTGCGCGGCATAGAACGCCCCGTGCGCTTCGGCAGCGCAATATGCAAAAAAGCTCCGTCTTTTGACAGTTGACCATTAATATTTTGGCTCTTAAAGCCGGCTGTGCGTGCAGCCGGTTTTTATTTTTTGCTATTACCCATTGACACAAGTACGAAATCGGACTATAATGCGCAGGTACGATTTCGGACTAAAGTAAGTGATGAGCAAAAGGAGTAAACAATGGCATATCAATCAGCTCAGCTGCGCCGCTTCAGCCGTCTTATAGGCGAAACGGACGCGGCATACCATGAGATAGCGCAGCGGCTCGGCTTATCCGACAGCGCGTTTCAGATACTTTACACCCTGCATGACGAGGGCGGCTCGTGCCTCCTGCGCGATATCTGCGCATATTCGGGGCTTACAAAGCAGACCATCAACTCCGCCCTGCGCAAGCTTGAGGCCGAGAGCCGCGTTACGAGCGCAAGCGGCGGCGCACGGCACAAGACCGTGAGCCTCACGCCTGAGGGTGAGGCGCTTGCCGAGAGGACCGTTGCGCAGGTGATAGCAATAGAAAACGATATACTCAGCTCATGGCCGGAGGCGGAGCTTGAAAATTACCTCTGCCATACGGAAAGCTACCTTGACGCGCTGCGCGAAAAATCGAAGGAGGTGCTTGCATGAACATAAAGCTCTCCGATCATTTTGACTATAAGCGCCTGCTGCGCTATGCTCTGCCGTCGATCGTCATGATGGTATTCACGTCGATCTACGGCATTGTTGACGGCTTTTTCGTCTCAAACTATGCGGGCAAAACGCCATTTGCCGCCGTAAACCTCATCATGCCGCTGCTGCTGATACTCGGCTGCGTCGGCTTCATGTTCGGCACCGGCGGCGGAGCGCTCATCGCAAAGACCATGGGCGAGCGCAAGCCGGAGAAGGCAAACGAGCTGTTTACGCTCATCATCACGGTGTCGGCAGCTGCCGGTGTCGTGCTTGCAGTGCTGGGCTTTTCCCTGCTGCGCCCCGTGGCAGAGCTCATGGGCGCAACGGGCGAGCTTCTGGAGCAGAGCCTCATCTACGGGCGCATAATCCTGCTCGCGCTGCCGTTTTACATCCTGCAATTTGAGTTTCAGTGCCTGTTTGCCACAGCGGAAAAGCCGAAGCTCGGCCTTTACGTCACAGTGGCCTCCGGCCTTGCGAACATGGTGCTCGACGCGCTGCTCGTCGGCGTATTCCCCTTCGGTGTTGCCGGAGCTGCGGCAGCTACCGCGATAAGCGAGTTTGCCGGAGGCGTGATACCGCTTATATACTTTGCGCGTGAGAATAACAGCCGCCTGCGCCTTGTGAGGTTTAAATTTGACGGCAAAGCGCTGCTCAAGACCTGCGGCAACGGCTCGTCGGAGTTCATGAGCAACGTCTCCATGTCGCTGGTGAGTATGCTGTATAACGTGCAGCTGATGAAATACGCCGGTGAGGACGGCGTTGCGGCCTACGGCGTATTGATGTACGTCAGCATGATCTTTCAGGCGATATTCATCGGCTACTCCGTCGGCACAGCACCGATAACGGGCTTTAACTTCGGCGCTCAGAACAAAGACGAGCTCAAGAACCTGCTCTCGCGCAGCCTGCGCATAATCGCGGTGTGCGCGCTGTGCATGTTCGCCGCCGGTCAGCTGCTGGCAGAGCCTCTGGGCAGGATCTTCGTCAGCTACGACACGGAGCTTCTCGACATGACGGTGCACGCCTTCGGCATATTCTCGTTTGCGTTCCTGTTTTCGGGCTTTTCGATCTACGGCTCGTCGTTCTTCACGGCGCTCAACGACGGCCTTACAAGTGCGCTGATATCCTTCCTGCGAACGCTCGTGTTCCAGCTTGCCGCGGTGCTGCTGTTCCCGCTCGTGTGGGGGCTCGACGGCATATGGCTGTCCATCGTCGGCGCGGAGGTCATGTCCGTCATCGCAACGCTGCTGTTCCTTATCGCAAAGCGCAAGAGATACGGTTATTGACAGCAAAATTGTTAAAATAGAATTAAAATGGTAAAAACAGGCGTTTTTGTATGAACGCCTGTTTTTCGTACATTCAAGCGGTAATGTCCGTATTTAACTTCTCAATGCGTTGGTATCATATGTATATACATAAATACAAGGAGTGAGTCAAATGAAGCGATTTCTAAGTATTATGCTCGCGCTGCTGATGCTGCTGAGCCTCGTACCGGCGGCACTTGCTGACAGCGGCAATACCCTGACCGTGCAGACGCGCACGGCAAAGTACACCTTCAAGGTCGGCGACACCTTTACATACTCGTATTGGCTGCGCCTCACGCCCGACCTCGTAAACTACAGCGAGGACTACCTTATTAAATACATCACGGGCATGGCCGACGAGCAGGGCGTTAAGCTACCCGGGACATCGCTGGGCAAGCTTCAGCTCGGCACGCTTACGAAGATGAAGCTCAAGTCCGCCGGCGGCAATATCATGTATGACACCGACTGCCTGACCCTCGTTTCGGCAAGTATGCCCAACACGAAAAAGGGCTACACCGTGCAGAAGAGCGACGTGCTTGCAAACTCTCTTGTCGATTCCGGCGTGCTCGACTTCACAAACTCCGACCTCGGCTTCTGGACCGGCAAGGTAAAGGATTCGAGCGACCAGACCGTGTTCCAGAACACGAATGTCCTCGTCACCTGCAAGTTCAGGGTAACGAAGGGCTCGGACACGCCCGTGTACCTGCGCACGCGCCTGCGTCACCTTGAGGTAACGACAAACGGCCTGCTGGGTCTGACAAATGGCACGGATATCATCATCGTCCACCGCGATCAGGCCGTGTTCATCCCCTATGAGAGCTACGAGACGGTAAACGACGAAAAGCCCAGCGTCGTGCTCAAATCCCTCGTTGACGATGTGGGGCTCGATATCCGCTATTTTAACACCGCAGGCGACAAGGACGATTACAAGCGCCCTGGTGCGGGAGTTGCCGTCAGCATGTACGGCTTCACGACCGACGGACGCTACACAAAGCTCAACACGACGACAAGCGGCGATAAGGTCACATGGTTCTACGACGTTCCCTACGGCCAGTATTACGCCAACTGCTCGTTCACAAACTCCAACGGCAACTATTACGCAACGCCCGACCCCGAGAAGGCCGAGCACATAAACGTTCCGGCGACCGGCGAGGTGCAGGCACTGTGGCTCATCCGAACCGATCCCGCGACGCAGAAGAGGATCGATATAAGCATCAAATGGGAGGGCGACAACGGCTATCTCCCCGTGCGGCCCGATTACCTCATGGCCGACCTCAAGAGCAGCGACAACTCAAGCGTACTGCACAAGCGCCTTATAGAGCGCGACCAGACAAGCGAGAGCTTTGACTGCGTGAACATCTACGACGCAAACGGCGACAAGATAACATACGAGCTCAACATCAGCGCACTTTACGGAGCATCGCAGGTCGTGTCGGGAAGCTCAATATTCCCATACACGGTCAGCATCGACAAGTCAATAGGCGCAGACGGTGCCGAGGACTTCACCGTCACGCTCGTCTACTGCGGCGACAAGTTCGATATCGGCGGCACCGAGCCGGACGAGAACGAGCACTACTGGGTCGAGCAGACAGCTCTGCGCACAGACCCGGGCTGCACGAGCGAGGGCAAGGCCTATTACGTCTGCTCCACCTGCCATCAGACCAAGTACGAGATCCTGCCCGCCACGGGTCACAGCTGGGATTCCGGCAGCGTCAAGAAAGCGCCGACCGCAACGTCAACAGGAAAAATGCTTTATAAATGCACAGTCTGCGGCGCAACGAAAACCGAGGATATCCCCAAGACCGAGCACGTTCACAGCTACAAAAACGGCGTGTGCACCATCTGCGGCGCAGCCGAGGCCGGATATGTGGCTCCGACGGTGCAGTTCAGTGACGTGAGCAGCAGCGCGTATTACTACGACGCGGTGCAGTGGGCGGTAGCAAACGGCATCACAAAGGGCACGACAGCGACGACGTTTTCACCCAACGCCGGCTGCACCCGCGGTCAGGTCGTGACCTTCCTCTGGCGCGAGGCCGGTGAGCCGGACGTGAGCACAGCGCTCAATTTCACCGACGTAGCCCCGGGCTCATACTGCTATAAGGCGGTGCAGTGGGCAGTTGCAAACGGCATCACAAAGGGTACGACAGCGACGACGTTTTCACCAAACGCGACCTGCACACGAGGCCAGATCGTGACATTTCTTTACCGTGCAGCCGGTTCTCCCGCCTCCGGCGGCTCATGCCCGTTCATGGATGTTCCCTCAACGTCCTACTGCCGCGACGCGGTGCAGTGGGCAGTCGCAAACGGCATCACAAAGGGCACGAGCACCTACACCTTCTCCCCCAACGCTACCTGCACACGCGCTCAGGTCGTGACCTTCATGTACCGTGCGCAGTGAGCACTTTACAGGGCTGTTTCATCTTGACATAACGGACAGATATGCTATAATCTAAGCATCAGCTGCCGCTTCTGAATGGGCGGCAAAAAAATCCAACATAAGGAATAACATCAGGAGGAACCATGAAAAAGAGACTTATCAGCATGCTGATGGCCGTTCTCATGATCGCATCCCTGCTGCCGGCTTACGCTCTGGCTTCAGGTGCAGATGTCTGTCCGGCAGATCCGGAAGGCGGAGATCATAAGTACACCACGGTCAGCATCAAGAAGGACGCTGACGCCAAGACCCCCGGCGTAAGCGTAAAGGTATGCAAGAACTGCGGCGAGATCGACGAAAGCTCGATCTCCATCAAGGCGTTTGCACTGCTCTGGAACCAGTGCAAGACCTGCAAGGAAGGCAAGACCATGACCGTCATTACGGCAAGCTGCCGCAATCCCGGCCTCGTCGTAAGCTACTGCGCAGAGTGCGGCAAGGCATTTGCCACCAAGGACTTCGGCAACAAGGCATACAAGGTCGAGGATGCGCTTGAGCACGTCTATTCCGACTTCACCGTTATCCAGAAGCCGACCTGCTCCGAGTCCGGCTACGGCTATGCAGTCTGCAAGCTCTGCGGCGATCCTGTTGCCTTTGCTAACGAGACCGAGGCAACCGATCTGCTGAAGCTTTCCGACTTCAACAACGCTACCGCATATGCAAACCGTGTTCGTGAAGTATACAACATGTTTGCACCCACCAACCCCAAGCATGAGGATGAAAGCCAGCTCGTAGCGGTCACGGAAAAGACTACAGCCCTCGATAAGAACGGCAAGACCGTAACTCTCTATCCCGCGAAGGCAGCTTCCCACATCTCCACCGTCGACGGCGTACAGTATGAGCTCGACGTAGAGACCGGCGAGTACAAAGCATTGACCGGTACTGCTGATTTTGAAGCTGGCTATACCGGCGACAAGATCTGCCCCGACTGCGGCATGGGCTTCAAGGTCGGCGAGGAGATAACGCACAAATACACTAACTCCCAGGACGGCGAGTTGCCCTCCTACAACGAAACCACAGGAAAGTGGGTCAACGGCAAGGCCGACACCATCAAGTGTGATAATTGCAGATACACCGGCGGCGCTTCCATCAAGCACCTCACCCAGTGGTACGGTGACGACGCAAAGGATCCTACCTGCACCGAAGCAGGCCATGCAGCGACCCTGTACTGGATAGACAAGAACGGAGCTGTCCAGAGCAAGGCCGGCGCTGAGAAGAAGGCACTCGGCCACAACTACGTCCTCGTCGAGGGCAAGGCAGCGACCTGCCTTGAGGACGGCTTTGAGTATGTAAACTACAAAAAGTGCACCCGCTGCGACGATCCCACCGGCGATGAGAGCAAGACCATCAAGCTTACCGCTCCCGGCAAGCATGATTACAAGCTCGTCTCCATCGTTGACGCTACCTGCCAGCATCAGGGTCTGAGCTACAAGCAGTGCAAGGTCTGCGGCGAGAAGCTTTACGACGCAGACGGCTCTCTGTACACCGAGCTCACCGCCATGGTAGCACACACCGCCTCCGACAAGCTTGCAAACGTCAAGGAAGCAAGCTGCACTGAGGTCGGCTACACCGGCGACACCGTCTGCAAGTTCTGCGGCACCGTCATGGAAGAGGGCAAGGAGATCCCCATGCTCGAGCACACTCCCGTTGACGTTGATGCAAAGGCTCCCACCTGCACTGAGGCAGGCATCACCAAGGGCACTATCTGCTCTGTCTGCAAGACCGTTCTGACCGCTCAGGAGACCATCCCTGCACTCGGCCACAAGACCGAGGTTCAGAACGCCAAGGAAGCTACCTGCACCGAGGCAGGCTACACCGGCGACACCGTCTGCACCGTCTGCAAGGAGACCATTAAGAAGGGCGAGGAGATCAAGGCTCTCGGCCACAGCTACATCAACGGCATCTGCACCCGCTGCGACGCAAAGCAGCACGGCTACAATCCGTTCAGCGACGTTAAGGCTGGTCCTTACTACGAGGCTATCCTCTGGGCATATGAAAACGGCGTGACCGAAGGCAAGACCGACGGCACCTTCGGCGTAAACGACAAGTGCACCCGCGCTCAGATCGTCACCTTCCTGTACCGCGCAGCAGGCTCGCCCGAGGTCGCGGCTACCGTGAAGAATCCGTTCACCGACGTTTCGTCCAAGAGCCCCTACTACAACGCGATACTCTGGGCTGTTTCCAAGGGCATCACCACCGGCACGACCGCAACTACCTTCAGCCCGAACGCAGCCTGCACCCGCGCTCAGATCGTCACCTTCCTGTGGCGCTATGAGGGCAAGCCCATCGTAAGCACTCTGAACAACTTCAGCGACGTAAGCTCCTCCAGCGTGTACTACAACGCTATCATGTGGGCAGTCGATAAGGGCATCACTCAGGGCATCACCAAGACCAGCTTCGAGCCCGGCACCGCATGCACCCGCGCTCAGGCAGTCACCTTCATTTACCGCGACTTCTCGTCCAAGTAATCGCATAAATTTTAAACAGCTCCACGTCTCAGGCGCGGAGCTGTTTTTTTACAGACAAACAGATAGGAGAGAGTATATGAAAAACAGAGCGCTCGGTGCGCTTCTTGCACTGCTTTTGCTGTGCACCTCCCTGCCGCTGTCCGCGCTGGCCGACGGCTCATGCGGCGAGGGTACCTGCTGGACGCTGTCGGACAGCGGCGTGCTGACGATATCCGGCACGGGCGGCATGGCCGGCTTCGAGCTCGGTGACGCTCCGTGGTATTCCCGCCGCAGCGAGCTGCGCAGGCTCATCGTCGAGGACGGCGTGACAGCTATCGGCAGCGCCGCATTCTCCGGCTGCGGCCTTATTGAGGAGATAGAGCTGCCGCTGACGCTGCGAAGCATCGGCGACGGCGCATTCGACGATGTGTACGGTCTCAAAAGCGTTTACTACGCGGGCTCTATCGCGCAGTGGAAGGCAATTGATATCGGCCTCGGCAACAGCTTCGGCACGGCGCAGCTCGTTTGCGCCGACGCAAGCGAGCCGTTTTCGGATATCTCCGTCTGGTGCCGCGACTATATCATCACCTGCTACATGGCCGATATCGTCGGCGGATTTCCCGACGGCACGTTCCGCCCCAATCTGAAGGTCAGCCGCGCACAGTTTATCATGATGCTGTATAACATGGGCGGACAGCCGCCCGCGCCGGAAACGGAGCTCGGCTTTTCCGACCGCGGGAACATCGCAGAGGTCTATACCGCGGCGGTGAAATGGGGCACGAAGGCGGGTATAATCAACGGCTTTGCCGACAACAGCTTCCGCCCGAACGCCAGCATAAGCCGCGCCCAGATGGCTGCGTTTGCATACCGCTTCCTGAGCCTCGGCGTGAAAAGCACGGTGCTTGACGAGTGCCGTGCGCCGAATGCCTTCCGCGACTACGGCAGCATATCAGAAAGCTACCGCGAGGCCGTGGACGTGATGGCAAACATCGGCGTGATCCAGGGCTACCCCGACGGCAGCTATGCGCCCAACGGCCTTGCGACCCGCGGCCAGTCCGCAGCGGTTATGGCACGCCTGCTGAGCGCCCTTACGAGTCTGCGCGAGCAGTGAAATAAAACGACCGGCGGCAGAGGCAAAAGCCTCTCCGTCGGTCAATTACTGTTCTGCCTTCGCAATGCTCTCGACGATAGTAAGCAGCGCCGATACCTGCTCCGGCGGCAAATCCCTTATCAGCTCCGAAAGCCGCCTGAGCGCTGCCGGATCCGAGGTTTCGGTATCGAAAAATTCCTTGGGAGTGACTTCGAGAAACTCGCATATGTAGAAAAAATTGAGCATCGTCGGAAATGCCTTCCCATTTTCGATGGTGTTTATGTACCCCGGGTTCTGGCCGATGGACAGGCTCATATCACGCGCCGAAACACCTTTTGCCGCTCTGAGCTGGGCAAGCCTGCGGGCGAAATTTTCTTCGTACATTTTTCATTACCTCCTCTATAACATATTATATCTGCTGGCCGAACAAAACCATGCCAATATATCTGACATTTTTCCTCGCAATAGCACATTTGTTCTGATATCAGTTGATTAAGAATCGAACCTCTGTCGGTTTTGGCAGCTCTTCCCTCCCCTATATATTTCGCATTTTGTTCGCCCGACGATTGAATAGTGTGCAAAAAAATGCTATTATCATAAAAAACAAAACGGAGTGGTGAAAATGACAGAAAAGCTTTACTATATCGACAGCCACATGAAGAGCTTCACGGCGCGTGTCCTCTCCTGCGAGCAGAGCGGCGGGCGATACCTCGTCACCCTCGACCGCACGGCGTTTTTCCCCGAGGGCGGCGGTCAGCTCGGCGACAGCGGCACGATAGGCGATGTGCGCGTTTTCGATACGCACGAGAAAAACGGCGAGGTGCTGCATTATGTAGACCAGCCGCTCGAGGTCGGGCGCAGCTACGACTGCGCGATAGACTGGGAAACGCGCTTCCGCCGGATGCAGAATCACTCCGGCGAGCATATTTTATCGGGGCTCGTGCATAAGAAGTATGGGTACAACAACGTCGGCTTCCACATGGGCAGCGACGTTGTGACGATAGACTTCGACGGCGAGCTCACTTGGGAGCAGCTGTGCGAGCTTGAGCGCGAGGCGAACAAGGCCGTCGCCGCAAACTATAAGGTGACAGCGACCTTCCCGTCAGAGGAGGTTCTCAAAACGCTCGAGTACCGCAGCAAGCTCGAGCTCACGGAAAACGTGCGCATCGTCGAGATCGAAAACACCGATATCTGCGCCTGCTGTGCACCGCACGTCAGCTCAACTGCCGAGGTCGGCACCGTGCGCATACTCACTGCCGAGCGCCGCAGGCGCGGCGGCGAGGGCGTGCGCATAACCATGCTCTGCGGCCTTGACGCTTACGACAACGAGGTCGTCATCAGCGCAAACAACACGGAGATATCCACGCTTCTGTCGTCAAAGCGCAGCGAGACTGCCGCCGCCGTGCGCAGGCTCATGGCCGAAAACGAGCGGCTCAAGGCACACTCGGCGGAGCTGTGCCGTGCACTTGCCGCGGTGAAGGCCGAGGCGATCGAGCCCTGCGAGGGCAACCTCTGCCTGTTTGACGAGGTTCTGGACGAGCCGGCGCTCCGAGCACTTGTAAACGAGGCCGTGAAGAAGTGCACCGGCATCGCGGCGGTGTTTTCCGGCAGCGACGAAGGCGGCTATCGCTACATCATCGGCAGCGGCAGCGTCGATCTGCGCAAGGCGGCCAAAAGCATAAACGCGGGGCTGAACGGACGCGGCGGCGGCAGCAGCGAAATGATACAGGGTAGCTGCACAGCGTGTTCAGAAAAAATTAAAAATTTTTTGAGTGTTTTTACGGTTTAGACATGTTCTGCTGATGTGTCTAACAAAAATAGGTCAAAAAAAACACGAAAATTTGATTTATCCGACAAATAATAATTGACAATATTATGACAGTTTGCTACAATGGATAAATAGAAGAAGGGTGAAAATATACCCTTAAAAGACTCAGCAAAATATTTTTTATGGGGGGTTATCCGTGAGAGA
>CAVGXR010000062.1:0-15425 GCA_963633225.1 Collinsella aerofaciens
AAACCGGCAAAATTCACGAAATTTCATCACCGTATTTGTCATTATTCACAAAAACATGGCAGTGTCTTGCTAATTTGCAATATATGCCGTAAAATTTGTTTGAAAACAAATATTTTAAGGAGAGAAGAAATGAAAAAACGACTTACAGCGCTGCTGCTTGTTGTTGTGATGCTTTGCACGCTGCTGCCCATCGGGGCCTTTGCCGAGCAGACGGTGTATATAACGAACACCGGAAGCAAGTATCACAGCTACGGCTGCAAATATCTCAGCGAATCGAGCACTGCCGTGCAGCTTGACCGTGCCCTGAGCTTGGGCTATACGCCGTGCTCTGTGTGCAATGCCCAGAAGACATATGAAGGCGGCTTTGTTGATGTTGCCTCCGGCTCGTACTGCTATGATGCGGTGCAGTGGGCGGTCGCCGAGGGCATAACCAAGGGTACGGACACGACGCATTTCTCACCGAACGCAGGCTGCACCCGCGCACAGGTGGTAACGTTCCTCTGGCGTGCCGCCGGTTCGCCGGATGTGAGCACGGATGTGAGCTTCGTTGACGTGAGCACAAGCAGCGTGTATTACAAGGCCATCATGTGGGCGGTCGCAAACGGCATAACCAAGGGCACTGACGCGACGCATTTCTCCCCGAACGACACCTGCACCCGCGGTCAGGTTGTCACATTCATGCACCGTGCCGCCGGTGAGCCATCTGTCAGCAGCACCGGCGGCTTTGTCGATGTCGCCTCCGGCTCGTACTGCTACAATGCAGTGCAGTGGGCGGTAGCAAACGGCATCACCAAGGGTACTGACACGACTCACTTCTCGCCGAGTGCCGACTGCACCCGCGGCCATGTCGTGACCTTCCTGTATCGCTATTATAACAACGATACGCCGGAGCCTACGCCTACGCCGGAGCCCACACCTACGCCGGAGCCCACTCCTACGCCGGAGCCCACTCCCACGCCGGAGCCCACTCCGTCAGAGGACAGTGACTATATCGTCAGCGGAAAGCTTCCCTATCCATGCCCCACGCCGGTAAGCGGAGTTCCGTCGCCCACGGACACGGCGACGCATGACAATTCTCTTGCGCTTCTGGATAAATACTGCCCGAACGGAGCGTACATTTTGCGTGCAACGGAGGCAGACGGCTACGATTTTATGGTGTGGCTGCAAGACGATACTGCGGTAAACGGGGTCGATACGGCGGTTCACGAGCAGGAGCATATCTATACCTCAATCAACGGCTCGTACAGTATGAAGGAGAATCCCGTCACAGGCGAATACAAGCTCACTATCGAAAGAGCCTATTATGTAGGCGAGGGCAGGCACATTATCGTTCCTGAAACCGATACATATTATACTGAGGAGATAGCATCAATCATTCCCGAAAGCCTGCGCAGCTTCAGATACGATACATATGTCGGAGCAGGTGTGAATTTGGATTCCAATGTCAATGGCATATATGGTCTGATGAACGAGTTTACCGCATACAGCTGGGGCTCATTGGCAGGAGTATCACTGTATGAATACTTCCTCGATCAGCCGCTCACGGCGGAAAACTGGCTGGAATATATCAGCGCTTCAAGCGGAACATATTATGCATATTCCGAATTTAAGTTTTTTATCCTTTCCTATATGCTGTATGCAAAGGACAACTATCCTGAGATATACGAACAGACGATGAGCAATCAGGCTCTGCTCGAGGCTTTTCGGATAGTTGAAGCGAGATACCGCGCAACTGTAGAGCAGTGTTTCGCAAACCTTGACCAGCTTGAGCAGCACCTTGAAGCAAACGGCCTTAGCACGAGGCACGAAAACGGCTACTTCTACATAAGCACCGGCGGCGGAGGCTACAGCGGCATAGGCACCTTTGAAGAGATCTATACGATGCTTGAAAACGCGATGAAGGCTCCCGAATATGTCGAGATGTACAATTTAATGACCAAATAAGAGATGAAAAAAATCTCCCGTCCGCAAACGGGAGATTTTTACTGTCTAAAGCCTTATCATCGTGCGGTCAATGTCGCTTATCTTCCGCGCACCGCACATATACATCGTGTCCTTGAGCTCAGCACGCAGCTTTTCGATATAGCTGATTATGCCCTCGGTCCTGCCGCCGTAATAGCTTATCAGAAACGGGCGGCATATCATCACAGCGTCTGCGCCGACGGCGAGCGCACGGAAGATATCCGTACCGCTGCGGATGCCGCCGTCAACAATGATCTTTACCCTGCCGCCGACCGCATCCACGATCTCCGGCAGCACCTCTGCCGTAGCGGCAGCACCGCCGAGAACACGTCCGCCGTGGTTTGAAACGATTATCGCCGCTGCTCCGGCATCCGCGGCCTTGACTGCGCCGCGTACCGTCATGATGCCCTTGATTATCATGGGCATTTTTGCGTGCTCACATAGGCTTCGAAGCTGCTCCTCGCTCTTGCTTCCGGCATCGGGACTCACCTTTTTAAGATGCGGAAGTCCGGCGGAGTCCACCACGAACGACACGGCAAAGGGCATAGCCTCGTTCACCATGTCGAGCTTTTCCATGACGCTTTCCATATTCAGCGGATCAATGACAGGTATCGCTATGCCGCCGTGCTCCTTGCTTATTCGGCAGCCGTGCGGGAACGGGCGCGGGTCAAGTCCGCAGCCGAAGCTCGTGACGATGCCGCAGCTTTCGGCTGCCTCGACACAGCACTCGTTGTAGTCGCGTATATCGTCCGTGGGATTGTACTGCGCCTTCAGAGAGCCAACCGGCGCAGTGATCAGCGGCATGGAAAGCTGCCTGCCGAGAAATTCTGTGCCCGTATCGACCGGCTCGTCGGGAAAGATCGTGTCCATGTTGAGCTTAATGCTTCTCCATGCCTTCCAGTTGTCGTTTGCGCCGTTGCCCGGCGCTTTCGAGCCGGGGCCGGGCATAAGATTGCCGCAGCCAAGACCGTTGCACTCGGGGCAGACCTTGCAGTTAGGGCCTATGTTCTTTTTCGCATTTGCGAGAACCTCGCTGTAATCCATCTCTATACCTCTCTATATATTATGTCAACTTATATATTTCCGCCGAGCAGGGCGGTACATGGTATTTTCCGTTTTGCGCAAAGTCAAAGCCTCTGAGCCGGAACTCGCTATCTCCGCGGTTGACAAGGCAGAGAACACGCTCGTTTTCAGCCCTGCGGAGGATCATCAGCACATCGGGTGAAGGTGCATAGAACTCAGCGCTGCCGGAGAGCAGAGCCTCGCTGCCGTTTCGCGTTTTGCCGAGCTCTGCATAAAAATTATGTAAACCTGAACCTGAGGGCTCAAACGGGGCGCGGTTAAAGGGATCGCCTGCGCCGTCAAGGCACTCCTCGTCGCCGTAGTACAGGCAGGGTACGCCGGGCGTGCAGTACTGTATTGCAGCGCACAGCCTTTGGAGCCGCTCGGCCTTTTCCGACTGCTCGGGTGTGAGCGTGAACGCAGCCTGAGCTGCCCGGTCGAGAGCCTTGAGATCACAGTCTGCGCCGAGAGCCGAGTGCAGCCGCTCGACATCGTGCGAGGACAGCAGATTCATAAGCGCCATGTACATTGGCTGCGGGTAATTATGCTGCTGCGAAAGCAGAAAATTGCGCAGGGCAAAGGCATCGGTATCGCCGCGTGCAAAGCTTATCACCGCCGTGCGGAAGGGATAGTTCATCACGCTGTCGAGCGCTGCGCCGAGAGCGTAGCTGCGCCGGTGGCCGTAGCTTATCTTGAGCACCGCATCCTCCCAGACCTCTCCGATTATGGCGCAGTCGGGATTTTCGGACTTGGCCGCTTCACGAATTAGCGTGAGCACATCGTCCGGCAGCTCATCTGCAACGTCGAGCCTCCAGCCGCCCGCACCGCGCCGCAGCCAGAGCTTTACGATGCTGTCCTTGCCGCGGATGATATAATCCTGCCAGCTTGCATCCTCCTCGTTTACCTCCGGCAGATCCTTGAAGCCCCACCAGCAGCGGTAATCATCGGGATAGGAGCGGAAGTCGAACCAGCCGTAGTAGGGCGAATTCCTGCTTGCGTGTGCCCCCGTACCGCCGTAGCTGCCGAAGCGGTCAAAATACACGCTGTCAGCGCCGGTGTGCGAGAAAACGCCGTCGTTTATGAGCCTTATGCCGAGCTTTCCGGCCTCGCTGCACAGGTCTACATAATCTTCGACGCTGCCGAGTATCGGATCGACTCTTTCGTAGCTTGAGGTGTCGTAGCGGTGGTTTGAGCGCGCCTCGACGATGGGATTGAGATACAATGCTCCGATGCCGAGCTGCTTGAGATACGGGAGCTTGTCCCGTATGCCCCTGAGCGTGCCGCCGTAAAAATCATCGGGAGCGTAGTCCTTTTCTCCGTCCCGAGGCTGCCACTTGACAGGCTCTGTGATGCTGCCGTGCATTTCCGGCGTTTGGCCAAGGCTGCGGTGATATTCGATACCGGCCTGCGCCGTACCGTCGCCGGAAAAGCCGAAGCGGTCGGGAAAGACCTGATACATTATGCTGCGGCAGAACCACTCGGGCGTTTTGAAGCCGCGCTTATACACCGTAAGGCGGAAGCCCTCGTCCCCGTCTCCGGCAAGGCGTGAGCTGTGTCCGTCGCTGTCAGGGCAAAGATATCCGCCGTCAAGCCTGAATTTATAAAACAGCGCGGCAGGGGAGAAGGGCGTAAAGTGCGCTGTAAAGCCGCCCTGGGTGCGCTGCATGGAGATCTCCTGCGAGAAGCCGTCGCCGTAAACGCACAGAGCGGCGGATTCAAGCCCGCCGAAGGAGACGATAGAAAATGTTATCTCCGTGCCCTCCTCAACTGCGCCTGCGGGTGAGCGGAACGCGCTGTTATATGCGTCGTGGTAAGCCAGAGAGCGCAGCTTAAGCTCATCGCGCAGCAGCTTGTCGAGATATGCCGTTCTCGGCTGGAGCTCAAAGAGCCAGTCGAGCTCCGGCTGCGAGGCAAGAGACGCTCCGAACGAGTGCACGACCGCGCTTATCGCACTGTCAATGCCGAGCCCTATATCGTCCATGAGCATACGAAACAGCTCGGCCGGTATAAGCCCTGTGCGGTCAGGCGGCAGAAATTCATAAATTTTCTCCGCCGGACAGCCGCAGCGCAGACAATTATCCATTGCATCGCCTATAGCGGCAGCGGAGCTTAGATATATCCGCTCCTGCTCCGGCAGCTTGTCTGCCGGCTGCCAGACAGTGCCGTCAAATACGAGCTCATAGCTTTTCTCGCCGTAATATTCAATGTACAGCCGCCCATCGTGCCAGTGCTCGTCATAAGCACGATAGCAGCTTGCCCTTCTCGTCAGATCATCCATAGATAGAGCATTGCATATTCTTCAGAGGAACGGTCAAAGCTGAAATCGGCCTCCATTGCCTGACGGATGAGCGAGCGCATGACCTCCGGCTTACGGTAGCAGTCGAGAGCAAGCAGCATAGCGTCCTTCATCTCGTGCGCGTTGAAGTCGGAAAAGGAAAATCCCGTGCCCTCGCCGGTGTATTGATTGTAGGGCTTTACAGAATCCTTCAGGCCGCCCGTCTCGCGCACGATGGGCAGCGTGCCGTAGCGCATGGCTATCATCTGCGACAGGCCGCAGGGCTCAAAGCGCGAGGGCATGAGCAGAAAATCAGCGCCGGCGTACACGCGGTGCGATAACGCCTCGTTATAGCCTATGTAGGCGCACAGCCTGCCCCTATAGCGGTTTTCCGCATCGCGCATGAAGCGCTCATAGTCCTTATCGCCGCTGCCGAGCATGAAAAACTGCATGTCGTTATACTGCATGAGCTCATCGAGCATACGCTCGACAAGGTCAAATCCCTTCTGCTCGGTCATTCGCGTGACCATTGCAAATATCGGGGCCTCATCGCGCTGCTCAAGACCGAAATCACGCTGCAGCTCAAGTTTACATAACTTTTTGCCGCTCAGCCTGCCCTTGTGATATCTCGCAGGCAGGGCGGGGTCTGTGTAGGGGTTGAACACGCGGGTGTCTATGCCGTTTATGATGCCGCTCAGCTCGTTTGAGCGTGCGGAAAGAATACCCTCGAGTCCCTCGCCGAAGTACTCGGTTTTGATCTCCTCGGCATAGCTGGGGCTGACGGTGTTTATTCTGTCGGCAAACACGCAGCCGGCCTTGAGAAAGCTTGCGCAGCCGTTAAGCTCCATGAACTCCGGCGTGTAGTATTTATCCTCAACGCCCAGCAGATCCTGAACGTAGTCAAAGCCGAATTTGCCCTGATACGCAATGTTGTGTATCGTCAGCAGCCAGCGCAGGGAGGCCTGCATAGCGCCGCCGTACTGCGTCTTTGCGAGCATCGGCAGCATGGCCGTGTGCCAGTCGTTGCAGTGGACGATCTCGGGGGTGAAGCCGAGGTTGGGTATGGCATCGAGCACGGCGCGGCTAAAGAAGGCATACTGCTCGCCCTCGGCCTGACCGCCGCGGTATATCTTATCGCCGAAGTAAAACTCGCTGTCAACAAGATAGATGCACACATCATCGAGCATGAGACGCTCGATGCCGCAGTACTGAGTGCGCCAGCCGAGGTTTACATAAAAATCGAACATATGCTCGACACGGTCGGCGTACCTGTCCTTTATGCAGCGGTGGTACGGAGTGATGACCCTCGCGTCGAAGCCGAGCTTTTTGAGCGACTTCGGCAGCGTTCCGACAACGTCGGCAAGGCCGCCTGTTTTTGAAAGCGGAGCGCATTCAGCCGCCGCAAGCAAAATATTCGGCAGCTCCTTCCGGCCCTTTTCATTTAGTATGCTTTTGAACTGCTTTTTCATTTTTATAAGTCACCCTTTCCGGAATGTATTCAAAATAAACAGCCGACAGCGGGGGAAGATCGATGACTGCACTGTAGGGATGCTCATCAAAGCCGGTGTCGCGGCTGTGTATTGTTTTTGCGTTATGTAAACCGATGCCGCCGAATTTCACATCGTCGCTCGACAGGAGCTCTCTGAGCGTTCCGCGCTGCGGCAGACCGATAACAAAGCTTTTATGCACATTGGGAATGAAGTTGCAGGCGCAGACGAGATAGCTTGAGCTGTCGGGCTTTGCCGAGCGCAGGAAGGCAATGGAGCTGAGGGCCTTATCGTTGACGTTGAGCCACTTGAAGCCGTCCCATGATTTGTCTATCTCATACAGCGCGGGGCAGGAGCGGTAGAGCGCATTGAGCGCCGCGTAATATTCGCGCAGCTTCTCGTGCATGGGGTAGTCCAGAAGCAGCCAGTCGAGCTCCTGCTGATAGTTCCACTCGATAAACTGCCCGAACTCCGAGCCCATGAAGCAGAGCTTCTTGCCCGGATGGGCAAACTGATAGCCATACAGTGCACGCAGGGTCGCAAATTTCTGCTCGTAGCTGCCGAACATCTTGTCCAGCATTGATCTCTTGCCGTGCACGACCTCATCGTGCGAGTAGGCGAGAATGAAGTTTTCGGAAAATGCGTACATCATGGAAAACGTCAGCTTATCGTGGCAGCCCTTGCGGAACAGAGGGTCGGCAGAGAAATAGTCGAGCGTATCGTGCATATAGCCCATGTCCCATTTGAAGCTGAAGCCGAGCCCGCCTACGGAGGGCGGCATGGTCACCATGGGATATGCGGTCGATTCCTCGGCAATAGTGACAGCGCCCGGAAAGCTTGACAGAACGGCGGTATTGAGCTTGCGCAGAAAGCTGACCGCAGCAAGATTTATGTTGCCGCCCTCGCTGTTTTTGGTGTATTCGCCGTCCTTGCGGCCATAGTTAAGATACAGCATCGAGGACACCGCATCAACACGAATACCGTCGATGTGGTATCTTTCAAAGAAAAAGCAGGCCGAGGATATGAGAAACGACTGCACCTCCGGCATATCGTAGTCAAATATCAGCGTGCCCCACTCTGGATGCAAGGCCATGCGCTCCTCCTTGCACTCGTAAAGGCGCGTGCCGTCAAATTCGGCAAGACCGTGCTCGTCACGCGGAAAGTGTGCGGGGACCCAGTCCATGATAACGCCGATGCCGGCATTGTGCAGGGTGTCTATAAACTCGGCAAACTCGTCCGGCGTTCCGTAGCGGCTCGTCGGCGCATAGTAGCCTGTGACCTGATAGCCCCACGAGCCGGGGTATGGGTACTCCGTGAGCGGCAGAAGCTCGATGTGTGTATAGCCCATTTCGGTGCAGTAGCGTGCAAGCTCCGGCGCAATGGAGGCATAGTTCACGCCGCCCTCCGGCGTTTTCCACGAGCCGAGGTGCATTTCATATATCGACATAGGGCTTTCAAAGCAGTTTTTCTCGGCGCGGCTTTTCATGAACGCCGCGTCGCGCCAGATATGCGAGCCTGTCCACACCATAGAGGCGGTGTTCACACCCGACTGCGACCACTGCGCGAAGGGATCGGATTTCCATACGCGCCTGCCCTTGGCTGTCGTCACGCAGTATTTGTACAGCTCGCCGTTTACGAGCCCCTCGACGAAGCAGTACCATATGCCGCCGCGCTTTTCCATCGGCGTGTGCAGGGGATCCCAACCGTTGAAGTCGCCGACGAGCGACACTTCCTGCGCATTAGGTGCCCAGACCGCAAAGCGGTGCATTTTTATCTCGTCAATGTAATGGCAGCCGAACAGCAGCCAAGCCTTTTCCGCGCAGCCGGTATTGAACAGAAAAACATCGTCCGCCGGAACATATTTGTCTATGAGCTCAGAATAGTTCATGTCATATCTCCGCACAAAATAATATTCAACTTACATTATAAAGCAAGCAGGAGCAAATGCCAATAAGTTTTTTCGCTTGCAATGCGCGGAGAAACATAATAAAATGTAAGCCAGTAAACGCAGGAGGTGCTGTATGTTTTCATTTAATCATTTTAATTTTAATGTGTTTGACCTTGAGCGCAGCCTCAAATTTTACGATGAGGCGCTTGGCTTAAAGCCGGTGCGTGAGAAAAACGCAGCCGACGGAAGCTATAAGCTGGTTTTCCTAGGCGACGGTGTGAGCGATTTTACCCTTGAGCTTACATGGCTGCGTGACAGAGATAAGCCCTATGATCTCGGTGAGCAGGAGTTCCACCTCGCATTCGTCGCCGAGGATATGGAACAGGCTCATGCAAAGCATGAAGCGCTCGGCTGCATATGCTTTGAAAATCCCGGAATGGGTATATATTTCCTTGAGGACCCCGACGGCTACTGGATCGAGATAATACCGCCGAGAAAGTGAAACACTGTTCATACGCAAACAATATTAAAGCTATATTTTAAAAATATATTTAAAAGCTTGAATGTTAAGAAACTGTTAGCTATAATACGCGCATGCCGCCGCGATGCGGCAAAACTGTAGAAAAAGAGGAATTTGTAATGATCTGCGAAAACATTAGCCGCGGCGAGGACGGAGCTCTCCGCTTTGCCGGCCAGGATGTCAGGGCGCTTGCCGAAAGCTACGGAACGCCGCTGTACCTCATTGACGAGGACAGAGTGCGTGCAAACTGCCGCGTATACCGCGAGGCATTTGAAAAGCATTTCGGTGAAGGTTCAAAAGCGCTTTATGCGAGCAAGGCAAATTCCTTTAAAAAAATCTACGAGATAATGCGCGATGAGGGCATGGGCATAGATGTTGTCTCCTCGGGCGAGATATACACGGCAAAGCTCGCCGGATATCCGCTTGAAAATGCGTATTTCCACGGCAATAACAAGACAGCAGAGGATATTGCCTTTGCAATGGACAGCGGTGTCGGCTGCTTTGTCATAGATAACGAGGATGAGCTCGATGCAGTCGAGGCTGAGGCGGCACGGCGCGGAGTCGTCCAGAAGGCGCTGCTGCGTCTGACCCCCGGCATAGACCCTCATACATATGAGGCAATGGCAACTGGCGGCGTTGATTCCAAGTTCGGTGTGTCCATAGAGACCGGTCAGGCCGAGCCCTTTGCGGCAAGGGCACTGTCCATGCCGCACATAGACCTTGCCGGCTTCCACTGCCACGTCGGTTCACAGGTGTTCGCCGAGAATGTTTTTGAGCGTGCTGCCGTCATAATGCTGCGCTTTATCGCGCTGATGAGAGATAATTACGGCATGACAACGCGGGAGCTCGACCTCGGCGGCGGCTACGGCGTGCGCTATGCCGATGATGATCCGTACCTTGTCGTTGAAACGAAGATCGGCGAGGTCGCGCAGGCAATAAATGACGAATGCGCAGCCCTCGGTCTGGATATGCCGCACATACTCATGGAGCCAGGCCGCGCCATAGTTGCGGATGCCGGCATGACGCTTTACACCGTCGGCGGCGTAAAGCGCATAACCGGATACAAGAACTATGTTTCCGTAGACGGCGGAATGGGCGATAACCCCCGCTTTGCACTCTACCGTGCACGGCACAGCTGCTTTGCAGCGCAGGAGCACGAGGGTGAGAGCATGATGCGCTGCTCGCTGGTCGGACGCTGCTGCGAAAGCGGTGATATAATTCAGGAGGATATTCTGCTGCCCGACAGCATAAAGCGCGGCGATACCGTCGCCGTGTGCACAACGGGTGCGTATAACTACTCCATGGCGTCAAACTACAACCGTGTGCCGCGCCCGCCGATAGTCATGATTTCCGGCGGAGATAGCTATATCGCAGTAAGGCGCGAGAGCCTTGCGGATATCTGCCTTAACGATATGTGATTGATATTGCCGATCAACGGTAATGAAAAGGCTGCACTCATATCCCATGGGTGCAGCATTTTTTACACCTCCTCGATCTCCGTCACGGAGACCTCAAAGGCGGTCTTTTCGACCGGCTCGCCGCCGACGAGCTTTATGTAGCGGCGGCTCTGTATGCGTCCTTCGAGCGACACCGTTGTGCCCGTGTCCCAGTACGAGGCCCCGCGTGCGCGAAGACCCCAAGTGATGCACGGCAGGTAATCCGAGCGCCCGTAGCGGCGGTTCACCGCCAGCATGAGGTCACAGATATCCCTGCCCATTGGAGTTACGCGCAGGTTAGGCGGCTTGCACAGCGTGCCCGTCAGACGGATGAGGTTCATATCCTCGCCGCCATAGGGACATATCTCCTTTGCAAACACGGTTATGACGAGCCTTGCGCCCTCGCCGCTTTTATTGTTAAACGACCTGAGCTCGCCCGTTACGCAGAGCTTTTCAACATCCGACGCTTCGATGCCGCTCAAAAGCTCGCGGCGTGATATGATGTTTATGGTGTCCGCAGTGCCGGACAGCCGCGATACCTCGAGTGGGAAGGTATAGAAGCTCTCGCCGCGGGACGCATGCGAAAATACAGGCGGCGCGGCCAAGCTCCCTATGAGGCGTGCAAAATTTGTGCTTGTGTTTTCATCCATATTCGTTCCTGTCCTTGTCAATAGTTTTTGTTAGAGTATATTAGGCACAAACGCTTGAATATGACGGAGGAATGAAATATAATAGAGGCAACGTTTTTTTGAAAGGAACAAAGCTCATGGATATAAAAGAACTTTTATCTTACTGCGACCACACCCTTCTGCGCGTTGACTGCACTGAGGCAGAGATCAGAAAGCTCTGCGATCAGGCTATAAAATACGGCTGCGCGTCCGTGTGCATCCCGCCCTGCCATGTGCCCGGAGCAAAGCGCTATGTCGGCGACAGAATGAAGATATGCACCGTCATAGGCTTTCCCAACGGCTACATGTCCTCGGCGGCAAAGGCGTTCGAGGCTGCCGACGCGGTTGCAAACGGAGCCGACGAGATCGACATGGTCATAAACCTCTCCATGGTCAAGGATGGCTGCTGGGAGGATGTCGCGGAGGATATCAAGGCCGTGCGCCGCTCCTGCCTCGGCAAGGTGCTCAAGGTGATAATCGAGTGCTGCCTGCTGACCGATGAGGAGAAAATGCGCCTTTGCACCATCGTTTCCGAGTGCGGCGCAGACTTCATAAAGACCTCGACCGGCTTCAGCAAGGGCGGAGCTACCCGCCACGACGTTGAGCTTCTGCGCCGCTTCAGCCCCGATACGCTTCAGGTCAAGGCCGCCGGAGGTATCGCCTCGCTCGAGGACGCGGAGGACTTCATTGCTCTCGGCGCAACACGCCTCGGAACGAGCCGCATCGTAAAGCTCGCCATGGAGCTCGAGCGCGAAAATGCATAAGCCAAGCCGAGCGCTGAGCATAATAGGGCTCATATTGTCCGCGGCTCTGCTGGCTTTAGGCTCATATTTCATCGCGCCGCGCTCCCAGAGCTGGGCAAGCGTCTGGAGCGTGCTCACGGGCGGTGCAGCGGCGTATTTTGCCTATTATGCATTCCACGGCAGAGATAAGGATTGAATCAGACACGGCGGAGCGCGCCTCCGCCGTGAAAATTTCAAAAAAATCTTGACAATGCATAAAAGTGCTGGTATATTAATAAAGCTAAAAACAAAGTAGGTACGGCATCCCCGACCTCACCAAGCCGCAGAAGGCGCGCTTCGGTCAATAGCATTGCCCCACACGGGGCTTTGTCTGCGCGGATGCTGTAAGGCATCCGTTTTTTGCATTATGGAGGTGTTTAACAATCGCAAGCGTGAATCATGAGATCAATGAAGAGATCCTCGACAAGGAAATACGCGTTATAGGTGACGACGGCGAGCAGCTTGGAATAATGTCTGCGGAGGCCGCCATGAAAATTGCGGAGGAAAAGGAACTTGACCTGGTCAAGATATCCCCGATGGCGAAGCCCCCCGTCTGCAAGATCATGGACTACGGCAAATACCGCTTTGAGCAGTCCAAGCGCGAAAAGGAAGCCAAGAAGAACCAGCGTGTCATGGAGGTCAAGGAGATCCGCATGTCTCCCGGCATCGGCGAAAACGACCTGAACACAAAGCTCAAGAGCGCGCTCAAGTTCCTTGCCGACGGCGACAGGGTCAAGGTCTCGATCCGCTTCCGCGGCAGAGAAATGGCGCACACTCATTTGGGTGAGGTCATCCTGCGCGACTTCGCCGCAAGGTGCGAAGAGGTTGCAAACCTTGATAAGCCCCCCAAGCTTGAAGGACGCAATATGTCCATGTTCCTGTCCCCGAAGTCTGCCGCGGCAGTCAAGAAGGCACAGAAAGAAGCCGCCAAAAAGAAGGCTGAGGCTGAGGCCGCAGCTAAGGCGGAGGAAAATAACTGACAGGTTATTACAGAGAATATTCTGATAATAGCAGCATACGGAAGGAGAAAATAACTATGCCTAAACTTAAGACCCATAGCGGTGCTAAGAAGAGATTCAATCTCACCAAGACCGGTAAAGTAAAGCGCGCTCATGCATACAAGAGCCACATCCTCACTAAGAAGGACACCAAACGCTGCCGTCGTCTGCGTTCCGGCGCGATTGCTGACGTTACCAACACGGCAACCATCAAAAAGATGATCCCTTACAAATAATTAAGGGCTGACTGTTACTGATAGGAGGAATTACAAATGGCAAGAGTTAAGGGCGCAATGATGACCCGTAAACATAGAAACAAGATACTTGGTCTGGCAAAGGGCTACTGGGGCAACAAGTCCCGCCACTACAAGATGGCTCAGGAGCAGATGATGAAGTCCGGCCGCTACGCATATGTAGGCCGCAAGCAGAAAAAGCGCGACTTCCGCCAGCTCTGGATCACCCGTATCAGCGCTGCATGCAAGGCAAACGGCATGAACTACTCCACCTTTATGCACGGCCTGAAGCTCGCCGGCATCGACATGAACCGCAAGATGCTGTCCGAGACCGCGATCCACGATCCCGCTGCCTTCACCGCTCTGTGCGAGAAGGCAAAGGCCGCAAAGTAATCTGAACTGAATTTAGCTTGCTGCTCCCCGTGATTGTTCACGGGGAGCTTTTTGCTTTTTTTCTTGCATTTTAAATGCCAGAACAGCACATTCAGCATAAACAATGCTATACCATAATGATAAATATCAGATACAATACGATACAAATACAAAGCCCAAAGGCAGCGGACAATGAAATTTGTAAAATATTCGATAAAGGCTCTTGAAATGTCGCATATAATCTGATATTATTGCAGTAATTAGTAGAAATGATATTATATATCCTGCGTGAGAGAATAGGGAAGCTCTGAGCCCTGCGCCGGAGCGATGTGCTGTAGCGCCCGCCTTGACAAGGCGCGTAAATAAAAATGCAAAATAAAGGAGAAAGTAAATGAAAAAGCGCGTATTGAGTTTGCTGCTTGTTTTGTGTATGGTTCTGACCATCATGCCGGCAGCGGCAGTATTTGCCGACGGTACACCGACACTGTCTGTCGGCTCTGTGACGGCAAAGCACGGAGACACGGTTGAAGTTCCTGTAAGCATATCTAATAACCCGGGTATTTGGGCAATTCAGTTCGATTTAAATTACGATAAGACCAAGCTCGAATATGTCGGAAAAGCTAAGGGCGACGGCTCGTTTGCTACCGGCTGGGAAATTGGTACAACAGCTGTCTGGAATTATGGCGAAGAAGAAGATATATCGGAGAATGGCGTTCTGGTAAAGCTTAAGTTCAAGGTTCTTGACAAGGCCGACGGTGAGGTTTCTATAACTCTCAGTAATGCCATGGCAGTTAATTGCTCAGAAAATAGGATAGATGTCCCGAGTGCCTCCGGCAGCGTGACCTCCGATAAGTACACCGCAGTTGTCACCGCACCTACCTGCGAGGTTCAGGGCTACACCACCTACACCTGCTCCTGCGGCCTTAGCTATACGGACAACTATGTAAAGGCAGTTGGCCACAAGACTGAGATTAAGAATGCCAAAGAAGCAACATGTATAGCAACCGGTTACAGTGGTGATGAGGTCTGCACTGTTTGCAACAAACTTGTAAAGGCTGGAACAGTGCTTGAGAAGATAGATCACATTCTGGGTGATCCTGTCGGCGCTAAGGCTGCAACCTGCACCGAAAAAGGCTATACTGGAGATGGCACATGCACCGTATGCAATGAAGTCGTAAAGGGCAAAGAAATCCCCGCGCTCGGCCACACCGAAGCTGTCGATGCAGCAGTCGCAGCTACCTGCGAGAAGACCGGCCTGACCGAGGGTAAGCACTGCTCGGTCTGCGATAAGGTTCTTGTTGCACAGAAAGAAACCCCTGCACTCGGCCACACCGAGGTCGTTGATGCTGCGGTTGCAGCTACCTGCGAGAAGACCGGCCTGACCGAGGGTAAGCACTGCTCGGTCTGCGATAAGGTTCTTGTTGCACAGAAAGAAACCCCTGCACTCGGCCACACCGAGGTCGTTGATGCTGCGGTTGCAGCTACCTGCGAGAAGACCGGCCTGACCGAGGGTAAGCACTGCTCGGTCTGCGATAAGGTTCTTGTTGCACAGAAAGAAACCTCCGCACTCGGCCACAAGACCGTTGATGTAGAGGCTGTTGATGCTACCTGCACCACCGCTGGCTCCACCGCCGGCACAAAGTGCTCCGTCTGCGACAAGGTCCTCACCGGCTGCGAAGAGGTCAAGGCACTCGGCCACTCGTACAAAAACGGCGTTTGCGAGCGCTGCGGCGCAAAGAAGC
>CAVGXR010000063.1:0-93650 GCA_963633225.1 Collinsella aerofaciens
GCTGCGTATTGGATTCTACCCATTACGCCTATTTTCCATAGTTCTTTGACAGTCTGAAGCGGTTATCCGATGGATAACCGCTTTTTTGAATTAAGACGCGCTGACGCGCTGATGAAGTCGCTTTGCTTATGAAGCGATGATGTTTGTCCTCGGTATGCGATGGCTCAGATGCGTCTTATCTTCATTGCTTGCGCCAGCAAGCTGCTTCATTGCTTCATTAGTAAAACGTCTTCGTTTTTGTCGGAGGAAAGCATTATGAGAAACGATAAGCTATCCGTTCAATCCGTTGACTTTGCCGTTGCTATTATAGAGCTTGTAAAATCGCTCAAATTAAAACACGAATCAATAATTTCCGGCCAGATAGGCCGCAGCGGCACTTCTATCGGAGCAAATATCCGCGAAGCTCAATATGCCCACGGAAAGGCTGATTTCATTGCGCGGCTACAGATAGCACTTAAAGAGGCCAACGAAACAGGATACTGACTCGAGCTTCTGCACAGAACCAATTACATCTCTGATTCCGAATACGAGGCTCTTGATGCCTCATGCGCAAGCCTTCGGGTAATAAGAAAAACTCTTAGCCTCACCTCCCCCCTCCGCTTGACCTTCGCGCTTTTATGACATATACTCTACTTAAACCTTATAGCAGGAGGAGAGTTTTATGGATCTTCAAAAGCTGTCGATCGGACAGATGGCGGAGCTTAACCACATAAGTGAGCAGACGCTCAGACTGTATGACAAGGAAGGGCTGCTGACCCCTCACTTTGTTGATCCTTCAACGGGTTATCGATATTATCACATTGCGCAGTCGGCCAAGCTCGACCTCATTCAGAACATGAAGGTATACGGCATGACCCTGCGCCGGATCAAGAGCTTTTTTGATGCAAACGACCCTGCCGCACTTCAAGGTTTGCTCGAAGCTCAGTCAGCGAGCATAGACGAGCGCATTTTACAGCTTGAACGCTCGCGGGCTGCCATAACGCGGACGCTGAACAACTACCGCCGCTATGATGCCATGCCCAAAAACGGCGAGATTTTCGTCGAATTTATCCCCGAACGCTATATTTTTTGCCATAAAAGCGAGCTGAACTATTTTGAGCAGGACGAAAGCGGCTACGAATGTATGCTCAGGCAGCTGAAATCGCAGCTTGTTTCAAACAATATGCCGCTGTCTTTTTTCAGCAATATCGGCACCATTGTGCGCAGACCTCGGCTTGATTCGGGCGAGCTGTTTTCCGACGAGGTATTCGTTTTCGTGGACAGGTCCGAGGAAGCCGAGTGCATACCCGCCTCGGCCTATGTCTGCCTGTGCTCCGATGATGCAGGCAGAGAGGCCGAGAACATGAAAAGGCTTCTTCAATATATTGAGACAAGAGGCTGCGAGATATGCGGCGATTACCTGTGCGAGGTCATCGTCGATCTTCCCATGCTCTCGTTTGACCGGCGGAGCATGTTCTATAAGATACAAATCCCGGTGCGATTTTTTGGCTAATTTGCGCATACAGAATAAACTTGACTTTATAGCGGCAATAATCTGTATAATAGCCTTGTAAGGTTGTTAAAAAACTAACCATTTTCAAAAAAACAAGGAGGCAATTATAATGGATCGCAAAGTCAGAGTTGTTCAGTACGGTGCAGGCAAGATGAGCCGCTATCTTATGCGCTATGTCATCGAGCACGACGGCGAGCTGGTCGGCGCATTCTGCCGCAACAAGGGGCATATCGGCAAAGATGTCTCCGAGATAATCGGCGGAGGCTTCCCCCATGTGGGAGTGACCGTCGAAAATTCCGCGGATGCCGACAGGCGCATTGCCGAGCTCAAGCCGGATGTCTGCATCATAGCAACGCGCAGCACGGTAGCCGAGCTCGAGGACATTTTCACCATCTGCGCAAAGCACGGCGTTAACGCCATCACCACCTGTGAGGAGGCTCTGTACCCGTGGAACTCCTCCCCCGCTCTCACCTCAAAGCTCGACAAGCTTGCCAAGGAGGGCGGCTGCACGCTCACGGGCGTGGGCTACTGTGACCTGTACTGGGGCACAATGGTCACGAACCTTGCCGGTTCCTCGCACAAGATCACGAAGATCGAGGGCAGCAGCTGGTACAATGTCGAGGACTATGGCGTGGCGCTTGCCGAGGGGCACGGCGCGGGGCTGACGATCGACGAGTTTAATAAGACCATCGGCTGCTATAACGAAACTCCGTCGGATGAAATGAAGGAGCTCGTCGAGAGCGGCAGGTATGTTCCCTCGTATATGTGGAACCAGAACGGCTGGCTGTGCAGCAAAATGGGACTGCACATCACCTCGCAGACGCAGAAGTGCATTCCCTGCGTCGATAAGGAGGATCTCAAGTCCGAAACGCTCGGCATGGTCGTCAAGGCCGGCGACGCTACAGGCATGCGCGCCATCGTGACCACCGAGACTGAGGAGGGCATCACCCTCGTCACCGAGTGCGTCGGCAAGATCTATAATCCCGAGGAGACCGACAAGAATGTCTGGACTCTGTACGGTGAGCCGGAAACGACCTGCATCGTAAATCAGCCGGCAACGGTGGAGCTCACCTGCGCGACGCTCGTAAACCGTATCCCTCAGCTCATTGACGCGCCGGCAGGCTACGTCACCACCGACCAGTTCCCGTACAATGAGTACATGGTCCACCCGATGAATTACTACGTCAAAAGCAAATAGGCAGCAAACAGCTTTCGGGGCAGCCTCAACGGCTGCCCCGATTTTTTTGCATATAAAACGGGTGCGGCGTGGGAGAGCCGCACCCTGAACCTCCGCTTTGCCTGCGGGTGGATGCTGAAGCATTCATCCGCCCACCGCAGCAAGCTGGGGGCAACACTGACTTGGGTTTATACGATGCCGTACTTCTTGAGCAGATCGACAACAACGTTGTTGGTCAGAGGCTCCTTGAGCAGGCCGAGCAGCGGCATGATCGACGGGAGCAGGAACTCTGCCGGCTTCTTGCCGTCGAGGAGCTTGCTCGTGGCGTACAGCAGATCGCGCACATCGTACACCGAGCCCCAGACCTCGGGAACGCCGCGATCGACATTGCACAGCGTGTAGACCGCTTCCATGCCGGTGCGGATAGAATACTCGGTGGTGAACACCGTGTCACGCGGGGTATCGGCAAACTGGCCGACGAATGCAAGGTTTACAGAGCCGTCGGGAACGACCTTGGGGCGGTCGCCCTCCGCTCTGGGCATGAAGAAGGTGGTGACGTAAGGCATCATGCAGGGAGTTGTATTGCATTCGTTTGCAGCAAGCTCCATGATCTGATCCTCGGGAATGCCGATGTGATACAGCCACTCGGCTGCAAGCTCGATGCCGGTGCACTGGTACATGGGCTTTTTGATGAAGTCGCCCTCATCGTCCCAGCAGTTGAGGCCGTAGACCCAGACAAGGCAATGATCGGAGGGCTGCTCCTGGAACTGACCCTGACGGTTTATCGTCCAGCTCACGAGCCAGCTCGAATCGCGGCAGGTCACGATACCGCCGGTGACGACCTTGCCGGAGAGCGGGTCGCGCTTGCATATCTTCTGGATAGCGTCGAGTATCTGCTTGTTTGCGGTATCGACGGTCCAGGATTCCCAAGAGGTCTCCTTGATGCCGGCGAAGAACTTCTCGGGGCGGCCAAATGCCGGATCCTGAGCTGCGATCTTCTTCCACATCTCTATGGACGGGCCCTCGCCGTTTTTGATGTTCAGGACGGGAGCATGGGTCTGATCGCCGTATGCCGAAGCGTCGCCCTGACAGCCGTTTGTGCAGATGACGAGATCGTCCTCGGTGAGGTCTATGACCTTCTCTGCGCCGCCCTGAGTGTATTCTATCTTCTTTGCGACCTTCTTCTCGGGAGTGCAGTCGCAGACGATGTTGGTTACGGTCGTATCGTAAAGGATCTTGCCGCCGTGGTCGGTAATGTACTTGCACATGGGCAGGATCATGGATTCATACTGGTTATAGCGCGTAAAGCGCAGTGCGCTCAGGTCGGGCAGTCCGTCGATATGATGGATATAGCGCTGAAGGTAAAGCTTCATCTCAAGCGCGGAGTGCCATTTTTCAAATGCGAACATGGTCTGCCAGTAGGTCCAGAAGTTGGTCTGATAGAACTCATCGTCGAACACGTCGTCGATCTTCTTATCCTCGAGGGACTTGTTGGTGGCCATGAACAGCTTCAGCAGCTGAGTCGCAGCGCCCGGAGTAAGGCCGTACTTTCTGTCGGTGTGCGCATCCTGACCCTGCTTTTCGGTCACACGGCACAGGGAGAAGTTCGGGTCCTCCTTGTTCAGATGATAGTACTCGGAGAAAATCGTCTCGCCGGGATTTACGATAGAGGGAATGGATTTGAACAGATCCCACATACACTCGAAATGGTTATCCATCTCGCGTCCGCCGCGCATGATAAAGCCCTTGGTCGCGTCGTAAATGCCGTCGCAGGAGCCGCCTGCGAGGGGCAGGTGCTCAAAAAGGGTGATGTGATCGCCGGGCATCTGTGCGTCGCGGATAAGGAAGCAGGCCGCTGCAAGACCCGCAAGGCCGGTGCCGACTATGTAAGCTGATTTCTTTTCAATGCCTTCCGGCTTCTTCGGTGTGGCAAATGCCTCATAGTTACCGCTGCTGTAATACATTATTATTCCTCCTAAAATTTTATTTTGTCTGCACATGGTGCAGTAAATTACATTTTGGGACTCCGGCGTTTTTCTATGGCCCGCAGTGGGCAGGCAAGATAGCAGGCTCCGCAGCCGGTGCACCTGCTCTGGTCGATAAGCATTGGCTTTTTGCCAGCGTCGATGCAGTTAACGGGGCATTTTGAATGGCAGCCTCCGCAGCCGACGCATTTTGCACCTATGAAATAATACATACGCAATACCGTCTTTTCGGGCTTGGGACGCTGCTGCGGCAGCTTCCCGCCGCAGCAGCCAAGATGGAGGATAAGGTACGGAGAGAGATTATTGTCCTGCAAATTCTTCAAGAGCCTGACGGTCAAGGATCATTATCCTTCCCCTGCCGGTTTCTATTATGCCGAGATCGCGCAGCTTGTCGATCTCCCTGCTCACAACGACTCGCGTCGTGCCAAGGCTGTTTGCTATCTCCTCATGCGTCACAACGACCGTTCTTGTTTTCAGTCCGCGGCTTTTCTCGATGAGCTCACGCGCCACACAGTGCCGCAGATCGTTGAATACGAAGTACGAAATGTTGTTTAGTATCGCCTGTGCCGTTTTGGCGCAGGTCTCGTAGACAAACAGCGACATACGCCATTCGTCGCGTGCGACCTCCGACAGGCTCTGCCTCTGCAAATACGCAAGCTGCGTCGCAGCGTCCGCCTGAAGGCAGGGTATAACATCCGTTTCAAGAGCCTTGTCAACGGTCATGATGCTGAATGCATCGCCCTTTTTCAGATGGAACAGCGTGATCTCCCGTCCCGAATCCGAGGCGAGGTAAACCCTGAGTCCTCCCTCGAGCACAAAGATTATGCCGTCCTTTTTGACCGTTCGGAAAACAACATGCTCTCCTCTGCCGTAGCTGCGGAAGATCGCGTTGTCCCGAAGCAGGCTCTGCTGCCTTTCGCTCAGCAAGTCCCAGAACGGTATGCACTCACTTATGCCGTGCTTCATTTATATCACTCCTGCATCAAATATTTTTCTCCCACAGCCGTTATTGTTATAGGTACTAACATTAACGGCTAAAAAAATTTGTGCGGAAACGTTTTTCTGTTTGACTGAATTTTATCAAATCCCGAATACATTTCCGCATCTTTTGTTACTTAAATCCCGAAATATTTAGTCATAATTTCACCTTTGTATAAATCACATAAATTTACTTGTCGTTTTTTATGTAATTTGCGATAATTTTCGAGGAGGTGCGCAGAGTCTCAACGGGGTCGATCGCAAACTCCGTGCCATCATAGATATTCGTCCCCGTGTAGGCGTTTATGAGTATCTGATATATCATGTGTATATCTATATCTGCGCGTATCGAGCCGTCGTCTATTCCCTCGCGCAGTGCTATCAGCGCCGGTATCGGTATCTCCCTGTCGGCAAACTGCCAGAACACGTCTCTGATATTGAGCTCTGTCTCAATATTCTCCTCCATGGCGTAGCTGAGCATTTCCCGCGTGTAGGCGTACCACTTCGGCATCTCGGTGTAGGTATCGGTATACTCGTCCATGCAGGCGGTATATTTTTCAAAGCCCGTGTGCAGTCCCTTTACCCGCTCCGTGTACCGCTGCATGAATCTTTCGTAAAATTTCGTGAGCGCATCACGCCACGCGGCAATAACAAGACCGTCCTTCGTTCCGAAATAGCGGTAGACCGACATAGGAGTCAGGCCGGCCTCCTTTGCAATGCGGTTTATGCTTGTGACCGCGACCCCCTCGTCTATGAACAGAGCCTGCGCAGTCTCTATGACGCGCTGCCGGTTTTCGTCTCTTATCTGCTGCTTTGACATGCCTTGAGTATCTCCACTGCTGCGCGGGCTGCCGCGCCTGCATCCTCGGTGTACACATCCGCGCCGATCTCGTCGCAGAAGCTCTGGCTTATCGGTGCGCCGCCCACAAGTATGCTGACCTTATCGCGAATATTCCTTTCCTTGGCAAGCGACACAACGCGGCGCATTTCGTTCATCGTCGTTGTCAGCAGCGACGAGCAGGCTATTATACCGCAGCCGTGCTCAATGGCAGCATCTATAAAGCTCTCGGCCGGAACGTCTGTCCCGAGGTCGTAGACCTCGATGCCGCTGCCCTCCATCATGATCTTGACGAGGTTCTTGCCGATATCGTGCATATCGCCGCGCACAGTGCCTATAACTGCGCTGCCTACGCTGGCGTTCTGTCCTCCCTCGCCTATCATATGCGGCTTTAAAAGTGCGGTAGCCGCCGACATGCAGCGTGCCGCGATGAGCATTTCGGGAACGAAAACACGGTTTGCCGAAAAATCGTCGCCGAGCCTGTTCATACCCTTTACGAGGCCGCCGGAGAGTATATCCTGCGCGGAAAGCCCCTCGTCGAGCGCCTCCTGACACAGCGCGAGCAGCTTCTTCTGCTGGCCGCGGCACAGCGCCGCGCTTATGCGGTCAAGCACACTGTCGCCGGCGGGCTCCTCGCTCGCGGGCTTTTTTCCCTCAGTGGGAGCGGCGCTCTCGCCGAGCACACGGCGCGGCACCGGCGGCAGATCGAAGGCGGGAACGTGAAGCTGCGCGTTATACTCGTCGATCGCCTGATTTATATATTTATCCACATGCGGGAAAACAGAGCCGGGCACGCCGTAGGTTATACACGGGATAAAATGTCCGCCAGGGCAGCAGTCCCTGAGCGTTTTCCGCGCATAGGCAAGTATCTCCTCAGGCTTTGAGTCCTCCCTGTCTATCGCAGCTCCCATGCCTCCCATGAGGACGAGCCGGCCCTTGATATGGTGCTGCAGGGCGGGTATATCATTCTCCGGCAGAGTGCCCTGCCAGACCTGAATGCCGAGCTCGATCATGTCGTCAATTATCGGGACAAGATATGAGTCCGAATGGTGCAGGGCAACGCAGCCCTGTGAGCGGATATAGCCGTAGAAACGGCGGTAGGGCTCCTTGAAAAACTCGCGCCACATATCCGGCTTCATGAACAGGGCATCCCTCGTGCCCCAGTCGTCGTGCGAGAATATTACATCCGGATGAAGATTTTCTATGAGCATCTTCACATAGCGCAGGCGGTACTCGGTAATGTATTCTATAAGCTCGTGCATCTCGTCTGGATGCTCGTAGAGGTTGGTGAGCGTCGTCTCAAAGCCCATGAGGAAATGGCACTGCTCGAATATGCCCGTGCCCATAAAGCCCGCGACGAGCTGCTCGTCTCCGGCGGCCTCACGCGCCTTTTTGCGGCACTCCTCCCAGCCCTCGGTGCAGTTATGCTCAAGATCCGGCGCGTGCACGGTTTCCCTCCAGCGCGTTACGTCTCTGCACACGGCAAGATCGCCGTGATTTAAGGGCATTGCGCCGGGCGCGTCCTCGGGAAAGCTTATGGTCGTGCCCCAGCGGTCAACGCTCACACTGCCGCGCCTGCGGTTTCCTCTGAGGTATGCGTTTATAGGATCGTAAAGGCACATATGCAGCGCCTCGTACTGCTTGAGCTGACGCTCCGGCTGAGCGTCGGGCTTTAACATTTCAAGAAAAATTTCCTTTGCAGTCTGCATAGAATTTCACTCCTCAGAATAAAGCAGGCACGAGGTATAGGCTATCGTGCACGGTCCGTAGTTATATTTCAGTCCCGAGCGGACACATATATCGCTGACAAAAAGTCCGAAGGCCTCCATGGAGGAAAGGCGCTTGGACGGATAGCGGCAGGGCTTGTCCGGATAGGTGCACTTTGCGCATATCGTGCAGGCTCCCGCCGTGAGGGGCAGGCAGTCGGGATACAGCATTCTCGACTGTCTTGCAAAGTCAGAAAAGCGCTTTTTGTGCGTCTGGGCGGTGCTCTGCATGGCTTCGTAGTCAAACTCGTCGGCAAGCCCGCCGACAGTCTGCACGAGCAGGCATTTGTTATACTGCGCTATGCGCCGCCGCGCATGCTCGATGCTGCCGCAGGCGGGCGGACAGACCCAGTTCGTGTTCCATTTTCCGCAGCGGCCCGAGGAGCACATCTTCCGCACATCCTCCAGCGGCGTGAGTGCCGACATATCGGCAAAGCCAATGTACGAAAAGCCGTTTTCCCGTGCAAGCGTAAGAATATCCGTCATATGTCCTCAGCCTCTTGACAAAGCATGAACTTACTGCTAAAAATTATATTACATTATTATATTAAGGGGGATGGGTCGTGTCAAGCGTTCGGGTGCTGCTCGGCGGCAAAAGTTTTGATATTGAAGCCGAAGCGGGCTCTCCGCTGCTCTCGGCGCTGCGAAGAAACGGCTTCACCCTCCCCGCCGCCTGCGGAGGCAGGGGCAAATGCGGCAAGTGCCGAGTTGTGATAAACGGCGTGCAGCGCCTTGCCTGCCGCGCCGTTGTGTCAGATGGCGACGAGGTCCTGCTGCCCGACAGAGGTGCCGGCAGGATACTTACGCAGACAGCCGAGATAAAGCACACAGCCGGTAAAGCGTCCGGCTGCGCCGCCGCTGTCGATCTGGGCACAACGACGGTCGCGGTGAGGCTGTACGATCTCGGCTCAGGACGCGAGGAGGCTACGCTGAGCGCATGGAACGCACAGGCTGCCTACGGCGGCGATGTCATAAGCCGCATACAGCATACGATAGACTGCCCCGACGGGCTCGATGAGCTGTCGCGCATCATACGCGGGCAGGTTTCGGATATGATAGGCTCGGCGCTGGACAGCTGCGCACGGGATAAAAGTGAGCTGAGGCACACTGTGCTTGCAGGAAACACGGTCATGCAGCATATATTTGCGTGCCTGCCGGTCAAGAGCATAGCGCTTGCACCGTTTACGCCGTATACGCTGTTTTACGGCGAGCCTGACGATACGCTCCTCGGCGCTCCCCTGTACTACGCGCCCTGCGTTGCAGGCTACGTCGGCGGCGATATCACCGCCGGACTTCTGGCATCGGGTCTGTGCGAAAGGGACGGGCGCTACCTGTTCCTCGATATCGGCACAAACGGCGAGATGGCTCTCGGCGGCAAGGGCGGCTTTCGCTGCTGCGCCGTCGCCTCGGGTCCGGCCTTTGAGGGAGCGGGCATAAGCTGCGGCATGGCCGCAGTTGAGGGTGCTGTGAGCCATGTGCGCTATGACGGCGGATTTCTGTACGACCTTATCGACAGCGCCGCTCCGAGCGGCCTGTGCGGCTCGGGACTTATAGACCTTGCAGCAGCTCTGCTTACGCTCGGCTGCATAGACGAGGGCGGCAGACTTCTTCCGCCGGAGGATGCGCCGGAGCAAATGCGCCGGTATCTTACACGCGACGAAAACGGCAACGGCATTTTTCACCTGACAAACAAGGTTTATCTCACTGCACAGGATGTGCGCAGCCTTCAGCTTGCAAAGGCTGCGGTAGCGGCGGGCATAAAGGTGCTGCTCGATGCGGAGGGCATGAGCGCAGCAGAGCTTGACGGGGTGTACCTTGCCGGCGGCTTCGGGAGCTATCTCGATCCCGCGAGCGCCGCAAGGCTCGGTATGCTGCCGGACATTTTGAGCGATAAACTCTGCAATCCCGGAAACACATCTCTTGCCGGAGCGTCCATGGCGGCGCTCGATCCCGAAAAGCTCGGCAGGATGCGGGATATCGCGCAGGGCTGCAATTATATAGAGCTCTCCGGCCGGAGCGATTTTGCCGATGCGTTTGCCGGAAGCATGACATTTTGAATTTACTGCGGAGGTTATTTTTATGGAGATCCGTTTTCCTCTTATCCTTGACGGTGCAACGGGCACGGAGCTGCAAAAGCGCGGCTACACCGGCGATATGAGCGCCGAGCAGTGGGTGCTCGAAAACCCTGACAGCATAGTAGAGATCCAGCGCAGCTACGTTGAGGCCGGAAGCAATGTCCTGTACTCGCCGAGCTTCGGCGCGAACAGGCGCAAGCTCGAAGAGCACGGCATTTTCAACAAAACGGCAGAGTATAACCGCCGCCTTGCGGAGCTGTCAAAAAAGGCCGCCGGCGGCAGAGCCTGGGTAGCGGGTGATATCTCGCCTACCGGCATGTTTCTCGCACCTCTGGGTGAGGCCTCGTTTGAGGAGCTCGTGGATATCTACACAGAGCAGGCAGCCGGACTCGAGGAGGCCGGAGTCGATCTGTTCGTTATAGAGACGATGATGACGCTTTCCGATGCGCGTGCGGCTGTGCTTGCCGTGCGCAGCGTGAGCGATAAGCCGATATTAGTGACCTTCACCTGCGACGACACGGGGCGCAGTCTCTCCGGCACTGATGTGACGGCGGCGCTCACGGTTTTGCAGGGCATGGGCATAAGCGCCTTCGGCCTCAACTGCTCGGCAGGCCCCGAGCAGATGCTCGTGCAGCTTGAGCGCCTGCGCGAGTTTGCCCGCGTGCCTCTCATTGCAAAGCCCAACGCCGGTATGCCGCAGATAGTTGACGGCAAGACCGTGTACGACTGCCCGCCGGAGGAGTTCACGGCCTTCGTGCAGCCCATGCTCGATGCGGGCGTTGCGATATTCGGCGGCTGCTGCGGCACGACGAGCGAGCACATTGCTGCGCTCAATAAAGCTCTAAGGGGCGCAAAATTTGCCCACCCCGCGCCGGAGCACAGCGACATGCTTCCCGCCTCGACCGAAAAGGAGCCCATGTACCTCCCTGCCGATGCACGGCACGGTAAGGTTCTCGATGTATCGGACGAGCTTGAGGACACGCTTGCAGACGAGCTTGACTCGGACGATGCGATGGTCGCAATAAGGCTCACGGGCTGGGAGGATGTTGATCTGTTTGCCGACTACCAGTACATGATAAACAAGCCCCTGTGCATAGTCTGCGACGATGCCTCCGTTTTGGAGTCGGCACTGCGCGTATATCAGGGCCGCGCCCTGTACGAGGGCAGCCTCGGCGAAAACGAGCTCTTGCCCCTGTGCGATAAATACGGTCTGATAATCTGAGCTATATATGAAAAAAACACTCTGTAGCTACAGGGTGTTTTTTTATATTGCTTATGCAATTTCCTCTTCCTTATCCTCGTCCTCGACTCGGCTGAGGTAGCTGTCCTCGCACACGACCATGGTGTATGCAAAAGCGGCAAGGAGGATATTGACCCATGCGCCCTGCGTTCCCATAAGCTTCACGGCAAAAAACGCAGCTGCCGCGCCGAGGTGGAAGGCCAACAGCGTAAAGAGATAGAACTTCATCTTTTTAAAGTGCACGCGGTCGCCGTCGCTTATATACTGTGCAAGGGCAAGCGAGGCCTGCTTTGTGTTGTTGGTGGAAAAAATAGTCGAGCTTGTAAAGCCCTTTGCGCCGGAAAAGGTGCTCCACTGCACGCTCATTGCGAAGAATATAGGGTACAGCGCAAGTAGGACATTCGCATCGGCGGGGATAAAGCACAGGACGGCACAGGCAAGAGCATCAATAAGCGGCACCGCTCTGCGCATATTAACGCCGAAAAAGTGCGGCAGGAGCACCGTCATCATCGTTCCCGCAACATATATCAGCAGAGCGCCTATATGCAGCAGCACGGCAAGTCCGTCGCCGCGCAGCGCGTTTATCGTAAGCTCCAGAAGGTTCATTGTCTGGGCGCTGGCGAGTACCCCGCTGCGGCAGAGAATGGCATATCCTCCGAAAAATCCGCCGACCGAGGCAAAGGACAGGTGCCTGTAAAGATCGGCATTATCATTGACAAACAATATAATCGCCAGGTTTCAATCAGGATAGTTCTGAACGAACAGATGTAAGTATAGCACAATTATTATTTTCTGCAAGAGGATTATTGTAACGGGAAGAAACTTGTGATAAACTACTGAATTATTTAATGAATATTGAGGTGATAATATGTATGAGCTGATCCAGCTTACGAGCAACTCATATTATGTTAACTGCCCTGCCAAGATCGGTCTGTATCTGTGCGAGGATAAGGGCGTTTATCTCATCGACAGCGGCAACGATAAGGAGGCCGGACGCAAGGTCAGGCAGATACTTGACAAAAACGGCTGGACGCTGCGCGCAATATTCTGCACGCACTCTCACGCCGACCACATCGGCGGCTGCAAATATCTTCAGGAGCAGACAGGCTGCAAGGTATACGCTGCGGGCATCGAGTGCGATTTTACGCGCCACACGCTGCTCGAGCCGAGCTTTTTGTACGGCGGCAATCCCCCAAAGGCGCTGCGGCACAAGTTCCTCATGGCGCAGGAGTGCGACGCGCTCGAGCTCACGCCGGATCTGCTGCCGGAGGGCTTTGAGCTGATACCTCTGCCCGGACACTGCTTTGATATGGTGGGCTTCCGCACGCCGGATAATGTCGTGTTCCTTGCCGACTGCCTTTCAAGCCGTGAGACGCTGGAAAAATACCGCGTCGGCTTTATCTGCGATGTGCAGGCATATATAAGTACTCTCGAAAAGGTCATGGAGCTTGAGGCGGCTGCCTTTGTTCCCGCTCACGCCGCGGTCTGCGAGGATGTGCGGGAGCTTGCACAGTATAACATCGACACCGTGCGCGAGATAGAGGAGCGCATCGTTTCGATATGCGCACAGCCCCATAATTTTGAGGCGATACTCAAGTGCCTGTTCGATGAATATTCCCTCGCGCTCAGCTTTGAGCAGTATGCCCTTGTCGGCAGCACCCTGCGCTCGTACCTTGCGTATCTGCTGGATAAGGGAGCGCTGAGCGTTAAATGTGAGGATAATATGCTGCTGTGGGAGGCTGTAAAATAAACCGTGGATATCTCGATAATTCAATTTCTCATCGTATGCCCGCTCGTTTTTCTCGCCGGCTTTGTCGATGCCGTTGCGGGCGGCGGCGGGCTGATCTCGCTGCCGGCATATCTCATTGCCGGCTTCCCCGTACATTTTGCCATCGGCACAAATAAGGTGAGCTCCGCCATGGGCACAACGCTGACCACCGTGAGATACACCAAAAGCGGCTTCATACCTTGGAAGCAGGCCATATTCTGCGTCGTGTTCGCGCTTGCGGGCTCTGCCTGCGGGGCAAACCTCGCGCTGCTCATAGACGACTACATATTCAAGATCATCATGCTCGTCATCCTGCCGCTCACGGGCGCTTACGTCATGAAGGGCAGAGCGCTCAGCAGCGAGTTTGAGCCGTACTCCAAGGCCAAAACAACTGTACTCGGCTGCGCGATTGCGTTTGTCATCGGCGCATACGACGGCTTTTACGGGCCCGGCACGGGCACCTTCCTCATTCTGCTGCTCACCGCCCTTGCGCACATGCCAGTAACCGAGGCAAACGGTGTCAGTAAGGCCATAAACCTCGCAACGAACATCTCAGCCCTCGCAGTTTACATCGTAAACGGCAAGGTCATTTTCACCATCGGCCTCGTCGCCGGTCTGTTCTCCATCGCCGGAAACTGGCTCGGCTCGAGCTTCTTCAAAAAGGGCGGCAGCAAGGCCGTCAAGCCCATCATGATATGCGTCCTCGCCATTTTCTTTGTAAAGGTGCTCTACGAGGTTCTCATCACATGATCTCAGAGGCGCATTTAGTCTGCACCTATACGTTTACTGCGTTGTCCCGAGCGGAAACACCTGCATAAACAAAGGCATTTCGCGTCCCGTAAGTGCAGTGCAGTGTTTGCCTGTTCCGTGAAGCCGGCTCGCAGGCTGTGCCTGCGAATGAAGGAATGAAGAAATGAAGAAATTATAGTGTGCGCATAGCAAACAATTAAATTTTATTCGCTCGAAGAGCGAATACCTTCAGCTAACAGCTAACCGTAGTTTCCTCCAATGCCGCCGGTCGGGCTACTGCAATGCGTGTATCCGTAACTGCCTCCGTGCAACATTAAAAATACGAAAACCGAGTGCCGGTTAAGACACTCGGTTTTCGGGAGATTGTTGGTGTTATCGGGATGGAGAGGCCCGATAACGAGAGAGAAAGAATGGATGAAATATGTCTAAAAGGCATTGCCTTTTTTCAAGCTTCGTTATTTTATGGTCAAAGTATAATATAGTTTCTCCTATTACGCAAGCGAATAATTTTCATACTTTATATGACTTTTTGGAATGAAATTTGATATTGCATTAAGGTACTATACAGAATATAATATGATGTATTAGAATTTATTCTGTTTCAATCATTCGCTTTCGGAATCGGAGGTTCACTATGGCCATTCACAAGTATCAGGCCTTTGTCAAGGTCGCGGAAATGAGCAGCATCACGAAGGCTGCCGAGGCGATGGGCTACACGCAGTCGGCGGTCAGCCGCATGGTCGCAGACCTTGAGGACGAGTGGAACCTAAACCTGCTGCGCCGCAGCCGCGGCGGTCTGGCTCTGACCTCGGACGGGCTCATGATGCTGCCTTATATCAAGGACTTCTGCCGCCGCTATGAGGCTCTGCAGGAGCAGGCCAACTCCCTCAAGGGTCTGGAAACGGGCTTTATACGCATCGGCTCGTGCTCGAGCTTTTCAACGCAGTGCCTGCCATCGATACTGAAAAATTTCGAAAAGCGCTATCCGCACATTGTGTTCCAGCTTCAGAACATGGAGTACAGCGAGACCGAGGAGGCGCTGTGCGCCGGCGAGATCGACTGCGGCTTCATAAGCGCACCGTATTCGCCGGAGCTTGACGTTACGGTGCTGATGCGCGACAGGATGCTCGCCGTGCTGCCGCCGGATCATCCGCTGGCCGACGCTCCGAGCTATCCCCTGCAGCGCCTGAGCGAGGAGCGCATCATCAAGCTCACGGACGAGGCCAACAATGAGGTCTCCAAGGTGTTTGAGCAGCTCAACGCCAAGCTGGACACGCCCGTGAGAGCCTACTGCGATGTCAACGACGACTACTCTATCATGGCGATGGTCGAAAGCGGCCTCGGCGTGTCGGTGCTTTCGGAGCTTGTGACCGGCAGGATGCCTTTTGATATCCGGCTCAAGGAGCTCGATCCCCCGCAGTACCGCGACGTTGCGATAGCGGTCAAAAAAGGCCGCCGCCCTTCCCCCGCCACGGAAAAATTCATTCAGATAGTGATGGAATATTTTAATCTTCAATAGTGCTTTATCCGAACGCAGCTTCCTGCCGTAAGCTGTAAGAGCAAGGATTTAAAAATCTCCGTATCGTTGCCGATACGGAGATTTTTTCCTAAATCAAATTATGCTGCTTATGCTGCGGGACATCTCTTAGTACATGCCCATGTCGCCGCCTGCGGGAGCTGCTGCTGCGGGAGGCGTGGGGATATCGGTGACGAGGCTCTCGGTGGTAAGAACCATGGAGGCAACGGAGGATGCGTTCTCCAGTGCACTGCGGCAGACCTTGGTCGGGTCGATTATGCCGAGCTGGATCATGTTGCCGTACTGCTCGGCTGCCGCATCGAAGCCGTAGGATGCCTCGCTGCTGCCGTAGACCTTATCGAGGATGACCGCACCCTCGAGGCCTGCGTTTGCGGCGATCTGCATGATGGGAGCCTTCAGAGCCTTTGCAATGATGGCTGCGCCGGTCTTCTCGTCGCCTTCAAGAGACGCGGCAAGCGCGTCGGCAGCCTTTGCAGCCGCGACATATGCCGTGCCGCCGCCTGCTACGATGCCCTCTTCAACTGCTGCACGGGTTGCATTGAGTGCGTCCTCGATGCGCAGCTTCTTTTCCTTCATCTCGGTCTCGGTAGCTGCACCGACCTTGATGACGGCTACGCCGCCGGAGAGCTTTGCAAGGCGCTCCTGAAGCTTTTCCTTGTCGTACTCGGAGGTGGTAGTCTCGATCTGAGCGTTTATCTGAGCGATACGCGCCTTGATATCGGCAGACTGGCCTGCGCCGTCAACGATGACGGTGTTCTCCTTGGTGACCTTGACCTGACGTGCCTGACCGAGCATGTCGATCTGTGCGTCCTTGAGCTCCATGCCGAGGTCGGAGGAGATCAGCTGGCCGCCGGTGAGGATAGCGATATCCTGAAGCATTTCCTTACGTCTGTCGCCGAAGCCGGGAGCCTTGACACACACGCAGGTGAAGGTGCCGCGCAGCTTGTTGAGGATGATGGTAGCAAGAGCCTCGCCCTCGACGTCCTCTGCGATGATCAGGAGCTTTCTGCCGGCCTTTACGATCTGCTCGAGCAGGGGCAGGATCTCCTGGATGTTCGTGACCTTCTTATCGGTGATGAGGATCAGAGCGTCCTCAAGGACGGCCTCCATCTTCTCGGTATCGGTGGCCATGTAGGGGCTGAGGTAGCCGCGGTCAAACTGCATACCCTCGACGACCTCGCTGTAGGTATCGGCGGTCTTGGACTCCTCGATGGTGATAACGCCGTTCTGCGAGACCTTTTCCATCGCCTCGGCGATCAGGCTGCCGATAACGTCGTCGCCGCTGGAGATAGCACCGACGCGGGCGATATCGCCGCTGCCGGATACGGGCTGGGAGTTTGAGCGGATCGCTTCGACCGCAGCATCGGTGGCCTTTTTCATGCCGCGCTTCATGGTCATGGGATTCGCGCCGGCAGCGAGGTTTTTAAGCCCCTCGTTTATCATTGCCTGCGCAAGCACGGTGGCGCTGGTGGTACCGTCGCCGGCTACGTCGTTTGTCTTGGTGGAGACTTCCTTTATAAGCTGTGCGCCCATGTTCTCGAACGGATCGTCGAGCTCGATCTCCTTTGCGATGGTAACGCCGTCGTTGGTGATCAGCGGTGCGCCGAATTTCTTATCGAGCACAACGTTGCGGCCCTTGGGGCCGAGGGTGATCTTAACGGTATCTGCAAGCTGGTTCACGCCGCGCTCTATGGCCTTGCGTGCCTCTTCGCCGAAAATTATCTGTTTTGCCATAATACAAGTGCCTCCTTATTCTACAACAGCGAGAATGTCGCTCTGACGGACGATTGTGTATTCCTGCTCATCGAGCTTTATCTTGCTTCCGCTGTACTTGCCGACGAGAACCTTTTCGCCGACCTTGACTTCCATTTTGACTTCATTGCCGTCAACAATGCCGCCGGGGCCTACCTCGACCACTTCATATATCTCGGGCTTTTCCTGCGCAGACGCTGCCAGGAAGATACCGCTCTGGGTCTTTTCCTCGGCTTTGGACTGCATAAGCACTACTCTGTCTGCCAAAGGCTTGAGTTTCATCATATATACCTCCAATTATAAATATACGAAATTAAAAATTCGACCGAGTTAGCACTCTTTTGCCCTGAGTGCTAACTCGGTTATTATAATAGCACATATTTTTAAAATTTCAAGCCCTAAAATGAAAAATTCGCAAAAATTTTTATATATTTTTTCTTGCGAGTTTATTTCAGGTACATAAACAGGTCACACTTGATCATTCCGTTATAGAGCTTGCGCTTTTTATCGGCGGTTTTACCGAAGGTGCGCTCAAACTCCGTGTGCGAGGACAGGAGGTACAGCTTCCAGTTTTCCGTTTTGCGCCACGCCTCGCCGAAGCGTCTGTAAAGCTCCTCGGCCTCGCGCTTTTCCATGATGCGCTCGCCGTAGGGCGGATTTGTGACGATGATGCCGTTTTCGGTAACGCGGTCAAAGTTCGCGGCATCAGCCTTTTCAAAGCGTACAATGTCCGAAACTCCGGCGCGCTCGGCGTTCTCACGCGCAATTTTGAGCGCGGCGGGGTCGATATCCGTACCTATTATATTGTAGCTGCCGTTAAACTCGCGGGATGCTGCCTCCTCGCGCTCAAGCTGCCAGACCGAGCGGTCAAGGCTCCGCCAGCGCATAGCCGAAAACTCGCGGTGCAGGCCGGGGGCGCGGTTTTTTGCGATAAGCGCGGCCTCGATGGGGATCGTTCCGCTGCCGCAGAAGGGGTCGCAGAAGTCCTCCCTGCCGCGGTAGCGCGAGAGACTGACCATTGCTGCGGCCATTGTCTCCTTTAGGGGCGCGGCATTATGCGCCGGACGGTAGCCGCGCTTGTGCAGTCCCTCGCCCGAGGTGTCGATGCACAGGGAGGCCACGTCCTTCATTATGGAAAACTGTATCTGATACGTCTCGGCGGTCTCGGAAAACCATTCGATGCCGTAAACGCTCTTTAAGCGCTCGACTATCGCCTTTTTGATGATCTTCTGGCAGTCGGAGACGGAAAAAAGCTTTGAATTGAGGCTGTAGCCCTTGACGGGGAAGGCAGCGTCCTTCGGGATGAGCTCCTCCCACGGCAGAGCCTTCGTGCGCTCGAAAAGCTCGTCAAAGCTCTCGGCTCTGAATCTGCCGAGCTCAAGCAGCACGCGCTCGCCGATGCGCAGGTTTATGTTTGCCTTTGCTATCTCCTCTGCGCCGCCCGTAAAATAAACTCTTCCGTTTTCGTTCTGAATATCCTGCATCCTCATGCGTCGCAGCTCGTCGGCTATAGGTCCTTCAAGGCCGAGCAGGCAGGGCACGCAAAGCTTAAACTTATCCATATATGTCTCTCCGTAGGTATTTGAAATCAATTCATTTTATCATACTTCATAGTTTTGCACTTGTAAAGGAGCATTTGCTCTTAATATACGGATAAATTAATTTACTTAACGTTTTCTTAACTAACTTTTGTGTAACATGACAAAATGTAATGCTAAAAATTCAGCAAAAGCACTTGATTTTCACAGTACTTGGATATATACTGTTAACATCTTTGAATAAAAATTAACGATTTATTTGCTTTTGTTAGCACGAGAGGGTGAGACAGTGACAAGGCTTGAGGCAATTGACAAGCTCTGCGAGAGCTATTCGGTATATTTCGACGTAGAACGCTTTGAGGAAAGCGAGGAGCTTCTGGCGGCTACCTGCTTTCTGTACGTCCACTCCGAAAAATATGTCCTCGTCAAGGCGGCCAAGCTCTGGGAGGCCGACAGCAACGAGTATGTCTACATTTTCAATGTCCCGCACCTGACCAAGGAGATATTCCAGCGCTGCCGCGACTATGCCCATAAGGACGGCATGAGCCATATAGAGCCGAAACCGGGGCACATGTGCTCGTACATAACGGCACTGTTTATCTGCGACAGCTGCGAGCCCGACGCGGTGCGCGCATTAAAGCGCACGCGGATATATAAGAGCTTCCGTCTGTCATATTACGGCTGGATGGATTTCCACACCGGCCTTATAGAGCTCCAGACGGGAAAGACTGCCGCCAACGGCAGCGGAAGAAGTGCAGCACAGCTTTTGAAAAAAACGCTGCTTAAATAAACAACGAATCAAAAAGGAGAGAACAAAACATGAATGCTGCTGTATTACTTATTGTCAGCATCGTCATCCTGCTTGTAGGCTATATTTTCTACGGCAGATGGCTGTCAAAGAAATGGGGAGTAGATCCGAGCAAGGCGACTCCCTCTCACACCATGGAAGACGGCGTGGACTATGTTCCCGCAAAGGCACCCGTTCTTATGGGACACCACTTCTCCTCCATCGCCGGCGCAGGCCCGATAAACGGACCTATTCAGGCCGCCGTTTTCGGCTGGGTCCCCGTTGCACTGTGGGTACTCATAGGCGGCATATTCTTCGGCGGTGTGCATGACTTCGGCTCGCTGTTCGCATCCGTGCGCAACAAGGGCAAGTCCATCGGCACCGTTATCGAGGACAGCATCGGTCTGAAGGCAAAGCGCCTGTTCATTATCTTCGCTTACCTGACGCTCCTGCTCGTCGTTGCAGCCTTCGGCTCGATCGTTGCAAACACCTTCAAGGCGACCTTCCTTGAAAACGGCGCAGTAGACTACGCGGCAAGCGCCGCAAACGCCAGCACCGCGATGATCTCCATCTTCTTCATCGTTCTGGCAGTCCTGTTCGGCTTCTTCGTTTACAGAAGAAACGCACCCCTCGGCATTTCCACCATCATCGGCGTTGTGCTCATCGCAATAGCAATGTACATCGGCCTGAACTGGCACCCGATCTACCTCAGCTACGAGACCTGGATGATCATCTGCGGCGTTTACATCCTCGTAGCCTCCGTAACGCCTGTCTGGATCCTGCTCCAGCCGCGTGACTACCTGAGCTCCTTCCTGCTCTACGGCATGATGATCCTCGCCGTTATCGGCATCATCGGCTGTCATCCGAGCATCGACGCAATGCCCGCATTCACCGGCTTTACCGACACCATTGCCCCGACCGGCACCTCTCTGGGCTACCTGTTCCCCGCACTGTTCGTAACCATCGCCTGTGGCGCGATCTCCGGTTTCCACTCCCTCGTCGGCTCCGGCACGACCGCAAAGCAGCTCGATAACGAGCGCGACGCACGCCCCATCGCCTACGGCGGCATGCTCATCGAGTCCGCTCTGGCGATCATCTCCCTGTGCGCAGTTGCGTACATCTGGAAGGACTACGCCGACGGCACCACCGTCGTCCCCACCGCAGTATTTGCAGGCGGCCTTTCCTCCATGCTCGGCGAGCTCTTCGGCGCAGAGGCACAGAGCGTAACCTATTCCCTGCTGATCCTCGCGGTCTCGGCCTTCTGCCTGACCTCGCTCGATACCGCTACCCGTCTTGCCCGCTACATGTTCCAGGAATTCTGGCTCAAGCCCGGCGAGAGCATCAAGGATATGACCGGTGCCCGCAAGGTACTGACCAATCCGTACGTCTCCACCCTTATCACCGTCGTTCTCGGCGTTGCGCTCGGCATGACCGGCTACGCTAAGATCTGGGCTCTGTTCGGCGCTGCAAACCAGCTGCTCGCAGCTCTGGGTCTGCTTGCTGTCGCCGCATGGCTCGGCAAGGTCGGCAGAGACAACAAGATGTTCTACTTCCCGTTTGCCTTCATGCTGATCGTCACCCTGACCTCTCTGGTATTCACCATCAAGTCTCAGATCGGCCTGATCTCCGCCGGAACCGACGTGACATGGGCAGTTGTCCGTGCAGTGCTTGCTGTTCTGCTCATCATCCTTGCCATCGACCTTGTTATTGAGGGCATAAAGACGCTCAAGAAGCAGGCTGCGGCAAAGGCTGCAAATTAATAACCGTCCACAAAATACAAATCACAATACGAAAAAGGAAGCTGTCTCTTTCGACAGCTTCCTTTCAGCGTGTCAAAAAAAGCCTGCGGCTTTTTTTCACGCTTCAAAAAACGCCACATTTTTTGTGAAGCTTACGCTTCACGAAAAATCTCGCTTCGCTCGTCAAAACGCCTGATAGCTCAGGCGTTTTTGATGGCTATAATCTAATTCGAGGCGGGTCTTGCCCCCTCGAGCTCCCCCGCTGCGCGGATATCTCTACTCAGCAGCATAGTTTTTTGACAGTCTCAAAGGAAGTCGTCTCTTTCGACGGCTTCCTTTTTTACAGTTTTTTAACGAAAACGCTTTTTTTATCTGTATAATTATTATATACTGCAATATAGCAGAAATAATAATCATTATCCAAGGGGGAAATAATATGAGCAAAAAAGCCCTTGTTGTTGAAGACGACGTAAACATCGCCGAGCTTCTCATGCTTTACCTTGAAAAGGACGGCTTTGAGGTCAGCATCGCGCATGACGGCGGACGCGGCATTGAAATGTTCAATGAGACCTCGCCCGACCTCGTGCTGCTTGATCTCATGATGCCCGTCATGGACGGTATGCAGGTCTGCCGCGAGATACGCAAGACCTCCTCCGTTCCCATCATCATGCTCACCGCCAAGGGCGCTGTGGGCGACAAGGTCGCCGGTCTTGATATCGGCGCGGACGATTATATCACCAAGCCCTTTGAGGTCAAGGAGCTGCTCGCACGCATTCACGCTGTCATGCGCCGCTCGGAGACCGACAATGCTCCGAAGGAGAAAAAGCTCTGCTATGACAAGCTCATAGTAAACCTCGACTCCTACGAGCTCATAGTTGACGGCGTAAAGGTGGACACTCCGCCCAAAGAGATGGAGCTTCTGTATCATCTTGCCGCGTCGCCCAACATCGTTTTCACACGCAACCAGCTTCTTGACGAGGTATGGGGCTTTGATTACTTCGGCGACTCCCGCACGGTTGACGTTCACATAAAGCGTCTGAGAGAAAAGCTCGAGGGCGTATCCCCTCAATGGTCGCTTCAGACCGTCTGGGGTGTCGGATACAAGTTTGAAGTCGTGAAATAAAAGGGGCGCGCTCCTATGAAGAGCATATACTTACGCAATTTTCTTGCAACGGCGCTGCTCGTTTTCTTCTGCTTCGCCATAATCGGCACGGCGTTCTTCTTTCTGGGCAGGAGCTATCTTATAAGCTCCACCCGCGAGAGAATGAGCGCCAGCGCCGACGAGGTAGTAAAGTCCGCGCTTGCCCTTTCAAGGGAAGAATCGCTCAGCAGCTGGAATCTGCGCCTGACTATAAGCCCGATAGCAAACGTCACGTCAAGCCACATATTCATCTGCGATCAGGACGGTCTTGTACTGTCCTGTTCCGATTTGACCCTGTACTGCGCAAAGCATCAGGGAAAGGCCCTCGACCCATCGGTCATACAGGCCGTGAGCGCCGGCGGAGAATTTGACAGCATGACCACGCTCATGGGCTTTTATTCCGAGCAGCAGTACGTTGTCGCAAAGCCCATAAGCTCGGGAGGCGAAACTCTCGGCTATGTTTTCGTTGCGTCCGACGGCATGAATATGCTCAGCAACGGTCAGGCCTTTCTCGGCGTTGTGTTCGCCGTTGCGATAGCGGTCGTGCTCGTTGCGATACTCATGAGCCTTGTGTATTCGAAAAAAATGGCCGAGCCGCTCGATGAGCTCACGCTCGCGGCGCGCAAATTTGCGCTGGGCGATTTTTCGGTTCGCGTAAAAACGAAGGAAGCCCGCGACGACGAGATCGGAACGCTGATAGAATCGTTCAACCTCATGGCAGACTCCCTCGAGAAGAGCGACAACAAGCGTCAGGAGTTCATCGCCAACGTCTCGCATGAGCTGCGAACGCCGATGACTACCATTGCAGGCTTTGCCGACGGCATACTCGACGGTACGATACCGCGTGAGCAGGAGGATAAATACCTTCGCAAGATCGCCGACGAAACGCGCCGCCTGTCGCGCCTTGTGCGCAGTATGCTCGATCTGAGTCAGGCCGAGAGCGACGCTGTTGATCTGTCAAAGCGCAGCCGCTTTGACCTGTCCGAGCTTCTGCTGCAATGCCTGCTGAGCTTTGAGAGCAGGGCAAAGGACAAGGGGCTTGATGTCGATCCGCAGCTTCCCGAGGATCCCATCGAGGTATTCGCCGTGCGCGACTCGATAACGCAGGTCATCTATAACCTCACGGACAACGCGATGAAGTTTGCTTCTCCCGGCAGCACGGTAACGATAAGATTATACAAAAAGGGCGCAAAGGCCTATGTTTCGATAAAGAACATCGGCGAGCCCATACCCGAGGATGACCTTCCCTACATCTTCGACCGTTTCCACAAGTCCGACCGCTCGCGCAGCATGGACAAGGACGGCGTGGGGCTTGGCCTGTACCTCGTAAAGAAGATACTCAACAGCCACGGTGAGGAGGTCGCGGTATCCAGCCGCGACGGTGTTACGGTATTCGTATTCACCCTTGCCCTTGCTCCGGCAAAGCAAAAGAAAGAAAAGGCCGAGCGCAAATAATGCGCTGCGGCAGATCGGAGAAATTTATGAGCTGGTATGACACAAACAGCAGCAGCTGGTACAAGCCGAACGCACAGCCGGGGGCTCACTCGGCAGCTCCGGCGGCAAATCTGCCCGAGGGAAGCCGGAGGACGCGGTACACCGCGCTTGTGATCTGTCTGTTCGTGCTCGGCTTCGGCATATTTCTTGCCGCAAGCGGTCTGAGCTCCGGCTCTGTAAGCTATAGCTCCGACGGTATGCCCTCGAGCTGGCGCGCATATTTTGACAAGCTCTACGGCGATGAGACACCGGCCACATCGGAGGATATAAGCATCCCTCTGGCCGAGGATCGCGGCAGCCTGAGCATCACGAACGGCTCTGACGGCGCAGACCTCGACTTCAGCGAGATATATGAAAAATGCAGTCCCTCGGTCGTCGGCATAAAGGTTTTCAAGGACAGCGACAGCGAAAATTATTACGCCTGGGGCAGCGGCGTTATCGCCTCCTCGGACGGATATATCATCACAAACACCCACGTCATCGACGACGGCGACTCGGCAAAGGTCGTGCTGTATGACGGCAGCGAGCACGAGGCAAAGCTCATAGGCTTCGATGCGACAAGCGATATCGCCGTCATAAAGATCGACGCAAGCGGCCTCACGGCAGCGGAGTTTGCATCCAGCTCGACCCTGAGCGTCGGCGACAGCGTTGCCGCGATCGGCAACCCCCTCTCCCCCGACCTGCGCCTTACGATGACACGCGGCATCGTCTCGGCTTTGAACCGCGAGATGAGCTATAACGGCGCTACCATGTCGCTTATCCAGACCGATGCGTCCATAAACGAGGGCAACTCCGGCGGCCCGCTTTTCAACAGCCGCGGTCAGGTCATCGGCATAACGAACATGAAGATGATATCGACCTTCGGCTCGGGCGTTGAGGGGCTCGGCTTTGCGATACCCTCGGACACGGTAGAGAGCATCGTGAACTCGCTTGTCGAGGACGGAGCCGTATATGGCCGTGTGTCGATCGGCGTTACCATAGGACCCGTGAGCGAGGATGTTGCGGAGTACTATGACATTCCGCAGGGGCTTTACGTCAGCGCGGTAAACAAGGGCTCGGATGCCGAGGCAAAGGGCTTGGTGCGCGGCGATATAATCACCAAGGTAAACGGCGAGGACGTGTTGACGACCTCCGACGTGGCCAAGGCCAAGGAGGGTCTCAAGGCCGGCGATACGCTCACCTTCACAGTCTGGCGTGACGGAAAAACGCTGGAGTTCACAGTAAAGCTCATGGATCCGGCAAACATGAAATAGCAGAGAAATCAGACCGCCGGAGCAGTACTCCGACGGTCTGCACATTATAATCAACAGGAGGAAAAGAGAATGGATAACGAGCGCCGCATAAGTACCGGCATCGACGGTCTTGACGAGGCCATCGACTTTCTGCGTCCGGGCGACACCGTCGTCTGGCAGTGCGAGCACATCAGCGACTATATGTATGTCGCAACGAGATTTGTCACAAACATCGCCCGTCAGGGCAAGCGCATCGTCTATCTGCGCTTCGGAGACCACGAGGAGGTCATGGATGCCGCCGCTCTGTGCGAGGGCGGGGCAAATGTTCAGGAGTACAGGCTCGACCCGCACGTCGGCTTTGAGACCTTCGCCGTGCAGGTACACAGGATCATCGACAAGGAGCCGATGGGCACCTTCTTCGTGTTCGACTGTCTGTCGGATCTTCAGAAATACTGGTTCTCAGACCTCATGATATCAAACTTTTTTCTGCTGATAAGCCCCTTCCTTATCCGCCGTCAGGCGATAGCGTATCAGCCGATAGACTATGAAAAGCACACCTATGAGACCATATCGCGCATCCGCAAGGAGGCTCCGCTGCTTGTAAATATACGCACGCTCGACGGCAGCGTTTATATGCACACCGTCAAGGTGCGGGGCCGCTACACTCCGACGACCTATTTCCCGCTGAAGATCACCGGCACGAAATGGCGGCCTCTCACCTCCAGCGCCGACAACTATGCGATATTCGAGCGCTTTACGCAGACCGGCGAGCGGCGCGACTGCTGGGACAGCATGTTCGACTCCGTCGCCGACGGAAGCGAGCCGACCGACGAGGCCGGAATGCTGCTCAAGGAAAATATCCTGCGCTGTCTCCTCGGCAACGAGCCGACCCGCCTTGCTCTGTGCCGGAAATACTTCTCGATGAAGGATCTCATGTACATCAAAAACCGCGAGATCGGCACGGGCTGCATCGGCGGCAAGGCTGCCGGTATGCTGCTTGCGCGAAACATTCTGCGCGACGAGGCTCCCGAGCTGTACAAGACGCGCATCGAGCCGCACGACTCGTACTACATAGGCGCGGACGTGTTCTACACCTACGGCGTTCAGAACGGCCTGTGGAACTCCCGAATCCGCATGGTAGAGGCGGACGACTACCTCAACTGTGCGCCCGATATCCGCGAGCTCCTGCTCAACGGCACCTTCATGCCGAGCATCAAGGAGCAGTTCCTGTCCATGCTCGAATATTTCGGCCAGTCGCCGATCATCGTGCGCTCAAGCTCCATACTTGAGGACGGCTTCGGCAACGCCTTCGCCGGAAAGTACGAGAGCGTGTTCTGCCCCAATCAGGGCAGTCTGCGGGAGCGCTACGAGGTGTTTGAGCGCGCAGTAAAACAGGTCTACGCCTCTACGGTTGACCCCGACGCGATAAAATACCGCGCAGAGCGCAACCTGCTCGACCGCGACGAGCAGATGGCGCTGCTGGTCATGCGCGTATGCGGCGATGTTCACGGAGAGTATTATTATCCGCACATTGCAGGTGTCGGCCACTCGAAGAACCTGTATCTGAACAGTCAGAACTCCTCGACCAAGAACAAGGGTATGCTGCGCCTCGTTTTCGGCATGGGCACACGCGCCGTTGACCGCGAGGCCGACGACTATGCGCGGCTTCTGAACATGGACAATCCAACTGCACCGCCCATGGTCGCATACGGCGATGAGTACAAATACTCGCAGCACAAGATGGACGTTATAAATCTCAGGAGCAATGAGTTTGAGACGATAAACGTTGACAGCATAGACAAGCGCGAGCTGAAAACCGATTCGAGCCTGTTTATGGAGCTGGACTACCCCACCGCGGCGAGGCTGCGCGAGATCGGCCTGAGCGCCTCCGACGCGCCGGATATACTAAACTTCCGCAAGCTCCTCGGCAAGACCGACTTTGCCTCCGTCATGACCGAGACCATGCGCATACTCGAGGAAAAATACGACTACCCCGTCGATATAGAATACGCCTGCAACTTTGACGAGGACGGCAATTACCACGTCAACCTCCTGCAATGCAGGCCGCTTCAGACACGCGGCGTGGGCTCTGTGGGTGTTATGCCCAAGGTCAAGGAGTATTACTTCCGCACAAGCGGAAACTTCATGGGCGGCAATATGTGCCTGCCGGTGAGATACGCCGTCATGGTCAAGGTCGAGCCCTACCTCGCGCTTCCCGAGCAGCGCAAATATCAGGTCGCACGAAAGCTCGGCGAGCTGAACAACATTTTGCGCGGCGAGGGCACGGTGCTGCTCGGACCCGGGCGCTGGGGAACGACCACGCCCAGCCTCGGCGTGCCGGTGCACTTTATGGAGATAAACCGCTTTGACTGCATTGCAGAGCTTGCATACAGCTCGCACGGCCTGCGTCCCGAGCTCAGCTACGGCAGCCACTTCTTCCAGGATCTCGTCGAGGCGGGGACCTTCTATGTTGCGCTTTATCCGGGCGAGAACGGCTGTGTGCTCAGCGAAGAGCTGCTCGACGGCTGCGAGAACGTTTATTCAAAGCTCATGAACGCCGAGGAGGGCGACCTCATGGCGGATGTCATAAGCGTATACGACCTCGGTGAGGGCGGCGCGATCCTCTACTCTGAGCTTGAAAGTCAGGAGTGCTTCCTCGCAAAGGTGTAGCCGCCTGCGCAAAACCGTATCAGGATAGAAAAATCGAGTGTTCATAAGGCTTTTCGCTGATGAACACTCGATTTTTGGTGCCGGTGGCCGGACTCGAACCGGCACGACGCAAGCATCAGAGGATTTTAAGTCCGCCGTGTCTACCATTCCACCACACCGGCAAATGCCTGATTATTTTACCATCACGCCGCCGAATTGTCAACAAGGCGCACACTGCGGACATTCCCTCCGGCATAAAATGCAGGGAGGTGAGGCAAATTGAATGCAAACTATTTTCTCGGTGCAAACTCACGCGGCGGATTTCACTCGCTGTACGGCAGCTTCTGCCGCGGTGAGGGAGACTTTCTGCATCTGATAAAGGCAGGACCCGGAGGCGGAAAATCGGGCTTCATGCGCCGTATAGCGCAGGCTGCCGCTGAACGCGGCTATGATACCGAGTGCGTCCTGTGCTCAGGCGACCCTGACTCGCTCGACGCGGTGTACATACCCGCGCTCAGGCTCGGCTTTATGGACGCTACATCGCCGCATGCCATTGAGCCCGAAAAATTCGCGTACAATTCAGATTATGTTAACCTCGGGCGCTTCTGTGAACGAATATCAGACCCGCGTATCGGACTGTTCACGGATAAATACCGTGCAATGTACAAGGAGGCGTATGCCTGCCTTTCTGCGGCGGGAAGTCTGGACTGCATGGAGCTTTCGGGGCTCATAAGCACCGAAACGCTTGAAAAAGTCAGAAAACGTGCACAGAGCACCGCTCTGCGTGAGCTTGGCGGCAGGAAGAAAAGCAGCACCGCTCCACGCGAAAGGCAGCGCTTTGCAAGCTGCATAAGCTGCAAGGGAGTGCTGACGCTCAAGGAGGACATCGAAAAGTTATGTAAACGAATTTATCTCCTTGACGACCGCTGCGGGCTTGCAAAGGTCTATCTTGAGCAGATGCGCTGCGAGGCGCTGTCACGCGGGGCGGAGGCCGTGCTCTGCCTGTCGCCGCTGTGTCCCGAAAAACCTGATGCGCTGCTCCTGCCGGAGTACGGGCTCGGCTTTGCCTCGTCTTCGGCAATAGAAGCCGAAGAACCGTGGCGGCATGTACGGCTCGATGCGCTCGTTGACCCTGCGGCAAAATGCGCATCGCGTGAGGCTCTGCGCCGGCGTGATAAGCTGCGGCGTGAGCTGCTTGCGGAGGCGGTGCAGCGGCTTGCCGCTGCCAAGGCATACCACGACGAGCTTGAGCGCGTATATAATCCGCACATTGACTTTGCCGCGCTCGACGCATTCACGGACGAAACGATAAATGCGATATTTAAATAGGAAACGGGAAATAGGAAAAGCTGAGGCATAGCCTCAGCCCAGATAGCAAAAGAACCTATGCTGCTGAGGAAAAGTATCCGCGCAGCAGGGGTGCGCGAGGGGTAGCGAAGCGGCGGCGCGGGAGTGAATGACATGCCGGTGGCATGTCAGAGCCGCGCCGTGACCGAGCCGCAGCGAGAAAAGGCCCCGCTCGCAATTGGACTATAGCCATCAAAAACGTCCGTCAGGACTTTTTGACGAGCACAGCGAGATTTTTCGTGAAGCTTTTGCTTCATGAAAAATGTGGCGTTAGTGAAGCGTTCAAAAAAGTCGCAAACTTTTTTGACACGCTGAGCTGAGGCTATGCCTCGGCCGAAATTTTTTCCGTTCAGCAGCACAGGCCGCCCCAAGGGGTCAGGCATGAGCAGCACAGATACGATGTGCAGCAGTCGTCGCAGACGCAGCAGGAGTTATTGTAGTTCCCGCTGTACTGCTGATAATACTGGCCGTTATTCTCCAGTCTGCTCAGCAGCTGGCGATAGTTCGGGTTATCGGGGTCTATCTCGACTGCACGCTTTGCGTCCTCAAGGGCGTTTATCCTGTTGCCGAGATACATGTTTGCAACAGCGCTCAGATAGTACCAGCGTCCGTCACGCTCGGAAAGAGGCACCTGCGAGAGCGCCGTGAGCGCTTCGTTGTATCTGCCGTTGCGTATGTAGTTGACCGCTGCACGGCATTCGGCACGCTCCTGCGGCTGCTCATAGGCGCTGCCGAAGCCTCCGAAGCCCCCGAAACCGCCGTAGCCGTTATATCCGCCGCCATAGCCGCTGTTTGCGGCCTCGCCGTTTTTGATCTGGTCGTAGGCTGCGTTTATCTCGTTCATTTTTGCGGCGGCAGCGGCATCGCCGGGGTTGCGGTCTGGATGGTATTTCTTTGCCAGCTCTCTGTATGCTTTCTTTATTTCCTCATCACTTGCGTTCCTTGAAACGCCGAGGACTTCATAGGGGTCCCGTGCCATTCGGTACTGCTCCTTACTTACTGTCTGTTCCGTAGTGGCGCCTGAATTTTATCCACACGCCGCTGCACAGTATATTTTTTATTATGTCCGCATCCCGCACCAGCGGAAGCCGCTCAAAGCTCCTGACGCAGTCGGCAAGCAGCAGCTCAAGAATAGCCTTGAACCGCTCCTGCTCATCGAGCCGCCCGTACAGGTAAACGAAGGGGTTATACTTATATGCTCTTTTGTCACCCTTGAGGTCAATGCAGGCATCCATGACGTAGACAAACTGCCCCAGCGCCATGCCGAAATTGCGCAGATCGTTCTGCCAGCGATCCTCATACATGACAAAAAGCTCCGCCATGAGCCTGCCGAAGGCTGCCGCGGCGGCATCAGCCGACTTTTCCCTGCGCTCCTCAATGTCCTTGAGCTCAGCCATAGAGCTCTTTATAACAGCGCACTGACGCGGATATTCAGCGCAGACCTTTTTGTACGCCGGCTCGAGTATCTTTGCCGAGCCGAGCGCCGCTGCGTTTAACTCGTCGTTCCAATCGTCGAGGCAGTTGAGATAGGCCAGCGCAACGTTCATATCCGCCGCGTAGTCGCTGATCTCCGACTGCAAAAACGCCCGCTTACCGAGGGGGTGCGCGGGGCATGGTGCTTCGCCGTTTAAGTCATACGGCTCGTACAGGGATGAGAGCAGCATGACGAGAAAGGCCATATCATATGTCAGCGTAAAGCGGGCAGCAGCTCCGTGCCGCTGGCCGAGGCTGCGGCACAGGCCGCAGTAGTATGCCTTGTATCGCTGCCGCTGCTGCTCGTCAAGTCCGGCAAGATCCGCCGTTACAAAGCCGAACATATCAGGTCCTGCCCGTAAACGAGTTGCCGCACTTTTTGCACACGATGTTGATCTTTCCCTTGTGCTTGGGAACTCTGAGCGTAGTGTGACACGCCGGACAGGTGAAGAACTTATAGTCCTTGCGCTGCGTCCAGCGCACCTTTATCATTTCAAGCTTGCCGCTCACGCTCATGCGTATTTTCATATAGCGGTTGTTTTCCGCGCTGCGCCTGTATAAATTTCTCGACAGCATACGCGCATAGACGAGGATCAGCAGAACGAACGCAAAAAGCCACACGAGTCTTGAAAAGCCCGTTCCGTTGAACACAACGGCAAGGAGCATCAGAACAAGACTCACGACCGACATAAATCTGTTGAGCTGATCAATACCGCAGCGGCCTGCCATAAAGCGCGCAAATTTTTCTCTCATGGGAAATTCACCTTGTTAACTGACTATAATTACAACAAATTATTTTATCACAGCAGCAGCGGAAATATATAAATTATTTGTTAATTCGTCAGCCCTTAACATAGCTCCAGTTGTATTCTATAACGGTATTGCGCTCGCCGCCGGCCTGACTGCGGGTGCATTTTATTATATTGCCCGGCTCATCGTACTCATATTCATTCTTTGTGACGCTTATGGCCGCGCCGTCGGGACCGTAAACGCTGACCGACAGCTCGCTGCCGTGCTCGTCGTAGCTGTACTCGGTGCTGTTTACAAGGCTGCCGTCAACCGAGGACTCCATCTTTGAAACAAGTCCGTCGCTACCGTAGCTGTAGCTTTCTACAGTCGAGCCGCCTTCGAGCATATCATTGCGCGTGAGCTTTGTCAGCTCGCCGCTGTCGCCGTACTCGTAGGCTATATCGCTGACAAGCTCCGAGCCCTCGTAGTATTTTTCGCTGACGAGCTTTTTGCCCTCGTAGGCATAGGTCGTTACAGCCGTAACGCTGCCGCCTATCATATTGCTGGCCTTCATCTTCAGACCCGTCTCGTTATACTCGTATAAAACGCGGTACTCCTCGGCGGATTCCTCGGGGCCGTTGTAGGCATAGCTTACCATAGTCTCGACAAGGCCGTCGTCGTTTAATGTGTATTCCTTGTATCCGACCGGCGCGTCATTTATGCCGAGCGTCGTCTCCTTCACGAGCTGGCCAAGGCCGTCGTATTCGTAGCTCACGGTGTTGAATTTGAGATCGTTTGCATTGTACCAGATCTCTTTTTCGAGCCTGCCCTCGGACTTTTCATACACGGAAAGATCCTGCGTGGGCGCAGGCGTGTCCGTAGGCTCAGCCGGAGCCGTGCCGCCGTCGGAGCTGCACGCGCACAGCGCAAGAGCAAGCATGACGGCAAAAACTATGCCGATGATCCTTTTCATATGCTCGGTTCCTTTCAATCGTTTGCGTTTTTGTGATTATACCACGAAACACCGCGAATATAAAGAGTTTTGTGTCGTATAAAGGAGTTGAAAAGCTACCGGCTAAATGCTATAATGCAAAAGCAAAATTTAAAGACGATAAAGCTCAGCATTAAGTCGGAAGCGGTTCTCAAGCACCGCGTGCAGCGCATCCGTACATAAGCAGAACAGGGCTTTGGTGCAAATGAGCAAACGAAAGGAAGCTGCTGCCCTGAACAGGCAGCGTGAGAAATGAAGACGGCTAAACAATTCGGGATAATACTTTTTATAACGCTGCTCGGCGAGGCGCTGAATCATCTCATACCGCTGCCGATCCCCGCCAGCATCTACGGTATGATAATAATGTTTCTGTGCCTGTATCTTAAAATAATAAAGGTCTCGGATGTCAGAGAAACTTCAAACTTTTTGCTTGAAACAATGCCTATCATGTTCATACCTGCCGCGACAGGGCTCATAACCGCGACGGATGTACTGAAAAACAATTTTGCTGCCTACGCTGTGACGGTGCTGGTGTCCACATTGATCGTAATGGCTGTCAGCGGCGGTGTAACGCAGCTTCTGATAAAAAAGAAAAGGGATGAGAAATGATGAGCTTTGTTCAGAGCTCCGTATTTTTCGGTGTAACGGTGAGCCTCGTTTCCTACGGTGTGGGCAGCCTTTTACAGAAAAGATTCAGGACCGCGCTCTGCAATCCGCTGCTGATCTCGATCATTCTTACGATACTTATACTGGTCGTTTTCAACATCGACTATGAAAGCTACTATTCAGGTGCGCAGTACCTGAGCTATTTCCTCACTCCAGCAACGGTGTGCCTCGCCGTCCCGCTGTATGAAAAGCTGGATTTGCTCAAGGCAAACAGAAAAGCAGTCATGCTCGGCATTCTGTCCGGCGTTGTCACAACGCTTTTGTGCGTGCTGGCAACGGCGATAGTGTTCGGACTTACGCATGAGGAATATGTAACGCTGCTTCCAAAGTCTATAACAACTGCCATAGGCATGGGAATATCGGAGGAGCTCGGCGGCTATGTGACGCTCACGGTCGCGGTCATCATAATAACAGGTATTGTCGGCAGCATATGCGCACCGGCTGTGTGCCGCATATGTCGAATAAGCGATCCCATTGCGAAGGGCATTGCCATCGGAACCTCGTCGCACGCCATTGGTACGGCAAAAGCCCTCCAGATGGGCGAAATAGAAGGCGCAATGAGCGGCCTTTCGATAGCCGTGTCTGGCCTGCTGACCGTGATAGGCGCAAGCATCTTCGCCCAGTTTGTATAATGATAACGAAACCGGACCCGCTCAAACGCAGGTCCGGTTTCGGCACCCTAAGCTGCACGGCTATTTCTATGCAGCAGCACAGCTTACCTGGCAGTATGCCCTTTCAGTCGTCGATGTCCTTTTCAAGTATTGCGCCGGTGTAGGCCTCGATCTCGTATTCATACTCGAGCGCTATCGTGCGGAATTCAACGTCGTAGTACCACACCCCGTCGTCAAACTTGAGCTTCGTTTTCATTTTGGACACCTGATTTGCCGCAAGCCCCGCGTCGCTGAGAGCGACCTGCTGGGCGCGCTCTTCACCGATGAGAAGCTCATCGTCCCGCGTCTGACGGATAAGATATACAACGCCTGCCGCAACAAGCGCCGCGATAAGAATGCAGACAATAAGTATTTTTACGCTTTTTTTCATTGTTTTTATCTCCGTTATGTAATGGTTTATTATATCATCTGCGCAGAGTCTTGGCAATATGCTGTTTTTCCGCGTTTTTGCCCTAAAAAAGCGAATTTTTCGGTTGACAAGCGGAGCTTATTCCACTATAATATTCAAGCGACTGTGGAGAGGTGCACTATGCTGCTTGATTTGAGACAGATAATTGAAGTCCCCGGAAAAAGCGTTCCCTTTGCTTGCGAGCTTGATACGCAGGGGCTGGAATTTGACTCGATAAAGGAGTATAAGACCCCGCCCACGGCAGAAGGCAGAGTGTTTAATGAGGCAGGTATCCTGACACTCGAGGGTACCCTGACAGCCGAAATGACTTGCGTCTGCGACAGATGTGGTAAACTGTTTGACAGCAGCAAGGTGATGGACCTCCACGCCTTCATATCCGACAGAGAGTCTGAAGATCCCGAGGTCTTTGTTCTCGACGGGGACAGTCTTGATCTCGAAGAAACACTCTCGACCCTTTTCGTCCTTGACATGGAAACCAAGTTTCTGTGCTCTGAGGATTGCAAAGGTCTTTGCTCCCGCTGCGGAGCCGATCTGAATCTTGGCCCCTGCGCGTGCGGGAAAGAAGTCGATCCAAGACTTGCTGTTTTGCAGCAGCTGTTGGATAGTGATCAACAACATTAAAGCTGATATGCAGCTATTATTCAGGAGGTGTCACCATGGCAGTCCCTAAGGGAAAAGTATCAAGACAGAGACGTGATAAGAGACGTTCGTCTCATTGGAAGCTCGAGGCTCCCGGCATCGTAAAGTGCCCCAACTGCGGCGAGTTCAAAATGCCCCACCGTGTGTGCAAGGCATGCGGCATGTACAATGGCCGCAAGGTCCTCACCGTTGACGAGAAGTAATTAAAATGCTCAAGGAGGAAAGGGTGTCCGTACCCCTTCCTCCTTTTGCGTACCGGCAGCATTTGTGCCCCTGCCGGTAGAAGGTAAGTATGAAAAATGACGTTATTTCAAAAATAGATAACGACAGCCCGCTGCTGCACAAGGCGCACATAGGCGACGAGATCGTTAAGATAAACGGAAACATCATCCACGATGTGCTCGATTACAAATACTTCTCCTATGAGCCGGTGCTGCACATAACACTGCGCCGGCCAGATGGTACGGAGCATATTGTGCGCGTGGAAAAGCCAGAGGGACGTGATCTCGGCCTTGAGTTTGCCGAGTATCTGATGGACAACCCGAGAAGCTGCGCGAACAACTGCGTGTTCTGCTTTATCGACCAGCTCCCCAAGGGTATGCGCAAGACGATGTATTTCAAGGACGACGACGCACGCCTGAGCTTCCTGCTCGGCAACTACATCACGCTCACGAACCTGTCCGAGCGCGAGATACAGCGCATAATCGACCTGCACATAAGCCCCGTGAACATATCCGTGCACGCAACCGATCCCGAGCTGCGCGTGAAGCTGCTGCAAAACAAAAACGCGGGAAAATGCGTGGGCATAATGCGGCGCTTTGCTGAGGGCGGCATAGTCATGAACTGTCAGATCGTCTGCTGTCCGGGGCTTAATGACGACAAGGCGCTCATGCGCACGATGGAGGATCTTGCGGCGATGCACCCCGCGGTGCACAGTGTGTCGATCGTTCCCGTGGGACTCACGAAGTACCGCGAGGGTCTGTATCCGCTCATACCGTTTACGCCCGAGCACTCAGCCGAGACCATAGACATGGTGACGGCCTTCGGCGACGAGTGCGTCAGGAGGTTCGGAACGCGGATATTCTTCTGCTCGGACGAGATGTATCTTTGCGCCGGACGCGAGCTGCCCGAGGATGATTTCTACGAGGAGCACACGCAGCTTGAAAACGGTGTCGGCATGATACGCCTGCTCGAGCGCGAGTTTAAAAGTGCGCTCAGCCTTTCCGATAAGCCGGACGGAGTTGCGTTCTCCATCGCCTGCGGGACATCCGTAGCGCCGTGCTTTGAAAAACTTATTTGCATGGCATCGGAAAAGTATGATAATATAAACGGAAGGGTATACGCCATACGAAACGACTTCTTCGGCGGCGGTGTGAACGTGTCCGGCCTCATAACGGGGCAGGATCTCATAGCCCAGCTCAAGGGCAGGGAGCTCGGCGAGCGGCTTTTCGTATCGCAGAACATGCTGCGCCGCGCCGAGCTTGATTTTCTCGACGATATCACGCTCGAGGAAGCGATAGCTGCCCTCGGAGTTCAGATATACCCCATTGAATCGGACGGCTTTGCCCTCTGGGATGCCATTAGCGGCGATGCTCTGCCCGAGGTGAAGATACCCGTCCGCTCACCCGAGCGGCAGCAGTATTATAAATATAATCAAAACGGACAAAACGGAGGTTAAGGTAATGTCAAAGCCTCTCATAGCCATAGTCGGCAGGCCGAACGTCGGAAAGAGTATGCTTTTCAACAAGCTGTGCGGCCAGCGCCTGTCCATAGTCGAGGATACGCCCGGCGTCACCCGCGACAGGCTGTATGCCGAGTGCGAATGGCTCGGAAGAAAATTCAACATCGTAGACACCGGTGGCATTGAGCCGACGACGGATAACGAGATACTCATGTTCATGCGCGAGCAGGCCAATATCGCCATAAGCGCGGCGGATGTTATTATCCTCGTCACCGATGTGCGCACGGGAGTGACGGCGGCGGACAAGGACGTTGCCAATATGCTGCTGCGCTCGAAGAAGCCGACGGTGCTTGCGGTCAACAAAATGGACTCGACCGGCAGGGTCGATCCCGCGATATATGAGTTTTATGAGCTCGGTCTCGGCGACCCGATAGCCGTTTCAGCCGTCCACGGCCATGGAACCGGCGATCTGCTCGACGAGTGCATGAAGTATTTCCCGCCCGAGGAGGACGACGGTGAGGAGGATGACCGCATCAAGGTCGCCGTCATAGGAAAGCCTAATGTCGGCAAGTCCTCGCTGGTAAACCACATTCTCGGCGAAAAGCGCGTCATTGTCAGCAACGTTGCCGGAACGACACGCGACGCGGTAGACTCCGAGGTCGATAACAAATACGGCAAATATGTGTTCATCGACACCGCCGGTATCCGCCGCAAAAGCCGCGTGGATGAGCGTGTGGAGAAATTTTCCGTCATGCGTGCGCAGATGGCCATTGAGCGCGCCGATGTGTGCATCATCATGATCGACGCACGCGAGGGTGTCACCGAGCAGGACACGAAGATAGCGGGGCTTGCGCATGAAGCAGGCAAGGCCAGCATCATCGTCGTCAACAAGTGGGACCTCGTTGAGAAGGAAACGGGCACCATGGAGAAAATGCGCAAGGATGTCATGCGTGACCTCAGCTTCATGAGCTATGCGCCGGTGCTGTTTATCTCCGCGAAGACCGGCCAGCGCACCGACAGGATATTCGAGCTTGTAAACTTCGTAAACGATCAGAGCAATATGCGCATAACCACGGGTATGCTCAACGACGTGCTTGCCGACGCACAGGCGCGTGTGCAGCCGCCCACGGACAAGGGCAGAAGGCTCAAGATATATTACATGACGCAGACCGGCATCAAGCCGCCCAACTTCGTGATCTTCTGCAACAGCCGCGAGCTGTTCCACTTCTCGTACCAGCGCTATATCGAAAACCAGATCCGCGCCGTGTTCGGGCTCGAGGGCACGCCGATCCGTATGGTCATACGTCAGAAGGGGGATAAGCAATGACTCCCCTGCTTCTTGCCGTTACAGCCATAATCGCATATTCCTTCGGCAGCCTGAGCACGCCGATACTGTCCTCGCATATCTACTTTCACGAAAATGTTCTCAACTACAGCCGCGATAACGCGGGCATAACGCGCTTTCTCAAGCGCCACGGCGCAAAGGGCGTTGCCGTGATTGTCATTATCGAGGCGCTCAAGGTCATCATCCCCGTGCTGCTCGGCAGTCTCCTACTGCTCATCGCGGACAGACCGGCAATAGGCAGTGCCTTTGCGCTGTTCTGCGTTGTGCTGGGCACGAATTTCCCGATACTGTATCGCTTCCGCGGTGAGCACAGCCTGCTTGCCGTTGCTGTGGGCACCTTCTTTATCAGCAGCGAGGTGGCCTTTGCGGGCATCATCGTGTTCATCGTCGTGTATGTTATAAGCCGCTATATATCACTCTCGGCGCTTGCTGCGATGGCAATGATGTGCTTTATCTCGTTTATGAGCATTGATGATTCGATAGTAAGGACCATATACCTGCTCACTGCGCTGCTCGTCGTTGTCGAGTACCGCAAAAGCATACTCCGCCTGTTCAGACATAAGGAGAAAAAGTTCCGCTATGAGGAGGACGTGACCTATATGTTCGACGACGATTACGGCAGTGGGCAAAATAATTTGAAATAACAGTTGACAATGTGCTCCCTGTCTGGTAAAATAGCCAATGCGTCTGGGGGTATAGCTCAGCTGGGAGAGCGCTTGAATGGCATTCAAGAGGTCAGCGGTTCGATCCCGCTTATCTCCACCAGAAAAAGGAACACCGCAACTTTGTTGCGGTGTTCCTTTTTTGTTCTATATAGTTAAGCGGCAGAAATCTAACCTCTGCCGGTTTTGGCAGGCTGATTCGCGGAACGGGAAAATACGTTTCCGGCACTTAATTTGCGTTTGCCTGAGCGATATCGGCGGCTATCTCGTCGGCGAGTGCGTCAAGCTCATCAAGCTGCGCCTCGGTAATATCGGACTTGAGCGAAACGGTATTGCCGATAAACTGCGTGCCGCGCAGCTTTGAGAGGATATCCGTCATGAGCTTGCCGCTGGTGGCTGCCCACGAGCCGTTTTCGAGCAGAGCTATCTTCCTGCCCTGAAGATTGTGGTTTGCGATATCGTGCAGGAGATTTTCCATCGTAACGAATATGCCGGCGTTGTATGTCGTCGAGGCAAAAACAAGGTGGCTGTATCTGAACGCATCGGACAGAATATAGGAGGCTGCCGTCACGGAGCTGTCATAGACCTTCACCTTCACGCCGCGCTCGACGAGCTTGCAGGCAAGGATATTCACGGTGTTCTCCGTGTGGCCGTAGACAGAGGCATAGGCGATGACAACACCGTTTTCCTCGGGCGTGTAGGAGCTCCATTTGAGGTATTTGTCGAGAAAATCGCCGAAGCGGCTGCGCCACACAAAGCCGTGCAGCGGGCAGACGTAATTTAGCTCAAGCCCCGCGGCCTTCTTGAGAACGGCCTGCACCTGTGCGCCGTACTTACCGACAATGTTGGTGTAGTAGCGCCGCGCCTCATCGACGTAATCGGAGAAAAAATCGACCTCATCGGCAAACAGATGGCCGTTGAGTGCGCCGAAGGTACCGAAGGCATCGGCTGAAAAGAGCATTTTGTCGGTCAGGTCATATGTCATCATGACCTCCGGCCAGTGCACCATGGGTGCCATGACGAAGCTGAGCTCGTGCCTGCCGGTGCGCAGCGTATCGCCCTCGGCGACAATGTGGTATTTGAGCGTGTCCGACAGCGTGAAGAACTGTCCGAGCATGGTCTTGATCTTATTGTTGCAGACGATCGTCAGCTCGGGGTGCCGCAGCGTGAGTTCCTCGATGGTCGCCGCATGGTCGGGCTCCATGTGCGAAACGACGAGGTAATCAAGCTGCCTTTCGCCCAGCACGTAGGCGAGGTTTTCAAAAAACGTGCGGCTGACGGCCTTATCGACCGTATCGAACAAAACGGTTTTTTCGTCGTTCAGGAGATATGCGTTATAGGAAACGCCGTCGGGAACGCCGTAAACGCCCTCAAAGCAGGCAAGACGGCGGTCGTCGGCTCCGATCCATGTCAGATCGTCGGTAACTTTTCTCGTGCAGTGCATAATGTGAACCTCCCATTTATGATGATATAAGATTATACGATAAAATCTGACATCCCTGTAATATCAATGCTTATACGTTCTAAATGTAGGTATAATGTATAAGTCACATTTCGTATAACGGATTAATATTACCATAAGCCTTGCAAGCTTTCAAGAAGGAGTCTATTAATTACTTCTTGCCAGCTTTAGGAATATCGTAAGTAAGAGCCTGCGCACTGTCGCTCACGCCTGCCGTAGTAGGGTCTGTGACGATGCCTAGTATTGTAAGCACTGCGAACAGCGCATTGACCACGGCCATAAGTTTATCTCCAATAGCCTCTATTTTGATTTCAATGCCGAATACCGCTGCTACGACCTGAACCAGTAAGAGCATTGCTGGGACAAGAGCGAGCCAAAATGTTTTATTCTTAATACGAACCTTCCAATTGATCTGCATAACTATACCTCCTGACCATGAGCTTGTCTATTAATATGTTCGTCCAATTGTTTCTTTGCGTCTGGTACTGTATGATTTGCTCCGAGTTGATTAAGACCATCGAGACAAGCTGACAATCCACGGACTATAAGAGCAAGTTCCTTCTGCACCGCGGCAGCATCATGCTCTATTTTATCCATACGCTTGTCCTGTTCCTCCTGATGCCGGATCCAGTCATGTACTTTATTATAGTAGCCGAACAAAGCAACGATAGCGGCTACTACAGCTGCAAAGGTAATGATGTCTTGTACCATCCTCTATTAATACCTCGTTGATCCTCTTTTAATGCTGAACGTCTCCTAAATAGAACTATTTCACGCACGAATAACCGCAATCCGCAGTCTCCACCGATAAAACTGTTCCGCAACGCTTGACGTTTGGAAGCGTTTCTGATCAGGCGACAATATCCGGTATGTAGGCATTACTCAGTCCCCCTCTCATATACATTAAAACTCCGTGAAATACTCACCTTCTGCGATCTCAGTCGGGTTGCCGCTCTGGATGCACACATAACGCTTAGTTCCGTCGGTATAGTAGTAGTTCGGATAAACGCTCATACCGGGAACGAACGTTATTGGCTGCTCTGCGGTGCCGCTCTTATCCTCGCTTTCGCTCTCCACCCACGTTATTGAGCCGCCAGCCGTAGCCTGATACGGTGTCCACTTATATCCGGGGCGTGAGGGCATATCCGTCGGCTTGTCCTCGATTGTGATGCCGACCTCGGCGATGGTGTCAGATACGGTTTTCAGATTTGCTATGTTTGCCTTGAGTGCGTCTACTCTTGCGCGTGTCGTGTTATCCATTTGCTACCTCACTTTCAAGCTCTGCAAGGACGCTTTCCATCTCTGTCGGCTTGCCCATTTTGATTACTACAGTGCCGTCGCGCATATCCGTGATGGCGCCGCTGAGGCTGTAATCGCTGTTGTCATATTCCTGCTCGTCAACGGTCTCGCCGGTCTGTTCGCCCGTGTCAGGGTCATAGACAGGCACGCTGTTTTTTGCCACTATGCTCCACGGTGTGTTATCCGGCAGCAGCGCAAGGGCTCCCGCGTAGCTCATGTTCAGCGTGATGCTCTTTGTGCTGCGCTTATCCCAATCGTAATCGGTGGTCTTACCGTTTATCGTCGCGGGATACAGCGTGTTGTTTACTTTGATGTATGTCATTGTGTCTCCTTTCATACCTCTATGAGTTCAAGATTGCTATCAACTTCCATTGTTGCGGGAAGCGTAAAGCAGGGACATACTGCCAATTCCGTGCTTTGCAATACACGCCCGAATGCGCCTGAGGTGTAAATGGCTGCATATGAACCTCTATACATACGTGTTATCGATCGCGTCCATTGCGTCTGTTTACTTGGAACAAGCGAATCGCTTATGCTCAACTTTGTTCCTTCCACGTACGTAAGAGCCGATACCTCGTCAGATGAATCATTATACTCATAGCCAATTTCGGTTGCTGAAAGTAGGAATATACCTTTCGTGCACGTATTTGACTTAGGACCGCTAACAAACGTAGTTGTACTAATTGCCGCCTGTACAATACTACTGAATCGATTTAAATAATCCCCATTCAGTTTAGTACATACAGCAGAAGACTGGAAAGCTATATAGCTAGAGCCAGAGGATACCGCCCACAATTCATCCAAACAGCTCTTTCGGACAAGTAACACCCTTCCAACGCCGTTTAATTCACTTTCGTAGTTTTGCTTTGCGGTAAAAAACTCAACGGGATTACCGTTTTCTTTTATAGTAATAACATCCCCCTCCGCGAGTTCACCGAGAGGGACTGTAAACTTAATATCATAACCAGTGCCGCCTATAAGTGTCCGACCCTTTTTTATGTCATAACCAGTACCGCATATAGACGTTCGGCCATTCTTAATATCATAAGCTGCACCGCCGATTAAAGATTTAGATGATGGCATACCAACATCCCCCTTAACCATATAACCATGCGATTTGCCCATCTACTGTGGGTGTTGCTTCTGCCGTGACAAAATACTCGTTGCGCAATGCTGCGGCACTAGTAGCAACAGTGTCTGGGCCATAACTTGCTGTTTTGACAGCTACTTCGCTTACGAAGCTATCCATGATAAATTTATTCCATTTATACGTCACAGTGCCGTCGCTGTTAGATATTATTCGCCTACACATATATGGTACGTTGTTACTTCCCGTTGGAAACGTACATAAATACATCTGTCCCACCGCACCTACAGTGTCCTCATCAGGAGCAACTATACCCTTGATGACATTAAACATCTCGGACCATGTGTATACACCGTCATTTATTGCTACGCAACGCCACACACGCCCTACTGAAGGGTTAATATACTCTTGACCAAGTACGCCTACGGTCGAGGTTGACGGCGCAGAAGCGCCTAAAATAGGTACAATATGCGACGTACTGTCTGCCGTATGAGCATTCAGATTCTGCTGTACAATCCCCGCTGCACCACTTGTATCAGCGGTAAATACCAGGTTTTCAGCTCTCTCTGACCAGTATTTTGCATTATTGGTATTTTCGCCAGTGCGAGTTCCGGTGCCTCCGACCGCCCAGCTTTCCGCAGCTTGTTTTGAATTGGTTGCCTTCGTTTCCGATTCGGATGCTTTGACCTGCGATTCGGCAGCTGAAACAGCCGAGTTATATGCTGATTGCTGAGCGTCTTTCGCATAAGTCATTGCATTTGTAGACTCGTTATTCATAGCGACAAGGGCATCGTGTATTGACCCACGTACTTCTTCTCCGTAAACAGCACTGAGAATTTTAGCTAAATAAGTGCTTAAGTTAGCCATTCGTATCCTCCTTTTGAAGTAATGTCTGCACCCCATCATAAAGTTTTTGCACCATGTGCGTGATCAGTGCAACGAACTCCTCATATGTAAGCAAATATCTATAGTCATCACCTGTCACAGTACTCTTGACCAGAAAGGCTAAATCAGCAGGCAGTAATCCTGCCTCTGCTATGGCTTTTTCAACATCCTGAGCAATAAAGCCAATATGAGTTTTGCTGGGGTTTTCGTCATCGTATTTAAACGCGACAGGCTTTAGATTATAAAATATCTGTTCATATTTACGCATATCGTAATCGATGGAGTTTTTCACTCTGTAATCTGACAGGATAGATGGCGATTTACTCATCAAAATATCTTCTCCAACCGATAAATACGAATTAGCCCCTTGTATTCTTGTTCCTGCACTAGCAGCCAAAATATAGGGGGCGTTTCCTTTACCGTTTGCTCCGTATACCATTGCGCCGGAAACAGTTGTGCCGTCATAGTCAATACCTTCGCCTTTGCAAAAACCGCCATATTCGCAGGAGTAATCAACATTGTTGGCTGAAATAGTGCCCGATTTAATTGAACCGCCGTCCAATTTATTAAGATTGCTTGACGCAGAAGCACTGTTTTTATTATTTATATATGTCAAACTGGTTTTGACGGTCACGCCCATTTTGAATTGGGTGTTCTCCGGGCTATCCAAAGGGATCTCCAGCTTCGTCACTGGGAACATCCTATCGAGTCCGTGCGGACGTGAGATGACTTGGATTTGATCAAGAAGCTCTACTGTTTCTATATCAGGATTAAGATAGTGCAGATCAACCGCATTCACGGTCAATTCCATGCTATCAAATTGCAGATCACTTAGGTAGGAGCTTGCTTTTTCAAGCAGTGCAGACGCATCCGATATGTCATCCCACGTGACAGTTTTTTCTATCCAGCCATATGCAGCTACCGCATCCTCAGACTTAACATAAATACTCCCGTCATTCACGCTTTCCACAGTCAGATAAGAATCCTGTCCCCCTGTGCTGTTGCTCTGTCGATTTCCCAATGGCACTATGACTGTCGCAAACTCGGACATATCCCAACCCTTTGTGTAATCTATGAGATTTTCTCCGAACCGTATCGCCTGAGCACAAGAGCCCGGATAATCCTCCAGATAGTCTAAATACCTGACTCCGTTTTCTTTACGGATCCGTAAATGTCCGCCATATTCATCAACGAGATCATTAAGGACCTTTATTGTTTTTTCATAATTGGTGCTGTGCTCTGGAAAATTATCGTCTGATACTGTCACAGTTCCGATAACAAACTGTTTGTTGGCAAAGACTTTGTCGTTGTGCACGGTAAGTAATGAGGCTATATAGTCACTAATGGAAGTATTCGTGTATGTTTTAGGCGGCTGTATCGTATCATTGAGAAACGCAAGCTCCCCCTCGCATGTCAGTTCCCTGTTTTTATAGAAATCTTCGTTCTCGGAAAGGACTCTGCCACTCCATATTTCTACGCCATCTTTCAATACTAAAATATCAGTCATCATGCGCTGTATGTAAGAGTATCCTGCATTTGTAGAAGGAACCGTCATCGTAAGTGTACCGGCAGCATTGTCTTCCATCGTCAGTTTTGGGTTCAGAAGCTTCATGTCTTCTAACGAGTATTTGTCATTATAGATACAAATATCATCAGCATAGATTGAATACATTACTCATAGTCTCCCTTGTCTGAAATCTACTGACACCGTGGCGTTGCCCGTAGTGCTCCATAAGTAAAGCGTGTTTCCTTCACTTCCATAAAATATAAATTCAGGAATTCTCGTAGTTCCGTCTGAAAGTATTTTAGTTATGTCTATGTCAAGATGCGGGTTAACGAATCTGATATACACCCCTCGTCCTGAGCTGCTATTGACAATAAAATCGGGGCATACTGGCGCTACTCCATATAGAGCTGCTGGAATATTAATCTGTGTGGAAGCTGTGGTGACTGCAATTTCACGAAATACCGGTGGCTGGATAACTCCATTTTGAAAATTAAGCAAGTCCCAGTGCCAGTCATCAATGGATGATTGCGCAGAGCGCTTATATGGATTTACGTCATAGTCTATGGTAATTCTCGATCGGTCCTTTTCAGATTTCCACGCATTAACCGTGAAACGCCCTTCGTAGTAGTACTCAGGGTCGTCCTCAAGGACAGCGTGCATGTTTTGGCCATGGAGGTAGCCCATTATGTCTGAATAAGCTACCTGCCATGCCTTAAAATCGTTCATCACAATAAACTCTAAACTGCCCGTTCGGTTTTCAAAGATAGGATAACCCGTAAGTGCTTGCGACAGATCTATAACACTGTCCATGCCGGGTATATCTATAACTTTGGTCTTTTGCGGCGGCGGATTAAATAGTGGTCTGGAGGCGGGGACTAACCGCCAATCATCCCATGTGTTCTTATCTCCGAATGTAATAGAATGATACAACTTAATTCCCCCTCCCCCTTAACATTGCTTTCTGCCCAAGAGCAGTATCCATAGGATCTACGAGCTCACCGACAAGCGCTCCTGTGTTCATTACAACACGGATTTTTTCGATACGCTCGACCATGTAATTCATTTCTCCCCTAAGAGAACGAAGCTCACTTATCACACCGTCGTTATCGACGTTAATTGTCTGAGTAGCTTCCCGATTCAGGCCAAAGGTAGATGCAGCTCCGCTGGCCAGTCTGAGCGATGCTCCAGAGGACAGTAAACCGTTTATTGTACCGGCTCCCGCTGTTATGTCGGACAGATCAAGAACGGGACGAACAACAGGATCTGTATCAATCACATCGTCAACTATATCTGCAAACGTCTGAAGCGCCCCCGAAAGGCCGTTTCTTGCGGATGAGGCAATGTCTGAGCCTGCTTCGTAAGAATTATGAATATAATCGTGTAAACCCTTGATGAAGCCCAAGCCCGTGTAATTACCCAGATTTCTGAATACTCGAGACGGAGAATTGATGTCGAGCGTTGTTTTTACTGCTTCCACACTTGCCAAAGCCATGTTCGTTATTTCATCCAAGAAACTTGACTCTTCGGATTTAACACCGTCTATGAGACCTCGGACGATTTGCTGACCAGTCGAATCCCAGCCAGCATCGGTGAGTATCTTCTGAGCCGTTTCAGACATTTCCTTCATTTCAGACTGGGTGTCGGTCTTAATGATGCCAACTTTCTCGGCAAATGTTTTACGCAGCTCATCCAATTTAGCAGCGGTGTCAGTATCAAGCTGATCCATTTCCGATTGCCATGTGCTGGTATACTCATCGAGTTCTTTTGCAGCATCTTCACGCAGCTTTTCGATATTCTCCTGTGTTTGATCGCGCAAGTTCTCTAACTCGCTCGATGCTATTTCGTTAGCGGTATCGTGTTTTATACGCCACAGTTTTTCCAGTGTCTCAAGTTGCTCGTCGGTTGCGCTCGCCAGTGCTTCCATTTCTGCAACAGATTTTACGCCCATTTCTCTAAGTTCCTCAATGAACGCTGAATCAAGGCCTCTCTCCGAAAGGGTGTTAAGAGCATTACTCCAATCGATAAGCTCCTCGACCTGACTTTTCATATTGGATGTTAGAGTTGCAATATCCGTCTCTTTACGTTCAGAAACCGCATCAAACAGGCTATAGGACTTATAAAGTGTGTCGGCCCTCGATGTCACAGCATCCTCGTACTCTTTATTAAGAGATGCTATATCACTCTCAAGCTGCTCGTTGATCGATTTGACCTTTTCGGCATACTCTTCTTCAAGCTCAACGCGCTTCTGATTAGCCTCTTCCTGAGCAGACTGAATATCTTCTATGTACTGCTTCTGGGCATCAGCTATTTCTTTTTCGAGCTGATACACTTTGAGATCGAGCTTTTCACGAGTCTCGCTTCCCTCGGCATAACGTCTTTGCACGCGCTTATATGCAGCAAGCTCCTCGGCCAGAGTGAGGTCGTTGTAGTTTTTCTTCTTTTCGATCCAATCCATCGAGTACTGATAGGTAGCGGCAACAAGTTCATTTTGAACTCTGTAGACTTCTCTGTCTATCTTGATTCTCTCTTCGCTTCCTTCAGCATACATCTTCTGCAGAGCTTCCCAACCGGCAAGTTCTTCTTTAAGACTAATCTCACTGTAATACTTTTTCTCTTCAAGCCATGTCTGGAATGATTCCAGTCCCTGTTTGCTTGCCTCTATAGCTGCGTTACTCATCTTGGCCGATGCCCACGTCACAGGAACAATACCGTTATTAATACCTATAACCATACCTTCGCCTATGTTTTTGCCAAGCTCTATGAACTCTTTTGAAGGTGAATGGCTATCAAGGGCTTTCTTAGCCGCAACAAGAGCTGCTCTACCGAGATTCCAGCCTGCACTTGATGCGCTGCTAAGCTTAGATTTGATGCCAAGGATGAAACCTTGTGCAACATCTTTACCAGCCTGATTAAAATCGTCTCTATATTTGCGAACAGAATCTACGGCAGAATTCAAGCTAGACTGCACGGTTCTCAGCATAGATTCCACAGCAGTTTTTGCCGACTTTTTTCCGCTGTCGAACGCGCTTACGAAATTCTTTATGCTATTCGCGGCAACCTTACTTAAAGCAATGCTGAAATTAGAAAGTACAGAAGCATCAACGGACTGTATGTTTTTGATGAGTGTCACAATACTCCGCACACAAGAAGTTGCCGAAGCAACTTTATTCGGATCGACATTTTGGACATTCTTAGAGTACGCCGAAAGACTTACTCCAAATGATTCGAGTTTAGAACCGAATGTCTTAAGGTCACTACTACCGCCAAATATACCGGCAAGCCCACCGCTTTTGGGTACGGCTCCGGCTAACGAAACTAACGTCTTAGCAATTGCTGCTGCTTTGGTGGACACATTTGTATCCATACCTTTAACGGCTGCTGAAAAATCGGCCATCGCTTCGCCAAGCGGAGCAAGGCTTTTTGTAAACTCTTCAACAGAATTTCCACCAGTCAGCCATGAGGTTATACTATTAATAACATCCGCGCCGGTTATGACAAGTATGGCTTTAGCGAGTGTTTTAACGCCGGTAAGGACGTTTCCTGTAACGGCCTTAACTCCGGTCACAAACGGCTCTACGTTAGTAGCAAACGCTGAAAGATTGGCACCTATTGCGGGCAATCCGCTCGTAAGTCCCGCTCCAAGACCGCCTATGATGCTTCCGACAAACTCGCCGATGGCATAGCCGATTTTTGCGACTAACTGTCCGCCGTCTTCAACGAGCTGCGTAAGTCCGGGGATTCTGGAGAGCGCACCAAATGCCGCAAATATAGCCCCTATTTCAGCTATTAGCAATGCCAATTTGGCAACCGCAGACATGGCTTTTGTAATTAAGGGGTTGATGAGAGCCAGCCCACCAATTATTGCCGCGACGGCAAGGATTCCTTTTCCGGCTTTCTCCGCCATATCAGTTTCAATGCTTGAGATGGAATCGAATATGGACGAGAACAGGGTGACGATGAATTTAACTCCAGCATCAACCATTTCGGGAGTCCTTTGCGTAAGTTCTTCAAATATCTTTATAACGAACCGACAAAGTCGGTCTATTATGGTTGGAGTGTACTCTACCATAGTGTCTAAAATTGTAATTACGGTCGTAAACGCTGATTCAGCGAGTGTCTCTGCACCGTCAGCAATCGTCTTTGCTATGGTTACTATACCTTCCCCAACTTTCACAGCAATAGTTGGTATCATTTCAACGATCCCGATAATGATCGCTGATACGACTGACGCGATTGCCGTTGCGCTTACGGTACCTGCCGCAGCTAAAGATATAAGGCCCGCAGCCATAGCTGTTATGCCGACTCCTGCCGTTAGCATCCCAGCCCCCATAAGAGCAATTGCAGCACTGAGGGTCAGTATAGTCGGCGCTAATGGTGACAAAACTGCTCCAGCAACACATAGAACAGTAAACGCAGCCGCAAGAGCAATTATACTTTTTGCTATTTCGCCCAAGGTCATCGACCCAAGCATAGAAAGAACCGGCGTTAGAACAAGCAGTGCCGTGGCGGCTGCTAGCAAGGCGGCAGAGCCAGCAAGCGTTCCATTCATAGCCTTCAAACCAATTGCCAAAATAACAATTGACGCGCCAATGGCCGCAAGCCCCTTGATCATCTGATCCCAGCCCATTCCCGAGAGATTAGTTAAAGCTTTTCCAAGAATAGCAATTGAAGCTGCCATAAGGATCATTTGACCTGCTCCTTTGGTGCTCTCGCCTTTAGCTATAATTTTTGCAGCAGCAACAAGAACAGTCGCGACACCGAGAAGTCCGGCGCCTCCTCTGATTAATTCGTCCCAACTAAGAGCCGACAGATTCTCACAGACTTTTGCCATAACCGCAATACCGGCGGACATAATCAGCATCTGACCGGCGAATTTAGTTATCGAAGCGTTATCATCATTCAGTATCTTGGCCGCGGCAACGAATGAGGCAACCAGTGCGGTAATCCCTCCGATGCCTTTGGCTAATTCTTCTATACTTAATTTTGAAAGCTTCTCGCAAGCGGAGGCCAGTATAACAACCGCTGTTGACATGATAAGCATTTGACCGCCAAATTTAGTTAACGCTTTCTGGTTTTTGCTCATGATTTTATATGCTGTGACTAGTATGCTTACCAGCGCGGTTATTCCGCCAATACCTTTTGCCATTTCTTCTACAGTAAGTCCAGAAATTTTCTTCATCGCTGAAGCCAATATGGTCACTGCTGTAGCTAACATGATCATGCTTGTAGCAGCTGCAGTCATAGATATAGAATCTGTAATTTTCGACGAACCGAGCACATCGTAAACCTTCAGAACGCCCATCAACTCAGCAATTAGGGCGCTCATAACCGTTAACGATGCCGCCATCTTATCCTTATCTATCAGCGAAATGATTAGCATAGCCGCTGCGAGAACGAGTAAAGCTTTTGACAACTTCATTATGTTGTCGTATTTCATGCTTTTATTAAATGTCCACAGCGAACTTTTTAGAGCATTAAATGCACTTACGATACCTTCAGGTGCTTTTATTACAGATTCCAATGTTCCTAAGAATCCGTCTACCATTATACTCTTCCATCGTTTAATAACCGGTATCCAGTCATCAAAGAACTTCTTGTAAGCAGCCTTCAGAAGTATGAGGGTGCCCATCATTGTAAAAGCACCATTCAGACTGTCTCCATTGAAAGCACTGCCAATATTTTTAAAGAACTCGGAGATCTTAGAGCCTATTTTACCAACTATCTCACCGAGCTTTTGGATGAGGCCGAGTAAGCTCTCGAATCCGGGACTGATGAATTTTTCGTTAGCTGCTCGTATGAAGTCCTTAATATTCTCTGCACATTTACCCAGATACTCAGATAGGCCACCTACAATCGCCTCAAACGCGCCGGTCTGTCTGATCGATTCGGATGTTTTTGTCAGCCATTGTCCCATGGCACCCGTTATTCCAAGAAATCCGCCTCTTATGCCAGTAAGTTTTGACAAGAGGTTACCGATTCCTTTAACGACGGCTATGAATACATCGGCCACTAATTTAACCACCGAAAAAACGCCTTTAAATGTTTTTCTTAAGTTATATGCTTCCTGACAGCTGAGTTTCATTTTGGCAGTCATCTCTTTTATCTTATTCGTGAAATTTATCAGGTTCTCGGCTGTCGCCGCAGGAAAAATATCACGAAATGCTCGTCCGACGGGCGCCAAAATACTCCTCAGTGCAGAGAACGTATTAACTAATGCCGATACGACATTGGAAAATATCTTTATAGAGTCTTCAGAACTGATCCTTGTTATAGCTGACTTAGCGGCCTCGGCCATTTTATTTACGCTTCCAGTAAATTGGTCAGCAAGTGGTCCAACAGCTTCTTTAACATCATTCACACGCTCTCGAATCGCATTAAACAGCTGAACGAGAGATCCATTTTGAACTACAAGCGGCGATACAAATAATGCGCCAATACGAGCTAAAGCAGCCTTAATGTTTGACATAGCACCGTTGAAAGTCTCGTTTGCTCTTTTGGCATGCTCTCCGAAAGCCGAATCCATAGCTTGTGCAAACAATTCGAAAGAAATTTTGCCATCAGATACCATCTCACGCACTTCGGCTTCAGTTACCTCCGCACCATCTCCGACCTCAGTTAGATACTTGGCCAATGTTGCAGCAGCATTCAGGCCTCTGCTTGACAATTGCAATAGCTGTTCACCCATAAGTCTGCCGTTACCGGCAACCGTAGTGAAGATTTGCGAGATACCCTCATACTCGCTATTTGTCATTGCAGCTACGCCGGTTATTGCTCTAAGTGCCGATTGCATTTCTGCACCTGATTGCATTCCTGTTGCTGCAAACTGCGCAGCAGCTTTAGCCGCCGAATCGTATGCATATGCCGTGCCATCGACCGAATCCATTGCATCCTGCATGACGGCTTGGACTTTTTCCTCATCGCCTAGCAGACCCTGAAGCTGAAAATGAGCATTTTCGATATTTAAAGCTCTGTTTATACCGCCTTGAATAATGCCGTTAGTGAGAAAGCTAATAGTTTTGGTTGCCAGCCGCATTACAGCATCAGTGATGTTCTCCACGGCGCGCATACCCACTATACCGAGCGTGGAAAACCGATTCTGCAATGACTCCACACCGTTTGCTATCTTGTCAAGGGAAATCTCATTCGCTGCTTTTTCTACGCTCTTCAAACCGTTGGATGCGCCGTCCATTTTCAATGAGTTTTGCAACTTCTCCACGGATGAAATGCTGGTATGGATGTTTCTTTCGAACTCGTGATTGTCAAACTCCATTTCAACAACCCGTTCGTCAACTACTCTGCTCACAGCTTTGTGACCTCCCTCCATGCATCGTCAGCGATCTTATCAAAAAGCGGCCGAACAGCAGGATTTATGTAATCTCTCCCCTGTACCCAGCCGCCATCGCGAGTCCCATGTCCATATTGCAGGATTATCGCGATTGGAACTCCATTTTGAATATTTGAATTATGAAAACTAATTCTCGCAGATCCATTACGATGCTCAATCTCGTAATACCACGAGCTCGCGGTTAAACCGGAATCTATCGGAGTTGCGGAGGAAAGAGCTGCCACGCCCTCCCTGCCGTACTTGTTAAGATCGCCCAACCGGGCTACTTCTTTGAGCCTCTCCAAGTAGCCTGTGAGCTTTGAAAAGTCTCCTTTTTGGCGAAATCTCACCATATTAGGAACCTCCTTCTGGAATTAACCGCTTGTATTCAATTGTTTGCATCTTGCCGCGTTCAGCGCGGCATTGCGGCTCATTATCTCTCGCCTGCTTCGCTTCTTTGGCGGCTGATTTTTAATGTTGCATACTCGTATCAATGTGAACAATCTGTTTAAGTGCCACTTCTGGCATTCGAAAGGTATATTGAGCGCTATCATCCAGTAGTAGATAAGCTCGCTTGTTATCTGCTCTGAGTTTCGCTTTCCGCCACCCGTATCGTTAAACCAAGTGGCGGTCATCGGAGCCTGTATGTACTGGTTTACTTGCTGAATGTTCTCGGGCGATAAGCGCTCATACACATCCGGCTTCACATTTTGGGTGAGAGTCATGCAACGTATATAGTCTATGGTTTCTGCCGTTGTCTTCTCATCTTTTGAGAGAAACGGTTTGCACCACTTTGATTCCCATTTTGAAAGAGAGACCAAAGAATGCTCTAACTGTAAGGCTTGCTCATCCTTATAGATGAATTCTTCTTTGGCCTCATCCCAGAATTCCGCTGCCGGTACAACTATTCTTAGCATTCCTTAGTCCTCTGACGTGCTCTTACTTAACTTCAGCAGGGCTCGAGCCGGCTACATTTGCATTCATGACCTTCTCAACGAATTTAGCTGCTGCACCGGCGTCGGTTACGAGCTTTTCAAACAGGACTTCGTAAGCTGGAGTTTCCATGAACGCTTTTGATATCTCTTCCGATTTCATGAATCTTCTGCCGTCATCGCTCTTCTCGCCGTATGCGGCCTTGATAAAGTCCTCAAAAAACTCCATGATCTGCTTTCCGTTTGCGCCTGCAGCAATACTCTCCAGCTGCACATCGTAGCCGCCCTTAACACTTGCCTGCATTCTCACGATCTCGGGCTTGGACATATTGAAATAGAATGTTTCGGTTCTCTCTACACCATTCAGATCAGTGTAAGTAATAGTTTCGTGTGTCATTTTTATTTTCTCCTTTCATATCTGAAAAAAGGAGGCGCCAGCTTGCCTGAATACGCCTCCGAAATAGTTATTATGCAGCAGCAAATATCGCTGCGATCTCGGCCGGAGTGGGAAGATGTGCTTCCTTGTTCTCGGTGCCGTACAGCTCATCCTCAAGTGCCTTGAGCTTGTCTGCATCGACATCGAGGCTGCTGATCGTAATAGTCGCGGTGGGCTTGTGACCGTCTACCTCCACAGGCGTGGTCGAAACCTCCCAGGACAGAGTCATTGCCTCGGGAGAGTCGTTAATGGTCTGATAAGACTTCTCGGAAGGAGAAGCGAGGCAGCCATATACAATATGGATCTTATAGCCGTGATCACTGCCGTCGGTATCATTGCCAACACGGGTCTGATAGCTCAGGCCGAACTGCTGGCGGGGCTGCTGACCGATAACGACGCCTTCTGCAAGGGATGCACTGCCGTCGCAGGCTGCAAACTCCTTCGGGTAGGTATAAGCTTCGATAGTTGCCGCGAACTCTTCCGTGGACATCAGGTTGAGGTACTTGATGTCATCCGCATACAGCGCCGTGGCCTCAGCTCCGGACGGATTCTCGCTTACGCCGGTAAGACCGTTCCAGGCAACACCCTTGGTGTAACTGCCATTGGTTGCGGGGTAAAGAACGCCCTTGGACACGCCGGTTTCATAAAAACGCTCGCCGACTTTATCCCATACGATTTTAGCCATGTGTATTTCCTCCTAAAATTAAAAATAGAGCGAGAATACCCAATGATTCAGGTTCTCGCTCTTGAAGTGCCTGTCAAAGCGACAGATTCGTAGTTTTGCAATTGTATCTACAAATGAGCTGTCCGGATTCTTATCGATCAAAGTTACCGAATAGCATTTATGCAATAAATATACCCCGTCATCGGCATGGTTATTTTGGATGTCATCCAAACCATAAACGATAGCGGGGTAATTCATTTTTACTGACTCCGGAGGTTGAAAATATACATTTCTTGTCCCGAGGATTTCTTCCAGCAGGGTTTGCAGATCTAGTCTATTCGCCATTATATACACCCCCGATAGTCAATATTAGTCTTGGGTGCTGAACTTCTACGCTCGTGACCTTCCACTTAGCGCCCATAAACTCGACGTATTTCATGGCGTGAAAATTCTCATAGGCGAATGCGTCTGCTAAGATGCTTATCTCGTTCGAAATGTTGAGATCGTCATTAACCTTGTCGGCCGATTGATACCGCCTCATGTTCTTTATCAGATCGCCGTAATATGAGCGCTCTGCAACTCGCTCTTCCCAAACTCCGGGTTCGGTCTCTTCGGTTACCGAATACCCTATTTTACCGTAATATTTCGCCATTTTGAATTTTCACTCCTAATTCAGGTTATCAGGCATCGTCGTCGGTGCTGGCAGGAGTTACATCCTCCTCCAGAGCGATTGCGGAGAACACGCGGGTGTTCGCCCCCGAGCAGCGAGTCTCAAGCAGGCTCTTCTCCTGGTTGAAGTCAATGTCGAAGTCGGTAAAGTGAGTGATCTCGCCACCCTTGGTCGCACCGAGGGAGTAGTCCGCAAGGTTCACCATCAGACCGAGGATCTTCTTAGTCTTATTGTCACTGGTGGTGCGGGTCTTGCCCTCGAACTGCTCAACGGTGATGATCTCATTAACGTTGAGAGCTGCGGCAAGATCGCTTACCTTGTCGTAGATACGGCGACCGTTGAGATCACGGGCAAGCAGCATAACATTGACAAGATGAGGTGTGCAGAAGAAGTCGGGGCTGCCGGAACCCTTATACTTCTCGCGGGCATACAGCAGCGACTGAATGACAGCTTCCGCGTAGATGTAGTTCTCGCCGAAGTTAGCCGCAGTGTTGGTACCCTGAAGAGTTGCCTTCATGCCGGCAATGTCAACATCGGTATGAATGGTATAGAGATCATCGTCGCTCCAGATCGGGCGGATCTTATCCTCTGCGATCTTACCGTCGGCGCCAACCGCACGTCCGTCGCCGGTCAGAATTGCAGTCGCCAGCTCAAGATTGAGGTTCATGCGGTCGATGTTGTACAGATAGTTGACAACATCGAAGTCCTGAATGTCGATAATATCGTCACGATCGAGCTTGCTCTTTACATACACGGTCTGGGGGTCAGTGGTTCTGTGAACCAGAGAGAAGTTCCCGACTTCGCCCTTCTTGCTTCCCTTCTTATAACCCTTTGCTCTAAGACTCTCGACGGTGCGAAGGTCTGCCTGGCGGGTACGGATACGGGAGATGGGGCTCTTATGTACCTTCTTGAGTACCTTATCGACCCAGCCCATGTCAACGGTGATCATCTCGGGTGCGCCCGGACGAACATCCTTATACTCGGGGAACAGAGTATCGATCTGGTCGATGCCGTGAGCAAGAACATCGGGGTTCTGCTCGGCGTAGATATCAAGTGCGGTACGGAGGCTGCCTACGCTGTTGGATTTGGCCATGGCAATAATGCCGGCCTGATCCGCGTGCGACAGCACATTGCTCTGGGTGTTCTGATCGTTGTCAAATACGTTATGCTTCACTGTTTTATCCTCCTTGTCGTCATCCGACTCTTCGTCTTTTTTGTTGGCTTCAAGAGCCTGTCCTATAAGGGCATACATAACATTTTTCTGCTCCTCGTTCATCGAATCGATGACATCGGCAACAGTTTTTTCATTGTCTTTTTTCTTTTCGTCAGCCACTTTTTCTTCTCCTTTGTCGTTTTCTTCGTCTGAGTGACTCAGACAAAGAGGCATGCCGGTATATATAACGGCCGATTCCTCATCGTCCGAGCTGTCTCTGTGTACCAGCGTGGTGTCTATAAATGCGCCGGGATTAGCGCCCTTATGCACAAGGCTGACTTCACATATACAGCCATGCATTACATTCGGGCCATTCTGCTGAAGCTGATTTGCGTAAATGGAAAGTGCGCAAATGTCACCGTGCTTGACGAGTGCTTTACCTATCTCTCCCGCTTCCGTATCGTTGAAGAAGCAGTATGCATACACGCCTTCATCACGGTTTTCAAGGTACGCATGGCCAAGAACATCGTGAATATCAGTATGCTGGTGATTCCACACAAGCGGAACCTTGGCATTGTCATTATGCTTAAATGCGTCTCGTCGGATTATTCTGCCGTCAGAGCATTTGATATCATTTCGAGTTGCCCAGCCGCTGAAATCACAACCTTCAATTGAGAATGTTCTACTCATTTTGAATTTCCTCCTTTAAAGATTTTTTGTCCAAATCACCTGACTCCTCAGTTTCGTCGGCCACAGGAACACTGGGACTTTCCTCTTCTCCGGCAGGTGCACTTAGGTTCTTGTTCCTGAGTTCATCCGCCTTCGGATCGCTCGAGGGCTTCATTCCGATTACCTGACGTATCTCGTTTGAAGTCATGATCTCGTTTCGGGTGAATTTGTCAGCGATTTCCGCAATATTTTCAACAGGAACGAGCTTGAACGGATCTCTGAAGAACAGAATTGACTGGAGCTGTGATCGGGCTGTTTTTGTGAGAAACTTTCGTTTCATCTCGTCAACAATTGCCGAAACTATCGGTTCGATAGTACGGTTGTAGTAATTAAGCATGGTTTTCTCGTCCGCGGATCCGTCCAGTATGGTCTGGGTTATACCCAACTGGCTGTATAGCATACTCGTGAGGTATTCGATCTGATCCATAAGGTTGTTGTTCACGGAACGATTGAGCTGCGTGATTTTCTCCGTGCCGTCTGTATATGCAATGCCGTACTTTGAATCTGATAACTGGCGCTCTACTTCTTTGCGCCGGTTTTCGGCCTGTTGACGTCTCTGTTGGGTTTTGATGACGTATGGGAGCTGTATGATCAGGTCAAGTTTTCCCGATCCGCTCTGTTCATCTATAACATCGAGCAAATTCAGCTTTCGTATGAGCCTCTGCATTGTCGAGTTCGGCTCGTTAATAACCGCATATAAGGGATTTTCTATTATTGCGGTCGCGCTTTTAGGGAGAAGAATATCTTCCTTTCTGCCTGTTTGCTCGTTGTATACTCTTGCTCTTATGTGCTGAGGAAACCATTCGATAATCTGGCCGACTCGCATTGAATTAATGTCGTACGAGCCGGATACATTCGGATCCGTTGTAGTCTCCACAGGCACTATTGCTACGCTGCCTTCATCGAACATGGATATGACCACGTCCTGAAAAAACGCTCTGGCAGTCTGGTCGGTATTAGCCTCAAGGCTCAAACAATTGTTGAGCCCGTCTTCTATTACGGATAAAAAGCGCTTGCTTTCATCGAGTCTGACGTGTTCTATTTTCAGAGCAGCAACGTCGAGAGCAATTCGGTTATATACGGAGGTGACTATCGAACGCTCGTTACCTCGTGACAGCCTCGGACGGTCTACGCGGTATGAGTAGCTTGCTCCGGTATCTCGGTATTCAATTGCGGCATTGCCGTTAAAAACATTCCACGCATGTTTAAGTCTGGAGCCAAAAGACATCTCCATTTTCAGTCATCACCTCCTTGAAAGTAAAAAAAAACAGAGGCCATGAAATATCACAGTCTCTGCTTTATGCAGGTAAATAAACTATATGTTTGTTTTCTTATTCTTTTGCGGCTTCTTTTATAGAACGCATAAGCACCTTGTAGTCTATACAGCAAGACTTGGTTTTACATTCAAACTCCATTCGCTCGCTGTCGCTGGCCACTCCATGCTCTATCTTTTTATAAAGTTCTACCATTTCGGAAAAGAAATCATTCATAGTCACAGCCTCCTTTCATAAAAGAAAATGTGTTTATTGCGCGGCGTTGAGTGCCGCTGTCAACATTGAAATAGGTATTTCCGCATATGCCTTAGCATATTTGAACAGCGGGTGATCATTTGTAGCCCCAAGCTGTTTCATCGCCTCGGCCTTCATTGTTTGAGTAACAAACTTCTCACCGGTTTTTACGACGTCACTTGACGCGTTAAATAGGATCATAGGCTGCTGGCCCATTGTGCCTTTATCAAAATAATCAACCAATGCGCTATATCCATGTTCTTTATACGCATCGGCCAGTTTCTTAGAATCATTTGAACCTTTGACAAACGAATATATACCTTGTTTGAATGGGTCTTGCTTTATTTCTGTCGTTACTTGGTCGAGTATCAGGCGACCTTCAGGACTATCTATTTTTTCTATGCCCATTATTTTGCAACGCGCTTTAGTGACCGTAGTAATTAATTCTTTCCTGTATGAAGGGTCGTTATTCCAAAGTTCATCAAAAATCTTCCTTGCCGTTTTATCCGAGGGTGCAATAATATCTTTGGTGGCCTTAAGACTTACATCATATCGTTTTCCGGTTCCATGCCAGTCTTTCAGGAAAGCCATATAACCTAATCGATCTTTTTCGGTGATAGTCACATATGTAAATTTACCTTTTGTTTTGCTTAGATCAAAATTTTCGAACGCACTCATCCTATGCAAAACAGAGTCTTTACTGATAACATAATCCAAATCGTCCAGTGATTTGGCGAATGATTCAGCGAGTACTTCTTTTGTCGCACCACTTGCGCCAGTTGCCGCACTTTTTGATAGCTGCTTTATAACCCCAGATCGATATGCTAAGTAACAAGCAGCACTAATACCAACTACTCCAGCCGTTATTAAAACAGCTTTTTCAGTATCTTTACGACGCTGATATTCATCTTGCAATTCTTTATCAGATGCGCTTTTATATGCCGCGGCTTTATTCGGATCTGATTTTGAATAGCGGTTCACCATTTGTCGTCGGTATTCGCCTATTCTTTTGTTAGATGCCGAAGAATCGTCGCTTGTAACCGATTTCTTTTTATTCTCCTGCTTGGCGTCTTTAGACCAGCCTTTAGTTCCGGCTTTCTTTTCAGCGGAGCTATGGTCGCCGGCACCGAGTGGGTACGGAGGTCCGTTTCTCCGACCCCATTTCATACCGAGAATGCCATGATGAGTTAAATCGTCCCCGACAGTATAATAGAGAATTTCACCCATGTCAATCGTTTACCCCCCCCCCCTGTTTTGATTAATCAAAAGCATCCTTATTGTTTTTATAAGCAACGTAGGCGTCCATCATAGCCGCGACAGCATCGATTTTCTGCTCGTAACGTTTCTTATAAAGCTTACGGTTACCGTTGGTATCCTCCAAGGTAATGCAGTTACCCATGGAAAAAGTCATGAGGTCTTCGTCAAACAGAAGCATTCTCTCCTCGGAAAGCTTCTTCATCTCGCCGAGGGGGACGGATTCTGTTTTTGCACCTTGAATGACTTTCTCGATACCAAACGGACCATTCTCCGTTTCCCATCTTGTGACGAATTCTCTGGCATTGTATGGGTCATAACCGAAACATCGCACGTCATAGCCGCACTCGTTGATATGATTATCAAGGTCGTCATAGACCTCCATCATGTCGAGCACGGTGCCCTCTAAAACAATTAAACTGCCCTCGGCCATGAATTGATCGTACTTGCTTCTCATGGCGGCAGGCAGCTTCATAAGGGTGTTGGATGTTATATAGTTTCGGGTCTTGACTCCAAAGGAGCCATTCGTTAAAGGAAACAGGAAAGTAAAAGCGCAGAAGTCATCGCCTTGCGACAAGTCTGCGCCAAGAGAGCACGCCATCTGCCAGAAGTCTCGCTTGCTGTGCGGGAGCGTCTCTTCATATGTAAAGTAATAGGTGTAGCCCTCCATGGGAAGGCCAAATCTTTTTGCTAAAATATCATTGCGGGCCGCCGGAGCTTTTTCTGCTCTCTCGACATCCAGCTGATATGTCTCGTAGGTTACGGTTTTACCGAGATTAGGGTTTGCCTTCAACCACATCTCGGGATCGCCGACCTCGTCTATAGAGTCGAGCTTATACCACCAGATCGACACATGAGGATTTATATACTCCCCTTTCAGGATGTCCATAAGCTCCATTTTGATTGTATCGCCGCTTCCGTTGCGGACCGTACCCTCCGAGCTGGTCGCTACGATCAGGTAATCGTCGTTCTTCGATGCACCCTGCTCTATGGCGCCTATAACATCCTCGCGGACATCGCCGGACAGCCATTCATCTACAGTTGCTATCTTGCATCTCAGACCCTGAAGCTTGTCTATACTCATAGGTCTGACCTCAAGCAGAGAACCGGTCAGGAAATTCTCGATGCCCTTCTTTGTAGATGCCAGCTTGCACCGAGCCGCTTTCGAACCCGTAGTGTTTTGCAGCGAGCCCTCTGTGAGAAACTTGAATAGCGGTCCTCGTGATCTTGTTATTGCTGTACGGATCGGCGACATGACCTCTTCGGCCAGCTTCATGGTCGGAGCAGTCGTGATCTGATGAGTCGTGGCGGTATTGATGTTCTGCTCATATGACTGTATGCACGAGTCGTATAGAGATTTTGCAGCGCCTCGACCGACTATCAGATACTGTTTGTTAATGAGTCGCTTTTTGATACTCTTCTTGACGTAGTGCCCGCCGTGACCATCCGGATTTGGTTGGTATACACTTCTCTCTACGAAGTAATACCATCCGTAGACCTGCTCACCCCATAGCTTGAACGAGTCAAGCAGGTTAAGATCGGAGCCGTCGGTCAGAGTAAGCTCATCTTCGCAATAAGCTATCCAGCCTTCGACAGCGCGATCGTCATAGTAAATTCCCGGGTTGGCAATGAGGTCATCGATGCGGTTCATCTCCATTGAAACCTCTCTGTTTACCGGTATCTCGCCCCTGATTACGGCATCCCGAAACATGCCGTAGTATTTTGGGACGGCTGCGTTTGATAATGCCATAATGTGTTTTTCCTCTTGCTATTCTTACTGGAATATGTTAAATTACAAATATAAATGCGAATGGAGAATGGATTAATGACAGTCGATGATTTATCCGAAATTTTAAGTAAATGCTATAATGCTGCGCTGAAAGGTATTCCTAACACTAAAACTTGTTACGAACTTGCCGACGAATATATTGCTAAATATCAGACCAAAGAACTGGCCATTAACAACTTTATAAAATGGCAAATAGCTAAATGCACCACTTCCGGTTTTGTAACAAGCCTCGGTGGAGTTATAACGTTACCTGTTGCTATTCCAGCCAATCTCACCACTGTGTGGTATGTTCAGCTTCGAATGATTGCGACTATCGCAATAATGTCCGGCTGTGATCCTACAGACGATATGGTTCAAACATTAGCATATATGTGTTTTACGGGCGCTGAAGCAGCAAAAATCTTCAAAGAAGCAGGCATTAAAGCAGGTGAAAAGTTTGCAGAGCAAGCCATACGAAAAATACCTATAGAAATTATCAATCGTATTAATCGGCTCACAATGCAACGTTTTATAACAAAATTTGGTGAAAAGGGCGTAATCAACCTCGGAAAAATGATACCTGTCGTAGGAGGAATCATCGGCGGCAGTTTTGATTTCGTTGGGACTTCAGCTATGGCCGCCACAGCCAAATCGACATTCTCAAAACTATCTGACGAAGAAGTAATTGTCGTTATGTAATAAATATCCTACAAACGTCTGCGAGATTCGCTGTTATATGCGTCAATGTTTTTGTTACGCTGTTGATTTGCCATTCCAATTAATGTTGAAGTAACAAATGCTGCACCGATGGCCGCATTTCCGGCTATAGTTGCCATAGGTATATAGCCTTTTCCTTTTACGAATAATACGGCCTGCTTCCGATTATAATACTTTGCCAGACTGCTACCTAAAATTACACCGGCAGTCATAGTCCCTGCCTGCTGCTTATAATCCTTAATCCATGAAGTTTTTTTCTTGCCCTTTATAACGAGCTCTCGACCCTTATCGGCCTCATAAGCCGTCTGAAGGCGCTTATACGCTTCTTTTTTCTGCTTCGCTGTTTTTACTAAAGTCTTGTCGCTTTCACGAATTTTCTTTAAATCGCCAGAAGCTTTAGCTGCAGAACGGTTTTTTTTTCGCAGTCTCGTACTCCGATTCTGCTTTTCGATAGCGTTCAAGACCGGCTTTAGTATAACTGCCATCTTTATTCTGGTATCTACGGACTCCCCATTTCATACCAAGGATACCATAATGCATCAGTTCATCATTGCTTTCATAATAAATATCCATATTAACCTCCTCGTAGAGCTTTAATTGAAAGCGCTATTGCGAGAGCAGAACCCCCGATTGCCAGTACATCGCCGGCGGTGTCAAGAACTTCTCTGGTGAGTTCTCTTCCTTTTGTGATGTTCGGTTTCTCGTCAACACCGAACAGATCATTGTATCTCAACTCTAACTGCTCTCGATCGATGGCTTTTCTGAGCTCTTGATCAGTCATCTCGCTGAGGTCCATTCTCTTTCGAGTAGCTTTGGGCGCTGTTTCACGCTCAATCTTTTTCATCTTATTGACAAGATCGGAGCTGCTGTCAACTGCCTTTTTAGTTCTTTCAAGGTCTTCTCTCACCCAACGTTTGGAATCGGGAGAGCTGGTATCTATCCGGCTCTCTTTTTTCTTTGCCTTGTTTTCCCTTATGTCACGGTCATACCGCTTCTTGCCGGCCTCCGTGAGGGTACCATCTTCGTTCTGATATCTACGGACACCCCATTTCATGCCGAGGATACCATAGTGCATCAGTTCATTATTTTCCATTTTGAATTGTTCACATCCCTTCACTCTGGATCAGCAGTAACATTGATACGCCACTCGAGCTCGGAAATCTGACGATTGATAGCTTCCATGACCGCAGAGCTTGAGGGCGGATCAAATACGAGCTTCACCTTCAGGTACACATAGGTCTTGATCATCTCAAGTCGTGAATCATTAACAAAATCGCTCCATACCGCCTCGGAGTCCTCAATGTAAAACCCCGCCTCAGGGCCGACGCCAAGCTGCGTCAGAACCGAAAAGGCGGAATTGATATGCATGATAACATCCTGGTCAAAGTGTTCATAGTCTTCGGTTATGCCCAGGAGTTTTTTTATTGATGTCAGGATACTTTCCATACTGAGATGCGTTTCACCTCCATGGGCATGTGTCGCCCGGTCGTCTTTCTATCGGCGCTGTGATCAACTGACTTTCATCGCCGTAATGTATTGCATTGTGCGTGCTCAATCGTGTGCATATGGCGTTTTCAGGATTAAACACGCAGAAATTTTGATTAAGTATGTCTTCATATGTTATCGGATTGATGTGGTGTATGATAATCTTGCTGCGGATCTCATAGCCATCCATTCCGAGGTCACATCCGTTGTCTCTTATGGCGATCTCGTCGCGGAAGCGCCGCCAAGCGTCTGAATGGTAGAACTCCTGATTCAGCCACCGTCGATAGCCGAACGTTTCTCGTCCTACGACTCCATCGAGCTTTAAATATCTGAATCGCTCCTCGAAGCTCGGAAGGCGGATGAGTTCCGAATAGGATTTAAAACTCGTCATCGGGATCCTCCACTCCGCTGTAGCGCTGCATCGCCTTGACTGCATTGGCATAAAGCTCTTTGATTTCCTCGGAGGACTCGACAGCCTTGGTCTTGGCTCGAAGCAGCTTGTTTTCCTCCTCGAGCTTTTCTCGTTCAAGGCGCTCCTTCTCTGAGCCGAGCTTCAGAAAATGTGTAATGACCTGAGAGGAAGCGGTTCCGGCAAGGAATTGCTGCTCGGCAGCGTCAAACGCCATCGATATCAGCTGCATTTCTCTGGCTTCCGGGGTCAACGCAGGTCGTATTTTTCGCTGCTTCGTACCCGTTATACCGGTTTTGGCCATCAAACCGCCTCCTTTCCATTTTGAATTGTTATGCTAATTTATACTTTCCTGTTTGTATTTCCGCTTTAAGCGCAGCCATGTTGGTCTGCTGCACCCATACGCCGTTGACTTTTTTATATGCCGCCTGAGCCTGTGTGTAAGCGCCGTTTTGCTTGATGTAGATGCCTGTACCGTCTGTATCTGAGACTGGTTCGTATTTGAGCGTGACATACAGCTGCGTCACACGAACCTGATAGTCATCGTTTTTCTTCTTTTCTTTGTAGCCGCCTGTTTGTATGCCGATAATTGCTGCGTCTGAACTATCAAAATCCTCAACTACTTTGCCGTTAAAGCCGGTGTATTCCTTATCAAAACTATAATAACCGGTGTGAACTACGTTAGACGTATCAACCGGAGTATTGACTCCCGCAATTTTTAGTCGCGCCCATATTGTTGCCACGTCATCCGTTTTACCCGTATACATGGATAAGTGATGTACAACATATGATGTTATTTTAATTTTTTTGACTGGTGGAGAGGTTAAACGAAACCACGAGGTTGCAGAAGTTTGCGTCTCAGATGTAATAGTTTGATAAATATACGTTGAATCATTATCAGCCGTTGCTTCATTAATCAGCGCGTAGCCGCTTGAGCCGCTTGAGCATGAATGCTTAAGGGTGGTATCAGCGACCGGCCTTAGTATCACAGTAGCCATGCAAGCACCTCATTCTTAAGCGTCTGCTTCGGCAGTAGAGAACTGTCGATATAGCCCGGCGTTTTGTCCGACTGCTTGGAGCACAGCTTGCCTATAAGCTCTGTTCTGTCGGCATAGGATATCTGGCAGGCGAAAACGTACACGCCGTTTACCCTGCGGTTCATCGAGCCGAGTACCTTCACGCTGCCGACAAGTATATCATTGCCCTCGACAACTACATCATCGAGATACTTTGACATCGCCTCTCTCAGCCGCTCAAGCACATACGACGTGCCTATATCTATTGCCTCGGGGATGATTATTGCAAAGCTCAGGTCTTCCGCGCCCGATACGATAGTGCCGCCGACGTAATTCATGTCGTAGATGCGCACACCCAGCTCGTCACACAGCGCGGTGTCGATAGGTTCGCTGCCGTGCCACACGAATACGCTGTCGGCAGTGGGAATCCATATCGACGGTGTCTTGCCGATAACGGCGGTCTCAACGCGGTTTTCGATATCGTCCATCGTTGTCTCGTGTATCTCAATGCCGCAGTGCCTGAGCTGATAGTCACGCTTATCGGCAAAGTAAGCGTCAAGGTCTGTGTAGCCGTATTCGCTCAGGTCGAGTGCAACGTCTTCGCCCTCAAGCCGTTTCTGTAAATAATCTTTCTCGGCCTCTATTGCCTGTTCTATCATTCACTCACCCCAAATCAAGATAAATATCGCCGTCGGCACCAAGCGTATCATCCGGAGCGCCTGAGCCTGTGTAGACGGCAGCAACGGAAAGAGCTCCTGCAACGGCTTCTCCGGCCTTGTCATGAGCCGTATAACCGGAAAGTAAAGCCGCTGCCGTAACACTGTCCTTGGTCAGGTCTATAAGAGTTTCTGTGCCATAAACGACTTTACTTCTTCCCATTTACTCAGCCCTCACCTGCTATAGTTACTGTCTTACCACCTGCGGAATTGTCGGTTTCCACATAAGGGATGGCTGCTATGCTGACCTGAGCGAGATAGTCATAACCTTCGTCGGGCAGAATGGTCTGCGCGGTCGTCTTCGGGGTTACCGATTTTGAATGGACCTTGACTTCGCTCGAAGGCTCCAGCGTACCGGTAACACCAAGAATGGTGATGCCCTGCTTGATGTTGGATGCAATGAGCTTGGCCTTCTCGGTATCAAGAATGCTTACTTTGCCGCTGCCGTCATGGTAGCCCTGAGCTATTGCCACCTCATCATTAAGGGTTGAGATAGTCAGCGTTACCGCACCGTTGTTGGGCATGGTGCCCGTCAGCTTCGTGCCTCTTGCATATGCTGTCTGACCGTCGAGTATCTCTGCAACTTTGACTGTTGCGTCCTGAGAATTTACGTCGTACTTGCAGGTGCCGGTTATCTGTGCGCCGGATGCATCATGAGCAGTATAGCTCGCAAGAATCTTATCTGCGGTTACGCTGTCTGCGGTAAGGTCTATAAGTACGGTGCTGCCGTACACTATTTTATTGGCGTACTGATTAGCCATAATCAATTACCTCCGATTATTATTGTTTTTCCGGTCGGGTTGCTGACCTCATAGTATGGGATAGGCTCAACCGTCACATTGTCTTTAAGATGCTTGTCTGCCGTAGCCAGTGATTGAGCCTCAATCTTCGGAACCACGTTATAAGAGCCGGTGTAGTCTTCATAACCGACCGGCATGGCCAGTGTTCCTTTAAGAATACCCTCTGAAAATATAGAGCCTTGAAGTGTCCCTTCGGGCTGAATCTCGCCGGCGAGGACTTTTTCTTCGATCAGGATAGCTTCGCTCATCAGGTTATCTCCTCCATGATCTCAAATATCGTCGGCTCTATGACGGTGTAAACATCACCTGATTCAGTGTCTATTTCCACATCGTATTTGTACTTGCCGAATGGCAGGTTTCCAGTGTCTTCCGGCCTGATATGTATCAGGTTGGATCCAACCGATGTCCTCTGAAAAAGAAAGGCGTCGTCTTTAGAACTTTTCTTCACGGTAAAGTGGAGAATGTCCGAAGCGCTCATAACATACTCGCCGTTGTTCACCAAATTGGTTATGGGGATTTTGAATCGGGCTGTGTCTCCCCTTGTGAGGCGAATTTTGTTGTCGTCTTCTATATACAGCATTTGCTCCCGCTCCTTTATTTCAAGAATAAAACAGGATAGCACTTAAAAAGGTTCATAAGGTGGGTATAGTAGAGGTGACAAGTGGAAGAACCCAATATGGAATGAAAGGAGAAAACTTGCATTGATACATGAGCCCAAGCAGTACGAACACAAATATTGGCCGATAAGCAGCCACGAATTAACCTTATGAACCTGTTTAAATGCTATCCCAAAATTAATGAGATAGCTTTTGTCTGTTACTCGACGCTGATAGCCAGCTTGAGATTTTTCTTAAATTCTGCAAAGAGAGCTTCTTTGTTGATACTGTTGTCCGGCATAGCAGCCATCATTGCCTTGCACATACGCAGATTGACAATCATCGTGCGCAGCATGTCTTCTGTAACATCGAGACCTGCGTCTCCGCCTTTACCGTTAAAGCCGAGCTCTATAAGCTCCTTGGTTTCCGGCTGATAGCCCTTAGGAATTTCATCAAGAGTTTTATATCTGATCATGTCATCTTCCTCCAATCGTTTATTTACTTCCGCCGCGATTTGTCCGAGCCTGTTGTAAATATAGTCGCCGGGGCAAGCTTTGTTGGCGTAGTCTCTGTGAACGGTCATGTTGCAACCGTTCCGGTGATTGACTCGGTCGGACTTATTGGTGCTCCACACCAATTTCTCAATGCCGTTGCGCTGGCAAATATCTGTTACGAGATTGATGAGAGCCACATATGCTTTTGAGTTGATGGCATACGGATGAGTATTGTCTGACGCAACTTCAATTGTAACTGCCCTTCGGTCGTTATCACCGTTGGAGCTCGCCCAGCTTCGGTCCTTTTCTTCAACATACATTCCGACTCGGCCATCGGGGCCAATGCCGTAATTGCTGCTGGCCTCCTTTGTTTGAAACAGTCTGCCGAGAGTTTCGATAGCCGCCTGAGCCGCAACGCAATGAATTGTGATCGTATCGATCTTATGACCGTTGCGACTGGATCTGTGCGGGCTTATCTGCGTGAAATTGACCAGCGGCGAGTTAGTAAATGCCATGGTTAATCCTCCTCCAGCAATCCGCTGTAGACTTTATCGTCGTCTTCAAAAATATCATCTGGTTCTATTACTGTTTTGTCCATGTATCTATGTGTTTTGTACCTCTTGTTATACACTTTTAACCGCATATTGCCCAAATACCCAACACTTTCAATCGCTTTTACGCCACTTAATATTGGAAACCTTTCACCAAAATCTCCCCCGGGGAATTTCCAAGGACAGCCGCGATGACCTAGGGGGTGCGGTTTTCGTGACCCCCCCTATACCTGAGAGAGTCACAGCAATCCAGCGCATAATCAGTCATGAAGCGCAACGACTATTCTTTTGCATTTGAACACGTAACTTATTGCATTTCTACGCATTTGCAAATAGCAATGATTTTACGGTTAATCTATCAATTCCATTTTATTGATGCTAAGTCTTTTTACGTTACATTTAGAATGCGGGCAAGAAAGACGCAAAATACTGATCTCAGTGATTATACGCTGGATTTGTCTATTGATAACAATACCAATTGATTGGCCGAATTATTAAGAAGCTCGCGTTACCTTCTTGTAAATGCTCAGGAAATCATAACGAATAATTTCATCAATAGCTCTTTCTATCTCACGATTGTTTTCTTCATCTGAATACTCATCAGAAGTATTTGCAATTCGTGCAAGATAACCACAACTGTTGTATCCTCTTTCTGCGTCGAACAGGAACCATTCAGAAAACTGTTCGAATGGATCGTAAGGATTGTCAAATGTGGTAATCGCACAAGAACAATTCATCTTCATCGCTCCTTTCTCATTTCAGGTATTTAATTACAGTGCTTGTCGAAACGCCAACAGCTTCAGCTATTTGTGCATTCGTATAGCCAGATGCTTGCATAGCTCTGATTTTGCTTTGTTTAGCCGAGCTAAGGGTGTTATTGGCTCTTGGGGTGGCAAGGCTGCGAAGAGTGTCCATATCAGAGTTGTCAATAATCTGTTTAAGCTTGTTTTCACTTATTGCACCAGCTTGTATTGCTTCCCACTCGCGTTCTGTAATCTTAATGGGGGTCCTCTTAGCCCCTACGGAGGCGCGAGCCTGAGTTAATGCCTGCTGATTTGCTTTCTTTATCTCAGCCTTGGTCATGTCTGGATACGCCTGTTTCTTAGCCGCAACAGTGGAATTAGCAATAAGCTGAGCCTGTCTTTCGCGAGGGGCATTCATCAAAGCAACATTGAGGCGGGAGTCCAGGGCTTTAACCTCTGAGGAATAGGTCTTCTTTGCCGAGGCGGAGTACTCTATCTTCTTGGTGGCCAGCATCTCCAGGCGGGCCTGATTAGCCATCGACTTCATCTTGTTGGCATACGCGGCGTAAGCTTGCTCGACGGGGGTATTAGTTTCGGATACCAGGGTATAGGCATCCTTTGTCTCGGCCATCTTAGTACTACGCTGGGTCCGCTCCTTGACCTTACCGTTCTTATCGGTATAATAAAGGTTTTCGGTGGTCTTCCATTCGTACTCGCCGGTATTGGGATTAATAGTCGGGCTGCCTTGGCGCTTTTGGACAGATACCTGGGACTTAGCCTTGCTGATCAGAGTTGAAGCCCCCTCGTGGTATCGTCCGTTCTCGTCAACGCTGCCCTGATACTTCTTTTTAAGTGCTTTGATGCCGTTGTCGCGCTCGCTTTGCTTGTAATCAAGCTCATGCTTGGCGGCATCTATGACGACCATGCTGTGCTTAACGGCTCTTGCAAGCTCATCAGACGTGGCGCCCTTCAATGTCATGTCTGTGATAAGGTTTGAGATGACCCCCATTTCTTTCTGGGTGTTCTCTTTTGTCATGACTTTGAAAGTTCCTTTAGGCTTCCCGCCATACTCCAGCTTAGGGTCAAAGCCCTCAAGCTCTTTGAGTCGTGGTGTTGATGTGATCTTAACTCTACTGCTCGTCGAGTTGCACGGTATAACCATGACCGTATCACCATCAAAGTCTGCGCCGGACAGACGTTCAGCAACCTTACTGTTAATGCCTATTGCATCCTTGGGGTTGGTCCCGAGTGTCTTCTTTGCATCTTTCTGTTTATTGTTTACCGTCAGGATAGGTATCTCGAAGGTTCCGCCATGCGGATAACGAATAAGAGCAACCGTCTCGCCATCTTTGAAGTTAGGTGCATATACTTCGTTGTCCTTCATGGAGGTTATCGGTAATATAACTTGATACTTCTGACGAGGAAGAGCAGCGGCCTGGAGATGCTCAGCAGCCGAATCACAATCATCAGCAAACGATTTGAGAAGTGCCTTTTTTACTGTCGGATTTGTGAGCGAACATATTTCGTCATACTCGGCGGCCTTATCAGCAGCTGCCAGGTCGAGTTGTTTATTGACAAGACTCAGACTCTGCTTCGATAAGAACTGTGACGGCAGTTTATTGGACCACTCGGACCAGTCTCCTTCTTCGGCTCGTTTATTGATAAGTGAAAGTTTCTTATTACCGTCTTTGTCATAGTAATAGCTCTGACCGCCTTTAGCGTTGTCGCCATCATCGGGGTCAACGATTCCTTCTTTTATCAGTGAACCGAACGGATTAGTGGGGTCATCTTTAGTTTTCTTAAGAACATCGGCTGTCGGTGTTCCTTTTTTCTTGTTGGTGTTAAATATAACATCGACACCTTCGGGCATGTCATCGGAATACACTGCCATACCTTTGAGGTATCGATTGCCGTCAACCAAGATACGAACCTGTGCGTAATGAGACTCACCAAGGGACAAATCCTCGACGCCACGACGGATTTCAATGACGCCGTCTTTGTCAATACCGCCTTCTTCAGCATATCTGATCTGCAGTCGGCTCGAATTCATGCTCTCGGGATAAACCCATTTAGGATCAAATGTCTCGCCATCATCGTGAGAAATATAATCCCGGACAGAATGGACCTCGTCGAAATTATAGATTTCTTTATGCTCGGAACCCGGCGGGCAGAGTATTTTAAGATTAGTCTGTTTACCTTTGTTAGTTACCTGAGGAACACCACCGCCATACACTTCATATCCTTCCATTTGCAAAATATAAAGTGCTTCCTTCATTTTCTCTTTTGAAATGCCAAGCTCTTTCTCGACACCATTACCGACATCGATCATACCCTTTTCTTTGACCTGCTGTTTAAGAAATTCGGCGGTCTTCATGGCCTGATTCATTCGAGCTTCAGAGCTTTCGTTAAGCAGAGATCTAACCGATGAGTCATTGGCATAGCCCATTTTCTGAGCAATCTCGTTAAGGCTATAACCTTTCTCTCGGAGAGCCTTAGCTGTTGCGACATCTTCCGAGCGACGTTCGTTCTTAGCCACACTGAGTGCTGCTCTTAATTCAGTTGTGCTCAGATCGAAAGCTTTGGCTATCGCAACATCACCAGAATATACTCTACCGTCTGCATCAGTGTATGTATAACCGGATTTCCTGAGCTCTTCTACTCGTGTCAGAAAATCACGGCTATGCTGATAAGGGTTTTCTCCAGAACCCCACGGATAGCGACCGGATCGTCGCGGCATTCCGTAATGCATTAGCATGTCTTCCACTGTCGGATTCATTGTTAGGCCTCCTGCTCTTTAAGTTTTCGAATGATTTTGTCAAACTCTACGATTTTATTCATTATTGGTTGAATATCATCAGCTGTCGGCTCATAACACAGAACCTCATTGTTTTGATACAGTCTTAATTCGATTGAAATATCATTGGGCTTCATTCTGTATTCAAGGCAGAACAAAGCTGCATATATTTCAAGCTGTTCCATATAGGCAGGAACCAGTCCGCTTTTATAGTCATGTATCCTCAACGAGCCGTCTCTGAAAGAGATCGTGTCAGCTGTCCCAAAACAATTTTCGGAATAATATAATATTTGTTCCGGCGTCATTTTGTAGCCGATGGCATCGTTGACATACATATTGAGTGTTTTCTGTGACCGAGGCAATTTCTGTCCAAGTCTGATGCACTGAGCTGCAAACCCATGCAGAACCGTCCCCTTTTGCGTAGCTAAAAATTTTGAATACGAATCAATTACTTTTGATTCATCATAATTGATCCAATGATACTTACTGGCACCAAGAAAAGCGTGCTGCCCTTCAAGGTTGGAATGATTGTTGAAGATCATTCAGCACTTCCTCCTTATTCTCGGGATAGATGAATCTGGAGAATGACATCTCATTCATCTTACCCACATAATATTCTTGGTTTGGCTGTTTCTTTGCGCCAGCGCTTTGCTTGCATTCAAGCGTTGCCCATTTATCTTTATAGTAAATTGTGAGGTCAGGGAAGCCTTGCAAATATCCAGGGTCATTTTTGACAACTATAGCTCCCGGAAAACGAGCTTTTATTTCTTTAATTAAATTGGCCTGAAATTTACTCTCGAGCATTGTCCCCGCACCTCCTCAAAATATAATTGTGCTAAAACAAAGAAAAGAGAGTGATTAGAAACAACTAATCTACTCTCTCCTCATAAAAGGGCATGTATTTTTCGCGCGGCACAAAAAAGAACCGAGATGCTGTCAAAGTATCTCGGTAAATATAATTAGCTATTATTCCGCAGATAGCGAATCAGAAGCCATATCAGCCATAACCCTCCGGTGCACAGGACTAAAACAAAGTCCAGCAGCAAACCCAAGAAGCTTCTTTTCTTTGGTGCTCTATTCATTTTACAGCTCTCCTTTCAAATTCAAATGTAAGAAAATCTGTTGGGCAATCAAGTGCGTTAGCAAGTTTAATAATATTAATTAACGATGGCGCTGATTTTCCCGTAACATAATTACTTATCATGCACTGTGTTATTCCGGTTGCTTTTGCTAACTCAACTTGTGTAGTCTTATACCAGATCAGTTTTGATAAGCGTCTCCCAAATTCTTTTATGTATTCTTCATTACTTATGCTATTTCGGTCTCTAAAAATATAACGTGCATAATTCTCGCTTTCATCATAACTCCCAACGCGGTCATTGTCCAGAATAAATATCAGCTCGTGGATTTGATTACTGTAATAGGATTTAATCATTCGTTCCGCTTCTTCCGGGCAATACATTGAGAAATTACGCATCAAATAGTCATCCATACCTGAAACTCCTTAAAAATACTTTTTGTACCCACAAAAACTCAGCAAAAGCCCACTTGCCCACTTTTATTTGCTATTTATTATATATTTAAAAAAATATATACAATACTATATATTTTTCTCTTTTTATAGCCTAATAGAGAAAAAAAGTGGGCAAGTGGGCAATAGATGTGGCCACAAATACAAAATCGCCTCAAAAAGGCCTTAATAATGCTCAAAATCGCCTAAAAAAGCCTGTTTTTATATAGTTTTCTATATAATTTTAAAAATCAAAATCATTTTTGTGGCCACAAAATCTGCCCACTTTGCTCTTAAAAAGTGGGCAAAAGTGGGCTAAAAGTGGGCTTTTTTAAAACAAAAGTGGGCTAAAAGTGTGGCCACAAAAATTCATGGCCAAATTAAAAATGGGCAAAAGCCCATTTTTGTGACCTAAAAGTGGGCAGAAAAAATAGTTTTTGTGGCCCATTTTAAAACTGCGATTTTCGCACTGAACGATATTGAGCATCGATACCTTGGCGCAAAATCTCGCTTATTGAAAGCCCCGTAGACAGCATGATGCAATATAATTTGTCATCAGTCTCGCTATCTATACGAACTTTGATGGTCTTCTCCTTACTATTCTCCTTCTTAGGCCTTCCCATGGCTGATACACTCCTCAGCTTTGGTGACCTCAACCCTAATCTGATACTGCCCCTTTGACCCAAGCGTTTTCATCATAGTGACAAAACATCCGTACAATTCTTCAAGGCTGCCTGCAGCAGTAAATATAATATTCTGGATAAGAATTCCGTTATCAACAACCAATTCAGTGTTGGGGCTCTCCACCGTTTTTACCTCAGGAGTCTCGTTACCCCCGACCCAATCCTGCCAAAATGCTATCTGTTCAGGGCTTGCGCGACGATACTTCTTGGCCGTATCGATGCCTAAATTCTTACAGGCCTGCCTCACGGTTTCAGGCGAGCATCAAAACATCTTAGCTATCATAGTCAAATTTATACACCAGTCCAAATATAATTTGGTCAAATACTCCTTCTGCAGATCTTTCGGCATATCTCGAAATTCTGCATAACTCACGGGCGCCGATAAATTGTAAGTTTTCATTTTTCCGTTCAAACCTTTCTTTTGTTTCGCTGTCAAATAATCGCTGGGAAGAGTACAACGCTTACTCTTAGAACCGCACTTACGAGCTCGTGCTCCTGCGGCTATGCGCTTCTTCTCTTTAACATCATAATCGAAGTCATTCATAAGCTTCCTCAAATATCATTTTCTTTTCGCACTAAGCTGTTTTCAGCTGTAAAGCCGTCAGGGTAACGAGCCTGCAATTTGGACAAGTTCATCCTCATGATATAATCCAGATCACACCCGATAGCATCAGCCGTTATAGCCAGATACCAAGCAACATCTCCAAGCTCTTTTGCAAGGTGTTCCTTGTCGAGTGAATGCCCCTGAAACATGTGTTTCTTCAAAATATCAATAGCTTCGCCTGCCTCGCCATTCAAGCCCATCAAGCCGTCCGTAAGCTGCTGCAGAGGGTTCAAAGTTTTATTCAGAGTACGAAGTGCACCCTGCTGGTATTCGTTAATTGTCATGATTTTCTCCTTAAAAATATAAAAAGAAAGAGTCCGTGTTTTACGGACTCTCCCTTTCGGATTGAGATTAGAATTTAAGCATTTCATTAAGTGCAGTTATTTGCGTCTCAACCTTCTTTACAGCTTCGGTGTCGCCGGTTTTGGTGACTAACTCCAGCACTTCCTTCCAACTCATTAGCTGAGTCAGAATAAAGCTCTTGAATTGTGTGTCGGTCATTCCCATTTCTTCACCGCCATTCAGAAGGTAAGACTCGTCGCAATTACTCATTGATTCGCAACCTCCTTCCATAATAGAAGTTGTTTTCTTCGCGTTCATGATAACATGAATATAATGTCTACGCAAGTGGGGGAACTTCGCCCCGTTAACTGTTCTTCTTTCTTAGCTTCTTTAAATACTTACGGTATTTCCTGCTGTATTTTTTCAGGATGACCTCAAGCATAATGGAGTTTGTTTGCTCTGTGTTTTCCGGTATTGTGGTAAGATACGGGCAATTCTCGTAATCATCCACTAAGGTTTTATATATCAGATCAAGCGCGTACTGAGCCGATATCGGAGGATCTCCAAGGAAATGCTCCGGGTTATTAAACCACTCAGCTTTCTTTTGAGAGTAACCTTCGAAGGATATATCGTCAGGCCAGATTATTGTTATTCTCCTTTCCCGTAATCAGCTCCGAATACGGAAGCGTCTTGACCCAGTCAAGCATGGTTTTCCATTCGTCAAGCCGGTGGCCTTTACGAGACTTATAGATATTCGCCAGAACCTCATAGTTCAGCATGACCGTACGGCGCTGGTTATAAGAGCTTGGTAGGAGCTGGATCATCTGCCACCAGTATTTCTTGTCTTTTGTCTGCAAATATAAATCGCGGTAGGAATTCAAGCATTCGATTGTTGTTGCCAGTGTTTGTATTGGACTTAGGCGAATATGTTGCTCCTGAATCTCCATGCATGCAGAGTTTATAAGCTTTTCGTGGCTAAAATCGTCAAATATAAACTCCTTATCCGCGATTTTATGCATCGTGGAGCAGGAATTCGCAACTGTGCCGACTTTGTACGTGTCGAACTCCTTCCACCAATACAGTGGAGCAGTGATGTCGAGATAGACCGTAATCATCCGCATGAACTTACGATGGTCGGTTCCTGCACTACGGAGAGTGGTCATCAGTTCGAGATCGTTGGTGCCGATGATATATCGAGTGTCGATATCGGTATCGGATGCGTTGCAGCCAGCATGAACATAAGCGCACTCTGAGCAATGTGCGGGGCCATGTGTGAGGCAACGTCCACTGTCGCTCTTCGCCCAAGAGTTCTTCGGGTTCCTCATTCCTCGAATGACTGCCTTCCAGCCCATTACTTCGACGTTTTCAATTTTCAGCATTGTCATTCTCCTTCACATTTTCAGCTTTAAATCTTTTATATATCTCCGAGCATATAGGACATAGGTCCTCCCTGCCCAGTCTGGTCCACCCATCAGGCGCATCCCGCCAAGTATCATCCATGAAGAAGTATCGTTGCTCGAGAGCTACCGCACCGCAATGATCACAAATATAAACGCGTTTGTGTCTCAGCATTAGTTTTCTCCTTTCAAATATAATCGTTCCACTTTTTCTTAATCTGGACCACATGCCTCCATATGGTCGTATGAGAAAGTCCCGTTTGCTCTACCATCTGAGCTCTTGTCATGCCGGACTCAAGGCATTTAAATATAATTCGTTCTGTGTCGCTCAGAGCCTCCCAGAAGCCTTTGAAATCAACAAACTGCACATCTTTATCGCCAATCAATGTCTCTTCCATAATACGCTCAAAGCCGTTTGCGTCCCTTTCTACGGGCTGATTTAGACTAAGCTGAATGTACTTAATTGAGTTCTTTCTGAACTCCATGACGATTTCGTTGTGAATGCATCTGCAGGCGTAAGTACTGAATTTAGAAACATCAGCATTATAGGACGAACAGGCCTTCCACAAACCTATTCGCCCCACTTGCTGATAATCTTCGTCAAATAACTTGTCCGGGAAACGGCTTTTAAGGACATGGAAAACCAACAGCTCGTTTTCCAAATATAATTCTTCAGGTGTCATTGATCCAGTTTGTCCGCGGCAATAACAATGACATTGGCCCATTTCTTGTCGCTTGTTTCAAATGTTTTAACGCCACAGGTTCGCATTTCGTCCCACATTTTTCTTGAGAACATCTCGTCTTCGTACCATGGAGCCATTGTGGACGGTATTGACACTGTGATTGCTCTCATTCGTGATGTCATATCAAGCAATTGAGTATGCCAGTTCGCAGCTCGGTATTCCATGCGGTCAAAGGCTTCACGGTCAACCGCATTGAGGCAATCCAAAAGCCAGTTTCTGATTGCATTATTCACATCGCTGCAGAATTTTTTGATTGCCCCTGCGATTTTACGAAAGATAATCATAGCAAGTTTTCTCCTTCAAATATAATTTACAGAATCCACATAATGAACTTAACCGTAAGTGCCATGATAATAGCAGTGGCACAGGCGGCTATAACTATTGCAATAGCATTACCGATTCGATAACCAAGTTTGTTTTTATGCTCCATTTCCGTATTCCTTTCAAATATCCATGTTGGAAAGACTTTTTCTGGCCGTGACCATGATACGCTCTATTTCGGCGTCATCCTTGGCCGCTCTGATTTTATTCACTACAGTGTCACCATACCTAAGCTGTCTGGCAGCGTCTATGGCAAAATAACGATAAGTGCTTTCTTTAGCATAGTTAATCATCGCTCTTCCTCCAGTTAACAGGTTTGTGAGAATCCACATTTCCGGGGTAATCGAGACAGTCGTTGCAGGGGTCCTCATAATCTTTATTGCTACTGTATTTGCAGGTTTTACAATACTGGTCAAACCAGACTTCTTTAGTGTTTTTCATGGAAGCATTCCTTTCATAGAATATAAAAAAGCTCTGAACTGCTTTTACACAATTCAGAGCTTTTATATGGTTTACTACTCAATAATCCCAGCTATATCATTCTGCTGGATTTCGATAGTTTCCCAATCTGGACCGGGGGAGATCAACATCAGCTATATATGCATACCCTGCCTTTAATATATCGACTATTGTGCAGGTTCGCCCGTCACTAAGACGCACTCTATCATACTGTCTAACAGTCATTATGTCTCCTTTCGTCTTTAGCCGGATAAATATGAGTTACTGTATTAGTAATCTAACTCGGTTATATTATCCCAGACCTCAGTCAGAGACTTTCCATTAAAAATCGCCATGTTCAAAACACTTTCGACTGAATTAACTGTTACAACCTCATTTCCGTACCACATTTCATATCTAGTGCGTCCTATCGGGTCAACTCCACAATGCAAGCCGTTATAGTCAAAATTAATGCACCCAATTAAATGATCTAAATGATTCTTAAACTCAGAAAACGTCATAAAATATCACTATTCTCCTTTCGTTCTTCGTCGGAAAGTTCTCTTATGGTTCGATCCACAAGATTTCCATTTTCATCATAAATATAATCATGAGCATGCTCACCGTGTTCTCCATAATCGTGATTCTTTGGATTTCCGTGGTTATGGTTGCTGATCTGCTTCGATTGCTTCCCGTCTTCATTATAGTAATTGCGATCAATGCCACCGTTTTTATTGGTTTTTTCGATAATGGAGTTTGCCGGTCCCTCGATAGAGATATGCTTAGCTTTGATTATAGGTTGTTTGATACTATTTTTCAACCCAGCAGATATAGATTTATCAAGAGGATAAGGAGGCCCATTTCTTACGCCCCACTTCTGACCTTTGATTCCGTGATGCGCAATGTCATTATAGCCAAGTCGTCCTCGCAATTTCCACAGAATATCTTCTACGGTCTCTCTGGTTCTCGGATTAAGCTTGATATATGCCTGATGCTCATCATACCAGTCGAATATCTCGACAAAATCATGCTTAGCCCAGCTGAATGACCACCAGTCGCAGATCATCTCAACAATATAATTGTACGGCATCTCTAATAGCGTCTCGCCTTCACTGGGTTCATCATTAATCAGCACCCAATACTGCCAGTGATGTGGATTCCGATGAATATGCAAGAGCCATGCTCGCTTGAATGCCTGCACGACCGCATAAGACCGATTCCCGCCATAGAAATACGCATCATAGGCTTCATACTCATCGTTGTTTGACTTTGAGTAATCGTGATCGAAATCTATCTGCCAGTCGCTGCTTGGTCTGCCCGCAAAGAGCTCCGGCAGATTAGTTCTGAGCCACTGGAATGCGTTTCTGACATTCTCTTTGTGCTTTTCTAAATATAAGTCATACTCGCTGCTCATCTTTAGCCTTCTTTCTGTAATGCTCGGCTACATGCTCACAGATAGCAGCGTTTTCACACTCGATGATCGTGTCTGTGTCCTCAGACATTGTTATTGCCGTCAACGTTGCGGGCAAAAAATATATGCAGCCGTCGCAATATTCTCTCGTATTTACTTTTATCATGCCGTCCGTACAACTCCTCCGTTAACCGATTCAAGACCCACGCTGCCGAATTCCGAGCACATTTCGTCATCCGCATTGATAACATAAGCCAATGCATAGCCCTCTCGAAGATCCTGCTTATCCCGCTCCCATTCATCAGAATCATCCGATATATAAAGAAGCGTTATAAGCCGTCCTATGACGGTCTCATCTTCGATTGCATGGTATACGAGATACCCTGTTTCTTTTTCAAATGCGTCTACTCGGGCTTGGGTTTCCTCTGTCAGCCAATAAAGGAATCCGAGTACACTATAGGAGTAATTCAATACGCCCTGGTCTCTGAATTCCTTTATGACATTCGGATGCAATTTAAGAATATCCATCCGCTTGAGGGCTTCCTCTTTCATCTGTTCTATAGTTGCAGCCATGGTTTTCTCCTTTCAATTCTGCTTCCTTACGAAGCCTGTCTCATTGAAGTTTTTCTTTTGACTGAGCGCCCTAGCTATACCCAAATCTATTGGCGCTCTCGATTTCAAATGGTAATAATACAAATCTCTGAATGATGTGTTGAGTCTGTCTATGCGGCCCGCAGCCTGAGTTGTAGTTTTGTATGAGTAATTCTGTGAATAGAATATAATTGTGTCGGTTGTGATGCAGTTCCACCCTTCCGCCCCGGCTGTATACTGAACGAGGTATACCCACGAGTCAGATGTCGGAACAGGCTGATGCTTGTGTCCGTTCCACTCTGCGACCGTCACATTCTCCCCATAATAAAGATTTTTGAGAATATCAAGCTCATAGTCGAAGTTGTAAAACACGATCATCTTAGGATGCCTCTCGAACAACTCCAGAAGCTCTGTCTGCCGACTTTCGTCCGAATTGACGATTTTACGCCAAATATAACAAAGCTCCCCAGCGTTCGCTACGGGTTCATTCTTGTAGGGATTCCAGCGGGTACGTCCGACCTCTTTATACGCTTTAATGTCATAGGGAACATAAATATCTTCATGATGCGACACGGTTTCGCGTTTGAAATCCATGTTGATCAGGATATTGTTTCTAAGCCGGATGAGCCGGCCGGTGTTCAAATATCTATCCACTCTCGGATACTTACCGTTCACCCATGTGATGACCATATGCTCGGTCTTGAATTGAGTTCGATTCTTATAAAAACCGTTAGCTATAAACACCGGAATATAATCCTCCCATGTGTCGCCCGCAGTAGCCGAAGCCAATACCCATTCATTGGACCTGGCTATTTTCAGAAACGATTTTACCCAAGCGCCCGAGCCGACAACACGCTGCTCGTCAAATATAAAGAAGGCATTCTTCACGTCTGTGTACTTGGTTATGTTGTTCCACGAATCGATTACGACCTTGTTCGAATACAGATTGCTTTCGGGATGGATAGAAAGAAGGAAGGGCGAAAGCTCACCCTCCCATTCCTTCGTGTCCCGTTTTAATGCCGTCGTTATTATGTACAGATCAGACGGAGGATCGTCCATGGGGACATATTCGTCCGTGCCGATCTCTCCTCCATTCTGAATATAATAATAAGCCAAAGCCGTACGCGACTTGCCGCTGCCAACACCGCCGTTTAGTATGCAGCCGTTTTTCATGCGTTTTACCGCATCCAGCTGGTAATCCCGAAGTGTAACACCGGCCATAGCTCAATTAAAACGGAAGAGGCTCATGCTCTTCATTCTCCGGGTTGAAATTCACATCGTCCGAGTCGTCATGGACCTCATGCTCACGCTTCCTGTAGCGAGCAAGTATGGGGTCGTCATCAGTACGCTGAAATACCTCCATGGTCTTAATATAAAGAGACTTGCCTCTGTCACTCTCATACTTGTTGAGAACCACATTGACTTTTTCGACCCAAGCATAGTCGATGCGATCTACAGTCTCTTCAGTCAGCTCAGTTACAAAGTCATCTTCGATAAAGAGCACCTTGGGCGGCCAGCGCTTTAGTTCGCCGTTTCTGTCTCTGTAAGACAGCTTAACGGAAATATAATAGGTAGGAACGAAATCCTCCTCTTCGCCTTCTCTGGGGCGGGTCATCTTGACATTGTAGCCCTCATCAATGAGCTGGCGGGCAATTGAAATATCAGGAATTACGAGATTTGCTTTTCTTGCATCGCTGCCGTACTTGTCTCTGTTGGGATCGCCGGCAAAGTTGGTCTCGAAGATAAACCGAGTATCTTCAATGTATACGTTGTTGTTTTTCATAATTGCGTTTCTCCTTAAAATATAATTCACCGTTTATCAAATGGTGTGGGCTCGTCTTCGTATGGCATACCTGCTGCAAACCAAGGTGGAGTGGTATCTGAAATATAAGGTTCGTCGGCGGCAAAGCGCTCAAAATCACCATACTTGGATACCGCGTCTACAGCGCTATCAACCAAGTTGTTGTAGTAACCGCGATCAATGTCATTCTGCTTGCCGATTAACCTGACCATCTCAGACTCCAACCAGCGAAAGCCTTTGGAACCAGTCGCTGCGACATAACTTTTTTCGCCTGTCTCCTTGTTTTCGGATTCGCGAAGCAGGATACCTCCGCCGCAACCCGGCTTGATCGGGCAGAACTGACCAACTCGTCCGATGAAGTGGTAGTCGTGGCTGATACTGTTATTGATCTGATCCACAAGTTCTTCATACCGAGACCAATCTTTCTCGTACTTTTCAAGCTCTGCGCCTTCGTAGTGGTAACTTTCGTATTCGCCAAAGCCGTCCTTATACTTTTTTGCAATTCTGTCCCGCTCAGCTTCAAGGGCAGACACATCAGTCAAACTTTCGTTCATGTCCAAATATAATGCTGAGGTAACGGACTTGGTCTCGCACATATCATCGAACTCAATGGATTCTTTACTGAACAGAGTTTTGAAGACATACGGAACCTGGAACTGTGTGCCGGTTGCCGTCCAATCATAAGGATGCTTCTTGTTGTCCTTGCAAATATCTTTTGCAGACTCTACGTACTCCTTGCCGTACAGGGCATAGCACTTCTCTACGGTTGCGTAGCGAGCGATATAGACAGCGTCATTGACTAAGCACATGCGGTCGTATGTAGCCTCATGCTCGAAGTTGTAGCCGTAAAGCTTGCCATACTCCGTAACGAATTTGATGATGTCGGGAGTTGCATCCGGAATCTTGATCGAGTCAGTCTTAATGTGGGCAACAGTAAAGCCCCGCTTCTGGACCTCATGCTTGAGGTTGACCATAAACAGGGCGCCGCGTTTTGCAACAATATTGTCCTTATTCCGTTTGTCTCGGAATGCATTATCAAAGCCGGCTGAGGTAAGACCATATACTGAGTTAATTGCAATCTTCAGAGCCTGAGCCAAATCAGCCGCCGCATTCTCGTCATCCAGATACTTGGCCAATGCTCCTCCGAGCATCGTTTTTGCCCGCTCGAAGTCCTTGTGCTTGATTGCTATACGAGCCTGCAAAATATCATTGAAGCGCTTAGTGTATTCAGCTCCAAACAACTCCTCGGCAACAATGCTGCTGGGATGCATCGAGGCTATGTCAAGCAGCGCAATGTTGCTGTACATACCGGGCTCCGAATATACATAGCCGCCTTCTCCAACTTCTTCGTCACGGTAGGTCGATTTACCTGCTTCGAAACTGTAGCCCGGAAATATCGGTCTTTTGTTTTTGTCGAAAGCCGTAAATTCGTCATAATCGGTGACGTAGAACGGAATGTCTGCGTACGGGTCAAATATCTGGCTCTTATCGCCCATAAATCGATAATTGAATTGACTCTGAGGTTTTTTATTGCTGCCAAATATAATTCTCGTAGTCAGGGAGTTGGTCGTGTCGTTAACGGTCATGCCCGCAACATCCGCCAATATCTGTCGAGCTGTGAAATCCGCTTTTCGAGCATGAAATGTTGCCTCGGATGCAATTACATCATTATCACAATACTCGGCGACCAATTGCCAATTCTCTTGCGGGACCGGCTGATCCCACGGAAGTCCAAGCTCCTGATGATGTATTCCAAGTTCAATCTCGAATTTCTTCAGAGACTGCTTTTTGCTCGAGAAGTCATAAATATCAGTGTAAGACAGATTGTATGCGTCACCGAAGAACAGTTTTCGGTTGCCGTTCACTATACCGGATGAAAGCTTGAATATCTCTTCATTGGTGTAGCCCATCAATCGTCCGTACAGCATGTGATTATCGTATCGGCGGCAGTTAAAACCGACCAGCTTCATTCGCAGCAGCTTTTCGATCTCGGTTGCGCTCGGATTGATCATTCTGACTACTGGCTTATGATTAGTCTGCAGCTCATGAATATAATCTGCCCAGGAATCGAAATCGGCAGGAGTGTAATCCTCTGCGTACTTCCAGTTGACCAGAAACAGATTAGGAAACACCTCGACGTCATAGAATACAAGTTTGGCATCATCGTCTTCAATACTTTCAGGCGGATCTTCGGACTTGAAATGCATTTTCCCGACAAGCTTGATGCAATAATCTGAGTTATTCGTACTGTGAGACGCAAATGACCATACCGCGTTTTTCATGTCAGTAACATCGTACTTGAGGCCGCTGTTGTATGCATCCTCCAAGCCTTTGAATATAAAGTCTACACTCGGTTTGGTTGCCGCATGGTATTCCTTACTTAGGTTTTTTAATATCATGGTTCTAAGAGCTTTTTCGTTCTTAAACCCATCGAAGTTTAACACATTTTTTTCTCCTTTCAGCGGAAGCCCTGAACTGATCGTGGCAATCGGCAGGTCATTGCACTTTGATAGTTTTCGTCTGAGCGAGCTTTTGCCAGTAAACACCTTTACCTCTATGTGATCGTCGTATACTCTGCTGAGTTTACTGACATCTCCCGCATAAATATAATGGAGATGTATACCCTGCCCGCTCTTGCTCAGCTCGGCATATGTCGCCGGCCACTTGCTCGCTTCTTTCAGATTGAGCTCAAACGACTTGTTACCGTTCTCGTCCGGAATATCAAAGTCAATTACTATATGGTTTTCTGGAATTCTGACATAATGCAGCTTGGATGTGTCAAGGTCGGAGAGCTTAGTGCCTACTTCATCCCAGCTCTTTAATGGTGTTTCCTTGGATGACGCATATTGTGCCGGATAATCCGAACACTCAGAATCAAATACTGATTTCTGCTTGAGAAATTCAATCGTTCTTTGTTCGGGAGGGCTCTTTTCTGCGGTCTCGCTCATATCCTCGAATTTTTCAGTGCGAAAACCCGTGTAATAGCTCCGAACCCTTGAACCGTCATCGAGGTTGAACCTCTCCTTATAATCTTTGAAGTAGTTTTTCAGTTCCTCCTTGAAGACTCTTTGCGAGAACGGGAAACCCACTTTTGCATCATCGCAGTAGACCTTATACATTTCCCAAGCAGCTTTCAGTGTTGTGCCGTCTTCTCTTTTAAAAACATAATAGCTGTCTACGATGAAGTTGTAGAAGTCGTTGGAGGCTCCCAGCATTGTCACCGGAATATAATTGTCGTACCGCCCGGGATTGCTCAGATAAACTTCCTGACAATGGCTTGCAATAGCGCCAAGTTCAAATTCAACCTGTTTGACTACCGTTTTATATTCCTTTGAGCTCAGCTTATTACCTGACGGAGAGACATCAATCAGTCGCCGGATAAGACCCGACTTTGCATCTGTGATTTTCACCGGTTTATTCGTACCCATGAACAGAAAGCATTTGAATTGATTGGCATAGGTTGACCTGAATTTCTCATTCACGGTCATCATCTCATGCGAAACGAGACTGTTCAGACGAGTGTTGTCCTCTATCTTGGATAAGTCACCGTCATGCTGGATGGCCACAAGAGGGTTTGACTTGAACGCTTCAAGTGCAAAGGAGTTACTTGATGAGCCCAGAGCTTTGGCGTCGAACACGGAATAATAGCCTTTGAAAAGCTGCTGGATTACGTTCAGGATGGTTGACTTACCCGTACCCGCAGCGCCGTACAACACCATGAATTTCTGCAGCTTCTTCGATTCGCCGCAGACGATGGAACCTATAGCCCACTCAATTTTTGCTCGTTCTTCCTCGGAATAGAGCGTAGATATGAGCTTGTCCCATGCGTCTGTCGGACCTGCTTCAAGCGGATAATCAAGCTTTTTGCTGGCATAGTCCTTCTTCGTCACCTGAGTATTTGAAAATATCAATTTCTCATCGAGCATGTGGAATGAGTCCCGCATTTGCTTCTGGCAATACTTATGCCACGAGTCGATCATACCCGAGCCCGCATCCCACATGTGAAGTACAATGGCATTTGGATCATCCGGGAAGCGCTCTTTCTTGAATCGATCGAGCTCCTGATCAATCAGCTGCAAAGCATCCTGTTCGTCCGTAGACCACAGTCCGCGATCTTCGAGCCATATAGCATAGAAGTCGCCGCCTCTAATCATCAGGTCAGAGCTTTTCTTAATGATAAACTTCGGATAGATTTCTATTACATCCCGTTTTGGTTTACGGGTTGAAATCATTAGAAAGTCAACCATTGAGATTTATTTAGCTCCCTTCTCATCCTTAAGCTCCGAAATATCATTCCTGAGTTTGGCCACCTCATCATTGAGCAGGCCTATATCCAGCTTCTGAGCGTAAACATACATGCTGTTGATAACCATGTAGCACACTGCTATGCTATTGAAGTCTCGCTGCCTATTAAGCGCTCTGCGGAGGATGTTGAGTCTGTTCTCAGTGACTCTGAGGTTCTTGAAAATATAATTGAGCATCTCGTTCATGATCTTTTCTCCTTTGCATCTTTAAGAAATTGGTCTACAGTCTCGTATTTCCAAGCTGTAGGCCCGGTGAATGAAAATATAAAGTCCTGTCTGTTAGCTTTCCGGACACGGATACTGTTCTTTCCGTTCGGGAAATACTCTCGTACATCCTTCTCCTGCTCCGGCAGACAAGCCTTGAAAAATATATATACTTCGGTGTGTATCATATGGTTGCCTCACAAAATACTATTCAGATACCAGTTCATCTGGGACCATATCTCGACGGTTCTCATGTCGTGAGGGCAATTCGGAACTGTAAACAGTCCTCCCTCCCCGTTTCGTCCGTACTCGTGGTTCAGAAAGTGAAATATAATGCTGCTGGTATAAGCCGGATTGAACCGCTCGTTAGTCATCTCGCTTAGACCGAGGTTGTCTATCATTTCCCAGAACCACACGCTTGTCCGATCACCGACGTCGGGGTCTGCCATAATATGCTCCTCGCATCTGAATGCAAGCGCCACAAGCATCTCAAGCACACTGCATGGCTCTACATCAAGAATTGAGGCAATCATGGCATTACTGTATCTGTTTTCATATCCGAAACGATAACGGAGATCGATACCGTCAGCCGCTCTGTTACCATCCATAGGCATCGTATACTCAAATATAATGCCGTCAAGATGCTTCAGGAGCCGACGATAATGCGATCTCCGTTCGTCCTTTACAAGGCGACACATCCAACCGAAGTACTCATCTCGGAGTACAGCTTCGTTCATTTAGGTCTCCTTTAGTAATTAGAAGTATAATTATCGAGATCTTTGAGAATCTCGAAGTCGCATTTCAGCCGCTCGTTGCGGATAAACACCGAATCATCCTCATACTCGCCAAAATGGTTTTTGAAATCTCTGCCGACAAGAGCGTCAGGATTATCGACCACCTCACCGAATCCGTCCACCAAAATATCATCGTTGATGAAGTAGGTCAGCTCGGCGATCTCGTATTCAGGCTCTTCACCGCATTCATCGGGCGGTATGACATACGGCGCTGCTGAAATATCAGGATCGAACTGCTCCTTGCTGATAGCGGCTGATGAATAATCGGTGTAAGCACTGTCGCCATTATCGACCTGCGCATAATGGGTGTTTATTATGTTGAACAGCTCCTTTTTCAATTCAGTATCATCTTCCTCCGGCTGCACGGGCTCATTCTTGTCTGCTTTATTTGTACGAGCATAGGTTTCCTTTACAGAATCGATCTCTTCCTGCGCTATGTCGGCGTAATACTTTTTTAGGCAGAACCACGCTGTCGAAGCTCCGACAATTGCGCCTGCCGTAAATATAAATGCTTTATTAGCATTCATAACTAATACTCTCCTTCCGTTTTAATAGTCATTACGGTAACGGCAAGCCCTCCGAACAGCAAGGAAGCGCTTATCAAGAGCCCGCCGATAATATGTCTTTTTCGCTTTGTGTCAAGCATGGTATCAATAGCGGAAATGAATTCGTCGATCGTATACATTTCTCATCGACCTCCTCCTGCCAGAACGGCGATACCTCCGACTAAGCAAATTCCAGCCATGGCTGACAGCAAGGATGAAAATATAATTCTCATAGATTAGTACCTCCGGTTGTGGTAATTTGATGCTGATTATGTATACACGCTGTGCAAAGCCCGTCACAAAACAAGTTGCTTCCCATGCGATATCGCACCCGCCATCTGGGATCGGCAGGTATATGAGATACACGGAGCTGTTCAAGTTGTTCTTTCAGCATTGCGTTTTCGCGTCTTAACTCCTGTATTATCAGATCCTGCTCAGTCATACTTAGTACGCCTCCCTGAATATGTTCTCTACACCATTACCTGTGAACCACAGATATGATTTAGGGAGCTCACGATTTACGCAAACTCCCTGCTTTTCGAGACTCCATCTTGTAAGTACATCTCTTGCTACATCCTTAAGATTGTCCCATACCGGAAAGCTCGAAGAATATCCATGGAACTGATACGGAGCAGACACGACGCCCATGATAGTATTTGGAAATCGGGAATCGTCCACCCTGTTCAGAACACACCATACGGCTTTCATCTGATTGTCTACAGAGCATCCACGGGCCTCGCCCCACAGCATCTGAGCCAGTGCGATTACGTCCGACTCATCGAAATACATCTCGTACTGCGGCTCGCTTGGAGCTTCCTCGGCCACGACCTTGATCGGATGACAGAGCCCTTCTGTATTGATCAGCGGTGCTTCAGCATAAATATCAATGGCGGTTTCCTCTCGGATGACCGCTGCGCTGAGAACCGTCAGTAGAAAAATGCATACAAGCATAAAAAGAATGCGGCTTTTCTTCGTTTTCATTATTGATCTCCTATTCTTAAAATATCATTACATCTTTTCCCAGATGTTGCCCTCAACGTTGAAGTCAAGCAGCAGCGCCGGTTCAAGACGACCGTCCTCAAGCTCGCGCATGACCTCAAGGATTCTGAAATTGACGTAGCCATCGGGGCCGTCCTTAGTCCAGCCAACGATCTGACCGGCCGGAGTACGAGGCAGATCAAGGTCGTCCAGCACTTCATTCAGGAAAAGATGACCCTGAGTCTGGAGCTTATCATTGGCAAAAGCCTGCTGCGCCTTCAGGAACATATAGTTGTAATCGCGGTTGTTGTCGTAGTTACGGCTTCTTCTGTCGAAATATGTGGCATAGTCGCTCTTGAGGTTAGCGTCTGCCACATTTACTGTTTTCTTCACTTTCTTGACCTTGCCGGTTTCGGGATCTACTTCATTCTCGGTATACTGCTGAGCCTTAGTGCCGTACTTAAGCTCGGTATCAACTTCTTCGCCGAAACGTTCTACCACGCGCTTACGGTACTCTTTGAAGCTCGTATCAATAGTCGCATAGGCAGCGCTAAGTGCGACGTTGCGCTTACGAAGAATGTTATTGGAAGCCAGAATACCGGTTATGGACAGCGTTCCGAGAATAACCGCCGGACCGTAGAGCTTGGCAAGCTTCAGACCGGTCTGTGCATAAACGATAACGGTGTCTTTCTTTGCATCGTCTGCGTTATAAGCAGTGCCGTTGATCTCGCCGACCTCAGAGCCGTCATGGATTATGTCCAGTGTGTCTTTTGCCTCGGCAAGAATATCATTGACTTTAGTGGTTGCCTTGCACGCCATCACAGCACTTACGATAGTACCGGCAACACCGGCTACGACAAGAATTTCGGGACTGTGCTTTTCGACTTTCATGACCGCCCTGGTTGCGACAGTCTTAACTTTATTGAATATCTCGTTTTTGTTTTTCATCTTTGTTTTCTCCTTTAATAAGTAATGGCTGATATGGTGTTAACATCAGCGTAACTTGCTGTAACTTTTACTCGGCTGTTGATCTCTGCGCCGCACGCAGCGTATCCAGCCAAGTCAATATAACTGTCTTCCGTACCGGTGCCGGACTTGATGCGAGCAATTTTAAGAAGCGCCATCATCATGGCTACGTCGTTTGCTGTGAATTTAGTATCCTTGTATACGCTCCATAACTTAGCGATGACTTCGAAATTACTTTCGGGAGAACCGTACTGATTTTCCCGATCTCCGCATACGCATTTCTTCGCTCTTGCTAATGTTTCTTCTCTGGTCATTATGCTTGCTCCTTTCAGTTAAGTGAGATCGCTCTCGGTAATTTGATAACATGGCCGTCCCGTACTCGAGCCACACTTGCTCCGGTGAGGTTTGTCCATCCGAAGCGATTCATAGTGAAGTTATCATTCGGAACCTTGGCGAGGTCATAAAGATCAGCCACGCTCACCATTCCGAACTGACGTATAATGTCGTCCATCGCATCAAGAACTGCTTCTGCGTCCCCACGAGAGCCAAATATAATGTCGTCATAATCGATACTGCGGCGCTTGCTGCTCGCACTTCCCGCATATACTCGCCCTTCATCGCGTTCGTAATAATTCCGATACGATACCTTTGCTGCCGGTCCGTTTTTACCGCGTTTACCGGATTCACCGTAGAGAAGCATATCCACACCCGTAGTAACCATATCTGATATGGCTTTTTTCACCGCCGGTACAACTACCTCCATCAGCAAATAAGACTTTACATTGCTGGCATCTTCGGCTATGAAAACATCGGCAAATTTCTGTATTTCGCCCTTTTTTCTTGGTTTTCCGACTGCAACAGGCGTTTCTACTCTTTTTTCAGCCAGCTCTTTGCGGCTTTTATCCGAATTCGGCTTATAATCTTCCACCAAGTAGACTCCTTTCAAGCTAATTTAAGTTTGCCGGGAAGAGACACTTTGGCATTAGGAGCAAGTCCGTTTTCTTTTTTGTATCGATATATCAGATTGCTCTTTGCTTTAGCTTCACTCACGGCTATAGTGGTGGCCTTCCACTTGTGATCGACACACTGGTCGAACCGCATGACCGGCCCGTTGTACTGATATTCCTGCATGCTCTTCCCTCCTCAAAAATATAAAAAGAAAAAGGGAAAGTACCTTGCTACAGGTACTCTCCCTTGTGCGAACATTTCTGCTTTTGTTCTTAGATTTACTCAATTACGACATCGTCTTCGTTGAGGTGTACGATCTTTTCTGCCGAAGCTTCCTTCTTGGCCTTGTACTTTGCGATACCCGGCTTTATCACACGGTTATAGACAAACTGTGCTCCCACAGCCAGTCCTATACCGATGGCAATACCGATGAAATCGCGTCCGTCAACGCCGGCCTTCTTAGCTACTTCCTCAGTGGTCTCAATAACCTCAGTGTTCATGACTTCATTTTCGTTCATTTTTGTTTTCTCCTTTAAATATAAATTAGGAATGTTCTTCCACTAAATACGTTGTAAATTTCGCGTGCCAGATTACTGGTAGTCGTATATGGGTGCTACCCGATAATCCATAACGAGACACGGTGTGCCGTCAGCATCGAGATGCGACGAGAATGAAATATCAATATAGCCCACGTCAATATTCCAACCGAGCATATCGCCCATCTTGGTGTTATCGAGTCCGATTTCATAATAGAAATCATTAAGCGTGACCCATGTCTCATCTCGCATTCGTCTGTTAAGATCGTTGACCGCTCTGCTTATCTTATCTCTGTCCGATTTGAAATATCTTCCCGACAGAGCGTCGTAACAAATCGTATTGCCGCCGGCATCTATAAGCACGACCTCTTTCACGGGATTCTTGCGAACCTTATCCTCAGCGACCGAGTCTCGTATAGCCTGTTCTTTCTTTTCTCCGATAGTCTCAACTACTTTTTCCTGATACTCCTTGAGAGTGCTCTCAGATAAGGTATAGGCTGTAGCAAGAGCTGCATTACGCTTAAGATTGGTCGAGCTTGCACCTACAAGGCATGCTATCGATGCTGCGCCAACAACTGTTGCGGGAATATAACACTTCCACGCCGTCGTAATGATCGTCTTTCCGTCGAGGACTTCGGCGTTAAGCTCATCCTTTTTCTCTGCAAGCAAAGTCAGCGCTTTAGGTGTTGCTTTCACGGCAAGAACTGTGCTCGTGATCATACCTGCGATGCCCATACCGGTAAGTATCTCAGGGCTATATTTGTCCATTGCTGTCCGTACGTTTTTAATAACGGAGGCTATCTTTTGTTTAGCCATGGCTTTCTCCTTTCAAACTAATAATAGTGTTATTTCATTAGCCGTTTCCAATGCGGTGGTAAATATAAATCGTGCTGTCGGATCCTCAGCGTTTGCATACGCCGCCATTTCAAATGTAAAACTGTCGATTGCTCGGAATGGATTGTCAGAAGGATTATCCATAATCCGCTTGCATATCTCATACGCTGCCCACTGTTGATAGGACCGTCTCTTAAATTCCTGCTTGTCCCAAGACCGTGCAGGTGGAAAGAGATTTTCCTGAATATAATGCTGTATTATTGATACAGCTTGATCGCTACTGCGCATATGTTTCAAAAGAAAGAGAAGAGCCCTTGTCAGGACTCCTCGTCTTTCGTACCGTCAAGTTCGGCAAACTTTTCATTTAAACGCTTATCGATCTTCTCATCCATTTTCTTGTCCTCCACCCAGTCAGACAGCAGCGTTGCTACTACTCCTCCTATCGTGGCTACATAGCCCAGAATTTTAATCAAATTTGCGTTGCCCATAAAGCAAACCTCCTTTATCGTTCTCATAAAGACCTATGTGTTTTTCGCGTGGTTTAAATATCATAATCCCAGCCCAGCACCGGATCGAATACCGGTTCTATGACATGCACCTCCATGCCATCATCAAGATGGTTCATGTAATGATTGAAGTCGATCCAATAAATATCACCGTCAACGGACGACCAACCGAGCTTTTTACCTTCTTCGGTTTCAGAGAGCCCAAGAAAACCATAAAAGTCATTAACCGACACCGTACCGCCAAGCATAAAATTACGGTTAAGATGATACTCTGCCTCTATAACCTTGGATATACTGGTCTCAAAATATCTTTCTGAAATAGGGTCATAGAAGGTGCGCAATATCTCCGGCTCTGTTTCCGGTCCGAAATCCAGAGTGGAGCTATAGAATCCGCCTGTTGCGTTGATGGTAACATCTTCGCATTTTTCCTTGGCGATTGCATTCATAACTGCTTCGTGTGCTTCTTCGCCATAAAGCTCCTTAAGTTTGGCTTTGTAATTCTTGTAGGACTTCTGCATTATTGTGTATGCGCCTATCAGAGCTGCCTGCTGACGATAGCTGAGTATATTTGAACCGATGATGCAGACTATAGTCACCGCGCCTACGGCCGCCGTCGGAATATAGCACTTCCATGCGGCCTTGCAGTCGAGCACAAATTCCTCTTTCTTTGTCAGCTCTTTTTCCGGATTTTCTTTTTTAGCGTCGTCTATAAGTTTAAGTGCAGTCGGTGCGGCTTTTGCTGACAGTACAGCCGTAGCTACAACTCCTACAGATGCTACGCAAGTCAACGCTATCGGTGAGTATTTTCGTATTGCCGCCTTACTCTTACTTACTAAATTCATGTCTTTTCTCCTTTCATTTTAGTGCTTCCAACAGGTCTAATACGTCGGCTGCGGTATCCGACGCTGTCTGAAATATCAGACTTGTCTTTGGATTTATGCTTGAATACTGAAACATTTTGTCTGCGAATTCCTCTACCAATTCACAGAACTCGCTTACGGGACCGCAAGTACGGGGATAGAATTCTCGGGCGACAAAATTTCTGAGCTCCTCGATCGCCCAATGCGAATAGCTTGCTTTCTTATACTCTTTGACCCATTTTCCGAATAACGGCGGCAGACATGCATCCGCACAATACATGTCGTAAAGGATCAAGTCGAATTGGTCGGTGCTCATGTTTTTTCACTCCTTCCATGAAAAAATAAAAAGAGATAGAACTGAATTACTCTATCTCTCCATAATAAGCGTTGTAAATTTCGCGTGCCTAAATATCACGCCGGTCAAACACCGTCTCCCACCGTTCTTTCGGGATCGGCTTCATTTTTAATCCCCACATGATCTGCCGAAGGGTAACTGTCGGGTATAACCCGTCCGTACATTCTCCCGAGCGTTTCTCGAAATACTCAAGAAAATTAGGATTCAAATATAAAGCATCCGTGAGCCATGGGTCCACTTCGCTCCACCATGTCGACTTAGTTGCGGCATCGAAACGCTGCTGTATCACAGCAAGTCCTTTTCCGGCAATTTTGTATAATGTGCAGCTATCGTAAATCGGATGATTGCAAATATAGCATTCTCCGTATATCGATAGATAGATCTCAGGTTTATTGAAATAGTATCGCATAAGAAAAAAAGAAGAAGCCCTGAAATGATATGCACCCCAAAAGTTAGACACTTTTGGGGTGTGTATTTTTATGGGTAAAG
>CAVGXR010000064.1:0-3167 GCA_963633225.1 Collinsella aerofaciens
GCGTCGCAATGGTTATCGACGCGGGCTTTCTCGTCATGAGATAGCTTTGCAGATAATTGAGAGTGTTGCCGCTGTCGAGGATATCCTCAATGATTATGATATGGCGGCCTTCAATGTTCTGCCCGAGATCCTTCTGTATCTCGACCGCACCCGTGGAGCTCGTGCCGCCCTTATAGGACGAAATGGCCATAAAGTCCATTGAGCACGGAATACTTACATGACGCATAAGATCGGCCATGAACACAAAGCAGCCCTTCAGAACGCCGACAAACAGCGGATTTTTCCCATCGAAGTCATCGGATATCTGCTCGCCGAGAGCAGCCACCTTTTCCTCGATCTCCTCCGCTGTGAAGAACACTCTCTCTATATCGTTATTCATCTTTTAATTGTCCCCCGTACGGTTTGTTTTATTTATTGTCACCCGAATGACCTTGTCTCCGGGTCGTGCAATACATCTTTCTGCGATGCCGAAGCCGTAAACGGCTATGACACCCTTTTCGTCACGCAGTACCGGCCTTATCCCGCGCTCGCGGCGGCTGAGCTTTGCCTCAGAAAAAAGGTCCTTCAGGCTTTTGGTGCAGCCCCTGCCGGCAAGACGTATCCTGTCGCCGTCTCTTCGTGACGTAAAAAGTATGCTACCACAAATATTGTCGTAATTAAAGTATAAAATATTAAATGATCGGAAAATTTCGCCGCATGAGTCGATAATTTCGCTTTTTACCTCAAATTCTCCGCCCATTATGAGCTGATCTGAGCCGGGCTCAAGGCGGACAGGCTCAGGCTCGCTCTGCTCGCTCACGCCGAAGATAAGCACTCCCCCGTCGCAGGCAACGCGCATTCCGTTTATATCGCTGCACTTATACTCGCTCGACGAGGCTATGGCATACACCGCCTGCGCCTGAGCAAAGCTCAGCGAGCTTCCGCAGATAAGGCGCAGAACGCGCATCGCAACCGGCTTTGGAAGCGCCAGCAGCTCCCCTGCCGGAAGCGTGCCGGAGCTGTAGTGCTCATCATACGCTCTTTGAGCCATTGCACCGAGGCAATCCTCATCCTCCCTCAGGAGCTGGGCTGTGCGGGCACAGGCCGCAAAAAAGGCGGGGTTTATGCTCTCGAGCACCGGCGTTACATGGTGACGCAGGACATTGCGCGTGTAATCATCGCTGAAATTGGTCTTGTCGCTGACATACTCTATGCCGTTAGCCGCATTATACTCCTCTATCTCGCTCCGGGTAACGCCCAGCAGCGGGCGGACGATATTGCCGCGTCTTGGCGGTATGCCGCATAGTCCCTTCAGGCCGCCTCCGCGGGTCAGATTAAACAGCAGCGTTTCGGCATTATCGTTTGCGTTATGCGCCGTTGCTATGACATTGCAGCCGAGCCTTTGGGCGGCAGCGTCCAGAAACTCGTATCTGAGCTTTCGCGCAGCTTCCTCCTCGCTCAAGCCGCCGTTCTGCACCGCCGAGCGCACATCGCCGCTGCCGGTGATGCACTCTACGCCGCGCTTTGCGCACCAATCCGCGACAAAGCGGCAGTCGGAGGCCGATTCCTCGCCGCGCAGCATATGGTCAAAGCTTGCAGCACATACCGTGATGCCGAGCCTCGGCGCATTTTCCGACAGGCAGTGCAGCAGGCACATCGAGTCCGCGCCTCCCGAGACTGCACACAAAACGCGGTCACCGGACGATATCAGCGCGTTTTCCTTAACAAAATCAATAATCGTCATCGGTTTTTGCCGAGCGGTTGCCGAAGCTCGTAAACTCGGGCAGCCACTGCAGATACACGGTGCCTGTCTGACCCTTGCGGTTTTTGAGAACTATGGCCTCCGCCAGATACGGGTCGGAGCTCTCCTGATCGTAATAGCCCTCGCGGTGCAGACCGATGACAACGTCGGCATCCTGCTCGATAGCGCCGGAATCGCGCAGATCGTTGAGCATGGGGCGCTTATCGCTCCTGCCGACGGCGGCGCGGTTGAGCTGGCTGAGGCATATGACGGGAACGTTGAGCTCCTTTGCCATGATCTTGAGCATTCGGCTTATATCGCTGACCGCCTGCTGGCGGTTCTCGTTATAGCTGCTTTTGCCGCCTGCCGACTGCATGAGCTGCAAATAGTCGATGACCACAAGGCCGAGATTTGACAGTCTGCGGCACTGGGCGTTCATATCGGCAACGGTGAGCATGGAGTTATCGTCGATGCGCATATCGGTCGCGCTGACCATCTGCGCCGCCGATGCAAGCCGCCGCCACTCGTCGGGGCTCAGCTGCCCCGTGAGCATGTTCTGCGACGGAACGGAGGCCTCGCGTGCAAGCAGTCTGCTCACAAGCTGCTCACGGCTCATTTCAAGAGAGAACACAGCCACGGTCTTGTCCGAATTTTTGGCAACGTCCATAGCGATATTGAGCGCGATGCTCGTTTTGCCCATTGCCGGACGCGCTGCTATGAGTATAAGCTCGCCCTTGTTGAGGCCGAGGATGAATTTATCGAGATCCTTAAGTCCCGTGGACAGTCCGGGAATGGTCTTGCCGCTGGACGCAGCCTCGGATATATTCTCGTACACGGTCTGAACGACGGTCGATACCGGCAGAAGTCCGCCGATATTGCGTCCCTGACGCAGAGCATATATCTTGCTCTCAGCCGCTTCGAGAATATTCTCCGCCTCGCCCGAGCCCTCGTAAACGAGATTATTTATCTCGTCTGCCGCAGACGCGAGGTTTCTCAGCAGTGCTCTGTCGCGCACGATGGCTGCGTATTCGAGCACGTTTGCCGCCGTCGGCGTTATGCGCATGAGCTCGGCGATATACGCCGGACTTGCCTCGGAATACACGCCGCGCACCTTCATCTGGTCGAGCACCGTGACGGGGTCTATCGTCTGTCCGTAGGAGAACATGGCATAGACAGTCTCAAATATATCTCTGTTCTGTTTTATATAGAACTCCGCGCCGTGCAGCCGCTCGATAACATCGGGGATGCAGCGCGTATCTATCAGCATCGAGCCTATGACCGCCTGCTCAGCCGCTGCCGAGTGCGGTGCCTGTCTGCCCAATAATTCTTCCATGCTTTAACTCCTGCTGCCGCTCGCCTGCTTCTTATGCTTCGATGACGAGCACGTTTATAGTGCCGGATATCTCATAGCCGAGCTTTGCCTTGACCTGGAACGAGCCGAAGGTCT
>CAVGXR010000065.1:0-13121 GCA_963633225.1 Collinsella aerofaciens
CTTCTATTATACCAGAAACGGGGATGCTTGAAAATGGTTTTTTGACAGGCTGAAACCACTGCCTTAATCAGCAGTGGTTTTTCAGTTTGTCAAAAAAGTCCCTCGCAGGATTTTTTTGACTGCACTTTTCCGCCGAGCATTTTGAAAGCTTTCAAAATGCTTTTACCGAAATCCTTGATGTCTCAAGGATTTCGACGGCGGTTTATCTAACTCGAGGCGGGCCTTTTCTCGCTGCGGCTCGGTCACGGCGCGGCTCTGACATGCCACCGGCATGTCATTCACTCCCGCGCCGCCGCTTCGCTACCCCTCGAGCTCCCCCGCTGCGCGGATATCTCAACGCAGCAGCATAGGTTTTTGACAGTCTCAAAAAAAAACCACTGCCTAATCAGCAGTGGTTTTTTCTGTCTGGAGCTGGTGGTGAGAATCGAACTCACAACCTTCTCATTACGAGTGAGATGCTCTGCCATTGAGCCACACCAGCAGACGACATTAGGCATTTTAGCACATACATGCGATAAAGTCAAATAAAAATAATAATTACAGTTCGTATATGCCGGAATTTATCATTTTCAAAAGAGGCAGATAATGTTTATAAAAAGTTTAAGAAATTCAAGGCTTTCAGAGTTTTGCAAATGAGTCTCAATTTGTTTACATAATTATTTCAGTAAATTATTTTGCATATAGTTATCAACATTTCCAACAGACTTATCAACACGAAAAAACCGTTGAAAATCAACGAATTTTGTCAATATGTTAATAATTTCAAAACCCTGTAGTTTATTTTGGTTGCAATTCAGAAACAAGTTATTGTTTACATAAGCCCGTATTTGTTAAGGGATTGAAACTCTTTGCCGCCGACAATAATATGGTCAAGTAATTTTACGTCAACAAGATCCAGAGCCTTCTTGACCAGCCGCGTGCAGTACTCATCCTCCTTGGACGGAAGCGGCAGTGCACCTGGGTGATTATGGGCGATTATCACGCTTACAGCATTGTTTTTTATGGCAGCCTCCACCAGCATCCTTATGCCGACCTCCGTTGCATTCACAACGCCGCGGCTTATCTGCTTGCAGGCGATCACGCCGTTTGATGAGTTTAAAAGCAGCGCATAGCAGATCTCGTTTACCTCATACATGAACTTTGCGACGAAAAACGCTCCTGCATCCTCGCTTTTTCGTATGACCTTGGTCGGCAGGCTCTTCGTAAGAAGATACCTGCGGCTGACCTCGGGTACAAGCTTAATGAGCGTCGCGGCGTTCTCGCCGATGCCGTCAATGCGCATGAGCTCCTCGTGGCTTGCCTCAAACACTGCCGTCAGTGAGCCGAAGTGCTTTAAAAGCCTGTGCGCAAGCTCGTTTGTGTCCTTGCGCGGCACGGCGTAAAACAGCAGCATTTCCAGTGCGTTATGGTCGTTAAAGCCGTCCAGTCCGGCCTCGACGAAGCGGCTTTTCATCCGCTCCCTGTGTCCGTCATGTACGCCCATGTGCTCCTCTCCTTACAGCTCCATATTCGCGTAGGCGTTGAGATCCCAGCCGGCGGTATTTCCGGCAAGGTACTCGTAATAGCCCTGACAGCCTATCATCGCGGCATTGTCGCCGCACAGCTTGAGCGGCGGAACGAACAGCTCGCAGCCGGCCTTCTCCGCAGCCGTCCTGAAATCGGCGCGGATGCGGGAATTTGCCGCCACGCCTCCGGCTATGGCGATCTTCTTATAGCCGAGCTCCTGCGCCGCCATCATGGTGCGTGGTACAAGAGCATCGCTCACGGCTGCCGTAAAGGATGCTGCCAGCGAGCTTCTGTCAAGCTCCTCACCCTTTTGCTCGGCGTTGTGAACAAGGTTTATCACCGCAGTCTTGAGGCCTGAAAAGCTCATCTCGTAGGGCTGCCCTTCTATATGCGTCCTCGGCAGATGGTATTTCTTATCGTCGCCGCCCTGCGAGAGCTCGTCTATAGGCTTACCTCCCGGGTACGGCAGGCCGAGCACCCGAGCCGTTTTGTCAAAGCACTCTCCCGCCGCATCGTCGCGTGTAGCGCCTATGACCTTGAGCTCGGTGTAGCTGCGCACGTCGATGATGAGCGTATTTCCACCGGATATGGCAAGGCAGAGAAACGGCGGCTCAAGCTCGGGATAGGCTATGTAGTTTGCAGCGACATGACCCTTTATATGGTGCACGGGAATAAGCGGCACGCCGAGGCTCATGGCTGCGGCCTTTGCGAAGTTGAGCCCGACGAGCACTGTTCCTATAAGCCCGGGAGCGTAGGTCGCGGCAACTGCGTCGATATCGCTTTTTTTGATACCGGCTGCCTGAACAGCACGCTCTGCCAGACGGGATATGACCTCGACGTGGCTCCTTGATGCTATCTCCGGCACTACGCCGCCATAGATGGCGTGCAGATCGGCCTGAGAGAATATCTGATCGGTCAGGACGTTTCTCCCGTCCTCGACAACGGCAACGGCAGTCTCGTCGCAGGATGATTCAAAGGCAAGTATCTTCATTTTTCTTCCTCACTTAGAAAACAAGTCATCAAAACGGCATCCTCCTTAGGCAGGCTGTAATAGCCTCTGCGCCTTCCCACCTCGGTGTAGCCGTGTTTTTTATATAGGCTCTGCGCCGCTAAATTGCTCTCGCGCACCTCAAGGGTCAAAAAGCTTAGCTTTTTCTCCTCGGCTCGGGCACGAAGCTGCGTCAGCAGCATGCCGGCTATACCCTCGCGCCGCCTGTCGGGCGATACGGCAACATTGGATATATAGCCCTCGTCAAGAACGTACATGAGGCCGACATAGCCCAGCACCCTGCCGCCTTCATCCTCGGCGGCAAGAAATATGTGCATACTGTCCGTCAGCTGAGCAGCAAGCTGCTCGTGCGTCCATGGCATTGAAAAGCACTGCCGCTCAATGCGCAGAATATCTTCAAGCTGATCGGGCCTTGTATCGACGACCCTGAGCATCACAGCTTCTCCTCCCGCAGCTCGTCAATGACGGCAAGCGTTTCGTCCTCTATGCGGAGCAGGCACTTTTTCCAGCCCAAGGGCAGCGCCGGCGGATATATATCCTCACCGGCAAGGCACATTATGCGCTCGTCGAGATCCTGATATTCGTCGGATAGCTTCTGAGCCTGAAGCGCCGTCATGCACAGTACAACATCGCAGCGCTCGATGAGCTCACGAGTGACCGGCACGGCATAGCTGTGCGCAAGCCTGATATCCAGCGCTTCGCAGCATTTTATGACACGCGGGTTTATTCCGTCCTTCACGCTTATGCCGCCGGAGCAGGCCGTGACATACGGACAGTAGTCTGTTTTTGCTGAATTGAACACCGCCTCGGCGACGGCAGACAGGCTGTTGTCATCGCATACAAAAAGTATGCTCTTAACATCTATGCCGTTAAAGCCGCACAGCTCCGCCTGCCGCTCGTCCCAGCGTTCAAGGCTGCGGTCACCTGCCTGACTTTCAATGTGGTGCGTAAGCTCGTGATGCAGCGTGCTGCGCAGCCTGCGGCGGAAGGTCTCGTCGTCCATATCACCGTAGAGCTCTGCAAACGAGCCGTAGTACAGCTCTATATGCCTTCCCATCTTATCGCGGAAATACATGCCGAGCGTGTATCTTCCGTCGCTGTCGCGCACGACGCTGTCAATAAAATTCACACCGCCGTTTAGGTTTTTGAATATTTCATCCGGGAGCTCATCGACAAGATCGTCGAGAACATCCCCTGCCTGTTCATAAGTCAGCATCAGTGTGCCTCCGCCCAGCTGCGTCCTATCTTTGCCTCGACCGTGAGCGGCACGCTGAGCTTGGCTGCGCCGCTCATTTCCTCTCGGAGGATACCGGCCACCGTCTGCGCCTCGTCCTCGGGGCATTCGCATATAAGCTCATCGTGCACCTGAAGGATAAGCCTTGCCTTCAGTCCCTCGGCTCTGAGCCTGTTGTATACATTGACCATGGCAAGCTTTATTATATCCGCCGCCGTGCCCTGAATGGGCATATTCAGCGCGACGCGCTCGCCGAAGGAGCGTGTGTTGAAATTTGACGATTTCAGCTCCGGCAGCTCGCGGCGGCGCGCATACAGCGTCGTGACGCAGCCGTCCTGCTTTGCCTTTTCAACTATCATTTTCATATACTCGCGCACGCCGTCGTATTTGCTTAAATACGCCTCCATATACGCCTTTGCCTCGGCCTGCGATACGCCGATATCCTGCGCAAGCGACCATGCGGAGATGCCATAGACTATGCCGAAGTTTACGGCCTTTGCGCGGCTGCGCTGCAAGGGCGTTACCTCGTCTATGGGCGTATTGAAAACCTGCGAGGCCGTGACCGTATGGATATCCTCGCCGCTTAAAAATGCCTCGCGCATATGCTCATCGCCAGATATGTGGGCAAGAAGCCGCAGCTCTATCTGGCTGTAGTCCGCGTCAACGAGGACATTGCCCTTTGATGCTATGAACATCTCGCGGATATGGCTGCCAAGCTCCTTACGGATGGGGATATTCTGCAAATTGGGGTCGGTGCTTGAAAGCCGTCCAGTAGCCGTCACGGTCATCTGAAATTTCGTTCTTATCCTGCCGTCGGGATCAATAAGCTTCAAAAGCCCGTCGGCATAGGTGGATTTGAGCTTTGTGAGCATACGGTAATCGAGCACCATCTGCACTATCGGGTGCTTGCCGCGCAGCTTTTCAAGAACGTCGGCGTTAGTGCTCCAGCCGGTTTTCGTCTTTTTGCCCGCCGGAAGCATGAGCCTGTCAAACAGCACCTCTCCGAGCTGCTTGGGTGAATTTATGTTAAACTCGCAGCCGGCATGAGCGTATATCGCCCGCTCAAGCTCCGCTATTGTGCCCGTAAGGCTCTCGCCGAAGCTCGAAAGCGCTGCTCTGTCTATCATAAAGCCCTGCTCCTGCATATCGGCGAGCACACGGCACAGCGGCATTTCGATATCGTAAAAGAGCTTTGTCATCCCAAGCTCGCTGAGCTTTTCCTCCGTCGGGGCACGCAGCCTGTACACGGCCTCCGCCCCGCTGAGCTCTGCGCCGCAGCAGCCCATGCTCATGCGGGCGAGGCTGTAGTCCCCTGCCGTAGCATCAAGCAGGTATCCGGCAAGCGCCGTATCGTATACAAAGCCGTCAAGCGGCAGCTCCTCGGCTATGAGCAGCGTCATAAGCTCCTTGACGTTATGGCCGAGCTTTTTCACATTGTCTGAGAAAACAAACTCCGCAAGGCGGCGGTAATCGTCGCCGAGAACGCTCCAGCGTGCATGATACACGGCATTTCCGTCGCATATCTCAAGGCTGTCAAAGCTGCTGTCGGCTGTCACGGCAACGGTACCGGCAGCCTTGACGGCGTTCATTATATCGTCGAAGGCTGCATCCTCGATATACGCAAGGCGCTCAAGCTGCGCCGCTGCAGCACTCTCCGCGCTTTCGCTCAGTCCCCATTTTTCAATGAATTTATTAAAGCCGAGCCTTTTGAACACATCGTACAGCTCGGGTCTGTAATCCTCATGCCAGACTGCCTGCTCCGGCGTAAAGTCTATCGGAGCGTCTGTGCGTATCGTCGCAAGCTCAAGGGATAAAAACGCGCTTTCCCTGCCCTCACGCAGCTTTTTGCGCATTCCCTCCTTTACGTCTATCGTATCTATATTATCATATATCGTCTCGATGCGCCTGTACTTCTGCACAAGCCCCATCGCCGTTTTCTCGCCTACGCCGGGTACGCCCGGGATATTATCCGAGGCATCGCCCATCAGTGCCTTGAGATCGACGATATGCTCAGGCTCAAAGCCGTACTCCTCGAAAAAGAGCTCGGGCGTATATTCGGTCGTTGTGGTCTGTCCCATGCGGCTTTTGACATGGCAGACATGATTTGTGTCTGTTATGAGCTGGAAGCTGTCCTTATCGCCGGTGACTATGCGGCACTCCCAGCCCTTATCGCGGCAGTGCGCTGCGACTGTGCCGAGCAGGTCGTCGGCTTCAAAGCCCTCGAGCTCAAGGCGCAGTATGCCCATCGCGTCGAGCACCTGCTTGAGCACCGGCATCTGCACGGCAAGCTCCTCCGGCATACCCTTGCGCTGCGCCTTGTAGCCGGCATAGCGCAGATGGCGGAAGGTCGGAGCCTTCAGGTCAAAGGCAACGCACACGGCCTCAGGCTTTTCATCATCGAGCAGCTTCCTGAGTATCGAAAGAAAGCCGTACACCCCGTTTGTGGGCGTGCCGTCGGGCGCATTGAGCGCACGGATGCCGTAAAAGGCACGGTTGACTATGCTGTTGCCGTCAAGTATCATCAGTTTCATCATTTCACCTCGCCGCGGAGACGTACAATCTCATCTCTGAGCTGTGCAGCAAGCTCAAACTCGAGCATTTTTGCTGCGGCCTTCATTTCCTTTTCGAGCTTGTCAATAAGCTCTCTGCGCTCATTATTTGTGAGCTTCACGCCGTCTGCACGGCGCAGCGCCTTCTCGCTCTCGCTGGATATTTCGATGAGCTCCCTGACGCTTTTGACTATGGTTTTCGGCACAATGCCGTGCTCTTTATTATATGCCGACTGCTTTGCGCGCCTTCGCTCGGTCTCGTCGATCGCAAGACGCATCGAGCGCGTGACCGTGTCGGCATACATGATGACCATACCCTCGGCATTTCGCGCAGCGCGGCCAATGGTCTGGATAAGGCTCGTCTCGCTTCGCAGGAAGCCCTCCTTATCCGCGTCGAGTATCGCCACAAGGCTGACCTCCGGCAGGTCGAGCCCCTCGCGCAGCAGGTTTATGCCGACAAGCACGTCAAAGTCGCCGAGGCGCAGGCTGCGTATGATTTCCATTCGCTCGATAGCACCGATATCATGGTGCATATAGCGGCATTTTATGCCGGCAGCACCGAGGTATTCGGTCAGATCCTCGGCCATTTTCTTTGTCAGCGTCGTGACCAGCGTGCGCTGACCCTTTTCGATGCGGAGGTTTATCTCGCTTATGAGGTCGTCTATCTGACCCTCTATCGGGCGGACGGATATCTCGGGATCGAGCAGTCCCGTCGGGCGGATTATCTGCTCGGCTATCTGCCCCGCTCTTTCTCGCTCATAGTCACCCGGGGTCGCGGAAACGTAGACCGCCTGATTTATGCGCTCCTGAAATTCCTCGAACTTCAGCGGCCTGTTATCGTATGCCGAGGGCAGTCGGAAGCCGTATTCGACAAGCGACTCCTTGCGGGCATGATCGCCGCGGTACATCGCCCTGACCTGCGGCAGAGTGACGTGGCTTTCGTCAACAAAGAGCAGAAAGTCCTTCGGAAAATAATCGAGCAGCGTCATTGGGGCAGAGCCCGCAGGCCGGTTCGATATAACACGCGAATAGTTTTCTATGCCTGAGCAGTAGCCGAGCTCCTGCATCATCTCGATATCGTAATTGGTGCGCTGCGATATGCGCTGCGCCTCCAGAAGCTTGCCGTTATCCTGAAAATATTTTACGCGCTCGTCGCACTCGGCGCGGATATCGCCGATGGCACGCGCCATTTTGTCGCGGCTGACGACATAGTGGCTGGCCGGATATATCGCCGCGTGGCTGAGATAGCGAATTGGCGCGCCGGTGACTACGTTTACCTCGCTTATTCTGTCCACCTCGTCGCCGAAAAACTCAACGCGGATGGCCTTATCGTGAGAATAGACAGGAAATATCTCGACCGTGTCGCCGCGGACGCGGAACATATTGCGCTCGAAGGCTAAATCGTTGCGCTCATAGCGTATCTCAATGAGCTTACGCAGCAGCTCGTCAAAGCTGCGCGTCTGCCCGGGGCGCAGAGATATGACCATGCTTTTGTAGTCGATAGGATCGCCGAGGCCGTAGATGCACGACACGGAGGCGACAACGATCACGTCGCGGCGCTCAAAGAGGCTGGACGTTGCGCTGTGGCGCAGACGCTCTATCTCGTCGTTTATGGAGCTGTCCTTCTCGATGAAGGTATCTGTGTGCGGGATATAGGCCTCGGGCTGATAATAATCGTAGTAGGATACGAAATACTCGACGGCATTGTCGGGGAAAAACTCGCGGAACTCCGAGCACAGCTGCGCGGCGAGCGTTTTGTTATGCGCCAGCACCAGCGTCGGGCGGTTGAGGCGTTCTATAACGCTTGCCATTGTGAAGGTCTTGCCCGAGCCGGTGACACCGAGCAGCACCTGTTCATCAAGGCCGTTTTCGATGCCGCGCACAAGCGCGTCTATCGCCTCCGGCTGATCGCCCATCGGAGAATATGAAGATTTAATCACAAATTTGTCCACAGGCTCGCTCCTTGCAATGACTATTCATGCTATTATACCACGCGCACAGCGCTACGGCAAGATAGTGTGCGGCGCACTTTACATTATCCTGCATCAGTTATTTCTACTGACACAGAGCCGAAAAAAGCCCTTGAGAAAAGTATCTCTCCTCTCTCAAAGGGCAGGTTGACAAACTGGAATTTGTTCATACATCATTTACAAACTTTTCCCGATACTCTCAAGTTCTTCCATTACATTCTTGTGTTGGGCGAGTTCATCTTTCGCTGTTGCATAATAAGATTTTTGAAAAAGCATATCCCATGAAAGGTATTTCGCCATACAGTCAAATTGCTTATCAATCAACTCATACTGAATACTATCCACCGGTGAACCTCCCACGACGATTGTACCGACTTTTTTATTTTTTAACTTCACCCCCCGGCAGTAGCACTTATCAATGACGAGTTTTAGTTGCGCTGACATTCCCCACCAATACACTGGTGTAGCAAAGAGAATCATATCCGCCGTGGCGATTTTATCAATCGTGGGGTTGGTATCATCCTGATCAATGCATCCTTTATAACATTGACAGACACCACATCCCTTACAAGGAGCTATGTGCAGTTTGTCTGGTTCGATGATTTCAATTTCATTCTTTTCTGACGCCCCTTTTGTAAATGCAGTGATTGCTGTCAATGTGTTTCCTTTTCTGGCGCTTCCATTGATAATTACAATTTTCATGCGTGTATCCTCCAAATTCCGATTTGTATTTCTGTTTGTTTTAAAAATGGGCAATCCCAATTGGAATTGCCCATTCAAATACATATTTACTTGTCCAGCGGCTTCATTGTAGGAAACAGGATGACATCACGGATGGAGCTTGCGCCGGTCAGGAGCATGACGCAGCGGTCGATGCCGATGCCGAGGCCGCCGGTGGGGGGCATACCGTACTCAAGCGCGTTGATGAAATCATCGTCCATCATGCCGGCCTCGTCGTCGCCCTTGGCGCGAAGCTCGACCTGCTTGAGGAAGCGCTGCTTCTGGTCAATGGGGTCGTTGAGCTCGGAGAAGGCATTGCCCATCTCGCTGCGGCAGATGAAGAGCTCGAAGCGCTCGGTCAGGCGCGGGTCCTTGGGAGAGCGCTTTGCAAGCGGCGAAACATCCACGGGATGCATGGTGATGAAGGTCGGCTGAATGAGCTTTTCCTCGACGAGCTGGTCAAAGCACTCATACAGGGCATGACCCCATGTTGGCTCGACCTTGTCCATGTCAACGCCCGCGGCTTTTGCAGCTGCCACGGCATCCGCGTCACTATCTATTGCCATGAAGTCAAGGCCGACATATTTCTTTACGGCCTCTGCCATCGTCAGGCGCTCCCAGCCCGGGCTGAGGTCTATATCGCAGTCCTGCCATGTGCACTTATATGTACCGAGTATCTTCATTGCAGCGCCCGACAGCAGATCCTCGAACAGATCCATCATGTCGTTAAAATCGGCGTAGGACTGGTACAGCTCAACGGTCGTGAACTCGGGGTTGTGCTTTGTATCCATGCCCTCATTGCGGAAGATGCGGCCTATCTCATACACGCGCTCGATACCGCCGACGATCAGGCGCTTGAGGTTGAGCTCGGTAGCAATGCGCAGGAACATGTCGATATCCAGCGTATTGTGATGGGTTATGAACGGGCGCGCCGTTGCGCCGCCGGAGATCGTGTTGAGTACGGGAGTTTCGACCTCCATATAACCTCTGCCGTCGAGGAAGGAGCGTACATAGCTTATGAACTTCGAGCGTATCTCGAAATTGCGGCGGCTGTCGTCGCTCATGATAAGGTCAACATAGCGCTGGCGGTATTTAAGCTCCGTGCTCGTCATGCCGTGGAACTTCTCAGGCAGGGGGCGCAGGCTCTTGGACAGCAGCGTAACGGACTCGACATGAACGGATATCTCCTCGGTCTTGGTCTTGAACACAAAGCCCGAAACACCGATGATATCGCCGATATCATATTTGCGGAAATCTGCAAACTCCTGCTCGCTGACTGCGTCCTTGCGGATATACAGCTGTATAGAGCCGCGGTCGTCCTTTATGTGGCAGAATATTGCCTTGCCCATGCCGCGCTTTGACATCATGCGTCCGGCGACCTTGACGGTCTTGCCGTCAAAGGCTTCAAAGTTGTCCTTTATCTCAGCTGAGTATGCGCTTCTGACAAAGCGGGTCTGGGTAAAGGGGTCTCTCCCCTCCTCCTGCAGTGCCTTCAGCTTATCGCGTCTTATCTGGAGCAGCTCGCTGAGCTCCTGCTCCGGCGCTGCCGTCTCATTGGTCTTGTTCTCACTCATATCCTACCCTCTTAATCGTTCTCTACCGAAAGTATCTCGAAATGCAGCTCGCCTGCGGGAGCGTCAACGCTGATCTTCTCACCCGCGACGTGACCGTACAGGCCGCGGCCAAAGGGAGAATCATCGGACACGCGCCCCTCCATGGGGTTTGCCTCCTGCGAGCCGACGACGGTGTACTCCTCCTCAAAGCCGTCATCCATGTCGCGCACCTTTACACGGCTGCCGAGGGTGACTGCGCCCTTGCGCATACCGGTATCGACCTTCTCGACGATCTCGGCATTCTCGACAAGGCTCTTGATCTCTGCGATCCTCGAATAGAGCTTGCCCTGCTCGGTCTTTGCCTCGTCGTACTCGCTGTTTTCCGAAAGGTCGCCGAAGCTGCGTGCTTCCTTGATCTGCTCGGCAACCTCCTTTGCCTTATCGGTCTCAAGGTACAGAAGCTCCTTTTTAAGCGCGTCAAGGCGCTCCTGACTCATTTTAAATCTGCTTTCGGTAGCCATTATTCAGCTCTCCTTTTTAATCCTTAATTTATTGCTTATTAATACTCAGCTCAGGGCCTTTATCGCCGCATTGAGCTGCACCTTTGTGTCCTCATCCGTGTTATGCGCCTCGATATCGGGCTTTACGCCGCCGGCCTCGGCAAGATCGACACGTTTTGGCGTTAGATACTTGTTGGTGGAAATGTGTATCGCGCCGCCGTTTGAAAGCTCTATCGTCACCTGGCTTCTGGCCTTGCCGGTCGTGTGCTCGCCGACTATCGTTGCCCAGTCGTATTCCTGAAGCGCCGCAGCAAAAAACTCGGCTGCGCTGTAGCTGTTTTCGTTGACCAGAACGGCCATTTTCGCGCTCAGGCAGACCTTGTCCGAGGTCTTGACCGTTTCCTTGCCGGCCTTATCGACGCTCACAAACAAATCGCCGTCCGGCAGAAGGTAGTCAAGCAGCGATACAAGCTCACTCACAAGGCCGCCGGGGTTGTCGCGCACGTCGAAGATAAATGACTTTGCGCCCTCTGCCGTCAGCTTTTCGATAGCGCCTATCGTTCCGTCGCTGCTTCCGGCTTCGAAGTTTGATATCTTGATATAGCCGATATTATTCTCGAGCATTTTCGAGGATACCGGGTTTTTATATATGACCTCGCAGGATATCGTGACGCTTGACTCGTTCCCCTTCTCGTCTGCAATGACCATGGGGAAGTTCTTATTGAGCTTTGAGCGGATGAGCTCCTGAAGCTCAGCCGTGGTCATGCCCTCAGTCGCCTGTCCGTCAACGGAAACTATCGTCTGTCCGACGTTGAGCCCCGCGGTCGCCGCCGGAGTTCCGTCCTCGACGGCAAATATCTCAAACTTGCCCTTATCGTTGAGTTTCACGCTTACGCCGATGCCCGCATACTCGTTTGCCGAGGACAGCTTATAGGCCGCATATTCCTCAGGACTCATGTAATAGCTCCACTTGTCATCTATGCTGCGCACCATTGCCGAGGCCGCCGCGTTGTACAGCGTATCCTCATTGACCTCGCCTATATAATTTTCGTTTATTATCTTTTCGATCTCAACATATGCCTTGGCATCCTTGAGATACTGCCGGTCTGAGAAGCCTCCCGTCGTTATGAAGTACGTTGCCGCGGCGGTAAGGGCCATAACGATGAGCGCCACTATTATAAGGTGGATGAGCTTAAATTTTCTGCCGGATTCCGGCCTTGAGCGTTTTTCCATCAAGTCCTCCTTTTGCTGAAACAGTACGTTTGACTGGCAGCCGAAGGGCCGCCAGTCAAATTACTAATTACAATTTTCTGCAACATTCTGCACAGCGGCAGGCTCTTCGGACGGGCACTGCCCTGCTCCGTCGGCTCTTACGGGGATCACCGTGAGCACAAGGCTGAGTATCATAGTCAGCACAAGGAGCATTGCCAATATTGATACAACCAATCTTCTGTTCATATTCCGTTTCTCACACCTTGAGATAGTTTCTTATAGCAATAACGCCGCCGACCGCGCCGACGAGAACGCCGACGGTCATGAACGCTATGAGCACGACCGTCCACACGCTTGAAAACGGCACTATATTCACGAAGGAAATGCTGAGGCTCGACGCGACCTTGGCCTCCAGCGCCTTGTACAGTCCCCACTGTGCGAGGAATGCAAGGCCGCCGCCGACAATGCCGAGAACCAGACCCTCTACAACGAAGGGACAGCGTATAAAGCTGTTCGATGCGCCGACCATCTTCATTATGGCTATCTCCTCACGCCGTCCGTAGGTCGCAAGCTTTATGGTGTTGCTCATGATAAACAGCGATACAAAGCCGAGGATCGCAATGAGCACGAGCGAAACGACGCTTATTACATTGCGCACGGCGATGAACTTATCGGCATACTCCGTGGGGGCATTCACCTTCACGATGCCGTCAACGCCCTCGATAGCCGCCTTGGTCGAATCCATCTGGCTGAGGTCAACGAGCTGGATAACAAAGCGATGACGGAACACCTCGTCATTAAGGCCGTCCGTAAAGCTGCTGTCGTACTTATCGAGGAAGTTCTGCCTTGCCTCGCTGCGGCTTATAAA
>CAVGXR010000066.1:0-20933 GCA_963633225.1 Collinsella aerofaciens
AGACTGTCAAAAAACCTATGCTGCTGAGAAAAAAGTATCCGCGCAGCGGGGGAGTTCGAGGGGGCAAGGCCCGCCTCGAGTTAGATTATAGCCATCAAAAAAGCCTGAGCTATCAGGCGTTTTGACGAGCGAAGCGAGATTTTTCGTGAAGCAAAAGCTTCACAAAAAATGTGGCGTTTTTGAAGCGTGTCAAAAAAGTTGCAGACTTTTTTGACACGCTGAGCCCCTGATGCATTTGCATCAGGGGCTTGAGTTATCTTACAGGGGATCAGCTGATGCTGGTGAGCACCATGTAGCGGTGGAGCATTGCGGCCATTTCGGAACGCAGAGCAGTGCGGTTCGGGCCGAAGCTGCCGTCCTTGTAGCCGTTGACTACGCCGAGAGACGTTGCCCAGATGACTGCGTTGCGTGCAAACGCACCGATCGAGGATGCGTCGGTGAAGCCGTTGAGCGAGCCGCTGACATCGGGCGAGCCTGCGTAGCGGTAGAGCATTGCGACGATCTCGGCGCGGGTAATGGAGGCGTTGGGATCGAACGTGGTCGTGGTCTTGCCGTAGGTAACGCCGACATTGTATGCCCAGACGATGGCATCATGTGCCCAGATATCAATATCGGTGAAAGCAGGGATCTGCATACCGGTGATGGAGGGGCTGCCTTCCAGACGGTACAGGACGGTGACGAACATTGCACGGGTCATCTTCGAGTTGGGGCTGAATCTCGTGTCGGAGGTGCCGAGCATGATATCATACTGCCACACATACTTGACATCGTTGTAGCACCAGTCGGTTTTCTTCACATCGGTGAAGGGGAAGACCATCTCGTCGCCGCAGAGTGCGCAGACCTTGTGCACATAATTGTGGCCGGTCGCGGGGATGACCTCAGCCTTGCTGAGTACCTCGCCGCATTCGCTGCAATGGCTGCCCTCGGTGGTGCCTGCCGTTGTGCAGGTCGCCTTGACTGCCGGAGTGTCGATAACCTTGGTGTGCTCGTGAGGAGCAGCCGGATTAACGGTCAGCGTTGCCTCGTCGGTGACGTACACGACTGCGTTCTTGAGATCGGAGGCAGAGACGTTGTAGATCATGCAGGCAAATGTTCTGCCGTTGTCGTCGGCTGTGGTCTTTTCAATGGTGTAGCTGTCGGTGCTGCTGAGGCTCGGCAGCTTCTTGAGAGCTGCGAGAAGCTTCACGCCAAGCTCCAGCTTGCTGCCGGAGAGGTCGATGCCGCTGAGGTCAAGCTTCTTGACGCTTTCGGGCTCGAGCCACATATATTTGTAGCTTCCTGCGGTCTTGACCTTAACGCTGAAGGTCGCGCTGCTGCCCTCATCAACGGTGACATCGGCAGGGCCGGTCACGTCGAGATCACTGCCGATAAGACCTGCAATTGCCTTGAGGATGGAGTATGCGTCGAGGTTCTTGAACATGCCCTCGATATCGAATCCGCCGTCCAGAAGCTTTTTGATTATTTCGCCGATCTGGCTGGAGTCAAGCTTTTCGAACAGCTTGTTGAGCGTATCGCTGTCGCCCATGAGCTGCTTGAAGAGCTCGATGAGCTTGTCGGTGCTGAAGTTATCGAGGATATCGCCGATATCCGTGTCGCCGCCGAGGAGCTTGTCAAGAAGATCCTTGAGCTGCTCGACATCAAGCTTTTCGAGAAGCTGCTTAAGGGTCTCGCTGTCGAGCTTTCCGAGAAGATCCTCGATATCGAAATTACCGTTCATGAGCTTGTCAAGAAGATCCTTGAGCTGCTCAACGTCAAGCTTCTCAAGAAGCTGCTTGAGGGTCTCGCTGTCGAGCTTTCCGAGGAGATCATCAATATCAAAATTGCCGTCGAGAAGCTTGTCGAGAAGATCCTTGAGCTGCTGAACGTCAAGCTTTTCGAGAAGCTGCTTGAGAGTTTCGCTGTCCAGACCCTTGAGGAGATCCTCAATGTTGAAGTCGCTGTCGCCGCTGCCGCCGAACAGACCCTTGAGAGCATCAAGCAGCTTGTCCGTGTCGATGCCGCCGAACAGATCCTCAAAATTCTTGTCGCCCATGAGCTTGTCAAGCAGCTCCTGAAGCGTGCCCTCGGGGATCAGATCCTTCAGATCGTCGAGCTTGCCGTCCTTGAGGTATTCCTCAAGCAGAGCCTTGAGCTGCTCTGCGGAGATGCCGCCGAAAAGCTCGTCGAGCTCGCCGTCGCCCATGAAGAGCTTGAGCAGCTCCGAGAGAACGTCGGAGTTTATGCTGCCGTCCTCTTTATTGAGCAGCTCCTTGAGCATATCCAGCAGTGCCTGAGCGTCCTCAGTGTTGAGCTTGCCAAGCAGCTCCTTGAAGCTGTCGCTGTCAAGCTTCGGGAGAACGTTCATAAGACCGTCAAGATCATCGCTCTTGAGAAGAGCCTTTACCTTTTCAATCAAGGCCTTTACATCGACCTTTTCTACAACGGACATGTCCGAATCAACCTCGGGTGCAGTGTCCGCGGTATTGTCTGCAATGGCGTAAACAGGCAGCAGCGTAAACACGAGCGCCAGAGCCATTACCAAGCTGATAATACGATTTTTCATATTATTCCTCCTTGCTCCTTTGACATTAAATCATGGTGTCAATATGTCAACAAACATTATACAGAATTATTACAGCGCTTGCAACGCTATTCAAACAAAAAGTTTAAAAACGGCAAATTGACCAGTTATGCATGAAAATAATTGTGCATAATTTGTGCTGTCGGTATTATTGTACTATTGAATGCGTGTCGTTTTTCGACGAAACTCGGACGGAACGTCGTAAAGCGTTTCATGCTCGCTTATTGCAACGCTGCGAAGGTCGAAGCTTCCGCCGGTCAAACACCATTCTTAGGCTGCGCCGATGGCTATTCGGATGCCGAGAGCAACGATGTCCTCTGGCCGGTTTTTGTTGCGGATAAGCCCCTGACGCTGGCAGTTGGCAACCGCTTGATGTAGCGGTTGCCAAATATACTTCAACAGCGGCAAACTGCACTGTGCTTTCAGATGGAGTGAAGAAAAAAACAACTCTATACTATTCAAAAGGCTTTGCTGGAGATAAAGGCTTATTTTATAAATTTACCCCGACATCAAGCGGCCAGTATAAGTTCACAACCAGCGCTTCAGCTGAAGTGAGCTACTATAATGCCAATATGGAGCGCTTGGGTAAAGCAATAGCAAGAAACAACTCTGTGGAAATGTCCATGCAGGCTGGCCAAACGTACTACATCTCTCTTTATAGGATAATCGACAATACAGCTATTGAAAAAATCAGTTCGGCTATACAGCTAATTGGAGGACATCAGCATTCTTATACAGAGAGGATCGTTCAGCCAACCTGTGTTGAGCAGGGCTACACAGTATTTACATGCTCGTGCGGCAGCAGCTATAAAGATAACTATACTAATGCACTCGGCCACAATTACTCTGACGGTGTCTGCACGCGCTGCGGAGCAAAAGACCCCAATTACAAGCCCACTACGAGCTTCGTTGATGTCGCCTCCGGCTCGTACTGCTACGACGCGGTACAGTGGGCGGTTGCAAACGGCATCACAAACGGTACGGATTCTACACACTTCTCACCCAACAGCGGCTGCACCCGCGGTCAAGTTGTGACCTTACTCTACAGAGCACAGTAAACCGAATAAATCACAAAAGCGCAGAGGCATCGCCTCTGCGCTTTTCAGACTGTCAAAAAACCTATGCTGCTGAGAAAAAAGTATCCGCGCAGCGGGGGAGTGTGAGGGGGACAAGGTCCCGCCTCAAGTTAGATAAACCGCCGTCGAAATCTTTGAGACATCAAGGATTTCGGTAAAAGCATTTTGAAGACATTCAAAATGCTCGGCGGCAAAGCGCAGAGACATCGCCTCTGCGCTTTGCTGTGTCTATTTGCCTGTCAGTGGCAGCTTCCGCCGCAGCCGCAGCCGCAGTCGCCGCCGTCCTCGTGGCTGTGGTCGCCGCAGCCGCCCGAGCAGCCGGAGCATCCGCCGCTGCCGCAGCCACCGCCCTCATCGGATATGAAGGGAAGCTGGCCGTGCATGAGAAGCTCCGCCGCATCGTCTGAATTGCCGCAGAAGCCGGCAAAGGCAACGATGCCGTAGGCCGCCAGAGCCGCCCTTGCATGAACGCCGATGTTGCCGACGATGACGGCATCGACATGCAGGCTGTCCATGAGATCAGCAACCGCCTGATGGCCGGTCTCCTTGACCTCGACGAGCTCCTTGGAAAGGATCTCGGTATTGTCGTCATTGGTTTTGTAGATTGCGAACATCTCGGCGTGACCGAAGTGCTCAAATATCTCGTTGTCCTTGTAAGATACTGCGATTATCATGCTTTATTCTCCTTTTTCGATGAAGTCTGCAAGCTCGTTCAGTGCGTCCGAGTCGATGCTCTCGATCTCGCCCGCGTCCACCATTGTGGCAACGACAGGGTCGATGGGCAGGCGTGCGGTGTGCTTGATGCCGAACTCCTCGGCGACCTTCGCAACCTTGCTCGCGCCGAAGATCTCATGCTCCTTGCCGCAGTCGGGGCATTTGAAGTAGCTCATGTTCTCGACTATGCCGAGCACGGGGATGTTCATGAGCTTTGCCATGTTCACGGCCTTTGCGACGATCATGGACACAAGCTCCTGCGGCGAGGTGACGATTACGATGCCGTCAATGGGCAGCGACTGGAAAACCGTTAGCGGAACGTCGCCGGTTCCGGGAGGCATATCGACAAACATGTAGTCAACATTATCCCACAGCACGTCGCTCCAGAACTGCGTTACAACGCCCGCGATCACGGGTCCGCGCCAGACGACGGGGTCTGTCTCGTTGTCGAGAATGAGGTTTACGGACATGATCTGCGTGCCTCTCTGCGAGTAGCAGGGGATCAGCAGCTCGCCCGTGCCGCGTGCATGCTCGTGTATGCCGAAGGATTTGGGGATCGACGGGCCTGTTATGTCCGCGTCCAGAACGGCGGCCTGATAGCCGCGGCTCTGCATTTTGCTTGCCAGAAGGCCGGTGACGAGGCTCTTGCCGACGCCGCCCTTGCCGCTGACGACGGCAATGACCTTCTTGACGCTTGCCGCCGGATTGAGCTTTGCGCTCAGATCCTGAGGCTCTCGCTCGCCGCAGTTTTCCTGACAGGTCGAGCAATCGTGTGTACATTCGCTCATTTTAACTTACTCCTAATATCAAATGTTTTATCTGTGTTAATACTATCACTATTTTACCCTTTTGTCCAGCCGTCGGACGAGATACATTGCCGCAAGGCCGGTGAACAGGCCGGTGACGATGGCCGAGGCCAGCAGAACGGGCGCATAGACGAAAAGCGAGCTCGTTTTTGTTATGAGCACCGCCGCCGAAAGCTGGCCGAAATTGTGCGCCGCAGCGCCGAATATGCTGACGACCCACAGAAGCCTTCCCGAAAACGGCCTGAGCGTCAGGCACATGACGGCATAGGCAAGCGCACCTCCGGCTATGCTGAATATAAACGCCGACACGCCGCCTGTAAATATGCTGCCCATTGCTATGCGCACGAGCAGGATGAGCCCCGCCTCGCGCCGCCCGAGCATGACCATGGCTATGAGCGTCACAACGTTTGCAAGGCCGAGCTTCACGCCGGGGACGGGGATGGGAGCGGGTATCTGCGATTCGATGACGAAAACAATGAGCGAGGCCGCCGTGAACATCGCCATGAGCGCAAGCTTTCTCGTCTTAGGCATCTATATCGCCCCCCTCGATCTCGATCGTGAGCCTGTGCGGAAGACAGACGATGGGAACACCGGCTGTGCTCACACGCCCCTGCGAGATGCAGATATGGTCGCGGCAGTCGGCCTCGGTGATGCTTATTGCGCCGTGCTCTATATGCAGCTTATTATACCCGTACTTCGTTTTTATTTCCATGTCATATGCAACAGCCACGGCATTAAGGTCGATCTTTTTATATACCTCGCCGTCAAGCCTTATGACAGCCGTCATTCCCTGTGCGCCGCCTTTGAGCAGCAGGAAGGCCGCCGCGCATATTACAAGCACTGCGGCGAATATCACTATCCATGTTTTTGAGCTTTTCATATTCATGAACCTATTGTAAATAAATCCGGCTTGCTTGTCAATGCACCGTATTTATGATATTATTCTAATCGACACTAATAAATTAAAGAGGTGACTCACTTGGCTGACATGCTCGTCACGACAGCTTCATATATACTGCCGCTGTTTGCGATAATCGTTCTTATCCGCTGCACACGCAGTATGCTCGGCAGCAAATCGCAGACGGAGATATGGGGATATATCCACCGGGACGACGGAGTGGCGCTCATAAACCACTGGGAAAACCTTATAGGCCGCTCGAGGTCGGCGGATATCTGCCTGCCCTATGCCTCGGTCAGCCGCGTCCACGCCGTACTCATACGCAGCCCCAAGGGAGTCTGGCGCATATTCGATATCTTCTCCAAGGGCGGAGTCTGGGTAAACGGCGAAAAGGTGCAGGGAAGAGGCACAGTCGTGCACGACGGCGACGTTCTCAATCTTGCCGGAAACAGCGTGCGCTTTCGGGATATAAGCGAAAAGCAGCGCGACGCTATAGAGGCGCGCAGAACGCAGAGCTGGAAGCGCGTGCATCCGGCGGTGACGCTGTTTTTCCTGACGCTTTTTCAGGCGCTGCTCCTGCTTGAGCATCTTTGCACGGCGGAGAGCGAATATCTTGCCGGCATAATGCTTGGCTTTGCGCTGCTGGTGCTGCTCGAGTGGTTCTGCTATTTTGCCATGCGAAGCATCCGGCGCACGGGCTTTGAGGTCGAAACGCTTGCGTTTTTCCTCTCATCTATCGGCCTTTCCGTCATAGCCTCGTCCGTGCCGGACGAAATGTTCCGTCAGATGCTTATCGTCTTTATGGGTGTGGCCGCGTTTTTTGCCCTCGGCTGGTGGCTGCGCGATCTTGACAGGACCAAGACCATGCGACTCCCGCTGGCGATACTGTCGGTGCTGATCCTTGCCGCAGTGCTCGTACTGGGGCGCGAGCAGTACGGCGCGAAGAACTGGATATTCATCGGCGAAACGTCGATCCAGCCCTCGGAGTTTGTAAAGGTTGCGTTCATCTATGTCGGCGCTGCGACGCTCGACAGACTGTTCAGCACCAAAAACCTTATTCTTTTTATTGCATTTTCCGCACTGTGCGTCATATGCCTTGCGTTCAGCAGCGACTTCGGCACGGCGCTCATATTCTTTGTGACCTTCCTCGTCATATCCTTTATGCGCTCCGGCTCAATAGCGACAGTGGCTCTGGCCATAACCGGCGCCGGAATGGCGGGCTTCCTGATGCTGAAAATGAAGGATCATGTAGCAAAGCGCTTTGCAACATGGGGGCACATATGGGATGCCGAGAATATATGGGACGGCGGATATCAGCAGACTCATGCTCTGTCTGCCGGAGCCTCCGGCGGCCTGTTCGGAAAGGGCGCGGGAAACGGCTGGCTCAAGAGCACCTTCGCCGGAAACACCGACACGGTGTTCGGAGTTATGTGCGAGGAGCTCGGACTCATAATCGCAATATGCGCAGTGCTTGCAATACTTGCACTTGCGTTTTTCGCCGTTCGCAACTCCGGCCACGGACGCAGCGCGTACTATTCCATAGCCGCCTGCGCAACCGCGAGCATGTTCATGGTGCAGGTCGCGCTCAATGTGTTCGGCTCTGTGGATATTCTGCCGTTTACCGGCGTAACGTTCCCCTTCGTGTCACGCGGCGGTACCTCGGTGCTTGCCTGCTGGATGCTGCTTGCGTTTATAAAGGCCGGCGATACGCGCAAGGGCGCAAGCTTTGTCGTGCGCCCGCCCGAGGCCAAAACGAAAAAGCAGCAGCATGAAAGCGCAGAGCAGAAGGAGGAAACGGCATGAAAAAAGTATCTCTCCGCGCTTTCTCCGCGCTTTTAATGGCTTTTCTCATCGTTATCGGACTGTTTGTGTATGTCGGGCGCTATATAAAGGACGGCGAGATGTGGGCTCTGTACTTTGATCAGTCCACCTCCGGCAGCGAATACACGATAACCGACCGTAACGGCACAAGGCTTGCCCGAATGGGCGGCGGCGAAAAGAGCTATGCGGAAAACGCGAATACGCGCATAGCCTGCTATCACGTCACCGGCGACTATACGGGAAATGTCGGCACAGGCGCTTTAAGCTCGTTTAAGCGAGAGCTTTCGGGCTTTAATCTCATCACCGGCATCGAGGAGCAGGAGGATGTGAATCTTCAGCTCACGATAGATGCAGACCTCAACCTCAAGGCATACGAGGCGCTCAACGGACGCAGCGGAGCCGTGATGGTCTATAACTATAAAACGGGCGAGGTGCTGTGCATGGTGTCGTCCCCGTCTATAGATCCGCTCAATCCGCCGGAGACGCTGCCGGATGGCGCGTATATAAACCGCTGCATAAGCGCATCGTTCACGCCGGGCTCGGTATTCAAGCTCGTGACCTTAACGGCTGCGATAGAGAATATTGACGATCTCTACCACCGCAGCTTCACCTGCACGGGCTCGGTGGACGTAAAGGGCGTTACGATAAACTGCACCGGCACGCACGGCCAGCAGACCATCGAGCAGGCGCTGTCCAATTCCTGCAACTGCGCCTTTGCCGAGCTGTCGCTCGAGCTCGGGCCGGATGTGATCGCACAGTATGCCGAAAAGCTCGGCATAACAACGTCCCTGAAGCTTGACAGCATAACGACGCAGGCGGGAAACTATGACAAGGACAGCTCAATGAGTGCTGCCATGGCATGGTCGGGCATCGGCCAGTATAACGACCTTGTCTGCCCCTATGCGATGATGCGCCTTGCCGGAGCATATGCAAACGGCGGCACGGTCGTCGAGCCCTCGCTGCTCGGCCAGTCGGAAAAGACGACGCAGCTCATATCGGCTGATACGGCGCAGAAGGTAGCGTCGATGATGAACTACAACGTCGTGTATCACTACGGGCAGGACCGCTTCCCGGGGCTTAATATCTCCGCCAAGACTGGCACCGCCGAGGTAGGCGACGGCAAGGCCGCGCACGGCTGGTTCGTAGGCTTCCTCAATGACGATGAGCACCCCTATGCCTTCGTGTGCATCGTCGAAAACGGCGGCAGCGGCTTGGGCGCAGCCGGCAGCGTGATAAATACCGTGCTTCAGGCGGCGGTGAGCAAATAATACACAGGGAGAAATATAATGACAGACATATCCGTCAACGGACTTGTTAAGTCCTTTGAATTGGGTAAAAACATACTTGACGGGCTCAGCTTCGACATTGCCGAGGGTGAGCGCGTCGGCATTCTCGGGCATAACGGCTGCGGCAAGACGACGCTGTTTCGCATTCTGACGGGCGAGCTTGACTGCGACGAGGGCGAGGTAGCCATAGCCTCCGGCAAGCGTCTGGGGCTTATATCGCAGATACCCGTCTATCCAGACGGCTGGACGACCGAGGATGTTCTGAAGGATGCGCACCGCGAGCTGTACGCCATAAGCGCCCGCCTCGAGGAGCTTGCGCACAGGATGGAAACAGACCAGTCGGACAGGCTGCTTTCTGAGTATGACAGGCTCTCAAACGATTTTGCACGGCTCGGCGGATACGATATGGATACCGACCGAAACCGTGTTGCAAACGGTCTTGATATCCCGCAGAGTATGCGTGAGCAGCCCTTTGACAGCCTCTCCGGCGGCGAGCGCACGAGGGTGAACCTTGCAAGGCTGATCCTCGAAAAAACGGACATACTCCTGCTCGACGAGCCGACGAACCACCTTGATCTTCGCGCAACCGAGTGGCTGGAGGAATACCTCCTGCACTTCAAGGGCACAGTGCTGCTCATAAGCCATGACCGCTATTTCATCGACAGAACGGCACGCCGCTGCATAGAAATAAACGAGGGCAAGGCCGAGTTTTACTCCGGCGGCTACAGCTTTTATGTTGTCGAGCGGCAGAAGCGCTTTGAGGAAAAGCTCAGGAAATACGAAAAGGATCAGGCCAAGATAGAGCAGCTCACACGAGCTGCCGAGCAGATGCACCTCTGGGCCTTTATGGGCAACGATAAGCTGCATAAGCGTGCCTTTTCAATGGAAAAGCGCATAGCAAAGCTCGAGCAGAGCGCAAAGCCGACGGAGGCGAAAAAGCTTTCCGCAAGGTTCAGCTCCGCTGATTTCCACGCCGACGAGGTGCTTGTGTGCCATAATGTATCCAAGTCCTTCGGCGAAAAGAAGCTTTTCTCAGGGCTTGAGCTCACGGTCTCGGGCGGAGAGCGCATTGCGCTCATCGGCGATAACGGGACAGGGAAGAGCACGCTCGTCAAAATGATAATGCAGCAGGAGATACCCGACGAGGGCTATATCAAATTCGGCCCCTCCGTGCGTCCGGCCTACCTGCCGCAGATAATTCATTTCTCAAATGAGGAGCGCTCACTTCTCGACACGATGCTGTATGACTGCCGCTGCCAGCCGCAGGAGGCACGCGACAGGCTTGCCGCGTTCGGATTTCGCGGCGAGGATGTGTTCACACCCGTGGGGGCGCTCTCAGGCGGCGAGAAGAGCAGACTCAGGCTGTGTATGCTCATGGGCAGCGATATAAACCTTCTCATCCTCGACGAGCCGACGAACCATCTGGATATCGCCAGCCGCGAGTGGATGGAGGACGCGGTTTCCGACTATTCCGAGGCGCTGCTGTTCGTTTCGCACGACAGGTATTTTATCGAAAAATTTGCAACGCGCATATGGTATCTCGACGGCGGAAGGCTGCTGGACTATCGCGGGACGTATGAGCAGATGCGCGAATATCTCAGCCGTCAGGAGGTCTTTACACGCACGGCAAAGGCCGAGTCAAGAACCGCAAAGCAGGCAAAGACAGAAAAGAAAAGCTCTCCGAACAGGGAAAAGCGCCTTGCCAGACTTGAGCGCGAGATAGCGGCGCTGGAAAAGCAGGCCGCGGAGCTTGATGCGCTCGAGCAGGAAAACGCAAGCGATTACCAGAAGCTCATGGAGCTCGGAGCGCAGAAGGAGGAGCTTGACGCAAGGCTGCTCGAGCTGTACGGGCAGTGGGAGGAGCTGTCGGATGAATAAGAGGCTTATCTTACCCGCTGCGCTGCTGCTCGCGGGGCTTATCCTGCGCTTTTTCTACACAGGCGTCGGCTATATCGCATATGCGCTGCTTTTTGCGGCTGCGCTCATTGCGCTGCTGCGCTTCTGCCCGAAAATGCGGATAAAGCGCACGGTGTGTATTCTCACGGCGATAGGTCTTGTGTATCTTGCCGCGGTCGAGGTGCCGATAGTAGGAGCGTCCTCCGGCGACGGGGACAGGGAGTATGATTACATAATCGTTCTCGGCGCTGCGGTGCACGGCGATACGCCCTCGCTCTCGCTCGTTGAGCGTATGCGTGCCGCCGCAGATTATATGAAGGAGCACACGGACAGCACAGCCATAGTCAGCGGCGGACAGGGAGACGATGAGAACATAAGCGAGGCCGAGGCCATGTATGCATGGCTTACGCAAAACGGCATTGACAAGAGCCGCATCATCTTTGAGGATAAGTCCGCCTCAACGCTCGAAAACCTTGAAAACAGCTTTGATATCATCCGCTCCCGCGGAGATGACCCGAACACCGCCACGGCGGTCGTAACGAGCGAGTACCACATATACAGGGCAAAGCTGCTGGCGCAGTCGCTCGGCGTGAGCGTCGGCTCGGTAGCGGCGCACACGACCTATGCGCCCATCATGATAAACTACTTTATCCGCGAGGCCTTCGGCGTGACGTACCAGTGGGTATTCGGCTGAATGAAGTAATAACATAATCCCTCCCGAACAGGCATAGTAATGTACAAAGCCTTACGGGAGGGATCTTTTTTGAAAACGTTATTGGGAAAAATAAAAAACCGCAGAGCCGCGGTGTCCGCTGCCGCGCTCGTGGTGCTCACGGCGGTGATATTCTGGACGACGAACAGTCCGGCAGTGGTCGGGGTTTCGGCTTCAGAGCGGCAGCTTCCCATCTACTGCGTCCAGCGCGACGATAAAACGGTGGCGCTGTCGTTTGATGCTGCATGGGGCAACGAGGATACGCAGACGCTCATAGACATACTCAATAAGTACAGCATAAACGCGACGTTTTTCGTCGTCGGCCAGTGGGTGGATAAGTACCCCGAGTCTGTCAAGGCTCTTCATGACGCGGGCAACGAGGTCATGAGCCATTCGGACGATCACGCGCATTTTTCGCAGCTTTCAGCAGACGAGATAAAGTCGAATATCGCAGCCTCGAACGAAAAGATAAAGAACATCACGGGTACGGAGCCCACGCTGTTCCGCTGCCCATACGGCGAGTATAATGATACCGTGATAAGCACCGTAAGCTCCATGGGAATGAGCGCTATCCAGTGGGATGTTGACAGCCTTGACTGGAAGGGGATACCGGCAGGTGATATTTCCGAGCGTGTGCTCAAAAACGTCAAGTCCGGCAGCATAATACTCTTCCACAACGCCGCCGAAAACACGCCCGAGGCACTGCCGGGCATAATCGAGGGGCTTCTTGCCGAGGGCTATAAAATCGTTCCCGTGTCGCAGCTGCTTCTCACGGGCGACTACACCATCGACAGCACCGGAATGCAGTGTCAGGCCAAGGCAAAAGCGCAGACTGATGCATGAGCTGCATAAGTCGTGACAGAATGACAGAATGACAGATGACAGAAAAAAACATCGCCCCGTCAAAGCACGGGGCGATGTCAGCTGACTTATTCCTTGTTGTCGAGCCAGTCTGCGACCTTTTCCTCTTCGATGCCGAGGCCGCCGGAGATAAAAGCAACAGCTTCGTTGAAGTTCATGGTTCTCAGGCGAGCGTAGTTGCTTGCTCCGTTACCGGGGCCGTCATTGAGTCTGCCTTCGATGTAGCCGCACTCGTAGCACATGTTCAGCGCGTACTTGCGATGGGTATCAAGGGTCATTTCATGTCCGCAGCGAGGACATTTCATGGTCATTTCCTCCTCTTTCTTACACTTGTTTGCTTTGCGTGTTTTTACATCATCATTATAGCCCAAACATTACCTCTAAGCAATAGTTATCTTATTTTTTATGTACAAATTTATCTGCTCTAAAGCATTCATTCAGCGAAAAATTTGCGGAAAGCAATAATTTTTTTAAAATAAGTATTGCAATTGCGGCACGATTGTGTTAATATAGTCGAGCGTTGGAAATCCGGGTGTAGCGCAGATGGTAGCGCGCTTGAATGGGGTTCAAGAGGCCGCTGGTTCAAATCCAGTCACTCGGACCAAACAAATAAGGCTCGAAAGTGTAAACTTTCGGGTCTTTTTTGCGTTTATGGGCATGTTTTGCCCTGAAAAGTTACTAAATTTGCGCTTTGCGTTTTTACTGAAAAATGACCTTGTCTGTAATATGTCTGTAATAGCGCATCGTGTATTTTTTACAAAGCATCGGTTATTTTGCGCAAATCGGCATAATTTACGTCCTGATAATACCTTAACATATCGTCACTGGTGTGCCCGATCAATTCAAGTTTATCCTTGTCCGCGCCCTTTACGCGCTTCATAAGGGTAGCAAACGTGTGACGGCAGCTGTGCGGCGTGTATGTATAAAAAGTTTTTCCGTCGCGTTCCCGGGTGGGATTATCTATGCCGCAGGCTTCAAGCACGTTATAGAATAAAGCCCTGTAGCGCTCTACGGTGAATGCTTTGCCGTCCTTATCGACGAACACCGCGCCGGTCGTTTTGCCGGGCGGCAGCAGCGCATCAATATACGGCTGTATTTTCGGCGATATGGTAACGATACGATCTATACCGGCTTCGGTTTTGATGCCGTTTATAAATGCGCGTTCGGCGCGGATGTACTGCGACGCATCCAGCGCAACGAATTCGGTAGGGCGATATCCTAAGTAGCACTGACAAATGACGTAGGACGCGCCGAACACGTCGTTAACGTGAGCTTTCAGCTTCGGCAGCGCATCCTCAGGCAGGCCGGGTCTGCTGTTGTGCTCGCCATCGACGGCCAAATACTGCCCGTAGTTCAATTCGGCATAATGGCGCGGTATGGCGTATTTGTAGATCAGGCCGCACAGGGCGCGCATGTTTTCTTTCGTGCGCCGTCCGTGCAGGCATTCGTCGATACATTCCTGCAAATCTTCTATTTCGATATCACGCAAATTTAAATGATAGACGGCTTCAAAGTATTTATACGCTGATTTGTAGCAGTTTATCGTATTCTTACCGGCGCGGTGCGTGGGCAGCCAAGCCTCGTACATCTGCGTAAATGATGCGTTTTTAGCCTTTGAAGCGGGTGTCCGTTTAAGGATGGGTATATATTCTATGGCTTCTTTTTTCGTCTTGAAACCGGCCTTTGAACGGGTCTTGCGGTGCACTTTGCCGTTTTCGTCGATCACATATCCCTCGACGATTACCACAGTCCAGCCGCTGCCGCGCTTGTAAACGCTGCCGGTGCCATTGCCGCGCGTTTTCGCCTTGCGGCCTGTTGCCACACGTGCGCCGCACATATTGCAGAATTTCGACCCATCAGGTATATCTGCTTTGCATTTCCTGCACTTCATGTTATCCCCCTATAAAGATACCCACAGAATCAATCCTGTGGGCTTTTTATTATTTTGGCATCATGGACTACAGTCTTTATCGCAAAAGCAACCATGCCGACAGCAGCGACTACCACGATAGTCAGGAACACGGCCAGCACCGTTAAGCCGCTGGTTTGAAACAAGCCCATGTTCTTCAACTGTATATCAAATATGATATATCCGATTACCGCACACAGCAGGATTGCGCATATGCCGATAAGCCCGAAGAACAACGGACGATATATTGTGCTAAGGTGTTTAAAATGGTCTACGTCTTTTTGTAAACAGGCACTTTCGATTTCAAGCATCACACTGCATTTGAACTGCAAAAGGGCGTAGGCGTAGGCTGGACGCTTCATGCGATAGATGAAAATGTGATAGAAAAGGTGTTAGCCCGTGCGTGGACGCTGGACAAGCAAACGTTCAGTGATCGTATATGGGCGAACAAACAGGCGCTTGTAAACACTGTCAACACGCAGATAACGCAAATGGTAATGCGCGGCGCTGCGCCTGATAACACCATCAAGGCCATTGCCGACCGCTTCAAGGTGTCCAAATCGCAGGCTGGGCGGTTGGTCATGACGGAAAGCGCGGCGTTTGCCAATGAAGCGCGTAAAGACTGCTTCAAAGACCTCAACGTTGAAAAATACGTCATCGTCGAGACGCTCGACGGCAAGACATGCGACCTGTGCGCACAGCTCGACGGCAAGGTATACCCCATGTCCGAATATGCCATAGGCGTAACTGCCCCACCGTTTCACCCCTGGTGTCGAGGAACGACAGCGCCGTATTTTGACGATATGGACGATATCGCCGAACGCTGGGCGAGAGACCCCGAGACGGGCAAGACCTACACCGTGCCCGGCAACATGACCTATAAGCAGTGGGCGGCAAAGCAAACGGGGCTTGCAAAAAGCGTTAAACCGCTTGAAAAATCTACGAAAAGTGGTATAGTAAAGTCACTTGATATAGATGATTTTCAAATGATGGCGAGCAGCAAAGAAATACGCCCCGAAGTATCGGACGTTATAGGCAAGACTGTAAAGGAATTCGAAGCAAAGGGCGGTATGCATATTTCAGCTGCAAACTTTGGTGATTTCTATGACGAAGCAAGCGGCAAGTCTGCGTTGTTTCAGGTCTTGCCAAATCAGTATGGTTTGGTTGAACTAAACGTGAATAGTCGGTTACTTAGTGGACTGACTATTAGTGAAGCTGACGCAATGATAGCAAAGACCAAATTTAATTTACCTAACACGCTACAGGAAGCTGTCGCGCATGAATGCGGTCATGCAAAGCTAATTCATGGTTTGAAGTCTAAAGAAATCGAGACACTATATGCTGAACTGCAAGATATTCATATTGACGGCATCAGCCCTACCGCTTTTGAAGATGGTGTGGAATGTATTGCAGAAGTAGAAGTTTTGCTTTACAGGAACGAAGAAGTGCCGAAAGAAGCTAAAGAACTGTACGATAAATATGTAAGGAGGCGCGGGAAATGATTTGTGTTGATTATCCATGTGACAGATGCATTCATCAGCGAGAGAATATTGACGGCTGGAAAGCCGCTTGTGATGCGTTCCCTGATGGAATATCGATGGATTGGATATCTAAACATGACCCGAGCAAGCTTAGCGAATGCAACAACGGCATCGGTTACGAGAAAAAGGAGGAGAAATAGCATGGCAAAAGACGATTATTTTGTGATTGCGTATCGCATACTGGCGTATCTTTATGCTTGCCTAAAGGCGGGTGAGCCGGTCGACATCAAGTATCTGAAATATGGTACGGATGATTTTCCCGTCAACAGTGCCTATTGGGAATACATATTACGGCATCTGTATGATGACGGATATATTGAGGGGGTAGCTCTCGTGCCTATTGCCGGGCGGCAGACTAAGGGCGTAAAATTGACCACCGCCGTGTCTATTACGCCTGCTGGCATCGAGTATCTTCACGAAAACAGCACAATTCAAAAAAGCTGTACATGAATTACACAAAGCGCATGCGCGATGAAGTCGGCGCAAAGTTCCAGACGGTTATATTCAATCTGCCCACTAACGCAAAGATCGCAGATTATGAAGGTATCATCGAAGTCGCAAGCAAGGCGACCGATTGCCCGTCAAACGTTACCGGTATCGGTCAGTACGCGCTTGTTTACTGGGTCACCGGCGCGTCTGCCGGATGCGCTGTAAACAAATCCAATACCAACAAAAAATATGACGGCGAGCTTTCAATTGACGTTGACAAGACACAGGCCGATCTTGCAGCGGCTATCGAAACTGGCCGTTTTATTATGCACAACGTTAACGGAGATGTTCGCGTGCTGGAGGATATCAATTCTCTTACTACCACGTCAGACACAAAGGGTGATATTTTCAAGAACAACCAGACTATCAGGGTATGCGATCAGATAGCCAATGATGCAGCAGTTCTGTTTAACACACGCTATCTCGGTGTTGTCGCTAACGACGCGGCAGGCCGAATTTCGCTGTGGAATGATATCTGCAAGCTGCATCAAGAGCTTGAAAGCATACGAGCCATCGAAAACTTTGAACCCGATAACGTAACTGTGGAGCAGGGCGATACAAAGAACTCCGTTCTGTGCACGGTCAAAGAGCTGAACATTATCAATGCGATGGAGAAGCTTTATATGTCCGTCATTTTATCCTTATCTGTACGAATACGATACACAAGATTGCCCCGCAGATCGCCTCCGCAATTTATATACCGATCATACACATAGCGGACGCAGCAGCCGATGAGCTTGAAAGAAGCCATATCAAGCGTGTGGGCCTGCTTGGAACCAAATACACAATGACACAGGATTTTTATAAAGAACGACTGGCTGACAGGGGGATTGAGGTGCTGCTCCCAAACCCCGATGATGTGGAAACGATAAATTCTGTTATATTTGAGGAGCTGTGCGTGGGCAAGATCAACGAGGAGTCCCGTAAGAAGCTCCGGCGGATCATCGAAAAGCTGGAAGCTGACGGAGCGGAGGGCGTTATCTTAGGCTGTACCGAGCTTGGTCTGCTGATCCGACAATCCGATGCTTCTGTTCCTGTATTTGATACGACCATCATCCACGCAAAAAAGGCTGCGAAAATCGCAATGGAGGATTGAGTCGGATTTTCCTGCGCTCTGCCCGAATTATTGATGCAGAGAAAAAACTCCCCGAGGTTCACTTCGATCGAACCTCGGGGAGCTGCATATTCTTATTGTGTTCTGAGCGCTTTTCTCAGCTTTCGTGCATGAGTCCGGCTGTGTTTGCCTTGCTCTCGTTTGAACGCTTGAGATAGGGCTTGCTGACGATGTGCAGCAGTATTCCGAGCGGTACGGCGATGACGGCCATCAGCAGCAGAACGAGGATGCACTTTGCATAGGTGCCGTTGTAGCTGCCGGCTATCGTCTCGCGCATTGCGTTCATAGAGTACTTAAACGGCATCACGCCGTAGAGCACCTGGAAGAATTTCGGCAGCATCTCGACAGGGTAGGTTCCGCCGGAGCCCGCAACCTGAATGACCAGCACGATGATCGAAAGCGCCTCGCCCGTGCTGCCGAGCGCAAACACGAAGCCGTAGTTTATAAGCGTTGCCACGAGGCTTGCAAGCGCTGCCGCGAGCCAGAACAGGAATGGATTATAGCACTGGATGCCTATGTAGTAGAGGTTGCCGAGCGCCGTTATGAGCGCCGTAAGCTGGCCGATGGCGAAGAAAATGAAGTAGCGGCCAAAGTAGGACTCGGTGACTGTCAGCGTGGGGAACTCATTGCGGTTCTTTATATGCGGGTGCATGAGGCTGACGCTCAGCAGGGCGCTTGCCCATATTGCCAGCACGGTGTAGAACGGAGCCATGCCGGAGCCGAAGTGGTCGAGAGCGTAGACCCTGACTACCTCAAGGCTTGCAGGGGAGGAGATGTAATCGACAAGGCTGTTGACGTCGTTATTCATAAGATCAACGATGCTGGATACGCTCTCGGACGAGCGCAGCTCGTTTACATTCGACTGAACATTGGTCACGAGCTCAAGCATGGTGTTCATAACATCGCGTGTGCTGTTTATGCTCTGCGTGCACGAGCTGAGCGCGGAGGTGAACTGCTGCAATGTGAGTGCCTGACTGTCCACGTCGCCCTGAATCTGAGCGATGAGCGAATCGAGGTTGTTCAGCGAGTTTTGAAGCGTCGTCATGGAGCTTATGAGATTGCTGTCGATGTTGGTCTGCTGAAGAATATCATCGAAGCTGATGACGCTCTGGTGAAGCTGTTTGTTTACATCATAGTACAGATCGTTGAGGATCTCGGCCTCATACTCGTTTATGCCGCCCTCGCCGTACAGTGCATCCCAGTCGATGTAGGTGCTGCCTGCGCCGGCAGGGTCGCCGCCGGTTGCCTCGTCGAGCCTCTCAACGGTGTTGCGGAGCTGCTCGGAGGTGTTTCTTATGGCATCGGCTGAGTATATGACATTCTCCTTGCTGGTCGCAAGGCGATCCTGCATGTTGGATATGCTCTTGCGGCTGTTGTTGAGCATGTTGACAACGTCAGGAAGAAGGTTGCTGGTCATCGTAGTGACGTTCAGCGCCGACTGAGTTACGGAGGCCATGGAGTCCATGATGGAAACGTAGGTGCGCAGATCGGTCTTTATGTCTTCAAGCTGATCGTCGAGATCGTCCAGCGACAGTGAGCTGTCCCCGCTCATGCCGGCAAACACCGAGGTGAAATTGGATATCTCATCAACAAGGGAGGCGAGGAATATGCTGTTTACCTCGTCCTTGACGATGCTCTGGGCGCGGTCGGTAACACGGGAGGCGACGGCATTCATCTTCTGGTTGTCGTAGTAAATGATCTCGGGACTTTCAAATTCGCCGTCGGTAAAGCCGAGCATGGCAGAGCTGAAGTCGGCGGGGATAACAAGTCCGGCATAGTACTCGCCGCTGTACAGACCGTCCTGAACGGCCTGCTCGGAATCGACAAACTGCCAGTCGATCTGATTGTTGCTCTTGAGCTTTTCAATAATTATATTGCCGACGTTGAAGTCCACGCCGAGAAACGTTGTGCCCTCGTCCTCGCTTGCAACGGCGATGGTGAGGTTCTGCGTCGAGTCGGGAGTATAGGGATCCCAGTTGGATATGATGTTGAACCAGGCGTACAGACAGGGGATAAGAGCCAGACCGAAGACACAGACGACCGCAACAACGCTCCTGCTCAGACGCTTTATGTCCGAACGGATGACAGAGAAAACATTTGAAGTTTTGTCCTTTAATTTGTTCATTGCATTACTCAGCTTTCGTAGAGATCGGTTTATTCGTCTTCGGTTTCGGGTGCTTCCTCGTAGTTATCGTACTGAAAGCTTTCAGCCTTGGCTTCGTCGTTTTCCGGCGAGTGGCTGCGGATAGATTCAAGTATCGCATCGGCACGCTTATCACCGCTTTGCCCGCTGCTCTCGCTTATCACGGGCGGCTCCGGCACATCGTTTTCAATTCTGGAGATCATTTGTCTGAGCGTATAATCCTGATACTCAATAACTATGAGCACGGCGGCGATAATGAACATTGAGACTATCCACAAAACGAGAAAGATCGTTTTTGAGCTGTTGGTGAAAAACAGCATTACAAGGAAGATAGTCGGCACTATCAGCAGGCTTCGAAGAGCCATCCTCATGCGTCTGACGTTGTTCTCGTGCATCAGCCCGAGGCATTCCATCAGATTCTTATACTTTTTTTCGTACTGAGTATCCATAGTGCTCTCCTGTAGTTTTTTACATCATTTCCGTCTTGTCGAGCTGCTCGTTCATGTATTTGTTTATGCCGCTGAACGAACGCTTTGCGAATATGCCTATCAGCAGGCCGACGGCGAAGAACAGCATAAGCTGAAGCAGATAAATGAGATACTGGTTCTGATACAGTCCCGCGATAGCCTCGCGCATGGCGTTGATGGCATAGGGGAAGGGGAAGAACAGGTATATCTGCTGGAAGAAAGTCGGCAGCAGCTCGATGGGGTAGGAGCCGCCGGAACCGGCTATCTGAATTATAAGTATGACGACGATGAGCGCTCTGCCGATATTGCCGAAGGCAACGGCAAAGGCATATGCCAGCATCGAGCAGGCCAGCGAGGTGATAAAGCCCGACAGAAGCAGAAGCCCGGGATGCACGCAGTCAACGCCGAGAAGTATCAGGTCGCCGAGCAGGATGATGAGCGTCTGGATCTGGCTGAGCAGGAAAAACAGCAGATATCTGCCGAAGAAGCGCTGCTTTTCCGTCGCCTCCGGCACGGGTATGGGTGCATCGCAGCTGACAATGGCGTTTATTATGACGCAGCCGACCCAGATTGCGAGCATGGAGTAGAACGGCGTCATTGCCGCGCCGTAGGATTCAACGGGGTAAACGCTCTTGGATAC
>CAVGXR010000067.1:0-26905 GCA_963633225.1 Collinsella aerofaciens
CAGTGCCGACAATACTTGTCTGGAGACGGACCGGGAAGATAGGTCAATGCCAACACAGAAGACCGCTGCATTCGCAGCGGTCTTTTTTCTATTTCCTGCGCTTTTCGGCGCAGGCTACAATATTCGGAGGTAAAAATGAATTACAAGGTCATCGACTATGAAAGCTGGAAACGGCGCGAGAAGTATGAGTTCTTCTCGGCGGCAGATCAGCCGTTTTACAACCTCGGCTACAGGCTCGACGTGACGAATGCCTACAGCTATGCGAAGAAAAACGGCGTGTCGTTCTACATGGTGCTGACTTACCTCGTGACGAAGGCAATAAACGCTGTCGAGGCCTTCCGCTATGCAAGGCTCGACGGGCAGATAGTGCTGTTTGACGAGCTGATGCCGAGCTTCACCGATCTCAAGCCCGGCAGCGACAGCTTCCACATCGTCACCATGCCCGCGGGCGACGACATTCTCGCGTTCTGCCGCGAGGCAAAGCGCCGCAGCATGGCGCAGGAGGGGCTCATCGACATGAGCGTGGAGGGCAAAAACCTCATTTACATCTCGTCCGTGCCTTGGCTCGACCTTACCGCCCTGTCGCACGAGCGCTGCTTCGACCCCGACGACGCGATCCCGCGTGTGGCATGGGGCAAATTCGTCGATGACGGGCGTGGCCGCAAGGTGCTCGGCATGACCATGGAGCTCAACCACCGCTTCATCGACGGCTATTATATCGCCAAATTCAACGAGCAGCTCTGTTTGCTTTTAGAGGCGCTTTAGGTCTGCACCTATACATTTATTGCAGGTGCACGGTATCGAAACAATGGCATAAATAAGAACGTTTCGCGTCCCGTGGGTGCGGTAAAATTTTTTTACAGCATCTCAAATGCTGCGCCGCACCTCGTAGGGAACAGGCTTGGCCACTCGCCGTGGCGGGCATTTCGCATGGAAATTAAGCAAGATGCAGTTGTTTGTGCCCGACCGAAGCTACCGCCAAGCCTCGTAGGGAACGGGCGTGCCTGGCCACTCGCCGTGGCGGGCATTTCGCATGGAGACTAAGCAAGACGTAGTTGCTTGCACCCGACCGAAACTACCTCCAATCCTCGTAGGGAACAGGCTTGCCTGTTCCGTGAAGTCGGAACTAAATTTAATATCAAATGCTGAAAAGACAGCTCGGATGTTTAAATCCAAGCTGTCTTTTGCTGTTTTGTGTTCGGTTTTAGCCTGATGCAGACGGACAAGGTGCGCCGATTTCGGTGCAGTGGAAGCTTCAGCAAACGGAACGGGCAGGCCCGTTCCCTACAGGGTGCGGCGCAGCATTTGAGATGCTGCACAAACATTGCATCGCACTCGCGGTACGCGGAACGAACTTATTTCATCCAATGTCTCAGGTCGGGCTGCCGCAAGCTCCCTATAGGTGCAGCCTCAATGCGCCTCTGAAAACTTGAGCATGTCTTGGATGCTGATGCCGTAGCCCGAGGTCGGGTCGTTGACGAAAACGTGCGTGACCGCGCCGACGAGGCGGCCGTTCTGGATGATGGGGCTGCCGGACATGCCCTGCACGATGCCGCCGGTCTGCGCGAGGAGCTCGGGGTCGGTCACGGTCAGCATAACGCTCGTGCCCTCGGCTGAGGAGTACAGCTTTTTGATCTCGATGCCGTACTCGCGGGTGTCCTCGCTCGAGAGCGTGCAGCGGATGAGCGCAGCGCCCGTCTCGATCTGGCCGGTCTCCATCGTCTGACCGTCAAAGTCGGCAGTGCCGAAGATGCCGCAGCCGCAGTTTATGCGGATGTCGCCGAGAAACGCCGCCGCGTCCGTCCTGCCGTCGAGCTGACCCGGAGCTCCGGCCTCGCCGGGCACGATGCCGACGATCTCTGCGCGGTAGATGCCGCCGTCGCCAAGCGGCAGAGCCTCGCCGGTTGCCTCGTCGCTGATGCTGTGGCCGAGCGCACCGTAAACGCCGGTCGCGGGGTCGTAGAACGTCAGCGTGCCCACGCCGCTGACTCCGTCGCGCAGCCACAGGCCGAGCTTCCACGCGCCGCTGCCGTCCTGCGCGGGCGTGATATTCAGCTGCTTTGTCCTGCCGCCGCGCTCGACCGTGACCGTGGTCTCGCTGCCGTCCAGAGCGCTCAGCGCGGTCTGGAGATCCTGCGCATTTGATATCTCGCTGCCGCCCAGCCGCGTGATCACGTCGCCCTTTTTCAGCCCCGCAGCCGCCGCCGGACTGAGGCTGCCGTCCTGAGTTTCGACCTCGGAAATGCCCGCAACGATAACGCCGTCGGTCGTCATGCGTATGCCCACCGCGCTGCCGCCGGGCACGAGCGACTGCGCATACGCCGACGCGCACAGCACTGCGCACAGCGCAAGCGCCGCGAACGTCGAAATGATTTTTTTGATCTTCATATCTCACCTCCACACATAAAGTATGCGGAGTTCGGCATAAAATATATAAGCCTATTTTTGTTTTTTAGAGGCGCACGGGGGCAGTCACGGATACGCTTATTGCGGTAGCCCGACCGAAAACAATGGAGGAAATAAGTTTGTTTCGCTCCCCGCGAGTGCGGCGGAATATTTTTGCAGCATCTCAAATGCTGCGCCGCAGCCTGTAGGGAACGGGCGTGCCCGTTCCGTTTGCTGAAATTTCCACCGCACTGAAATCGGCGTGTCTAACAGCTAACTGCTAACAGCTAAGGGCTAACTGCTTGCTGCGGTTTGACGCAGCACCCGCAATCTCCGTATAGGTACAGCCTAAATGTGCCACTGAAAAAGGAGAGTGTTATGAAAATTTTGAAGCTTGGCTCTGCCGGACCGTCGGTGGAGCTTTTGCAGCTTGCGCTGCGCCGTGCGGGAGCAGGGGAGCCTGCGCTCGACGGCATTTTCGGCAGTGCGACGAGGTCTGCGCTGCGTGTGTTCCAGTCCGGCAGCGGCCTTGCGGCGGACGGCATCGCCGGACCCGTGACGCAGGCCGCGCTCACGCCGTATTACACCGGCTTTGCCGAGCACCGCATCCACCGCGGCGACACGCTGTATTCCCTTGCGCGGCAGTACAATGTGCCGGCGGCGGCGATCACGACGGCAAACCCGGGCGTCACGCCGCGGGAGCTCAGCATCGGCAGCAGGCTCGTTATCCCGCTGCCCTTTGATATTGTGCCCACAAATATCGCTTTTACTTCCCAGCTCGTCGCGTTCTGCGTGCGCGGCATCGCGGCGCGGTATCCGTTCGTGAAGCTCGGACACATCGGGCGCTCGGTCATGGGCAGGCCGCTGTGGTATCTTGCGCTCGGCGAGGGCGAAAGGCGTGTGCTCTATAACGCCGCGCATCACGCCAACGAGTGGATAACCATCCCGCTTGTGCTCAAATTTGCCGAGCAGTTTGCGCAAGCCTATGCAGCAGACGGCAAAATTTTCGGCCAGAGCGCACGGGAGCTGTACCGCAGCTCGAGCGTTTACATAGTGCCCTGCGTCGATCCCGACGGCCTTGACCTCGTGACCGGCGAGCTCACGGGCGGCGAGTTCTACGACACTGCGCTGCGCATTGCGCGGGACTATCCCGAGCTGCCGTTTCCCTCGGGCTGGAAGGCGAACATACTCGGCACGGACCTCAATTTGCAGTACCCTGCCGGCTGGGAGCAGGCGAGGGAGAATAAATTCGCCCTCGGCGTTACGCGCCCCGCACCGGCGGACTACGTCGGCGCATCGCCGCTCTCCGCGCCGGAAAGCCGAGCAATGTACGACTTCACGCTCGCGCTCTCGCCGCAGCTGACGCTCTCCTACCACACGCAGGGCGAGGTGATCTACTGGCGCTATCTCGACCTCGAGCCGAAGGGCGCACGCAGCATCGCCGACACCTTCGCCGCCGTCTCGGGCTACTCGGTCGAGGATACGCCCTACGCCTCGGGCTTTGCCGGATACAAGGACTGGTTCATCCTGCACTTCGACCGCCCGGGCTTCACCATCGAGGCCGGACGCGGCGTGAATCCCCTGCCTATCAGCAGTTTCGACAAAATTTACGCCGACAATTTAGACATTTTTTCAATAGCGCTTTGAGGCTGCACCTATACGGAGATTGCGGTGTCCCGACCGGAGACAATGGAGGAAACTACAGCGTTTCGCGTCCCGCGAGTGCGACGCAATGTTTGTGCAGCATCTAAAAAACTGCGCCATTCTCCGTAGGGAACGGGCTTGCCCGTTCCGCTTGTTGAAGCTTCCACTGCGCCGAAATAGCCGCACCCGTAGGGAACGGGCTTGCCCGTTCCGCTTGTCGAAGCTTCCACTGCACCGAAACAGCCGCAACCTTGTCCGTCAGCGCCAGACTAAAACCAAACACAAAACAGCAAAAGACAGCTTGGACTTAAACATCCGAGCTGTCTTTTCAGCGTTTGATATAGGTTTTTGTTCCTACCATGCGGAACAGGCAAGCCTGTTCCCTACAGGGACTGGAGGTAGTTTCGGTCGGGCACAAGCAACCGCATCTTGCTTAATCTCCATGCGAATTGCCCGCCACGGCGAGTGGTCAGGCATGCCTGTTCCCTACAGGGACTGGAGGTAGTTTCGGTCGGGCACAAGCAACCGCATCTTGCTTAATCTCCATGCGAATTGCCCGCCACGGCGAGTGGTCAGGCATGCCTGTTCCCTACAGGGACTGGAGGTAGTTTCGGTCGGGCACAAGCAACCGCATCTTGCTTAATCTCCATGCGAATTGCCCGCCACGGCGAGTGGTCAGGCATGCCTGTTCCCTACAGGGACTGGAGGTAGTTTCGGTCGGGCACAAGCAACCGCATCTTGCTTAAGCTGACGGGAATCGAACCCTGTCGGTTTTGACAGGCTGATTTTCACTCATGCGGCGTTAAAGCCCTTGCGAATACGACAGTATGCGCTGCGGACTTTGCCTTGCCTGAGCAAAAATCAGCTTTGTCAAAACTGCTCGCACCTGTCAGCAGACAATTTTCAGGTGATTTCCGGCTTTCTTTGATGCAGATGGGCTGACGCCCATCAAAGAGAAAAAGGCGGAAAGCGCCGAAAAGGGGCGCTGACAGGCGACAGGGTTCGGTTCCTGTCAGCTTTAATCTTCGTGCGAATTGCCCGCCACGGCGAGTGGCCAGGCAAGCCTGTTCCCTACAAGGATTGGAGGTAGTTTCGGTCGGGCGCAAGCAAATGCATCTTTCTAACCGCTAACGGCTAACGGCTAACGGCTAACGGCTAACGGCTAACAGCTAACAGCTAACGGCTTTCTTCCTGTCGCGACACCCGCAATATGCATATCCGCAGCAGCCCAAATGCGGTATTAAAAAAATTTGAAAAATATTTCTCGTGTGTTCACATAATGTTCACAATTATCCGTACAGACTGTGTATAATATGTAAACAGAGAATGTGACATATCTAACGATTTGACCATGATTTTCGCAAGTGAATCGGCCAGATCGTATTTTTAAACGTATTATTAAGAAAAGTGTTAAAAAAATTTCGATTTTCTTGTCATTTTTTCTTTACTATTTTGACATTGTATGTTACACTATCAAAAACAGAACAAAACATGCACTTATGTATGAGCTTATACATTATCGGGGGCGTTTATTAAGTCATTAAGTAATATTTATATAAACTTAGGGAGGAATACAATGAAACGAGTATTACTTATGGTCTTCAGCATCATCCTTATCCTCGCATGCATATTCGGACTGTTCGCCTGTGTCGCAGGCGTGCGCGACGTTCTGAATATCAACGACTATAAGAATGCTGACGCAGCTTATGCGAGAGAAAATCTCAAGACCGCGCAGGCTGGCATCGATCAGCTCAAGGAAAACGAAGAGACCTACATCACCGGCGTAGGCACCTACACCGCCGGTCTGGCTGAGTACGCTCAGGGCCAGAGCGATTACGCAGCCGGTCAGCAGACCCTCGCAGCAGGCGAGAAGACGCTGGCAGACGGCTATGCGGCATACGCAGCCGGCAAGAAGCAGCTCGAAGAGGGCAAGGCGGCCTACGCAGCCGGCCAGAAGCAGATCGAGGAAAACACTCAGGCCTACAACGAAGGCAAGGAAAAGCTCGCCAAGATCGAGCCCCTGCTGCCGTACCTGAATCAGTACGTTCAGCTTCGTGACGGCACCATCGGAAAGCTCCCCGGCTTTGACACCGCTCAGTCGTGGTTCGTCTCCGTCGTGCGTCCTCTCGCAAGCCGTCTCGGCCTCGATATCCCCTCGGACGTTACCGACTTCCCCGCATACATAAATCAGATGGTGGCAGACGGCAAGGCACAGCTCAAGCAGTATGAGGACGGCGTTGCACAGCTTGCCGAGGCAGAAAAGACCATCGCAGCCGGCGAGGAAGCACTCGCGGCAGCCGAGAAGGAGCTGGCAGCCGGTGAAGTGAAGCTTGCAAATGGCCGTCAGGATCTTGCAGACGGCGCGGCAAAGCTTGCAGCAGCAGAGACTCAGCTTGCAGACGGCAAGGCACAGCTCAGCGTGTTCGAGCAGGGCGAGCTCACCCTGGCAGACGGTGCAAGAGCACTCTTTGAGGGCATGAAGCCCTGCTTCAGCTACTTCGGCGGCGAGGAGACCGTAAAGTCTCTGCCCGAGTATCTGGCTGACGAGTTCGGCCTCGAGACTCCCGACAATCTCATCGTCAAGGAGAACGGCAAGGCCACTCTGAACGAGGAGGTCTATGAGGAGTTCGGCGAGTACGTCATCTCCAACATGTACAAGGTTGACGAGAACGGCAATGTCGTCGAGAAGAACGGCTACAAGATGCTCGACCTCGACAAGTGCGATACGCTCGTTGATCTTGCAGAGCAGTACCTGAAGGATCAGGAAGCCGACATCAAGAGCGAGGTCTATGTCCGCATCGGCATGTACGTCGCACTGGCAGTTGCAGCCATCCTCGGCATCATCGCCGGTATCTTCGGTATCGTTGCAGCCGTCAACGGCAGCAAGCGCACCGGCAAGACTCTGGCTCTGATCTCCGCTATCATGGCAGTGGCAGTCCTCGTGACCGGCGTTGTCACCAAGTTCCACGACTATACCTACACCATCCGTGTTGACGGCTCCGGCGACTATGTCGGCGAGACGGCCGCGAAGCTTGACTTCACTCCCATTCAGGAGTACACCGGCTCGCTCCACCTGACCGCTATCTGCGTCCTCGCAGGCGCAGCGATCCTGGGCGTTATCTTCGCATTCATTGCAAGCAAGGCAGCCAAGGATAAGGAAGCGGCTCTCGCAGCGGCAGCAGCCGAGGATGATAACGACGATGTCTATACCGACACCGCGACCGCTTACGCGGCAGGCTATGCGGCAGCAGAGGCCGCGGCAGCCGCAGCAGCGGCGGCAGCAGCTCAGAAGGCAGCCGACGAGAAGGTGATCGAGGCAGAGAAGCCCGCCGAGGCAGCTCCCGACGAGGAGACCGTCAAGGAATAAGCTCTGAGCACGCGCAGCGGCAACAGGCCGATGACCAAGCGAGACGATATTCAGACCGCTCTCCGGTCAGGGGTGAGCACGTGATGACCCCGCAGGCCGATGCGCCGGACCAAAACAAAATACAAAACAGCAAAAGACAGCTTGGATGTTTGTCCAAGCTGTCTCAGTTTGTCAAAAAAGTCCCTCGCGGGATTTTTTTGACTGCACTTTTCCGCCGAGCATTTTGAAAACCTTCAAAATGCTTTTACCGAAATCCTTGATGTCTCAAGGATTTCGACGGCGGTTTATCTAACTCGAGGCGGGCCTTGCCCCCTCGAACTCCCCCGCTGCGCGGATATCCCAACGCAGCAGCATAGTTTTTTGACAGTCTCAGACAGCTTGGATGTTTGTCCAAGCTGTCTTTTTATAGCTTATAGCGGTTATTTCGGTGCAGTGGAAGCTTCAGCAAGCGGAACAGGCAAGCCTGTTCCCTACAGGGTGCGATGCAGTATTTGAGATACTGCAAAACATTGCAACGCACTAACGGGACGCGAAACGAACTTATTTCCTCCAATGCTTAGATACCGTGCACCTGCAATCAACGTATAGGTGCAGACTCAAAGCGCCTCTAAAGAAAGGAAGGAGGCGCATTTGCCGTCGGCGCGGCGAGCGCCGAGGATATAGCCGTTCTCGGTCTGCTTTTTGTATATCTTCAGCTCCTCGCCCTCCATGCAGGCGGTGACGTAGCGCGCTTCCATGGTTTTGATGGGCATGGACGCGATCTCATCGGCGGTGAAGCAGTCGAGGAAGGCGCGGACGTAGGCGACGTTGTTCATGTGGCGGCCAATGTCGATGCTCGAGGCGCGCACGGTGAAGGTGTAGACCAGCTCGTCGTCGCAAAACTCGTCGCGGAAGCGGCGGAGCTTGCCTCCGCAGGCGGCGTAATCCTGAAACTCGAAGCCGTCGGGGAAGCCGAACTCGGAAAAGCGCACAAAGCCCGTTTCGCGGTTTAAGACGACCCACTCGGTCAGACCCTCGGCGATGCGTCTGCCGCCGGTGTAGATGTCATAGCCGCGGTAGCCGCGCACGGCGCTGGGCTTTGCGGGGTTTACCCAAGTCGATACCGTGAGCACGTCCATAAGCTTCGCGTCGTCGTAAAAATCTATGCGCGAGTGCGTCGCTACCCAGTAGCAATCACGCTGCGCAAGCGCCGCCGTGCCGTTGCCGATGGCCTCGGCGTGCAGGCTGGCCGCGTTCTGAAACAGCATAAACGCCGCCGGCGGCTGCATTTTGGGTTCTTTGCCGCACAGATCGGGCGTGACCGTCTGCGTAAAGGAAAATTTCTTCAGCTCACTCATAGTAAATCCTCCCGAAGTTAGTCTCATTTTATTATACCACGCCTGACCGCTTAACTGTGAAACATTTGTTAACATACAATGAGAGAAATCTAAGTTTTTTAGAGGCGCATTGGGGCAGCTACGGATACGCATATTGCGTCAGCACGGTATCGAAACATTGGAGGAAATAAAAACGTTTCGCGCTTTTTTAGAGGCGCACGGGGACAGCTACGGATACGGATATTGCGGTGTCTCGATACCGTGCACCCGCAATATCCGTATAGGTACAGCCTAAATGCGCCTCTAAAAAAACACGAACGACGGAGGTGTCGTTCGTGTTTTTTCCATAATTAAAGAAGAGAGGTGTAGATGTGAACAAAAGCTCGCACTGTTATTGCTGCTTTCCGGCGGCGTCCTGAACCACCGCCGGAGGCTTATCACATTTAAGGGAGGCTTTGTGATTTTAATTTACTACTTCCGCGATAGGATTTCAGCTCCAAAACGGCTCTCTCCTGCTCCAAAAGGGCGTATATCAGCCGCCGCTGCGCATTTTATTCATTTCGTTGACGTGCTTTTTTATCGCATTGAAGGACTCGTCGCTTATGATGTGCTCCATCTTGCACGCATCCTCGGCTGCCGTTTCGCTGCTCACGCCGAGCAGCATGAGGTAGCTCGTGAGCAGTGTGTGCCGCTCGTATATCTTCGCCGCGACCTCCGTTCCGGCCTCGGTGAGGCTCAGATGCCCCAGCTCGTCGGAGACGAGATAGCCGCCGTTTTTCAAAAGCCCGACGGCGCGGCTGACGCTCGGCTTGGAATAGCCCATGTACTCGCCGACATCAATGGCGCGCACGTCCTTATATTTTTGAGACAGGATGTATATCGTTTCAAGATACATCTCGCCGGATTCCTGCAAATTCATTCGATTCTCTCCAGTCAACTGAGTTATTTATATATAAACATATAAATAATAACACAAGATTTTTGCAATTTCAAGCGGCTGAGAAAGGCTTGCACGGTCTTAATCCCTATCTGCGTACTCGGATATTGTGCACAATTTGTTAGCATATGCTAACCGCAGGAATTGTGCAAGTCTACAAAGCTTGCGTCAGGCTCTTGACAATAGAAGAATCTGTGCTATTATTCAGGCAGTTAGCGAGAGCTAACTTTAATTCAGCCCCACGGTTAGCGCGTGCTAATCAAAGGAGAAAGGACAGAGAATGATGCCGTTAACATTAGCAGCGGTCGGCGAAGAGAATACGATCAAGCGTATTGCCGGCAAGCCGGAGGTGAAAAAGCACCTCGAAAACCTCGGCTTTGTCGTCGGGGGCGATGTAAAAGTGTTGACTGCCGTTGGCGAGAATGTCATCGTCAAGGTCAAAGAAGCCAGGATCGCCATAAGCGCGGAAATGGCACAGAAAATATATGTGTGAGGAGCAGAAACATGAAGACTCTGAGAGACGTTAAGATCGGAGAGACCGTCACCGTCAAAAAGCTCCATGGCGAGGGCGCTATAAAGCGCCGCATCATGGACATGGGTATTACCAAGGGCGCTGAGGTCTATGTCCGCAAGGTCGCTCCTTTGGGCGATCCCATCGAGCTCACCGTCCGCGGCTATGAGCTTTCCCTGCGCAAGGCAGATGCAGAAAAGATCGAGGTGGAATAATGGAAAAGAACATTAAAATTGCCCTTGCCGGCAACCCGAACTGCGGTAAAACGACCCTGTTCAACGCGCTGACCGGCTCGAATCAGTACGTCGGCAACTGGCCCGGCGTTACCGTTGAGAAGAAGGAAGGCAAGCTCAAGAAGTATGACGGCGTAACGGTCGTTGACCTTCCCGGTATCTACTCGCTTTCCCCCTACACCCTTGAGGAGGTCGTTGCGCGTAACTTCCTGCTCGGCGAGCGCCCCGATGCGATACTGAACATCATCGACGGCACGAACCTCGAGCGTAACCTTTACCTGACCACCCAGCTCACCGAGCTCGGCATCCCCGTTGTCGTTGCGGTCAACATGATGGATATCGTCCGCAAGAACGGCGACGTTATAAACATCAAGGAGCTGTCCCGCCAGCTTGGCTGCAAGGTGCTGGAGATATCCGCACTCAAGGGCGACGGCGTGACCGAGGCTGCGGCAGCGGCTGTTGACGCGGCCAAGAACGGCAAGACCATCCCCATGCACTCGTTCTCCGGCGTTGTCGAGCACGCCATTGCTCACATCGAGGAGGCCGTCCTGCACGAGCTGCCCGAGGAGCAGCAGCGCTGGTACGCCATCAAGATCTTCGAGCACGACGACAAGGTGCTTGCAAAGCTTGCGATAAAGCCCGAGGTCATGAAGCACATCGACGCTGACATCAAGGCCGCCGAGGATGAGCTCGACGACGATGCAGAGAGCATCATCACCAACGAGCGCTACATCTACATAGCCTCCATCATCAAGGCCTGCTACAAGAAGAAAAACGTCGGACAGCTCACCACCTCCGACAAGATAGATAAGATAGTCACCAACCGCTGGCTGGGTCTGCCGATCTTCGCGGCTGTCATGTTCCTTGTCTACTGGGTCGCAATGGTCGCCGTCGGCGCACCTGCAACCGACTGGGCAAACGACGGCGTGTTCGGCGACGGCTGGCACCTGTTCGGCATCGGCTCTGCCGATTACAATGACACAAACGACGAATATACCGCCGCTATTCAGGCGGTCAGCGCCTTCCTCGGCGAGGACATCGACGTTGAAGCAGACGACTTCGACGCAGACGCACTGCTTGCAGAGATGAAGTCCTTCACGACTGCCGACAAGTCTGCTGACCTCGACGTTGAGGACGAGGAGACCCTCGCTATCAACACCATGACCGCGTACTACGACGCGATCCCCGAGGATGCGGACGAGGACAGCACCATAGGCGTGACCTATGTTGACGCAGTTGCTTACCTCGAGGAAAACGGCTTTGACGCTCCCGACCCTGCCGATTACGGCGTGTGGGTACCGAGTATCCCGACCCTCGTGGGCGACGGCCTTGACGCTGCAAACGCAGCTCCCTGGCTCAGCGGCCTTATCAATGACGGTATCGTAGCCGGTGTCGGCGCAGTCCTCGGCTTCGTACCCCAGATGCTCGTCCTGTTCCTCATGCTCGCCTTCCTCGAGGCCTGCGGCTACATGGCGCGTATCGCCTTCGTTCTTGACCGTATCTTCCGCAAGTTCGGACTTTCCGGCAAGAGCTTCATCCCCATGCTCGTCGGTGTCGGCTGCGGCGTTCCGGGCGTCATGGCTTCCCGTACCATCGAAAACGAGCGTGACCGCCGTATGACGATCATGACAACGACCTTCATCCCCTGCGGCGCAAAGGTTCCCTTCATCGCAATGATCGCCGGCGCACTGTTCGGCGGCAGCGCATGGGTATCCACCTCCGCATACTTCATCGGCATGGCGGCCATCATCTGCTCGGGCATCATGCTCAAGAAGACCCGCCGCTTCGCCGGCGACCCCGCTCCCTTCGTTATGGAGCTTCCCGCATACCACATGCCCACCCTCGGCAACGTTCTCCGCTCCATGTGGGAGCGCGGCTGGTCCTTCATCAAGAAGGCGGGCACCATCATCCTGCTCTCGACCATCTTCGTATGGTTCACCACCTACTTCGGCTGGGTTGACGGAACCTTCCAGATGCTCACCGAGGATCAGATCGACGCATCCATCCTTGCAAAGATCGGCAACGCCATCGCATGGATCTTCGCACCCCTCGGCTGGGGCAACTGGCAGGCAACTGTCGCATCCATCACCGGCCTCGTTGCAAAGGAGAACATCGTCGGTACTCTCGGCATCCTCTACGGCGGCGGCGACGGCACCGTTTATCAGGCAATGGCGGCAGCCTTCACCGGCATCACCGCTTACAGCTTCCTTGTCTTCAACCTGCTGTGCGCTCCCTGCTTTGCAGCTATCGGCGCTATCAAGCGCGAGATGAACAACCGCGGCTGGACCTGGTTCGCCATCGGCTATCAGTGCGGCTTCGCATACGTCATCGCCCTGATGATCAACCAGTTCGGCGGTGCTCTCACCGGCAACCTGAACGTCATCGGCCTGATCGCTGCTGTCGCTCTGCTGGCAGGCATGATCTACATGCTCTTCCGCCCCTACAAGGAGGCAGAGACCCTCAGCACCAGAGAAGCAAGCGTAGGTCTGAAATAATTGCAGCATAACTTGAGAAAATAATAAAGGAGGAAAACGCAATGCTTGAATACATAGCTTCCAATATCGGAACGATACTGATAACGGCGGGTCTGATCGTGATCGTAGCGCTCATCATTCGCTCGATAATCAGAGATAAGAAAGCAGGCATATCCTCCTGCGGCGCAAAGTGCGGCGGCTGCGGTGCATGTGCCATGGCTGGAAAGTGCCACGGCTCATCCTGCTCCGGCGGCAGCGCCCTCAGGGACGTAAAAAACCTGAAGCATCATAGTAACTAAGCTGACGGGAATCGAACCCTGCCGCCTGTCAGCGCCCCTTTTCGGCGCTTTTAGCCTTTTTCTCTTTGATGGGCGTCAGCCCATCTGCATCAAAGAAAGCCGAAAATCACACGAAAATTGTCTGCTGACAGGTGCGAGCAGTTTTGACAAAGCTGATTTTTGCTCAGGCAAGGCAAAGTCCGCAGCGCATACTGTCGTATTCGCAAGGGCTTTAACGCCGCATGAGTGAAAATCAGCCTGTCAAAACCGGCAGGGGTTCGGCTCCCGTCAGCTTAATCTTACGGGAGGTGCGGTGTTCCCACCTGCACCTCCCTGTTTTACAGGCAGGAGTAAGCAATGACTAACCCCAAGTTTGCGGTGTCCGCCTCGGTGGTGAGATACCTTCTCGCGCTGGATGCCCTCAGGGGTGCGGGCGGGATACGCACGATAGACGTGGCGAGGTATCTGAACATAAAAAAGCCGAGCGCACACACGATGCTCAACAATTTAAAGGACGCAGGGCTTCTCACCAAGGATGAGCTGGGCATAGCGCATCTGACAAGCTACGGCACGGAGCTGACGAGCCAGTACAGACGATACTACTGCGCCGTTTCCGAGAGCCTTGCGAGGGTGCTGCCGTCCTCGGCGGATATCAAAAAGGCAGCGTGCGCCCTTGTCGCCGAGCTTTCCGAGCAGACGCTCGAGGAGCTGTGCGCGCAGGGCGGCGCGGAGGGAACACTTAATGTATCTTGAGATAAAAGACCTTCACAAAAGCTTCGGCAGCGGCGATAACCGCTGCGAGGTACTGCGCGGCATAAGCTGCGGCATTGAAAAAGGACATATATGCGTCCTGCTGGGGCCGTCCGGCTCCGGCAAATCGACGCTTCTGAATATAATAGGCGGCATTGAAACAGCCGACTCAGGCAGCATAAGCATAGGCGGACAGAGGATCGCCGCGATGAGCCCGAAGCAGCTTTCGCTGTACAGGCGCAGGCATCTCGGCTACGTTTTCCAGTCGTACAACCTCATTCCGAACCTGACTGTCAGGGAAAATGTCGAGGTCGGCGCGTATCTTGCCGATAAGCCGCTGCCGGAGGATGAAATACTCAAAACCCTCGGACTGTGGGAGCACAGAGATAAGCTGCCCTCGCAGCTCTCGGGCGGCCAGCAGCAGCGCACGGCCATAGGCAGGGCGATAGTCAAAAACCCCGATATCCTGCTGTGCGACGAGCCGACGGGCGCTCTGGACTACAAAACCTCGAAGGAGATCCTCGATCTCATCGAGCGCGTGAACAGAAAATACGGCAGCACGGTCATCCTCGTCACGCATAACGATGCAATAAAGCGCATGGCCGACCGCGTTATACGCCTGCGCGACGGAGCTATCCGCTCGGACGAGCCGAACAGCGATAAGCTCAGCGCCATGCAGCTCGACTGGTAGGGGAGAGGAACCATGAAAAATCCACTCAGGCACCGCCTGCTGCGCGAGCTGCGGCAGGATATCGGCAAGTACATAGCTCTGTTTCTGTTCCTGACCCTGACTGCCGGCATGGTGTCCGGCTTTATCGTCGCGGCGAGCAGCATGAAAACAGCCTATGACGAAAGCTTCTCCGAGTACAGCGTCGAAAGCGGCCACTTCATCCTTGCCAGTAAGCTGCCGGACGAGACGAAGGCGAAGCTTGAAGAGGAAGCGGAGCTTTCCCTGTGTGAGCTTTTTTACAAGGACGTGACGCTCGATAACGAAAACACCGTGCGCATTTACAAAAACCGCACGGAGCTCAACAGGGTCTGCCTCATGGACGGAAGCCTTCCGGAGCAGACCGGCCAGATCGCAGCCGACAGGCTGTATCTTGAAAACAACTCCCTCGGCATCGGCGGCGAGCTGGCGGGGCTGAAGCTCACGGGCAGCGTCGCGCTGTCAGACTATTCGGCGCTGTTTAAGAACAACACCGACATGATGCTCGACGCGAACAAGTTCTGCGTCGCCGTCGTAACGGAGGAGACCTTCGACGGGATAAAGGAAAATGTCCGCTACTGCTACGCATGGCTCAATAACGACGAGTCCCTCAGCGATGAGCAGTGCAGGGACAGAGCCGACGATATCGCGGAGCTTCTCGATGAGAGCGGCTGCGAAATAAAGGAGCTTGTAAGGCGCGGCGATAATCAGGCCATTATATTTGCCGGAGACGATATCGGCAGCGACAAGGCGATGATGATAACGCTTCTGTATGTCGTTATCGTCATTCTTGGCTTCGTGTTTGCCATAACCACGCGCAGCACGATAGAGCAGGAGTCCGGCACGGTCGGAACGCTGCTTGCCTCGGGCTACACGAGGCGGGAGCTCATACGCCACTACATGGCGATGCCCGTCATCGTCACGCTCATCGCGGCGCTTGCCGGTAATATCCTCGGCTACACCGCAGTAAAGGACTACTGCGCGGGTTTGTATTACCACAGCTATTCGCTGACGGCCTACGTCACGCTCTGGAGCTCCGAGGCGTTTATAAAAACAACGCTCGTGCCCTGCGTGCTGACGGCGCTCACGGTCTGCGCCGTGCTTTGTCGCATGATGCGCCTTCCGGTGCAGAGCTTCCTGCGCCATGAGCTCGGCGCACGGGGGAAGCAGTATGCCCCGCCCCTGCGCACGGGAGGCATAATCGAGCGCTTCCGCAAGAGGATCATCCTGCAGAACCGCAGCGCGTATATTACGCTGTTTACAGGCATCCTGTTTGCCAATGTCCTGCTGATGTTCGGCCTCATAATGCCGCCGGTACTGGATAATTTCAAGGCCGAGGTGCTTGAGACGAAGCTTTCCGACTATCAGTACCTGCTCAAAACGCCGGTTCTGACGGAAAACGAAAACGCAGAGCCCTTCTGCCTGAGCTCGCTTGAGTACGAGGATGAGGAGATCAGCATCTACGGCGTAAAGCACGCCTCGAAATACGCCGGCTTTTCCTTCCTGCCGTCGGAAAAGGGCAGCGTCCTCGTGTCCGAGGGCTTCATGGAAAAGTACGGCCTTAAACGCGGCGACAGGATAAGCCTGCACGAAAAATACGGCGATAAGGAGTACAGCTTTACGGTCTGTGACTCCACGCCCTATGCCGCGGGGCTTGCCGTTTTCATGAGCAATTTAAGCTTCAACGAGACCTTCGGGCTCGAAAAATGGTTCTTTAACGGCTATTTCTCGAACGAAAAGCTCACAGACCTTGACAGCGAGGCAGTTTCGAGCGTCATAACCGAGCACGACCTGACCGTCGTCACCGACCAGCTCGACGACTCGATGGGGCGCATGTTCCCGATCGTCGGCGGCTTTTCGCTGGCGCTGTACATGCTGCTGGTGTATCTGCTGTCGAAGATGGTCATCGAGAAAAACGCGCAGAGCATATCCATGCTGAAGATCCTCGGCTACACGCAGCGCGAGATAAGCTCGCTGTATAACTCGTCAACTGCCATAGTCGTGGGCGTGTCGCTTGTCGTGACGATACCGCTGAGCTCTCTGTGCATGAAGGGTCTTTATTACGGCTTCATGAGAAAGATGAGCGGCTGGCTGACGTTTTATACAGCGCCGTGGATATGGCCGGCAATGCTCGCCCTCGGCGCGGCGGCGTATTTTATCGTTCACATGATACAGCTGAAGCGTCTGGGCAGGATACCGCTGTCCAAGGCTTTGAAGAATATTGAATAATTATCGAAGGTGGAGGTAGATTTTATGCAATACGCAATTTTTGCAATCATTCTCATCGTGTTCGCGGTCTTTGTCATAAAAAGCTATACAAAAAAGCTCGCCTCCGGCTGCTGCGGAGGCGGAGATGCCGAGAAAAAGATCAGGGTCGCGGATAAAAACAGGGCGCACTATCCCTATGCCGCGCAGCTTGTCGTTGACGGCATGATGTGCTCCGCCTGCGAGACTCGTGTTGAAAACGCGCTCAATGCGCTCGACGGCGTGTGGGCAAAGGCAAGCTCCTCCGACGGAAAGGTCGAGCTGCTCATGAAGACCCCCGTTGACGAGGACACCCTGCGCAAAACAGTAAACGAGCTGGGCGTTTACACTCTTATGAAGGCCGAATACAGCGATGCAAAGCAGAACTAAGAGCTATTCCGGCGCGGACGGGAGCTACAGAGTCACAAGCTACGACGTTTTTCCCGGCATCGAGCTTATCTACAATGATATATGCCTGTATGAGCACGATATCCAGCCCGAGGAGAACAAGACCCTGCTTGAGATACACCACTGCCGCTCGGGGCGCATGGAGTGCCGCATCGGAAGAGACTTCTTTTACCTCGCGCCGGGCGACCTGTCGATAAGCCTGTCCGACGGCGCTATCTCGCACTCGAGCTTCCCCACGGGCAGCTACGAGGGCGTGACGATACGCATAAACGGCAGCGACGCGCCCAGATGCCTGTCCTGCTTCCTTGCGGATGTGAACGTTCAGCCCGAGGCTCTGCGCGAAAAATTCTGCGCACAGGGGCAGTGCTTCGTCGCCCGCTCCTCGGCGGCGATAGAGCACATTTTCTCCGAGCTCTACAGCGTGCCCGAGAGCATACGCAAGGGCTATTTCAAGGTCAAGATCCTTGAGCTCCTGCTGTTTCTGAGCGCGATGGAGCTTGATTCCTCCGCCCTTGCCGAGCGCAGGATATCCAACACTCAGGTCGAGCTTGCAAAGCGCATCGGCGCGTATCTTTCCGCCAATATGGACAGGCGCATAACGCTCGAGGAGCTCTCCTGCGTCTTCCACCTCTCGCAGACGGCGCTCAAATCCTGCTTCCGCGCAGTTTACGGCGAGAGCGTTTATTCCTACATCCGCAGCCAGAAAATGCAGTGCGCCGCGGCAGACCTCCGCAGCTCGGAGATGAGCATCATGGAGATCGCCGGACGCTACGGCTACGACAACGGCAGCAAGTTCGCCAAGGCCTTCCGCGATACCGTCGGCATGAGCCCGACCGAGTACCGCAGCGCGGGCTGAGGCGGCTGCAAATAGATAAAAGGAGATAAAAATCATGAAAATCCACATTGAAGACACCGCAAAGATGTTCGGCTACGGCGTTCTGTTCGGCACCGCCGGCATCAAGATCCTCAGAAGCCGCGACGCAAAGACCCTGTACACCCACGCAACCGCCGCAGTTCTGCGCGCAAAGGACTCGGTCATGCAGACCGCCGACGATATCCGCTGCGACTGCCAGGATATCTACGCCGGTGCAAAGGACATAAACGAGCGCCGCGCCGAGGAAGAGGCCGCAGCAGTTATTGAAAACGTCGAGGCAAAGTAATGAAATGCAAAATTCTCAGCGAAACTAAGGGCAGAATGCGCGTGCGTTTTATAACGCCGCGCATGAGCCTTACGCAGGCCGACATCGTTGAGGAATATCTCGGCTCGCTCGGCTGCGTAAAAAAGGTAAACGTATATGACCGCAACTGCGACGCGGTCATCGAATACAGCGACCGCCCGGCGCTCGTATCCGCGCTGGCGCACTTTTCGTATGAAAGCTGCGGCATAACAGAGCCCAAGCCCACGGGCAGGGTCTTAAACCGCGAATATCAGGATAAGCTCGCAGCCCTTGTCATGCGCCGGGTGCTCAAAAAAGCCTTCCTGCCCGCACCGTGGCGTGCAGTCATCTGCGCCGTAAAGAGCAGCCGCTATTTTGCCCGCGGCATAAGCTCACTGCTTGCCCGCAGGCTCGATGTTGCCGTGCTTGACGCAGCGGCGATAACGGTATCTGTCCTGCGCGGCGATACGGGCACGGCCTCGACCATCATGTTCATGCTGAAGATCGGCGATATCCTCGAGGAGTGGACGCATAAAAAATCGGTTGCCGACCTTGCCCGCACGATGAGCCTCAACGTCGATAAGGTCTGGGTAAGGACCGGCGATACCGAGGAGCTTCGGAACGCCTCCGATGTCGCCGTCGGCGACGAGGTCATTGTCCGCATGGGCAGCATGATCCCCCTCGACGGCAAGCTCGTCTCCGGCTCGGCGGCTGTAAATCAGGCCTCCATGACAGGTGAGAGCATGCCCGTGCGCAAGGAAGCCGGCAGCTATGTCTACGCCGGAACGGTCGTGGAGGAGGGCGAGTGCGTCGTGAGGGTCGAAAAGAGCATGGGCTCTGGCCGCTACGACAGGATTGTGCACATGATCGAGGACTCGGAAAAGCTCAAATCCGACACTGAGTCGCAGGCCTATCATCTGGCCGACCGGCTCGTGCCCTACAGCCTCGGCGCAACGCTGCTCACATGGCTTATAACGCGCAATCCGACCAAGGCGCTGGCCATACTCATGGTCGATTTCTCCTGCGCCCTGAAGCTCTCCATGCCCATTGCGGTGCTCTCGGCAATGCGCGAGAGCGGCGCTGACGGCATATCCGTTAAGGGCGGCAAGTTCCTTGAGGCCGTCGCTCAGGCCGACACCGTCGTTTTCGACAAGACCGGCACGCTCACCCACGCAAGCCCCGAGGTCGCCGATATCGTCACCTTCGGCGATAACGAGAAAAACGAGATGCTCTGCCTTGCGGCCTGCCTCGAGGAGCACTATCCGCACTCGATAGCAAACGCCGTCGTCAAGGAGGCGCAGCGCCGCGGCCTTAACCACGAGGAGCGCCACTCCAAGGTCGAATACGTTGTCGCCCACGGCATACAGAGCATAGTTGACGGCCGGAAGGTCGTCCTCGGCAGCCATCACTTCGTGTTCGAGGACGAGGGCTGCACCATCCCCGACTCGGAGCGCGAAAAATTCGACAGCCTGCCCACGCGCTATTCGCATCTCTATCTTGCGATAAGCGGCGTTCTGGCGGCTGTCATATGCATCGAGGATCCCCTGCGCGCCGAGGTGCGCAGCGTCATGAGCCGTCTGCGCGAGCTCGGGCTCAACAAGCTCGTCATGATGACCGGCGACAGCGAGCGCACGGCCAGAGCCGTTGCCGAGCACGCGGGGCTTGACGAATACTACGCCGAGGTGCTGCCCGAGGACAAGGCGGCGTTTATCCGCTCCGAGCACGAAAAGGGGCGCAAGGTCATCATGATCGGCGACGGCGTGAACGACTCTCCCGCACTCAGCGAGGCCGATGCCGGCATTGCAATGAGCGACGGCGCTGCCATAGCCCGCGAGATCGCCGACATCACCATCTGCTCTGACGACCTCGAGAGCCTCGTCACCCTAAAGCGCATATCCGACGGCCTCATGACCCGCATCCACGCAAACTACCGCTTCATCATATCCTTCAACGCCGGACTCATCGTCCTCGGTGTCGCCGGCATTCTTCCGCCCTCGACCTCAGCGCTGCTGCACAATGTATCGACGTTGGGGATTGGGCTGCGCAGCATGAGGAATCTACTGCCCTGACGGGTCTATTTGTGCTCATGCGGCGTTAAAGCCCTCGGAAATACACAAAGTATTCCCTTCGGACTTTGCCTTGCCTGAGCGCAAATATCCTCCGTCAGGAGCTCTGTTTGCGTTCGTGCGGTGTTAAAAAGCCATAGGAACTACGCAAAGAGCTCCCTTCGGACTTTGCCTTGCCTGAGCGCAAATATCCTCCGTCAGCGGGTCTGCTTGCGCTCGTGCGGTGTTAAAAAGCCATAGGAACTACGCAAAGAGCTCCCTTCGGACTTTGCCTTGCCTGAGCGCAAATATCCTCCGTCAGGAGCTCTGCTTGCGTTCGTGCGGTGTTAAAAAGCCGTAGGAACTACGCAAAGTATTCCCGTCAGGCATTGCCTTATCTGAGCGCGAATATCCTCCGTCAGCGGGTCTGTTTGCACTCGTGCGGTTTTAAAATTAAACTGTCTTTTTGGAGCCTTATTCGTTCGTTTCGGAGCGGATAAGGCTCCTTCCTTTGTGGCATACTAATCATATCGGGCAAGTGGGAATTAAAGCTCTGCCTGCACGACAGATGAATGTGATACGGAGATGGAAAATGAGCGATGAGCTGTTAATCTCGCAATGCGCACCGACGCTTGCAGGGCTTAAAACCGCGAATATGTTTTCCGCCGAGTACGAAAGCCGCGAGGAAGTGACGGCGGAGCTGCGGCGGCTGAACGCGCTGCTCGTCCCGCGTGGGCTGCGCATCGTACCGATGCGGTATATGAAAAGCCGTGTGCTCCTGTATCTCTACCGCCCCGAGGCGCTGCGCCGCGACCTTGAAAGCAGCGAGGCGCAGGATATCCTGCGCGGCTGCGGCTATGCAAAGTGCGAGCGCGCCGAGAGCTGCCTGAGCTGCCTTATCTGCAAGCTCCGGCACGATGCCGAGTTCCCGCACGAGGTCGGCCTGTTTCTGGGCTATCCGCCCGAGGACGTGCGCGGCTTCATGGAAAACCGCGCCGCAGGCTTCAAGCTCATCGGCTGCTGGAAGGTCTATGGCGACGTGGACGCGGCAAGGGAAAAATTCAAAAGCTTCGAGATATGCACTCGCCGCAGCCGCGGCAAGGCACTCGATGAGATCATACAGTGAAAGGACAGTTTTGAAAATGAAAAAAGCAGTTGTATATTGGAGCGGAACCGGCAACACCGAGGCAATGGCAAAGGCGGTCGCGGATGCGGCCGGCGCAGAGCTCTTCACAGCGTCCGACTTCTCCGCGGCAAAGGCCGCCGAGTTCGATGCGATCGCCTTCGGCTGCCCCGCAATGGGCGCAGAGGCACTTGAGGAGGGCGAGTTCGAGCCCATGTTCGAGAGCGTAAAGGGAAGTCTTTCCGGCAAGCGCGTCGCGCTGTTCGGCTCCTACGGCTGGGGCGACGGCGACTGGATGCAGATCTGGGAGGACGACTGCCGCGCAAACGGCATCAAGCTCGTGCACGAGAGCGTCATCTGCAACGGCGAGCCCGATTCGCAGGCACTTGCAAAGTGCAAGACCCTCGGCGCAGCGCTGTAACATATAGCATATAACAAAAGCCATGGCTGTTTTTTCAGTCATGGCTTTTTTGCTTATTCAAGTGTCGAGAACAGCTCCCCGTCGATGCTCAGCACATCATCCATCGGAATCCTTGTGCCGTCCTGCATGGTGATCAGACGCTTAAAGTCATCGAGCTTTTTGACCGCGCCGGTTGCTGTTATGTATTCGCCGCCGGCTTTGCGCTCATCTGGCCTGAAGCAGGTTATTTCAACCTCCGGCGCTTCGTCGAGGGCATCCATGAGAAGCTGATACCTCGCGTTCAGAGCAGCCAGAGCGCCCTCGTCAAGCTCTATCCGCTCGCCGGTCAGCCGGCCTGTTTCCTTGATCGCAAGCGTGGCGGCCTGATGCGGGAGCTGACTGACAGTGCCCTGCACAAGCTGGGCGGCATCACCGACGAGCGGTTTGCAAAGCTGGAACTGGTGCCGGACTTTGACACGGACGAATAAGGAAGATGCATCGGCGGGAGTGGCTTTCGGGTCGCTCCCGTTTTCACTCTGCTATTCTGCTTCCCAAAATCGAAAAAATATTGATTTTGGGAAATAGAATGGAATCAGTGAATACGTTGCAAGAATATCGTCAGAAAAAGTGTCACAAAGGCACCGCAATTCTCTTGAAAAAGTGTCAGAATGAAAGTATAATATCCTTGGAAAATGCACAGGCTGGATATGGAGGTGCTCGTGATGCTAAAACGGAAAATTGAAAAGGATATTATGCACTGGATCGATAGCAGCGACAAGGCTCTGCTGATATATGGCGTCCGTCAGGCGGGAAAGACATTTATCGTCCGGGAGTGCCTACAGGCGGCAGGCTGCGACTACATTGAGTTCAACCTGATACGTCAGCCGGAGCTCGTGGACATTCTGGACGGGGCAACGAGCGTAGATGACCTGATCCTGAAGCTGTCCCTGTACAGCGATAAAAAAATCGTCCCCGGTAAGACCTTCTTTTTCTTTGACGAAATCCAGAAATACAAGGAGATCGTCACGAAGATAAAGTTTCTTGTGGACGATAAGCGATTCCGGTACATTCTGTCCGGCTCGCTGCTGGGCGTGGAGATCGTTAACTTGAAGTCTGCCCCAGTCGGTTATTTGCAGACACTCAATATGTACCCGCTGGATTTTGAAGAGTTCCTGCAAATCTTCAATGTAGGCCAGCCAGTATTGGATATGCTGCGGAAAGCGTTTTCTTCTAAAACGCCCGTAGATGAAGTGATCCACGGCAAAATCATGGAGATGTTCAATCTCTATCTGATCATCGGAGGTATGCCTGCTGCGGTGGAAAAGTACCGTACAACTGGCAGCATTGACGATGTGATGGATGAACACAGAGCCATCATTGAGCAGTATAAGCTGGATTTTACGCAATATGAAGAGGAAAACCGTAAGCTGATTATCACGCATATCTACGAGCTTATCCCGGCAGAGCTGAACGAGAAAAACAAGCGGTTTATGATCGCGGATATCAGGAAAGGTCTGCGCTATGACCGTGTTGAGGACAGCTTCACATGGCTTTGGAAGGCCGGTGTCGCTTTGGGCGTATTTAACACGACAGAGCCCACGGTGCCGCTTATGCTGAACGAAAAGAGCACACTGTTCAAGATGTTCCTGTCAGATGTTGGACTGCTTACCACCATATACGGAAAAGCCTGCAAGCTGAAAATCGTCAGCAAGGAAAAGGATGTCAACAAGGGCGCTGTATATGAAAATGTGGTGGCGCAGGAGCTACATGCTCACGGCTATTCTCTGTACTATTACAACAGCAAGAAAAAGGGTGAGCTTGATTTTGTAGTTGAGCATGCTGGGCGGGTGCTTCCTATTGAAGTGAAAAGTGGAAAGGATTATGAAAAGCACTCGGCGCTGGACAACGTGATGGCCGTTGCGGAATACGGGATTGAGGAAGCCTATGTTTTCACAAATGATAACGTGAAGGTGGATGGCAAGCTGACTTATTTTCCTATCTATATGGCTATGTTCCTGCAAGACGATTCGATAGATTTCATCGATATTTCTGTGGACAAATTCAAACTGTGAACCATTAGAGTATCAACATATAAAGAAAGCGTCCCGTTTCCTGCACAGGCTTCGGGGCGCTTTCAGATGCCGCTCCTTTACATAGAGCACCCAATTCCGGGTGCTCTAATTTTTTGCCCGAAGGAGGCAGCCCTATGCCGAGTAAATATCAGGAGTACAGGCAGATGGCAGACACAACGGAGCGGCAGCTCACAAGCAGCTACAAAAGCTGGACGCAGTTCTTGCGCAAACCCATACGGACTTAAAAAAGATGTGATTGAAAGGCACGGTATTCGCGTTTTACCGGATGTGCCGAGAGATTTCGAAGGAATTCGTGATTACCTTGAGAAGCACAACATCGAGGGCATTGTATTTTGGAAGGATGGGCAGCCGCAGTGCAAGATTAAGCGCAGTGATTTCGGGTTTCCGTGGGGAGAATGACGGGTACCATCTGCTCAGTTGCCTGATTTGAAATCGGGCGACTTTTGCGTTAAGGGTGAAAGCCCGGTGCAGACACGCATAATCGTTGCCCGCAAAGGCTAAAATACAAATGCATCGTATTTTAGCCTAAAATCTATTGATTTTTCCTTTCTCTTAGGCTATAATAAAGGCGCATCGTATTTTAGCCTAAAGGAGGCGGAGCAATGTATATTGAGAGACAGCTTGAAAAGAAGTTTACAGCCGTAAGCGAGGAGTACGCTTGTGTGCTGCTGACCGGCCCGCGTCAGGTCGGAAAATCCACCATGCTGCGGCATCTGATGGAGGGGACGGCACGTGCCGAGGTTTCGCTGGACGATTTGGAGGAGCGCAGGCTTGCCAAAACCGATCCTGCAATGTTTTTGAAGCTGCATCCCGCGCCGGTTCTCATCGATGAGGTTCAGTATGCACCGGAGCTGTTTTCGTATATCAAGATCGCCGTGGATAACGGTGCTGCTCCCGCCTCCTACTGGCTGACCGGTTCTCAGGAGTATCGCCTGATGGAGCTTGCGCAGGAATCCTTGGCAGGAAGAACTGCAATTCTTCATATGTCTGCACTGTCGCAATCTGAGCTTTGCGGCGCAGTGGAGGTTTCACCCTTTTCGTTGGAGCTTGACGAATTGCAGAAGCGCACGGCGCTGCTTTCCCCTGCCGCACCGAATGAGATCTATCAAAGGATTTGGGACGGCGCACTCCCCGGCCACAGGAGCGGCAAATATAAAGACCGTGATGTGTTTTACAGCAGCTATATTCAGACCTATATCGACAGGGATGTGTCCACCGATATTCCCGGTGTGGATAAGGTAATGTTTGCCGACTTCATTCGTGCTGCCGCCTGCAGAAGCGGCCAGATGCTGAACCTGCACGACATCGCCGGGGATGTGGGCGTCAGTGATGATACCGCAAAGCGCTGGATGAAGGAACTTGAAAAATCCGGGATCGTGTTCTTCCTGCACCCCTACTCCAACAATCTTCTGAAGCGGACGATCAAAACGCCGAAGATGTATTTCTTCGATACAGGCCTTGTCTCCTATCTGACCCGGTACTCAAACCCCGAAATTCTGATGAACGGCGCGATAAACGGAGCTGTTTTAGAGAACTATGTTGTGTCGGAAATCATAAAAACCTACAGCAACAGCGCCAAGGAGTGCCTGCTGCATTATTACCGGGACAAGAACAGCAACGAGATCGATCTGATCATGGAGAGCGACGGTCAGCTGCATCCCATCGAAATCAAAAAAAGCATCAACCCGCCCACACAAATTACGGGTGCTTTCAAGCTGCTCGATAAGGCCTCCGTACCGAGAGGGACAGGCGCGATTCTCTGCCTCAGGGAGACATTAAGCGCAATCGACAGCAGCACATATATCGTCCCCGTGTGGATGATCTGAGTTCGTTCCAAAAATAAATATTCTATATTTTCGTCATACACCAGACGATATAAAGGCGCTTATCTGCCTTTCGGTGGCACCGGCTGCCACGGTCTGTTTTCTTTGAGATTGGTGTAAATCGTATTGCACAGCTTACGCGATACGGCACCGATGGCGGTGAGATGATCAAAGACCTCAGCCATTGAGTTTTTGCTCTTTATCAAGGCAGAGGACGCAGGAATACTGGCGTATTTCAAGGACGATAACGCTGAGAAAGAGCAAAAAATCTTGGCTGAGGCGGAGTTCGGATACTCCCCTTATGCTTATCTGAAAAGCGAAGGCATCTTTGGCAAAGCTGAAAGCGCAGCCCGCAGCCGATACCACGTCTTTGAAGAGTGCGCCGAAACGGAGCGCGGAAAGGGAGCTGTGACATGAGCGACTTTACATTTGACGAGATCAATCTGATGTGCATTTACAATACCGGCACCCGCACCGGTCTGATGCAGGAGCTGACCGGCATGCGCGGACAGTTGGAGCCTGACGAGATGGAGTTGCTGGCACTCACGGATTCCGTGCTTGCCAAGCTCGCCGCCCTGACAGATGAAGCCTACGCTGGGATGGAACTGATACCGGATTTTGACTGAACAACAAAGTCAGCGAGACGGTTCCATTCGGAGCCGTCTCGCTGTTGGCACTATCGTTATTACAGCAAACACGAAGAAAGATATGAGGCTTCAGACAGCAAAATATCTGACGTTTTTCCGCATCTTTCAAAACCCTCTTGCGTTCGTGTGTGACTGTTGTTATAATATACTTGCATAACTCCTACGGAATTTCATCAGTATGAAGATACAACTCCGTGGAAATGCTACCTGTACGGAGGTGTTTGTATGGCAATCGTAAGCGATGAGCAGGTCATCAAGGTGCTGCGGCAGTATAACCCCTGGTGGCGTAATCCGCTGGCAATCAAAGAGGAAAACAAGCCGCAGAAAAGGCTTGCCTATTACGAAGCATTGAGAATGATTTCGC
>CAVGXR010000068.1:0-21725 GCA_963633225.1 Collinsella aerofaciens
TTGATGACGTAGGTGGGAAGACCTTTGTCAAGCAAAAATCCAAGGATGTTGTAGCTATAATGTCCGGTAGCCTCAAGCCCTACTTTTATTCTATCCTCTGATGAGGTGCAACGGCGAATCGTTTGCAGAAGCCTGTCAAAGCCTTCCGCATTGTTTTGAATGGTGAATACATCTGCCAGGACTTCGCCTTCCGAACTAAGGATGAAGCAGTCATGCTTGTCCTTGGCAACATCGATACCCACGCAAATCATAATGAAATACCTCCGATGTGTTTATTTGATGCTGAGTCCACAGGACGCTTTACTCTTGTAACCTTGTTCTACATAAACCGTCTGGCGGTATCTAACTGATTAACAATACTGTAAAGGGCTGTGGTTGGAGCCTTTCATGAACCGTCTTGCGGTAGGAGTTGATTACCAATCCACAGCATCCCTTACATTGTAGCACAGCCCTTGGAGAGGGGCTCTAAAAACTACTACTCTATAATACAAGGAGCTGAAAAGTGATGGCTGTCCTGTTTTTGCTTTTACTTATTGGTACACCTTTTTTCTGGGTGGCTATATATTCGTTTTTCAAAAAGAAGAATGACGATGTCCTGAAAGAGAGCATATACTTGTCAGCTTATACTATGGCGTCTATGTACCTGCTTTTTACGACACAATCACCCGTCGGTTAACGATAAATATAAAAATATGAAAAAATCAGCCGGTCAAATGATATGTACCCAGATTTCTGGACACCCAGTATTGGAGGTACATATCAAAGACCGGCTGATTTTCACTTTTTATTCGTCAGATCGAGCAGGTTATATCGCTCTATGCCGGAGCGCGAAACACCGAGATGGCGGCGTATCGCAGCGGCGGCCATATCGCGGTCGCCGAACTTGAGGATATCGCAGATGAAAACATGGTCGGTGTCGATCGTGTCGTAAAATCCTTCGGGACGCGAGAACAGAAGATAGCTGCGGCAGCGGAACAGACGGTACTTCATCTGGTCGTATATATCGGTTATAAGGCTGTTGCCGGAGGCCCTGACGACGGAGAAGTGGAAATTTATCTCCTGCTCAAGGAGCTTTGTGAAAACAAAATCCTTGCCCTTGTGGAATGCCTCGTCGTAGATCGCCTGAAGCTTGTGCGCCATATTGTACAGCTCGTCGAGCTGCTGCGTCGTAATATTCAGCGCGGCCTCGCCTGCGGCGTAGGATTCGATCATCTGCGTGAAGTCGCATATCTCGTCGTATTCCTTTTTATCAAACTCCGCGACATAGTAGCGGCTGTTCTGTATCTTTATATAGTTGTTCGCCGCGAGCTTTTCGAGCGCGGCCTTGACGGGAGAGCGGCTTATGCCCAGCTCCTGCGCGATGCTGCTTTCGCTTATTCGGCTTCCCGGCATCAGCGCGAAGCTGATTATATCCTGCAAAACAAGCTCGTGCACTATATCATTGAGCGGCATAAACGGATTTTCACTGCGTATCTTTTCAAACTGCTTGCAATCCATGGTACAGACTCCCCTTCAAATTTTTTAGATAATACATGATACCATAAACGCAGACCGTATGCAAATTAAAATCTGTTAAAAATCACGTTTTTGCGCATGGAAAGCATCTGAAACGCAGTATATGAGCATGAAAATGGGCGCAACCGGCGGTAAAAGCAAGCGGAAGCGCAGACGGGGGCGGGCTTGCTCAAGAGAAAAAGCGCCTGTGAGTCAGCTCAAGAGCCGGAAGCAGCTTGTCGGGCGGAACGTAAAGCGTGCAGCCGCCGTCGAAAAGCTCCGCTGCTTCAGCGAGTATATCGCTGTGGGCAAGCACCGCGACGGCCTCGGCGAGCGTCTGCGCATCGACCCCGCGCCCGATAATGCTGACTGTGCTGTTTTCGCTGTCGCGTGTAACACCGCAGAGCGCGGGACGCTCGGGGAACGCGCCCATGACCGTACCCTCGCGGCGCGTGAAGCTTGACAGCAGGTGCACGGTCACATTTTCGCGTATCGCGGCCTCGACGCTGCGTGAATGCAGCACCTGCGAGCCGTGCAGCGCAAGAGCCAGCATATCGCTGCGGTCGATGCGCTCAAGACGCGCTGCACCCGTTACGAGTCGTGGATCGGCTGTGTATATCCCGTCAACATCGGAGTAGATCTCGCAGCGCTGCGCACCGAGCGCGGCTGCAAGCTCCACCGCCGTTGTGTCCGAGCCTCCGCGCCCGAGCGTCGTCGTGTCGCCCTCGCAGTCGAGCCCCTGAAAGCCCGCCGCTATGACGATGCGCCCCGCTCTGAGCTCACGCCGTATGCGCTCGGTGTCGATATCCAGTATGCGTGCATCGCCGTGAACGCTGTCGGTTCGGATACCTGCCTGAGCGCCGCTGAGCGATACGCTGTCGTGCCCCAGCGCCTTGAGCTGCATCGCCATCATTGCGGCTGAGCAGCACTCGCCTGTGGATAAAAGCGCGTCGAGCTCGCGCCGGCAGGGGTCGGAAGCTATGCGCAGGGCATCGGCAAGCAGCTCGTCGGTCGTATCTCCACGTGCGGAGACGACGGCGACCACCTCGTTTCCGCACCTTGCGCAGTCGGATATTATGGCGGCGGCACGCCTGAGCCGTTCAAGCCCCGCAAGCGAGCTGCCGCCGAATTTTTGAACTATGAGCATATGACCACCTAAAAAAAGAAGTAGGGGAAACACCCTACTTCATAGTATTCGCATATGCCTCAGCCTGCCATAAGCTCGATGCTGACAACGCCAGGAACTGTGCTCAGCCGCGCCATGAGCTCGTCGCTGCTTATGACGAGATTGTCCGGCGCGATCGAGATCGTCACGAGCGCGACTCCGTTTGCCGGTATCGACTGATTTATCGTGAGTATATTTGCGCCCGATTCGGTAAAAATAGAAAGCACCGAGGCAAGCTTGCCCGGCTTATCGTGCAGCTTTATGTGGAAGGTCATGATGGCATCACGCTTCATGTCGCGGAAGGGCGTGATGCAGTCCTTGTATTTATAAAACGCGCTGCGGCTGAGATCGACGCGCTCGACAGCCTCGGCGACCGTGCGCGCCTCGCCGGTCTCCAGAAGCGATTTAGCCTCCGTCACCTTGACAAAGACCTCCGGCAGAGCCGTCGCTTCGACGAGAAAATATTTGGGTTTTGCATTAGCCATTTTGAGCCTCCTGTGTGTGCCACGGTGACATTTGTTCGTGTATTACGGATTTTAACACATTACGGCGGCAATATCAATAGGCCGCACGAGAAAAAACGGGGGATATGAAATGCTGCTTGGCATAGTATTCAGCATAGCGGCCGGAATTGCAATGAGCGTGCAGGGCGTGATGAACACGCGGCTGGGCGAGGGGATAGGCAACATGGAGGCAAACGCCTTCGTTCAGGGCACGGCCTTCGCGCTGGCGCTCATAGCGCTTATCTTCTGGCGGCAGGGCAGCTTCACGGCGCTCGGCAGCGTCAACAGGCTGTATTGGCTCGGCGGCGTGCTGGGCATAGTCATAACGCTCACGGTCATGCTCGGCATAAAAAGCCTCGGAACGACGGCAGCAATATCGGTCATACTCATCTCCCAGCTTCTTGCCGCGGCGCTTATCGACGCATTCGGGCTTATGGGCAGCGAAAAGCTTGCGTTCGGCTGGAATAAATACGCCGGCGCTGCCGTTATGTGCGGCGGTATGCTGCTGTTCAAATACCGCTGAAAATTACTTCTTGAAAATCACGCAGGATATGATAATATTATATCATAAGTAAATTGAGGATTTTCGGGGAGAGACATGATGAACAGACTTTCGACGCTCAAGAGGACAGTTGCCGAGGCTCACGCAGCGGGCCGTCAGGACAGCCGCCGCTTCATGGCGCTTTACAGGGCGTATCTGCGCGGTGCGTCCGAGGCAGCCGGTGAGTATCGGGAAAATGAGCACGACCACAGCTTCAGAATGGCTGTGGCTGCAATGGCCTTTGCGCTCATGGGCTGGCTCATAACAATGTATTTCGTTTTCAAGTGATTTTCTGCGCCCTGTGCTCTGCACGGGGCGTTTTTGCAGCCAAGTTTTCGACAAAATATTACACAGTTGGGATAAAAATAAGAAAAACCGCCGCCATTCGAGGCGTTTTAGTCGAATTATGTCAACAAATATTTCAAATGCTCGACACAATTCGTGTGCCAAAACGTTTCGGATATGGTAAGTTTATACCATAAAAGCGGCTGTTTTGCGCCAAAAGGTAAGGACAGCGCTGTTCATGCATTTTACTGGAGGAATATAGTTATGGAAACCCAAATACGTGTTTTGATCGCAGACATCGACGAGGACTTTCGCCGCCTGCTCGGTGATGTTCTTGCACAGGAGGACGACATGGAATGTGTCGGCGGCACGGACAACGGCGTGGATGTGCTCGCGCTTGCAGCCGAGCAGCAGCCGGACGTTCTGGTAATGGATCTTGTGCTTCTGAAGCTTGACGGCATCGAGGTGCTGCGCCGTCTGCCCGAAGCCTGCCCGGGAGCGAAGGCGATAGTCGTCACGCACCTGTACCGCAGCGAGATCGTGCGCAGGTGCACGGCTCTCGGCGCGGCCTACTTCGTGCCGGAGCCCTGTGATGTCAACGTGCTGCTTGACCGCATCCGTCAGGTGAGCACGTTCCCGCCGCAGGATGAGGTGCTCATGCCGCAGCGCACGGGTGATGCAAATCTGGAGGCGGCAGTCACGGAGATCATCCATGAGATCGGCGTTCCGGCGCACATAAAGGGCTATCAGTACCTGCGCGAGGCCATAATACTTACGATAAACGACATGGATATAATAAATGCCGTGACGAAGGTGCTCTACCCCGAGGTCGCAAAGAAGTTCGGCACAACTCCCTCGCGTGTCGAGCGGGCGATCCGTCATGCCATCGAGGTCGCGTGGGATCGCGGCGATATCGAGGTGCTTCAAAAGTTTTTCGGCTACACCGTGTCGAACATCAAGGGCAAGCCGACAAATTCGGAATTCATCGCCATGATCGCCGACTGCCTTTCCCTGCGTCAAAAGCAGGGCATAATGCGGTAAAAACACAGGCGGCTCAATGCTTTGCGGGATGGAGGATTATGGTGTCACGCCCATGAACATTTCAAAATCCCGATAAAAAATATAGTTTACGCCTATAAACTGTTTTAGTGCACCAAAATAAACTCTCTTAGTTTATTGAGTAGAAATCTTACCAATAAACAAGGGAGTTTTTCATTTTATGGCAGATGTGAGTTTTGACAGCATGATAGCTGAATATTTAGTTTATTGCCATGCAAAGCAGCTCAGAAAAAAGACAATGAACAGCTATGAGCAGACGCTGCGCTTATTCCAGCGTTGGTGCTTTGATGAACTGGAAATAACAACGGTCGATGCAGTTTCAGAGAGCGTTATAAGGCACTATATGCAGGGTAAGTTAATGTTTAATATACTCTGTGTGCAAAAACCCAGTCACGCAGTTCTTCATAACGCATCTTACCGGAAGCGACGGAAAGGCCAACCTCAACAATTTCATCGTTGGTACATTCAAGGCGAATGCCATTGACCTCAAGGAATGTGAGCATGATATACATACCAATTCTTTTGTTGCCATCAACAAAAGCGTGATTTGAAATGAGAGTAAAGCCGAGTCGTGAGCCTTTTTCTTCTTTGGACGGGTATAAATCCTGACCGCCGAACGACGCAAACGCGCCCTCAAGCGCAGACTCAAGCAAGCCCTCGTCCCTAACGCCGACACTTCCGCCAGTTTCGGCAGCGATGAGCTTGTGCAGGAGCAAAACTTTTTCCTTTGAAAACTTTATCATTTTGCCAGCTCCAAAAATGCGTTCTTGTATTTATGCAATATACGCTGCGCGACAAAATCAATTTTTTCATCGTCTGTCATTTCAATAATTGGTGAGCTCTCAATTTCATACAGAACATATTTGGGTCTGTTATTCTTGAATATAACGGCCTGACCACAACGATCAGCAATTCGAGTAACGCGAGAGAAATTCTGATTTGCCTCAGTTACGGAAACAATGGCATCAGTATCAATTGTCATGTAAATCACCTCTTGCATTATTATACTCAAATTATAGGTATAAATCAACCTATTATTGCGCCGCTGAAAAATTTTACGGAGTTTATCGGCATGGGAGTATTGACACGGGAAACGATAGCTGATACCATGTAGACACAGCAAAAAAAGCGCTGTTTACTCTACCAAAATAAACAAGAGAATTCACCGCGATAAACTACTTAATAAACTATATGGGAAGCAAAAAAGCAAGCAATTGCAATGCCTGCAAGAACATCAAGGGCAAGCCGACGAATTCGGAATTCATCGCCATGATCGCCGACTGCCTTTCCCTGCGTCAAAAGCAGGGCATAATGCGGTAAAAACACAGGCGGCTCAATGCTTTGCGGGATGGAGGAATGTGGCGCAGAAGCGACGAATAAGCTGAACACGCTATGAATTTCCCCGCCGTGTAGCAACCTATCATTGAGCCCATAGCAACGAACACTCCCTGTCAGTTGGGTATTCTAAACCAACCGACAGGGAGCGTTTTTATGAGCAATTTTAGTTTGGATTATTGCATTGATGAGTTTATGATTTACTGCCGCAGCCGTGACCTTCGGCGGCGAACGCTGGACAGCTATGAGCATACCCTGCGCCTGTTCGAGCAATGGTGTGAGGTGAAACTGAAGATAGACCGCATCCGTGATGTGAACGAGCAGGTTATACGGCGCTATATCACAAATCTTCAGGAACGCGGCAAATACACGTTTTATGCCGACGAAAAGAGCAAAGGTATAAATTTTCCTGAGCGGAGGAGAGATTACAGACAGCCGGTAACAACGGCCACGATAAATAATTACATACGCAATCTGAAAGTGTTCTTCAATTGGCTCGACTCGGATGATATAAGAGCCTGCCAAAAGCCTGTGCTGCCGAGGAAAAATCCTGAGGTGATTTCGCCTCAGGATTTTTACAGGGGTAGGGAGGATTACATTATATATGAACCGCCGTCGCAGTTGATGACAGCGCCGTTGCAGAAATCGTCCTCGGCGAGGAAGAACCTCACCGCCGCAGCGATCTCGTCCGGCTCGCCCCATCTGCCGAGCGTGTTTGCGTTGACTACCTTCTCCTTGTGGACTTCCTTTGCCTCCTCAACGGTATTGACACCGTAGTAGCTGACATAACCGGGCCAGCTCTCTGCGCCGATGATCGAGCCGGGTGCAACGCCGTTTACGCGGATGCCCTGCTTGCCGTAGGACAGTGCGTCCTGCTTCATGAGCATGAGCAGCGCTGCCTTGGAGACGTGATACGGAGTCATGACGGGAGTTGCCTTGAAGCCGAAGATGGACAGAATATCGACGATGCGGCCGCTCTGTGCCTTGACCATTTCCTTTCCGACATACTTTGTCATCAGGAAGGTGCCGATAACGCAGGTGTCGAAGGATGCACGCATGTCGTCTGCGGTGAGATCGGTGGTGGGGATAGCACCGTAGGGACCGTAGGCTGCGGCGTTGTTTACAAGACCGTCGATGCGGCCGTATTTTGCAGCGACAGCCTCGACCATCGACTTTACGCCTTCCTCATCGCAGACACTGACGTTGTAAAACTCCGCCTTGCCGCCGTTTGCGATGACATCTGCGCAGACCTTCTCGCCTTTTTCCGCCGAGCGGCCGCAGCCGATAACGATAGCGCCCTCTGCGGCGAACTCCTGATAAATTTCCTTGCCGATGTTCTGGGTCATGCCGGTAATGATGATAACCTTATCTTTTAAAGTGCCCCATTTAGCCATGATGGTTCCTCCTATATTGTTATTATTCCATGCCCTTGACCAGCTCTGCGATCTGGTCGGCAACGGGCTCTATCTTGTGTATCTGGCCGACACCTGCGCTGATGCAGACGATGCCGTTTACATGGTCGCCCAGACGCATGCCGGTGCGGAAGCCGCCGCCGTAAAGTGCGGAGATCTCTGCGCGGGTGCCGCCGGAATAGGTGAGCTTCTCGCACTTCTCGACCAGCTCGTTTCTGATGCAGCGCATGAAGCCGGACATACCGCGGTACTCGACGCAGTCAAACGGGTCGGAGTTGATGATTGCTTCCTTGGTGTTCTGGGCAACGGGGCTTTCCTCGGCGCACAGGAACAGAGTTCCGATGTAAACGCCCTCGGCTCCGAGATCGTATACGGCCTTGACTGCGGCTGCGTTTACGATGCCGCCGGAGGCAACGACGGGGATGGAGACTGCTTCCTTGGCTATCTGCATGATGTTCAGCAGACCCACGCGGTAATCAGACAGGTGGCCGCCGCACTCGATGCCGGTCGCAATGACGATATCTGCGCCTGCGTCCTCTGCCCACTTGAACGAGGCTGCAACGGGGTTTGCGTCACGGTAGATGCATATCTTGCCTGCTTTTTTAAAGTCGCGGATAAAGTCTGCCGCTTCGTCGCAGGGAGCGCCGGAAAGCACGATTATCTTTGCCCTTTCCTCGGTAAGTAGCCAGTCTCTCATGGGATTGGAGAAGATGGCAGTCACGGGGATCTCCGGATTGGGGGTCATGCAGTTGACAGCAAAGGGCTTGTCGGTGAGGGCGAGGGTCTTTTCAAACTCTGCCTTCATGCGCTCAACGGTCACGGCGGGATCGCTCGTGAGCTCGGTCTGACCGGCGTTTGCGGCAAGCTGTCCGAGACCGCCTGCGTTGGAGATAGCTGCGCACAGCTTTGCGTCGGTGCACCAGGACATTGCACCGCAGATAACGGGATACTCGATGCCGAGAATTTCAGTTACACGGGATTTGATCATTTTTTCTTTTCCTTTCAATTAGTTATTTGATTATTTGACTCTTTCAAGCTTTTTTGCGCTCTTGACTGCGATGGTGCTGAATATACCTGAGAGCACGAATGCACCGAGGAGTATGTACAGCACTATTGAATAGCTGCTGGTCGCATCGTAAACAAAGCCGTACAGGGAGATGCTTATAGCGCCGGCAAGAGAGCTTACGGTGGAGATGTAGGAATAGATGACATTGTAATCACGCACACCGAAGGCGGTCTTTGCCACCAGCGCGGGAGATACCGTGCCAAGGCAGGTGCCGAAGCCCAGAAGAATAACGCCGCAGTACAGCAGGACAGACGAACCGCCGTTGAACAGCACCATAAGAAGACCGGCGCAGCCTGCTATAAGGTTTACGATGATGCCCTTTGCAGGCCCGATCTTGTCGGAGAGATAACCGATGAGGAGCTTTCCGATAATAACGCCGATGCCCAGCATGGATGCGGCCGTTGCGCCTATTGCGGTGCTGAAGCCGTAGTTTGCGGCGATGCCGGGGACGTGTGAGGTGATGCCGCTGCCCATGATGATAACTCCGGCAAACAGCGCCGTCATGACGAAGGCAGTGGATTTAAGCGCCATGGAGGCAGGAACGCCATCCTGCTGTCCGGCAGCTGCGGCTGCCGCAGCGCCCTCCTTGGCACCGTAGGGCAGCAGCCCCTTGTCGGCGGGCTTGGAGCGAACAACGAACAGCACGAACGGAAGAACTATAACTGCGCCGATGACTGCGGTCATGATATAGCCCTTACGCCAGCCCATGCTCTGCACGAGAGCGTTGACAACGGGGTTGAAGATGACGGCACCGACACCGGCAAACGCCATTGCGATGCCCATTGCCATGCCAGATTTCTCCTTGAACCAGCTGTTTATCAGAATGGGGACGGGCATATAGAGAATGAATGCGCAGGCAACGCCTATCAAAGCGCCGCAGATGTAAAACCACCAGACGGCCTTTGCTGCCGACATTGCGCCAAACGCCACGGCCAGCAGTGTGAATGCTCCGCCGAGCAGCACACGGATGTTGACCTTGTTGAAAAGCTTGCCCGTGAAGGGCATGATCAGCATGGAGACAAGCGACTGTATCGTGATGTACAAGGAAAGCTGACCGACACCGATACCAAGCTCACTGCTGACCGGCATGAAGAAGATACCCGCACAGCTGTTAAAGATGCCGATACCTACCATCATCATTACACAGCAGCATGCCAGTATGACCCATGCATAATGGATTCCTTTTTTCATTAATATTCCTCCAGAATTAGACATCATCGCTTAGCGATATGAAAAAACTCTTTTTGCGCGCGCTTCACATACTCAAGTCGCCGACTCCGGTATGTGAATTATCGCATAGACTTTGTTAAATGTCAAGCATAATTTGCGAAATTTTTATCTAAGTTTTTTATGAGAGAAAAAACTTGATTTTTTTGCCTTTGGAGTTTATTATATTTTGGTATCTTCAATTGATAAGGAGCATCACTGTGAACAACCGCAAGTATCAGGCGAACGAAACCAAGTGTAAGATCATAAATGAATCCATGAAGCTGTTTGAAGAGCATTCCTTCGACGAGATAACGGTCGATATGATATGCCGGCAATGCGGTCTTTCCAAAGGTGCGTTTTACCATCACTTCAAAACAAAAGAAGAGCTTGTCGTCAAGCACTATGTGCAGACGCTCGACTGCAAGCTCATCAATGAGGTCGAGCCCCGCATCGGTACGATGCCGCTCAGGGAGCTGCTGGACCTTTATCTTGATGTGGATATAGATTTTTTTAAAAAGCTCGGACAGGAATGGGTGATTTTCCTCCAGCAGACAGTCCTTAAAAGTCCTGAATATTTGGAGTCAAGGAATGTTCAGGAGAGCTTGGAAAAGATAATAAGCTACAGCGTCGAGCACGGTGAGGTGACATTCAACAGACCTGCCGATTTCTGCATTCGTTTTATGTATTATGTTCTGCAGGGCTTCGTGTCACGCTGGTGTATCATGCGCGGCTCGATCGAGGAGCTTGAAGAGCTCAAGGAATACATGCATCAGGCACTTGATGCATGTATTGCAGACGAATGACGAATGACAAATAATAACAGCGATCCCGAGTTTTTTGCCTCGGGATCGCGTTTTTTCTACACCCTCGGGCTCACATCTGCCGAAACGCCGCGAAAAATGCAAATTCAAAGCTAAAAAGCCTTGTAATTCAGGCATTGTGGTGCTAAAATATATTTTTGTGTTGAATTTTGATTAGGAGTTGAGTTTAAATGCAGAAACTCAGGAATGTTGCGATCATCGCGCACGTTGACCACGGCAAGACCACACTTGTCGATGAGATGCTCAAGCAGAGCGGCGTTTACCGCGAAAATCAGGAGATCGTCGAGCGAGTCATGGACTCAAACGACCTTGAGCGCGAGCGCGGTATCACCATCATGGCGAAAAACACCGCCGTGCAGTACGGCGATACGAAAATAAACATCGTCGATACCCCGGGACATGCTGACTTCGGAGGCGAGGTCGAGCGTATCCTCAAAATGGTCAACGGCGTTATCCTGCTCGTTGACGCGGCTGAGGGACCGATGCCGCAGACCCGCTTTGTCCTCTCCCGTGCGCTTGAGCTCGGTCACAGGGTCATCGTCGTCGTAAACAAGATCGACCGCCCCGACCAGCGCATCCATGAGGTAATAGACGAGGTGCTTGAGCTTCTTATGGATCTTGACGCTACCGACGAGCAGCTCGATTCACCGATGCTGTTCTGCTCGGGCCGTCAGGGTACGGCAAGCTATTCGCCCGAGGTCCCGGGCACTGACCTCAAGCCCCTGTTCGATACCATTCTCGAATACATCCCCGAGCCTGAGCAGGATGTTGACAGCCCGTTCCAGATGCTCGTTTCCAGCGTTGACTACAACGAGTATGTCGGACGAATCGCCATTGGCCGCATCGAGCGCGGCATAATAAAGCAGAATCAGGAGATCGAGGTCTGCAACTACCATGCGCCGGACGCGGCTCCCATGAAGGCCAAGGCCGTGTCGCTTTACGAGTTCGACGGCCTGAGCAAGGTCCCTGTGACCGAGGCTGCTGCGGGAAACATTATCGCAATGAGCGGCATCGGCGACGTGACCATCGGTGATACCGTCTGCGCAAGAGGCTCCGCCGAGCCGCTGCCCTTTGTCAAGATCTCCGCTCCCACGCTGGAGATGACCTTCTCGGTAAACGACAGCCCCTTCGCCGGACGCGAGGGCAAGTTCGTCACCTCACGCCAGATCCGCGACAGACTGGTGCGCGAAACGCTCAAGGACGTGTCGCTGCGCGTGTCGGATGTTGACGGAGCAACGGACTCGTTCAACGTTGCGGGTCGCGGCGAAATGAGCCTGAGCATACTTATCGAGACCATGCGCCGCGAGGGCTACGAGTTTCAGGTCTCACCTCCGCGTGTGCTGTATAAGGAGATCGACGGCGCGGTCTGCGAGCCTGTCGAGCGCGTTGTCATCGACGTTCCGTCCGACTACATGGGCGCGGTTATGGAAAAGCTCGGCGCACGCAAGGGCGAGTTTGTCGAGATGACACCTGTGGGCAGCCGCGTAAAGCTGAGCTACCTCGTCCCGTCACGCGGACTGTTCGGCTACCGCAACGAGTTTTTGACCGACACCAAGGGCGAGGGCATCATGGCCTCCGTCTTTGAGAAATATGAGCCCTACAAGGGCGATATCGCACGCCGCAATACGGGCTCCCTTATCGCATTCGAGACCGGCGAGGCCGTCGCCTACGGCATCTGGAATGCGCAGGAGCGCGGCGCTATGTTCATTACCCCCGGCACGAAGGTGTATGCCGGCATGATCGTCGGCGTGTGCCCGAAGGCGGACGATGTTGCGGTAAACGTCTGCCGCACAAAGCATTTGACCAACACCCGCGCCTCCGGCTCGGACGAGGCGCTGCGCCTGATCCCGCCCAGACAGATGAGCCTTGAGCAGTGCCTTGAGTTCCTCGCCGACGACGAGCTGCTGGAGGTCACGCCCAAGAACCTGCGCCTGCGCAAGAGCATCCTCGACCACGGCATGAGAATGAAGACGGTCATGCGCAACAGATAAATTTGAAAAAAGCACTCCTTCGGGAGTGCTTTTTATGATATTTATGATATAATCATTGTCATTAAATCAAAGGTCTGCGGAGGTAGAAAAATGAAGCTTGCAATGGCGCAGATGCGCATGACCGACAGCATGGACGAAAACCTCAGAACCTCGCTTGAGCTGTGTGAGGCCGCACGGGGCTGCGACCTGCTGTTTTTCCCCGAGATACAGCTCACGCCCTTTTTCCCGCAGTACGAAAAACGCGACGCTTCACGCTATGCGCTAAAGCCCGACAGCGAGAAGCTCAGGGCGCTGTGCGGCGCTGCGAAAAGAAACGGCTGCTACATGTCGCCGAACGTGTATCTCGAGCTTGACGGCAAGCGCTATGATACCTCGCTGTGGATAGACCCGCACGGCGAGGTGCTCGGCTGTGCCGAAATGGTGCACATCGCGCAGGCCGAGCAGTTTTACGAGCAGGATTACTATACCCCGTCGCCGGACGGCTTTAAGGTCTTTGACACGCCCTTCGGCAAGGTCGGCATAGTCATCTGCTTTGACCGCCATCTGCCCGAGAGCATACGCACCTGTGCGCTCATGGGAGCGCAGCTTGTGATCATCCCGACGGCTAACACGGAGTCCGAGCCCATGGAGCTGTTCGAGTGGGAGCTGCGCGTGCAGGCAATGCAGAATCAGGTGTTCGTTGCAATGTGCAACCGAGTCGGACTCGAGGGCGGGATGGACTTTGCCGGACAGTCGATAGTCGTTCACCCGAGCGGCGAGGTGATCGTCAAGGCCGATAATGTCCAGCGGATCGTTGACTGCGATATAGACCTTTCGGAGTCGGACGTGTGGCGCGAAAAGAGGCCGTATATCTCAACGCGCCGCAGAGATATGTACCTATGAGGGAGCTCATCAAAAAATTCGCGGACAAAACATTCCTGCGATTTGTGCTCGTCGGCGTTATAAACACGGCCTTCGGCACGGCGGTAATGTTCGTGTTCTATAATGTTTTCGGACTGAGCTATTGGCTCAGCAGTGCGTCGAACTATTTTTTCGGCAGTATCCTGAGCTATTTTCTCAATAAATACTACACCTTTCAATATAAAAAATGCGGCTGGAAAGTCGCTGCGCGCTTTGTCCTGAATATCAGCGTATGCTATCTCATAGCCTACGGCATTGCAAAGCCGCTCGTGCCGGCTCTCATGCAGGGCTTTTCCGTGAGCGTTCAGGAAAACGCCGCCATGCTCTGCGGTATGGTGCTTTTTGTCGTGCTCAACTATCTCGGCCAGCGATTCTTTGCATTCAAAAATGAAGAATAGAAAAACAGCGCTTCTGCTCAGACGAGCGGAAGCGCTGAGATTTATCTCGGCATTATTGCGGTGTCGAACTCCGTCCACGGGAATTCTCTGGGCGGCTTTACCTTAAAGGTCATGAATCTGCCGGTCGAGGGATTGGTAAAGCCGATGCTGTACGACCACAGGGCGATATTGCAGCCCTCCTCGCGTCCGCCGTACTTCCTGTCGCCGACGAGGGGCATGCGCCGGTGGGTAAACTGGGCGCGTATCTGATGGGTGCGGCCGGTGACGAGGTTTATCTCGACCATGCTCTTTTCGCCGTTTGAGCCGAGCAGCCTGTAGTCGAGCACCGCCTCCTGCGAGCCGCGGCAGGGCTTATTGACGACGAAGGTCTTGCGCTGCTCCTTTGACCTGAGCAGGATATCCTCCATTCGCCCGCGCCGCTCCTGCGGAACGCCGTGCACGACGGCAAGATAGGTCTTTTTGAACTCGCCTGCGCGTATCTGGCGGCTGAGCTCGGATGCGGTCTCGGGGTTCTGCGCAAAAACCATGAGCCCCGACACGACCTGATCGAGCCTGTGCACTGTGCGTATGTCCGCGTTTTCGTTGCCCAGCGCCTCGCGCAGGAGGGAGGGCATACCGCCCGGCTCGTCGGTCGATATGACTCCGGCGGGCTTTATCGCAACTATTATGTTGTCGTCATAATAAATAATATCCATGGCCCTTACCGTCGATCAAGATAATATCTGCGCTTTCCCTTTGTGACGCGGCCATATTCTATCGCCTGCTTCGGGCAGCGGCAGATGCAGGCCGAGCAGTGGGTGCAGCTATCGCCCCACACGGGCTTGCCGTTTTCAATGCTTATGCTTTTCGTCGGGCACATGTCGGCACACTTGCCGCAGCCGACGCACTTATCGGTTGCACGGAACTTCTTTGACTTTACGAATGCAGCGTAGAAAACATCGTTTACGATGCCGCTGCTCAGCCTGTCCATGAGCCTTATGTGCGGCTTTTCAAAGCCGTCACCCTTTGCTATGCTCTGCGCAAGAGAGTCGAGCCTGCCGTTCGCGCGGACGATGATCTCCGCCTCCTCCTTGGGCGAGGGGGCTGTAAACATGATGATGTAGTTTTCGGGCATGACAACCTCGGCGCAGCCCATGAAATTAAGACCCTTGCCGGCGCACCATTTTTCAATGTAGCTTCCGGCGTTTCCGATATCGCTGCCGCAGGTCATGACAAAATAAATGTCACGCGCCCCGCGCAGCTCGGTCTTATCAAGCCAGTCCCTGACGATGCGCGGCACGCGCCATGCGTAGGTTGGCGTTACGATGACCCATGGCTTTTGAGACTCTATGGGAGATGTGTCGTTATCGCGCAGGCGGGAAAAGAGGTCTGATGCCTCGTCGCCGACAGCCTCGGCTATCCGCCGCGCAGCGTATGCGCTGTTTCCTGTTCCGCTGTAGTATAGTATCATAGCTGCCGCCTCCTTTTATCCAATCATATTATACATACAATCCGCCCTGAGTTCAACGTAAAATTGAGCTTGATTTTCGCTCTCTTCGCAGCTAAAATAGCCCTATCACAGAGAGGTGACAGTATGAATATAAAACGCAGCTGCGGCGTACTTCTGCCGCTGTTTTCGCTGCCGTCGGAGCATGGCATAGGCACGCTCGGCAGGGCAGCGTATGACTTTGTTGATTTTCTTGCCGCTGCGGGTCAGGCGTGGTGGCAGATCCTGCCCGTCGGCCCCGCCGGAAGCGGCGATTCGCCGTATCAGAGCTTTTCGAGCTTTGCCGGCAATGCATATTTTATAGACCTCGACACGCTTGCCGGGGACGGACTGCTGACGGAAAAGGAGATCGCTGCCGTCGATTGGGGCAGCAATGCGCAGCTGGTCGATTATGACGTGCTGCGCGAAAAGCGTATGCCGCTCCTGCGTATCGCCGCGCTGCGCGGGCTTGAGCGCGGGGGAGGGGACTTTGAGCTCTTCTGCCGGGACAACGCGGGCTGGCTTTCAAATTTTGCGCTGTATATGGCGCTGAAGGAGCACTTCGGCGGCAGCGCATGGACCGAGTGGCCGGAGGATATACGTCTGCACCGCCCCGAGGCCGTGAAGAGCTACGGCTCTATGCTGCGCGGGGATGTGCGGATACATTCCTATATTCAGTACCTTTTCTGCCGCCAGTGGAAGGCTCTGCGCAGCTATGCCCACGAGCACGGGATCGGCATTATCGGCGACATGCCGATATATGTTCCGCTCGACTCAGCCGACGTGTGGGCAGAGCCGGAGTTTTTCCGGCTCGACGGGAAAAACATGCCGGTCGAGGTCGCGGGCGTGCCGCCGGACTATTTCAGCGCCGAAGGGCAGCTCTGGGGCAATCCGCTGTACGACTGGGATGCCATGCGCAGCGACGGCTACGGCTGGTGGATACGCCGCGTTGACGGCGCATCAAGGCTCTACGATATGCTGCGCATCGACCACTTCCGCGCCTTTGAAAGCTACTGGGCCGTGCCGTGCACCGCAGAGAGCGCAAAGCTTGGACGCTGGCGCTCGGGACCGGGCATGGACCTCGTCGGCAGACTCACATCGTGGTTCGGCAATGTTCAGTTTATCGCCGAGGATCTCGGCGTGCTCACGCCGGAGGTGCACAAATTACTTGCCGACAGCGGACTTCCTGGAATGAAGGTGCTCGAATTTGCCTTTGACCCCGCGAGCCTGAGCGATTACCTGCCGCACAGATATACGGAAAACTGCGTTTGCTATGCCGGAACGCATGACAATGATACTCTGCGCGGCTGGATAGACGGAGAAGAGCCGGAGACGCTTGATTTCGCGTGCGAGTACCTCGGCGCAGACAGAAGCGAGCTCGCCGTTGCTGTGCTGCGTGCCGGTATGCGCTCGAAAGCGGGACTGTTCGTTGCACAGATGCAGGACTGGCTCGGCCTCGGCTCGGATGCGCGTATGAACACCCCTGGCACTGTCGGCGGCAACTGGAGCTGGCGCATGAAAAGCGGCAGCACGACAGAGGAGCTTGCCGAAAAAATGCGCCGCATGGCGTATATCTACGGAAGAGGCGGCAGGATATAATCCTTCAGCGTGTCAAAAAAGTCTACAACTTTTTTGACACGCTGAGAGAGTGCAGACTTCAAAAGGTCTGCACTCTCTTTTTGTGTCTGTATTTTGTTTTCGGTCTGGCGCTGGCGGGCAAGGGTGTGCCTATTTCGGTGCAGTGGAAACTTCGACAAGCGGAACAGGCAAGCCTGTTCCCTACGGGTTGCGGTGCAGCATTTGAGATGCTGCAAAAACATTGCACCGCACCTACGGAACGCGAAACGCTGTAGTTTATGCCAATGTTTCGATACCATGCTACCGCAGTCTCCGTATAAGTACAGACCTAATGCGCTACTGAAAATGCACTACCGAAAGAGCGCGCATGGCGTTGAGCACGGCGATGACCATGACACCGACATCGGCAAAGATCGCAGCGCCCATGTCCGCAGTGCCGAGGGCAACAAGCAGCAGGCAGGCAAACTTCACGCCGAGTGCGAAAACTATGTTCTCGTATACGATGCGGATGCATTTGCGTGATATCTTGATCGCCTTGGATATCTTCATCGGATCGTCGTCCATGAGTACGACGTCGGCGGCTTCAATGGCCGCGTCCGAGCCCATTGCGCCCATTGCGATGCCGATATCTGCGCGGGAGAGCACAGGTGCATCGTTTATGCCGTCGCCGACGAAGGCAAGCTTTGCCTTGCCGCTGCTTTCACTGAGCAGGCGCTCCACCTCGCTGACCTTGTCGCCGGGCAGAAGCTGGCTGTGAACCTCGTCAACGCCGAGCTCGGCTGCGACCTTTTCGGCCACGGCCTTCGTATCGCCCGTGAGCATGACGGTCCTGCTGACTCCGGCCTTCCTGAGCTCGGCGATAGCCTTGGCAGAGCTGGGCTTCACGAGGTCGGAGATGACGATGTGACCAGAGTAAACGCCATCGATGGCAACGTGTACTATCGTGCCGACGCTGTGGCAGCATGTGTGCTCGATGCCGAGCCTGTTCATCAGCCGCTCGTTGCCGGCGGCGATGGTGTGGCCGTCAACCTTGGCGATAACGCCGCTGCCGCTTATCTCCTCGATATCGCTTACACGGCTGCGGTCAAGCTCTATGCCGTGGGCACGCTGGAGGCTGCGGCTTATCGGGTGCGAGGAAGCGCACTCGGCAAGCGCGGCGTATTCGATGAGCTTTTTGTCCTCAATAGGGCAGTGGTGGATTCCGCTGACCTCAAAAACGCCCTGCGTGAGCGTGCCGGTCTTGTCAAAGACCACGGTCTTCGTCTGGGCAAGAGCCTCAAGATAGTTCGAGCCCTTGATGAGCACGCCCTCGCTGCTCGCACCGCCCAGACCCGCGAAGAAGCTCAGCGGAATGCTGATGACCAGTGCGCAGGGGCAGCTTACTATCAGAAACGCCAGCGCACGGTAGATCCATATCGACCAGTTGCCGCCGAGCCCCATGAACACGATGCGTATAAGCGGCGGCAGGATAGCAAGCGCAAGCGCCGCATAGCACACGATGGGGGTATAGACCCTTGCAAAGCGCGATATGAACTGCTCCGAGTGCGATTTGCGTGAGCCGGAGTTTTCGACGAGCTCCAGTATCTTCGATACGGTCGATTCACCGAAGGGCTTTGTCGTGCGTACACGCAGCATACCGCTGAGGTTTATGCAGCCGCTGATGATCTCCTCTCCGGGGGCAATGTCACGCGGAAGGCTCTCGCCCGTGAGCGCACTTGTGTTGACCGTGCTCCTGCCGTCGATGACAATGCCGTCAATGGGAACCTTTTCGCCGGGCTGAACGACGATCACGCTGCCGGTCTCGACCTCGTCGGGATCGACCTGCTCAAGCTTTCCGCCGATCTCAATATTGGCGTAGTCGGGGCGGATATCCATCAGCGCGGATATGCTGCGGCGGCTTTTGCCGACGGCATAGCTCTGGAACAGCTCGCCGACCTGATAAAACAGCATGACGAGCACAGCCTCGTTGAAGTCGCGGCTGCCGCTTATGAACGCAAGCGCGATCGCACCGACCGTAGCGATGGCCATGAGAAAGTTCTCGTCAAAAACGCGGCCATTGAGGATGCCCTTGCCGGCCTTACGCAGAATATCATAGCCGATGACGAGGTACGCGGCAAGGTACAGCAGCATTGCAGGGAGCTCCGGCAGCTTCACGAGGTTGAGCAGCGCCAGCAGTACAGCTGCGATGATTATTCGCACGAGCACCTTTTTCTGCTTTTTATTCATAGAAATCAATCCTTATACTAATGAAATGCGCCCTCCTGCACAGGAGGGCGTGATAAGATCAGAGATATATCTCGCAGTCGTCCTCGACCTTTTTGCAGTTCTTGATGACGTTCTGCATGACAGCGTCAATGTCAGCGCCCTCTGCAAACTCCAGCGTCATCTTCTGCGTCATGAAATTGACGGCGGCCTTCTCAACGCCCTCGGTCTTGCCGGCTGCCTCTTCCATGAGATTTGCACAGTTTGCGCAGTCTACTTCGATCTTGTAAGTCTTTTTCATGATATTTCTCCTCGCTTTTTGCATTTTTTACAACGTAATAAATCAGATATCCCGATCAAACAATTAAATGATTGCTTAATCGTTATGCTTGCAGTATAATAAGCGCGAGTCCGAAAGTCAATGCCGCGGGGCGACTTACTTCCGAATGGGCTCAAATCATTTCCGAATGGAGCAAGAGCATGAAAAACGAGACGATGCCCCACGATCACGGGGAGAAGATAAGCGAGCACCTGCGCGAGAGCATGGAGAGAACGGAGAGCTTCCGCACGGTGTCGGACATATTCAAGCTTCTGGCCGATCCCAGCCGTGCAAGGATATTCTGGCTGCTGTGCCACTGCGAGGAATGCGTTGTGAACATATCGTTTCTGACGGACATGACCAGCCCAGCCGTATCGCATCATCTGCGCCAGCTCAAGGACGGCGGCCTGATCGTCAGCCGGCGCGACGGCAAGGAGGTTTATTACAAGGCAGCGCCCATAGAACAGGTGAGGCTGCTGCATGCCATGATGGAAAAGACGATGGAGATATCCTGCCCCGAGGAGCGCGGCGAGATACAAAGCGTGCCGGAGCTGCCGGAGCTTGACGCAAACACCGGCGGAGAGGGAAGCTGCACCGCAGAGCAGCTCGAAACGGTGCGCCGCGTGCACGAGCTGCTGACGGAAAATCTCGACCGGCGCTATACCATCGAGGAGCTGTCGCGGCGCTTTCTCATCAATCCATCCACGCTCAAGGAGAGCTTCAAGGCCGTTTACGGTCAGTCGCTCGCGGCGCACATCAGGGAGCACCGCATGGAGCTTGGCTCCGAGCTGCTGCGCGACACTGACCTCAGCATTGCAGAGATCGCCGAGCGCGTCGGCTACGAAAATCAGAGCAAGTTTTCCGCAGAGTTCAAAAAATACACCGGCAAGCTCCCATCTGAATACCGCCGGATTTTTTAGAGGCGTTTTTTTAGAGGCGCATTAAGGCTGCACCTATACGGATATTGCAGGTGCACGGTATCGAGACATTGGAGGAAACTACAGCGTTTCGCGCTTTTTCAGAGGCGCATTGAGGCACCTACCTATACGTTTATTGCGGTAGCACGGTATCGAGACAATGGCATAAATAAGAACATTTCGCTCCCCGCGGATGCATTGCAATGTTTTTGCAGCATCTCAAAAGCTGCGCCGCAACCCGTAGGGAACGGGCTTGCCCGTTCCGGAGACTTTTAAAAAACTATGCTGCTGCGTTGAGATATCCGCGCAGCGGGGGAGTTCGAGGGGGCAAGGCCCGCCTCGAGTTAGATAAACCGCCGTCGAAATCCTTGAGACATCAAGGATTTCGGTAAAAGCATTTTGAAAGCTTTCAAAATGCTCGGCGGAAAAGTGCAGTCAAAAAATCCTGCAAGGGACTTTTTTTGACAAACTGGGGAACAGGCTTGCCTGTTCCGTTTGCTGAAGCCTCCACCGCAACGAAATCGGCGCCTTCGCCGCACAATTTGAATTTCATTCGCTCGGAGAGAGAATACCTTCAGCTAACAGCTAACTGCTGCACTCTCCGTATAGGCACAAACTCAATGCACCCCTTAAATGTTAGTTAATTAACTAACATTACAAAAAGTCATGTACAACATGATTTTTATTCGCTTGCAAAATGCGTTTTGCGGTAGTATTATAAAGCCAGAAAGAGAAAGTTAAATCTCTAACAAATAAAAAACCAATTCAAATAATTATAAAAAGGAGTTTTCAAAATGAGTAACGAAGTAAAGAATTTCATCAGAGAAATCGTGTTCACCGTCATTGCTTTTGCAGCACTGTGCATTTTCTGCTTCGAGATGTACGGCTCCAACGGAAGCTCCCAGTTCGGCTTCCTGGCGCTGATCTTCCCCGTGCTTGGAGTGCTCGAGTTCATGCTGCCGACCCCGGATTTTATGAAATAAATTTTCTCTCCATAAAAACTATAAGGCAAGAAAAATCCCGTCCGCCCGGACGGGATTTTTTCAGTTTAATTATAAATTACAA
>CAVGXR010000069.1:0-14574 GCA_963633225.1 Collinsella aerofaciens
GCATCATCCTCGGCATGGGCGTTCCCACGACCGCAAACTACTGCATCATGGCCGCTACCTGCGCGCCGATCCTCGAAAAGCTCGGCGTTCCGACGGTTGCAGCGCACTTCTTCGTGTTCTACTTCGGCATCGTCGCCGATATCACCCCGCCTGTCGCGCTCGCGGCCTATGCCGGCAGCGCTATCGCAAAGTCCAACCCCATGAAGACCGGCGTGAACGCGACAAAGCTCGCCATCGCGGCCTTCATCGTCCCCTACGTCTTCGCCTACAGCCCCTCGATGCTCTTCATCGACGTGACGAGCTGGGTCGAGGTCGTCTCCATCTGCGTCAGCGCAATGTTCGGCATCTACGGCGTTGCGGCGGGTCTCAACGGCTTTGTAAAGCGCAAGCTCAACTGGTTCGTGCGCGTCCTGTTCTTCGTCGGCGGTCTGGGACTCATCATCCCCGGCTGGAAGTCCGACCTCTTCGGCCTCGTGCTCATCGGCGGCCTCACCGCTTACGAGTTCTTCATGGCCAAGAAAGAGCAGAACGAAGCAATAGCCTGATTTTAGAGGCGCATTAGGTCTGCACCTATACGGAGACTGCGGTGGCCCGACCGGAAACAATGGAATAAACTACAACGTTTCGCGTCCCGCAAGTGCGGCGGAATGTTTTTGCAGCATCTCAAATGCTGCGCCGCACCCCGTAGGGAACAGGCCTGCCTGTTCCGCATAGTCAGAACAAATTTCTATATTAAATGATGAAAAGACAGCTCGGATGTTTAATCCAAGCTGTCTTTTGTCATATTTATTCTGTTTTAGTCTGGTGCAGCGACACTGTGGTGTGCGCAAAGCGCACGGATTAAATTTTATTCGCTCGGAGAGCGAATGCCGCTGGCTAACCGCTAACGGCTAACTGCTTGCTGCGGTTTCCGCAGCATTTTCGATACCGTGCACCTGCAATCACCGTATAGGTACAGCCTAAATGCGCCTCTAAATATCCTTCTTTTTGAGCTCTTCGAGGATCTCGGCGAGGAGCTGCTCGGTGGTGGGGGCGGGCTCTTCTTCGGGTTCGGGTTCTGCCGGCTTCTCGGCCAGTGAGCGAGCCTTGTTGAACAGCTTGAGGATGAGGAACACGACCAGCGACATGAGGAGGAAGTCGATGACGACCGCAACGAAGTTGCCGAAGCCGATGGTGATGGCCTCCTGCACGACCGTGCCGTTCTCGACGACCTCGGGGCGCACGAGCAGGTTGAGCGCACTCATGTCGCGTGTGCCGAACAGCCAGCTGATAAAGGGCATGAACAGGTCGTTGACAAGGCTCGTCGTGATCTTGCCGAACGCCGTCGCAACAATGACACCGACTGCCATGTCCAGCACGTTGCCGCGCATGATGAACTCCTTGAATTCACTGAAAAATTTCTTCATATCTTTACTCCTTTTTTTAGAGGCGCATTAACGCACCTACTTATACATTTTTTTCGACAGCCCGACCGATAGCCGCGCAGGAAAACGATACAAGCAGCCTTTTAAGAGGCGCTTTAACGCACCTACTTTTACTTTTTTGCGGCAGCCCGACCGATAGCCGCGCAGGAGACCGATACAAGCAGCCGATTTCGGCGCGGTGGAAGCTTCAGCAAACGGAACAGGCAAGTTTTTTCAGAGGCGTAGCCACATTATGCCGATACGCTATTTGCGGTGTCCCGACCGGCAGCTGCGCAGGAAACCGATACAAAGGAACCCGCAACATTGCACCGCACTTGCGGGACGCGAAACGAACTTATTTCCTCCAATGTTTCGATACCGTGCTGACGCAATATCCGTATAAGTACAGACCTACTGCGCCTCTAAAAAAACGCGAAACGCTGTAGTTTCCACCAATGCTTCGATACCGTGCACCTGCAATATGCGTATCCGCAGCTGCCTTAATGCGCCTTCGAAACAGGTATCAGCACGGCCTTGCCGCCCATGTAGGGGCGCAGCACCTCGGGGATGGTGACGCTGCCGTCGGCCTGAAGATGGTTCTCGAGGAATGCGATGAGCATACGCGGGGGCGCGACGACGGTGTTGTTGAGGGTGTGCGGCAGGTACATTTTGCCGTCCTCGCCCTTGACGCGGATCTTGAGTCTGCGTGCCTGAGCATCGCCGAGATTCGAGCAGGAGCAGACCTCGAAGTATTTCTTCTGGCGCGGCGACCATGCCTCGATATCGCAGGATTTGACCTTGAGGTCGGCCAGATCGCCCGAGCAGCACTCGAGCTGGCGCACGGGTATCTCAAGATTGCGGAACAGCTCCACGCTGTAGCGCCACATCTTCTCGTACCAGTCTTTGCTCTCCTCGGGCTTGCAGACGACGATCATCTCCTGCTTTTCAAACTGATGTATGCGGTAAACGCCGCGCTCCTCGATGCCGTGCGCGCCCTTTTCCTTGCGGAAGCAGGGGCTGTAGCTCGTCAGGGTCTGCGGCAGGCTCTCCTCGGGCAGGATCTGGTCGATGAACTTGCCTATCATCGAGTGTTCGCTGGTTCCGATCAGATACAGGTCCTCGCCCTCAATCTTGTACATCATCGCGTCCATATCCGTCTGGCTCATAACGCCCTCGACGACGTTGCCGTGGATCATGAAGGGCGGGATGCAGTATGTAAAGCCCTTGTCGATCATGAAATCGCGCCCATATGCGGTCACCGCCGAGTGCAGGCGTGCGATATCGCCCATGAGATAGTAAAAGCCGCTGCCGGAAACACGGCCCGCCGCGTCCATATCAACGCCGTTGAAGCTCTCCATGATCTCGGTGTGGTAGGGAATGTCGTAATCGGGGACCTTCGGCTCGCCGAAGCGCTCGACCTCGACGTTTGCCGAGTCGTCGGGACCTATGGGCACGCTCTCGTCGATGATGTTCGGGATCGTCAGCATGATCTTTCTGATGCGCACGGCCAGCTCGTCGTGAAGCTTCTCGAGCTCGGCAAGGCGGTCGGCGTTTGCCTTGACCTGAGCCTTGGCCTCCTCAGCCTCCTGAAGCTTCGAGGGGTCCTTCTTCGCCTGAGCCATGAGCTGTCCGACCATTTTCGACAGCGCGTTGCGCTTTGCACGCAGGTCGTTTGCCTCGGTCATCGCTGCGCGGTACTGCTTATCAAGCTCAATGACCTCATCCACCAGCGGCAGCTTCGCGTCCTGAAACTTCTTTTTTATGTTTTCCTTTACTATCTCGGGGTTTTCACGGACAAATTTTATATCCAGCATCGTTTTTTCTCCTTTTATTTCATTATTTCTTCCCAGCTCCGACCCATTCGCGCCAGATTCGCTATGAGCGCCTCGCGGTCGTCGCTGTCATAAAATTCCAATATTATCCTGCCGCCCTTGCGTTTCTGCTCGAGCGCGACCTTGCGTGAGAGCGAGCGGCTGAGATAATCCTCGGTCTCGGCTATGTAATCGACCATCAGCTCGTTCGAGCGCTCGTCCTCGACCGGCTCCTCGGCGAGCTTTTTGAGCGTTTTTGTGACGAGCTGCTCGGTCTTTCGCACGGAAAGCCCGCCGTCGATGACCGCCCGCGCCGCCTTGAGCTGCTCGGCTGCGTCGCCTATCGGCAGCAGTGCGCGTGCGTGACCGGCGGAAAGCGTGCCCTCCTCGACCAGCGGCAGCACATCCTTGCTCAAACTCAGCAGGCGCATGGCGTTCGTTACCGCGGGGCGCGAGCGTCCCACGCTTCTGGCTGCCTCCTCCTGCGTCAGGCCGTATTCCTCTATGAGGCTCTTGTAGCCGAGCGCCTCCTCGATGGGGTTCAGATCCTCGCGCTGCAAATTTTCGACCAGCGCAAGCTCGGCCACCCTGCGGTCGTCCGCCTCGATAACTCGCACGGGCACCTCGACGAGCCCCGCCATGCGGCAGGCACGCCAGCGCCTTTCACCGGCGATGATCTGATAAAAGCCGCCCTCGCGCCTGCGCACGGTGATCGGCTGGATCAGGCCGTACTGCGCGATGGAGTCGGCCAGCTCCTGCAAAGCCTCGTCATCGAAGCGATTTCGCGGCTGCTCGGCGCGTGGCTCGACCTTGGCAATGGGCGCGTAGACGAGCTCGCCCTCGCTCTCGTTATCGAGGATATCCTCGCCGAAAAGCTCGCTCAGGCCGCGTCCGAGTCCTTTTTTCGTATCCTTGGCCATATTTAGCTCCTTTTCCTGTACTTTTCGCGCAGCAGAAACTCGTCCGCGAGCTTCATATATGCGCGGCTGCCCTTGCCGATGCGGTCATAGGCAACTCCGGGCTTGCCGTGGCTCGGAGCTTCGGAAAGCCGCACCGAGCGCGGTATCACCGTCTCATAGACCTTCGCGCCGAAGTATTCCTTCAGCTCAAAGGCGACCTGCTGCGTCAGATTTGTCCGCGCATCGTACATGGTCATGACGATGCCCTGAATGCGCAGCGCGGGATTTAAGCGCTTGTTGCACATGCGGATGGTCGTCATGAGGTCGGCAATGCCCTCAAGCGCGTAGTATTCGCACTGCATGGGGATTATCACGTTGTCCGCTGCGACGAGCGCGTTGAGCGTCAGCAGCTCCAGCGACGGGGGACAGTCGATAAATATGTAGTCGTAGTCGTTGTAGACCATTTGCAGCGCTGTTTTGAGCACAAACTCGCGCTTTTCCCTGCGCACGAGCTCGACCGACGCGCCGGACAGCTCCTTATTCGACGGGATCACGTCGCCGTACGGCGTGTGGCGGATGCAGTCGAGGGTGTCGGCGTTTTTTATCAGCAGCTCGTAAGCGCCGGGGGTCGAGTTCTTGTCCACGCCCATGCCGGAGCTCGAATTGCCCTGCGGGTCGCAATCGACCAGCAGCACGCGCTTGCCCTTCATTTTCAGCGCACAGGCAAGGTTCACGCAGGTCGTGGTCTTGCCGACGCCGCCTTTCTGGTTGGCTATCGCAATGATTCTTGACATAGTCTCACCTCTTGCGGCTATTATAACAAGTCTCGCCGCGCATTTCAACGTTTCACGTGGAACATTTGAAAATTTTTTCGCAGCGTTTCACGTGAAACGTTTTCGCCTATGTTTCACATGAAACATCATTCGACCAGCGTGTTGATGTCCTCGACCGTGAGCCCCTCGTGCAGGGCGAGGTCGATGCCGTAGGCGATGAGCTTGGCCGCACTCCTGACGAGCTCGTCGATATTCCTCGGCGTGACGAACATGCGCTCCGCGCCCTCGGAAGCGCCAAGCGCCGCCGCGTCGCAGACCGTCGGAACTCCGGCAGCTATCACGGGGCAGCTGAGAAAGCTTTCGCTTATCTCGGCGCGGTCATTGCCGACACCGCTGCCCGGGGAGATGCCGCTGTCGCAGAGCTGGACGTTCCGGCACAGCCGGCTTAGCTCGCCGCTTGCAAGCGCGTCAATTGCAATCACGCAGTCAGGTCTGACAACAGAGCAGGCGGAGCGTATCGCCTGAGCGCTTTCGATGCCCGTAGTGCCCAGAACGCCGGTTCGCAGCACGGAAACCGAGGAAAACGCCGCAAATTCCTCGGGAAGGGAGCTTTTGAGGTGCCGCGTGACGATGATCCCCTCGGCGGCGCACGGACCCAGCGCGTCCGGCGTGACGGCACGGTTGCCGAGACAGGCTATAAGAAAGCTTTTGCCCTGCCGTACAGCGGGGAAGGAGCGCAGCAGCTCGCTCAGCGCAGCGGCGCAGTCGGAAAAGCAGGGGCTGCGCCTCGTAACATAATCTGCCAGCTCGAGGGTGAGATAGCTGCCCCGCGGCTTGCCGACTGCCTGTGCAGCCGAGGCGCTTTCGATGACTACGCGCCGGACGGTGCAGCCGCGGATGCTGAGTGTGTCGGAGATAAGCCCCTCGGGACAGCGCCCGAGCCGTGCGGCGGACTCGGCGGCGAGGTCTGTTCTGGCTGATCGCTTCTGCATGTGTACGCCTCCTTAAATCAATATATAGTGGTATTGTCCCCGCGCAGGGTACAAGGAATACATTAAATGATAAAAAAACGGAAAAAGTAAAGAAAAAGCTTGCAATTTCAGTGCTTTGATGGTAAACTAATTATCCGCGAGCGTCTACTCGCGTTCCGTTACGTTATTCAGTCCCAACGGCAGTAACCGCCAGATGGTGCAATCAGTCTGGCAGCCGGCGTAAACCGGCGGTTTTCGCCGGAAAAGTCCGTAGACTTTTGTTACTAAGTTACAAGGAGGTGCACAACGATGCCCAATATCAAGTCCGCAATGAAGAGAGATGCCAAGAGCAAGGAGCTCCGCGCAAAGAACCGCGCAGACAAGACCGCGCTCAAGACCGTCATGAAGAAGTTTGACGCAGCAGTCGCAGGCGGCGACAAGACCGTCGCAGCAGAGAGCTACAAGGTCGCAGTCAAGGCAGTGGACAAGGCAGCCTGCAAGGGTCTTATCCACAAGAACAACGCAGCTCACAAGAAGAGCGCCATGACCGTCGCACTCAACAAGATGGCCTGATCTCTTACAATTAATATTAAATAAGCGCTGAAAAGACAGCTCGGATCTTGCGTCCAAGCTGTCTTTTTTCGCGTTCAATATTGAATACTGTGACCTGCGTATTGCACAGAGCTAATAAGCCGCCAGAAAGAACAGGGCGCTGACGGCGGCGGCGAGGCAGTACGGCAGCTCAAGCGCTGACGGACAAAGCCCCGACACGAGCGAGAGCAGGAAGGGGCTCAGAAACTGCGCAAGATACAGCGCGGCGGAGATCATCGGCATGACCGTGGTCGCGGCGGCTTTGCCCTCGTTTGCCGAGGCCGACGAGATGATGTACGGCACGCCCAGACCGTTGGCAAAGCCGACGAGCGCCGAGCCCGCGAGCGTTCCGAACCAGCCGCCAACGAAGGCCAGCAGGCAGTAGCCAATAAAAAACAGCGCCGGTGCTGCTAAGCGCGTATGTCTGCCGAGGCGGCGCTTTACATGCACGAAGGCCAGTCCGCCGCCGAAGGCGACAAGGTCGCAGCCGGCCATGATGACTGCGCACAGGCTCATGGGTATTATCCCCTCGGCAGCAGTCACGATGGCGAAGTTGGCCGGATAAATGAAAAACGCCGTCATGAGCAGGAACATGCACACGACGTACATACGATTCCTGCGCCAGACTCCGCTCATGCTGATGCGGCTGCTCTCCTGCTCCTCTCCGCGGATGCGGTCGTTGGGCATGAAAATGAGGCAGAGCACGATGCTTATAAGACCCATAAGATACACCGCGAAGCTCAGCCGCCAGCTCACGCCTGCCAGTATTCCGGCCAGCAGCGTTGCAATCACGCCGCCGAGTTGGTTTGCCGCCGAGGACAGACCCATGAGCCGCTCGCGCTTTTCCGGCGGGAAGTAGTAGCTCAGAAGCCCCGTGGACAGCGGCATGATGATGCCCACGCCCACGCCCACGAGCGCACGCATGGCAAGCACCATGCCGATCGAGTCGAACAGACCCGCCGCCGCGCCGCCGGCTGTGTACAGCACAAGGCCGAGCATGGTCAGCGTCCGCGAGCCGAGGCGGGCAGTCAGACGAGCGAAGAACAGGTTCGTTATCACGATAAACAGCGCAGGCATGCTGACGATCAGCTGCACCTCGAGCTTGCTCGCGTCTGAAAAGTGCTCGCGTATGACCTCAAGCGCCGGTGCGACCGCAGCTCCGGCCATGACCGTCAGCAGCGACAGCGACAGTATGCTTGCCGCCAGCGGCTTGAGCGTCGTTTTCTTATTTTCCATAATATCCTCCTTTTTTTCGGTACCCTTCGGTCGGGACACCGCAATAAGCGCATCGGTACGATATCCCTTTGCCTATGAAAAAGCAAAAAAGCGCAAGTCCGGTCTGGACTTACGCTTTTTGCAACTCAACAGCAGCAATTATAACAGATATTTTTCAAAAATTCAAGGATTTTTTGTGGCGCATTGACGCACCTACTTATACGCTTATTGCGTCAGCACGGTATCGAAACATTGGCATAAATAAGAACGTTTCGTGCTTTTTTAGAGGCGCATTAGGTCTGCGCTTATACGGAGACTGCGGGTGCACGGTATCGAAACATTGGAGGAAACTACAGCGTTTCGCGTCCCGCGGGTGCGGTACAAGCTTTGTGCAGCATCTCAAATGCTGCGCCATTCTCCGTAGGGAACGGGCTTGGCCACTCGCCGTGGCGGGCATTTCGCATTAAGATCAAGCAAGACGTAGTTGCTTGTGCCCGACCAAAATTACCGCCAATCCTCGTAGGGAACAGGCTTGCCTGTTCCGCATAGCCGGAACAGATATCTATGATTAAACGCAGAAAAGACAGCGTAGGTTTTAAGTCCAAGCTGTCTTTTTTCGTTTTGTGCTTGGTTTTAATCTGATGCAGACGGGCAAGGATGTACCGATTTCAGTGTGCAGCAAAACCGATACAAGCGGAACAGGCAAGCCTGTTCCCTACAGGCGCTGGAGCAACTTTTGAGATGCTGCAAAAATATTCCGCCACACTAACGGGACGCGAAACGCTGTAGCTTCCACCATTGTTTCCGGTCGGGCTACCGCAGTCTCCGTATGAGTACAGCCTGAATGCGCCACTAAAAACCCTTGACAAATGGGGAAAATGAGATATAATGTTATGGTCTGCCGGTATGTGCAGACTATCCTTGCTCCCGACCGAATCGGGGGCCAAAAGACCAGAAGGAGGTGCAAACCATGGCAAAAGCAACTGAGAAGTACGAAGTAATGTACATCATCAACCCGAACTTCAGCGAGGAGCAGACCGCTGCCGTCGTCGAGAAGTTCAAGGCGCTTGTTGAGGCTAATGGTACCCTGGACGAACTGGAGGAGATGGGTAAGCGCAAGCTCGCTTACGAGATCAACTACATTTCTGAAGGCTACTATGTGCTGATGAAGTTCACCAGCGGCGCGGATTTCCCCGCAGAGCTGGACCGTATCCTCGGCATCACCGATGGCATCATGCGTCGCCTGATCACCCTGCGTGCAGAGTAAGGAGACGAGCTATGCTTAATCACATTACGATCATGGGCCGCCTGACCCGTGACCCCGAGCTGAGATACACTCAGTCACAGACCCCTGTCGCATCGTTCACCCTTGCCGTTGACCGCGATTACGGCGGCCGCGACGGCGGCGAAAAGCAGACCGATTTCATCGACTGCGTTGCATGGCGCTCGACTGCCGAGTTCGTCAGCAAGTATTTCGCCAAGGGCAGCCTTGCCGTTGTTTCCGGCAGGCTTCAGATCCGCGACTGGACCGACCGCGAGGGCGGCAAGCGCCGCAGCGCCGAGGTCGTCGTTGACAACATGTATTTCGGCGAAAGCAAACGCCGCGAAGGCGGCGACATGCGCGGTGAGCCCCGTCACACCTCAAGCTACGATGCTCCGAGCCCCTCGATGGGCGCGTCGGCGTTTTCCGAGCTTGGCGACGATGACGGCGAACTGCCGTTTTAAAAAATAATATAGGAGGATACAGCTAATGGCTTTCGATAAGAACAATCCCAAAAACCGCAAGCGCAGAAAAGTCTGCCAGTTTTGCGTAGATAAGGCCACCAGCATCGACTATAAGGACACTGCAAAGCTCCGCCGCTATGTCTCCGAGCGCAGCAAGATCCTTCCCCGTCGTACGACCGGCACCTGCGCAATGCATCAGCGCCAGCTCACCGAGGCTATCAAGAGAGCCCGTCAGATCGCTCTCCTGCCCTATGTGACCGACTAATAAAACAAACCTGACCCTCCCGGCTCGCCAGAGCCGGGAGGGTTTTTTGGTTGCGCATTGAGGCTGCACTTATACGGATATTGCAGGTGCCCGACCAAAACTACCGCCAATCCTCGTAGGGAACAGGCTTGGCCACTCGCCGTGGCGGGCAATTCGCATAACGATTAAGCAAGATGCTGCTGCTTGTGCCCGACCGAAACTACTGCCAATCCTCGTAGGGAACAGGCTTGCCTGTTCCGCATAGTCGGTACTAATATCTATATTAAATGCTGAAAAGACAGCTCGGATGTATGTCCAAGCTGTCTTTTTGCGTTCGGTTTTAGTCTGGTGCAGACGGGCAAGGGTGCGCCGATTTCGGTGCACAGATAGACACCACAAGCGGAACAGGCAAGCCTGTTCCCTACGGGTGCGGCGATTTCGGCGCAGTGGAAGCTTCAACAAGCGGAACGGGCAAGCCCGTTCCCTACAGGCGCTGGAGCAGCTTTTGAGATGCCGCACAAACATTGCATCGCACTCATGTTCCGCGAAACGATTTTATTTCTTCCATTGTTTCGATACCGTGCACCTGCAATCAACGTATAGGTACAGCCTCAATGCGCCACTGAAAATGCGCCACTAAAAAGAGTTGACGGGGGAGCGCGGCGGGGGTACAATAAAGGTAAGAAATGTTCACCGGAGGTGTAATTATGAAAATAAAGGTAAACGCTTTGAAGCTTGCCGCACTTGCCGGAGCAGCCGCAGTCGGCGGCTTTATATACATCATCGCTCCCGGCAGCATCCGCAAAAAGCAGAGATCGCCGTTCCAGAACCGCAATTTTGCCCATCGCGGGCTGCATAAGCGCGACAAATCCGTGCCGGAGAACTCGCTGGCCGCGTTCGAGCGTGCCGCGTCCTACGGCTACGGCATCGAGCTTGACGTTCAGCTCTCGAAGGACGGGCAGGTCGTCGTGTTCCATGACGATACGCTCAATCGCGTCTGCGGCGTTGATGCCCGCGTTGATTCCAAGACCCTTGACGAGCTCAAGCAGCTGCGCCTGTGCGGTACGGATGAGACGATACCGCTGTTTTCCGAGGTGCTCAAGACCGTGCGTGGCCGCGGCGCGCTCATCGTCGAGCTCAAAAACGGCAAGCGCAACAAGGAGCTGTGCGAAAAGACCTACGCGCTCCTGCGGCGCTACAGCGGCGACTACTGCATCGAGAGCTTCAACCCATTCATCGTGCGCTGGTTTATGCTCAACGCGCCCGAGGTCGTGCGCGGTCAGCTGGCAAACCCGCCGGCTGACTATAACGGCGAGGTCAAGCCCCTGACGGCCTTCATCCTCGGCAATGTCCTGCTCAACTTCCTTTCGCGCCCGCAGTTTATCGCCTACAAGATCGCGCCCAAGCCCTTCCCCGTGCGCCTGTGCGAGGCGCTCGGCGCAATGAAGGTCTGCTGGACCAGCCACGAGTGGTTCAACGAAAAGGGCAACGACACCGTCATCTTTGAGTTCTACAAACCCAAACTCAAATTCTGATTTTTTCAGAGGCGCATTTAGGCTGCACCGATACGGAGGGTGCAGGTGCACGGTATCGAAACAATGGCATAAATAAGAACGTTTCGCGGAACATGAGTGCAACGGAATGTTTTTGCAGCATCTAAAATACTGCGTCGCAACCCGTAGGGAACGGGCCTGCCCGTTCCGCTTGTGGTGTCCATCTGCGCACCGAAATCGCCGCACCCTTGTCCGTCAACGCCAGACTAAAACAGAATACAGACGCAAAAAGACAGCTTGGACATACATCCGAGCTGTCTTTTCAGCATTTAATATAGATATTTGTTCCGGATATGCGGAACAGGCAAGCCTGTTCCCTACGAGGTTTGGAGGTAGTTTCGGTCGGGCACAAGCAGCAGCATCTTGCTTAATCTCCATGCGAAATGCCCGCCACGGCGAGTGGCCAAGCAAGCCTGTTCCCTACAGGCTGCGGTGCAGTATTTTAGATGCTGCAAAAACATTGCAACGCATCTGCGGGAAGCGAAACGTCTTTATTTCTTCCATTGTTTCGATACCGTGCACCTGCAATTAACGTATAGGTACAGCCCCAATGCGCCTCTAAAAAAACACTAAAAAAACGTGGCGACGGCGGGGTCGGGGGGATCGCAGGGTGAGTCCTCAACGAAGCTGAGGACGGGACCCTTTTTGCCGTAGGCGCGGTTGAACTTGAAGTTGATGCGTGCGGTGAGCACGTGCCATGAGTCGCCGACGATGCTGTCGGCGTTCTCCCACTGGCAGATGAGCCCCGCGAACTGGATATCCTCGGCGCAGCAGGTCATGACGTGGCGGCCTACGATGAAGCTGCCTGACGGAAGCTTTTTGCGCTTTAAGTAGCGGCATTTGAAGCGAATGACCTTGTTTTCGTACTTTTTCGGCTCCTCGGACATATCGCGGTACCAGACGGCGTAGTCCTCGTCGCCGATCTCGACGACGGGCGCGTTGAGGTCAAAGGGCAGGGGATCCTCTATCTCGTCGTACTTTACCGTGCCGTCGGCATACTCATAGGCGATATCACTGCGGCGCGAGGCTGCGCGGACGAGCTTGTGCAGCTCCATCTGGTCGATGGAGTCGTTATAGCGGTTAAAAACGGTCAGCTCCGCGCTCTTGAGCTTGTCGTAGACGAGGTTTCGCATGTTGGCGTTGTAGCTTATGATGCTGCGTGCGTCGGCGAAGAAGAACTCCTGATACACCATCCACATCTCCGGCAGCGCCTGATACAGCTCATCGAGCAGCCACATTCCGTTGTACTCGATGACGCAGCGCTCGCAGTCGTGCGCATCGAGCCACCTGCGGAAATTATCCCGCGTGAGCTCGCTCGGCTCCTCGACCGTCACCATGAACACATTGGGCGCGGCGAACTTGTCGGGGGCGTACTCCTCCTCGCCCTCCTCGCAGACGACCAGCAGGGTGCGCTCGCCGCTGTTGAAGCGCTTGTCCTCAAGCGTTTCCTGAATAAACTTCGTTTTCCCGCTCTCGAGAAAGCCCGTGAACAGGAAAACGGGCACTTCCTTAACCTTACTCAATGCCGAACAGCTCCTTTATGGCCTGCTCGTTTATCTTCGAGCCGATGACGCACACGCGACCCGTGACGGCAGCGCCGCCGCGGCGGATGTCCGCCTCGCCGGGGACATAGTCGAAATAGATCCAGCCGCCGTCGGAGGCATCGACAAAGCCCTTTGCACGCAGGATCGTGCCGTAGCTTGCGTCCTCGTCAAACTCCGAAAGCGCCTTCCTGATCTCGGCCTCGCTGAATTTCTTCGGAGTCTCAACGCCCCATGAGGTGAACACCTCGTCGGCGTGGTGATGGCCGTGGTCGTGGCCGCAGCCGCAGCTGCAGCTGTCGCCGTGGTCATGATGATGCTCGTGGTCGTGGTCATGGTCATGGTCATGGTGATGCTCGGAGTGGTCGTGGTGCTCCATCTCCTGCATGGTGGTGGACAGGGAGTCGATGCGCTCCATAACGTCAACGATCTGCTTGCCGTTGAGCTCCGGCCAGGGCGTGGTTATGATGGTCGCGTTGGGGTTGAGCTGGCTGAGCATTGCGCTTGCGGTGACGACCTTGCCGTCGGCGGCGGAGTCGGTGCGGCTGAGGACGATAACGTCGGCGTTGTGCACCTGATCGTTGAAAAATTCGCCGAAGTTGCGGATGTACATGCGGCAGCGGCCCGCGTCAACGACGGTGACCTTTGCGCCGATCTCGCAGCCGGGCACGCTTGCGACGGCCTTCGCAACGTCCGAGAGCTTGCCAACGCCGCTCGGCTCGATGAGGATGCGGTCGGGGTGGTACTGCTCGATGACCTTCTGAAGTGCGGCGGTGAAGTCGCCGACGAGTGTGCAGCAGATGCAGCCGGAGTTCATCTCGGTTATCTCAACGCCCGCATCGCGCAGGAAGCCGCCGTCAACGGCGATCTCGCCGAACTCGTTCTCGATGAGGACGAGCTTTTCGTTTTTATAGCCCTCCGCGATGAGCTTGCGGATGAGCGTGGTCTTGCCCGCTCCGAGGAAGCCGGAAAAAATGTCTATCTTAGTCAAGGTCATTACCTCCTTAATAATATACAAGTCCAAAATGATATTATACCACGCTTTTGCGAATTTGCAAACTTGTGTTTGACGCGGGTTTCGTATATAATCAAAGGCCGAAAAAAACATAGAAGGACGGAAAAACTCATGAATATAAGACACGCTGACATGAACGATCTCAAGGCGATAGCCGCCGTCGAGGCGCGCTGCTTCCCCGCTGCCGAGGCTGCGACGGAGGCCGAGTTTGCCGGAAGGATCAAATATTACGGGAACCACTTCTGGCTCATGTTCGACAATGACGAGCTCGTCGCCTTTGTTGACGGCTTCGTCACCGATGAGCCCGACCTCACTGACGAAATGTACGAAAACGCCTCCCTTCACAATGAGCAGGGCGCGTGGCAGATGATCTTCGGCGTGAACACCGTGCCCGAGTACCGCCGTCGCGGCCTTGCCGGAGAGCTCATACGCTGCGCCATCGACGAGGCGCGGCAGCAGCAGCGGCGCGGCCTCGTGCTGACCTGCAAGGATAAGCTTGTGCACTACTACGCCTCCTTCGGCTTTGCTGATGAGGGCGTGTCCGACAAGTCCTCCCACGGCGGTGTCGTCTGGCACCAGATGCGCCTTGTCTTTTCAGATGCGCATTGACGCAGTCACGGATACGCATATTGCGGTATCCCGACCGGCGGCAGTGGAGGAAATAAGAACGTTTCGCGTTTTTTCAGAGGCGCATTAGGTCTGTACCTATACGGAGAGTGCGGTGTCCCGACTGGTGGATGCAGACAAAATAAAAACACTCGCGCCTCCCGCGAGTACGGTGCTGTGTTTGTGCTTCACATCAAATACTGCAACGCACCCTGTAGGGAACGGGC
>CAVGXR010000070.1:0-11076 GCA_963633225.1 Collinsella aerofaciens
CTTTACCCATAAAAATACACACCCCAAAAGTGTCTAACTTTTGGGGTGCATATCATTCTATCTCCATGCGAAGACGCTGGTTTTCTGCAATGAGATCCTCTTCAACCTTTGGATCCAGCTTCGGCGGCCTACCTTTCTTCGCACCACTGGCAGCGCAGGCTCTGCCCCGTCTTTCTTTCATAAGACCCTCCGCTCCTTCTTCCAGGAATATGCGTTCCCACCTGCGTAGCATATTCCTGGCACCACCACTCTGGACACCTCCTAATTGGTATTTCCTAATGGTTTCGTTATAGCCTAGCCGGTGTTCTCGCATATCCATTATAACACTTATCTTGAATTCTGCACTATAACTTTTGTACTTTCTGCCTACTTTACCCATAAAAATACACACCCCAAAAGTGTCTAACTTTTGGGGTGCATATCAAATCGGGTGCTCGTTTTTACTGTCTATGATATGAAAAGCCCCGGTACTGCCTGGCAGTACCGGGGTTAAATTCAGGCGGGATAGGAGACGATCAGCGCGTCGATATCGGAAAGGCTCGTGCCGGAGAAGGCGAAGCTGCCGCTGTCGTTTTTCTCAAGCGTCACGGTGACGCTCTGCGCGTCGAGATACTCGGGGGAGATGAGCCGTGCGCTTACCATGTCGCTTATCGACTTTGCCCACCAGTCCCTGAAGCTTGCGGAGCTCGTGTCGAGCTCGCCGCTTGCGATGCGCTCGGCTGCGTCCTTTGCAAAGTCGGGATAGTCCTCCTTGGCCACCTGCGCGATCGCGGCGATGGGGCTCACACTGACCTCGACGCTGTAGCCCTCGCCGTCCTGCACGGGCGTGCCGACCTCGTATTTTGCGCACTTATACAGCTTGCGCATGAGCTCAAGCAGGCTGCTGCGCACGCTCTCGCTGCACTGCTCAAGCTCGATGCTGAAGTACTCGCAGAAGACATCGAGGCTCACCTGCATACCGCGCTCATAGCGTTCGGCGCAGCTTTCCGCCGTCTCGCCGCCGAGCAGCGCAAGGTATTCGTCGGAGTATTCGCCGAGATACACCGCGTCAAGGCCGCCTTTGACGTAGGCGGCGGGGTCAAAGACCTGCTGCGTCTCATCCGGCTTGTCTGCCTCCTGCTTGCTGCTGCCGCGGCAGCCGCCGAGCAGCGCCGTGCACAGGCTGAGCGCAAGAGCAAGGCATATTATGCGAACGCTTTTGCTTTTCATATATACATTCCTTTCGATTTTATATATTTCTATACATATGTTATATGAAAATAGCCTGCCTGTCAATCACAAAATTTCTGCGCTGCCGTCCCCTTGAGAGGAAGGCAAGGGTGCAGCCTGCGGCTGCAAGTGAAGAAGTAAAAAGTAACAGGTAACAAGTGCGGCGTGCGCAAAGCGCACGGATTTGAATTTCATTCGCTCGGAGAGCGAATACCTTTGGCTAACTGCTAACTGCTAACTGCTAACTGCTAACTGCTCGTACTTATTTCCACCAATGTCTCGATACCGTGCTACCGCAATCTCCGTATAGGTGCAGACTTAATGCGCTATTAAAAAAATAAAGTGTAATATTCGGGGGAAAATTGCGTCATTATATGTGAACGGAGCGCTGCGCCGCAGCATTCACCCCCGCTGTGCGCAGCCGCGAAAGTTCTGTATTATGAAGATCTCCTTTCTCCACCCCCCACTGAGTAAGCGCACAGATGTCCTCTGCCGCGCTTACTCGAACGGATGATGTCTCCCCCAGACATCATCCGAATTTTTTTAGTAGTGCTTTTAGGCTGTACCTATACGGAGTGAAGCCGTTAGCGGTTAGCTGTTAGCTGTTAGCTCATTGCGTGCGGCTTTGCCGCACGGATTGAATTACACCTCATCCGCCGCGCAGCCAGTCGGCTGCGAGTGAAAAAGTAAAAAGTAACAGGTAATAGGTAATAGGTGTGGTGTGCGCTTCGCGCACGAATTTGAATTCATTCGCTCGGAGAGCGAATTCCTCTGGCTAACTGCTAACCGCTAACAGCTAACTGCTCGTTCTTATTTCCTCCAATGCTTCGATACCGTGCTGACGCAATCAACGTATAGGTAGGTGCGTCAATGCGCTATTAAAAAAACAAAAGACCGCAGCAGAAGCTGCGGCCTTTTGTTTTGGAGAAATAGAGAGGATATATGTCAGGAGGGAGAGAGAGCCCTCCCGATAAAGGAGAAGAAACATAGCATAGTTATTGTCTCGGGATGCTGTACACTCCGAACTCATTGACGCCGTTTGTTCCGGCATCCGGCTCGGACTCGTCGAAGGTGATGTTCAGCGTCTCGTACTTACCGGCGCGGTAGATGACGATCTCGGCATTCTCGCCGGCCTTGTAGCTTTTTATTGCAGCGTTGAGATCGGAGTAGCCTCCGATGGTCTCATTGCCGACCTCGGTGATGATATCACCGGCGGCCAGCCCCGCCTTTTCCGCGCATTTGCCGGACTCGACATTGTACACATACGCGCCCTCGGGCATGTCATAATACTGTGCGTACACCGGCGTGTACCGGTTGTCGATATCGACACCCATGTATGCCTTACCGCTGACGTAGCCCTTGGTGATGAGCTCGTTTGCGATATCGGCTGCGTCGTTTATCGGGATCGCAAAGCCCAGACCCTCCACGCCGGAGGAGCCGACCTTCGCTGTCGCAATGCCTATTACCTCGCCGCTTTCGTTGTAAACAGGTCCGCCGGAGTTGCCGGAGTTGATGGCGGCATCGAACTGGAACATGTTTATCGCGGCGCTGCTGCGGTCGGTCGTGATGCTGCGGTTGAGCGCGCTCACGCGGCCTGAGGTCATTGAAAAATCAAGCTCGCCCAGCGGATTGCCGATGGTAAAAACATTGTCGCCCACGGCGATATCGTCGCTGTTGCCGATGTTCACTGGGGTCAGGTCAGATGCCTCGATCTTCAGGACCGCAACATCGTTATCCTGATCGAAGCCTACCACCCTGGCATCGTAGCTCGTTTTATCCTTGAACAGGATCTGTATTCCGTTTCCGTTCTTCTGCGCCGATTCGATGACGTGGTAGTTTGTCATTATATATCCGTCGGTGCTTATTACAAAGCCTGTTCCCGCAACGGCGCTTGCGCTTTGCTGGCCGAATATGTTGGCGCTGCTGCTTTCGAGCGAAACGCCGACCGTCTGGCGGCAGGCAAGCTGATATATGTCGTTTGCCGATGTGGGAGTCGTGCTGACGTTCTTGCCGGTGGTCGTGCTGACGATGGCGTTGGCTGCCGTGTCCTTCACGGTGCCGCCGTCCGTGCTGTCCCTGAGCGCGTTCCACGACACATAGCCGCCGGCCAGACCGCCGACCAGTGCGCACACAAGGCATATGCACGCCATCCGCAGAGTGCCGCCGCGCTGCGGCGCGTTCTCTGTCTTCTCACGGGGCTTCTTTTCCTCGGGGGCGTAGTAATTCGGCACCTCGGTCGCCTCGTCCTGCGGGACGAACTCCGCGTCCTCATACAGGCGCTGCTCAGGGCGCACATAGTGATACTCGCCGTCTATTACGTCGCCGGACAAATCGTCTTTTCTTTTGTCATTGTTGCTGTCCATGACGGCCTCCGATTCAATCTCGCTTCGATCCTGTGACCCTATAATACACATTCTTTATGACAAAGGCATGAACAAAAACAAAAAATTCTATAAACGTTTTTTCAGAGGCGCATTGAGGCTGTACCTATACGTTGATTGCAGGTGCACGGTATCGGAACAATGGCATAAATAAGAACGTTTCGCCTACCGCGAGCTGTTAGCCGTTAGCTGTTAGCTAATTGTGTGCGGCTTTGCCGCACGGATTAAATTTCATTCGCTCGGAGAGCGAATACATCTGGCTATCGGCTAACTGCTAACCGCTAACGGCTTGCTGCGGTTTCCGCAGCACCCGTAATCACCGTATAAGCGCAGTCTTATTGCAGCACCGAAATATAATCGTGGATGAATTTACGGGCCTGATCGACGATGCGGGTACTCGAGCGCAGGCGCAGGCTGACACAGGGCGTGCTGCCGGCCTCGACCTTGAGTGCGCCCTTGTACTCGGGGCGGGCATAGAGCGCGGAGATGCGCTCCATATCGAAGTCGCGCAGGGCGAAGATGAGCCTGCCGGAGCGCTGCGAAATGTCGCTTATGCCGGCTCTTCCGGCCTCGCCGCGCAGCAGCGCAACGTTGATGAGCGCGCTCACGCCCGAGGGCAGGTCGCCGAAGCGGTCGATGAGCTCGTCGATGAGGTCGTCAGCCTCCTCCTCGGTGCGCAGCAGGGCAATGCGGCGGTAGATATCCATGCGCTGTCCCTCGGCGGGGATATAGCTTTCGGGTATATTCGCCGCTACCGCAAGGTCAGCCGAGCACTCTGCGCGGCGCTCTGTCTTCACGCCGCGCTCCTCGAGCACGGCCTCGCTGAGAAGCTTCATGTACATATCATAGCCCACGTCGCACATGTGTCCCGACTGCTCCGCGCCCAGCAGGCTGCCCGCGCCGCGTATCTCAAGATCGCGCATGGCTATCTTGAAGCCCGAGCCGAACTCGGCAAACTCGCGTATGGCCTCAAGGCGCTTTTCGGCGACCTCGGTGAGCACCTTGTCCTGACGGAAGGTGAGGTAGGCAGAGGCTCTGCGCGTGCTGCGCCCGACGCGGCCGCGTATCTGGTGCAGCTGGGCAAGACCCATTTTGTCTGCATCCTCGATGATGAGGGTGTTGACGTTCGGGATATCAATGCCCGTTTCTATTATCGTCGTGCACACGAGCACCTGTATCTTGCCCTCGGTCACGTCCTCCATGACGGAGGCGAGCATATCCTTGTCCATCTGCCCGTGCGCAACGCCGACGCTGACCTCGTTATCGAGCATTTCGCGCAGCTTTATCGCGGTGCGCTCTATGTTGTCTATTCGGTTGTGCAGGTAATACACCTGCCCGCCGCGCTGTATCTCGCGGCGTATCGCGTCGCAAATCACGCCCCAGTCGTGCTCCATGACGAAGGTCTGCACCGGCAGTCTGTCCTGCGGCGGCTCGTCTATCGACGACATGTCGCGTATGCCCGACAGCGCCATGTTCAGCGTGCGCGGTATAGGCGTTGCCGACAGCGTGAGAACGTCCACGCCGCGGCTCATGTCCTTTATATGCTCCTTGTGCCCCACGCCGAAGCGCTGCTCCTCATCGACGATGAGAAGGCCGAGGCTTTTGAACCTAACATCCTTCTGCAGCAGCCGGTGAGTGCCGACAACGAGGTCGCACTTGCCGGTTTTGAGGTCTTCGAGCGTTTTCTGTATCTGCGCCGGAGTGCGGAAGCGGCTCAACACCTCCACGGTGATCGGGAAGCCGAAAAAGCGCTGCACGGCGGTCTGGTAATGCTGCTGGGCAAGCACCGTCGTCGGCACGAGTATCGCCGCCTGACGGTTATCGAGTATGCACTTCATCGCCGCCCTGAGCGCGACCTCCGTTTTGCCGTAGCCCACATCGCCGCACAGAAGGCGGTCCATCGGCGTTTCCGACTCCATGTCGGCCTTTATCTCGGCAATGCTGCGCAGCTGATCGTCTGTCTCTGTATAGCCGAAGTTATCCTCAAACTCGCGCTGCCATGGCGAGTCGGGCGCAAAGGCATGGCCCGGAACGCGGGCACGCTCGGCGTAGAGCTTTATGAGCTCAACTGCCAGCTTCTTTGTCGCGGCCTTTGCGCGTGTCCGCGCCTTCGTCCACTCCGCGCCGCCCATTTTCGAGAGCTTTACATTCTGATCCTCAGCCGCTCCGAGGTATTTTGTCACCATGTCCAGCGCCGTCGCGGGAACATAGAGCGTATCCGTTCCGGCGTAGCGGATCATGATATAGTCCTTTTCAAAGCCGTCCACCTTCATCTTTTTGATACCGGCAAAGCGGCCTATGCCGTGCACCTCGTGCACGACCAGATCCCCAGGTCTGAGGTCTGCGTAGGAGCTTATGCGCTGCCTGTCAGACGGCGCTTTTTTCGATGCTCTGTGCCTGTGCTCGCGCACGCGCAGCAGCTGCATATCGCTTATGACGGCAAGCCTTATACCCGGATACTCCATGCCCGCGGACATGCCGCCGACGGATATCGTGCAATAGCCCTCCTCCGGCAGCCTCTCGAGCGTTTCCTGAACGTAGGCGACGATGCCGGTATCCTTCAGAAAGCCCTGCAAAAGCTCGGCACGGCGCATATCTCCTGCGAGCACCACAACGCGGTAGCCCTGCCTGAGATAGGCCGAAACGTCCTCGGCGGCGGTCTTGACAGAGCCGGCATAGGACGGCAGCTGCTTTGCGGGAATGCTCACGAGCGTTTTCGGCTCTACCGGATAGCGCCCGACGGTGAATGCGTCAGCCATGTACACCGCATGCTCGGAAAGGGTCTGCGTAAGCTCCTCCCAGCCTATGCGGAACGACTGCGCCTCGGTCGCCAGCATACCTCTTTTTACAAGCTCCGACACGTCCTCGCCCAGCTGCTTTGCATAGCCCCTTGCCCTGTCCGCGCATCTGGGCGGCTGGTCGATGAAAACGACGGCCTCCTCGGGGATATAGTCAGCGCCCGCGGCCTTTTCGTATAAAAACGGCAGATAGCGGTCGGCGTACTCAAGCTTTACGCCCTGCTCAAGCTTTTCAATGTCCGTGCGCAGCGTCTGCTCAAGAGCGCTCAGCTGCTGTGAGCTCTTCCTGCGCGAGCATTTGTCCGCCGCTGCCGACAATGTCTGTATGAGCGCGCCCATCCCTCCCTCGGCAAGCGTTGCAAGGCTCTCGGCTGCGGGGAGTATTCGACAAAATTCGACAGCCTCCGTCCTGCGCTGGCTGCGGATATCGAAAAAGCCCATGCTGTCGATATCGTCGCCCCAGAACTCTATGCGCACGGGCTCGGGGTAGGCGGGCGAGAAGAAGTCCACGATGCCGCCGCGCCGCGAGAACTGACCTGCGCCCTCGACCTGCTCGCATTTGCTGTAGCCGCAGCGCACAAGCGCCGCCTCCAGCTCCTCCGGCGGGCACGGCTCGCCGGGCTTTACCGTAAAAGCGGCTCTGCCGAGCGTATGAGGCGGTATCGTCCGCTGCATGAGCGCGGATACAGTTGCGACCGTAAGCGGGCTTTCGCCGCATCTGATGGCGTTTAGGGCGTAAATGCGCTTCTGCTCGGCCTCGCGGGATGCAGCCATTGAGGGATAGAATGTGAAGTCACGCGAGTACAGGGTATTGACCCGCTGCCCCGTCATGGCTTCGAGGTCGCGTGCAAAGCTCTCCGCCGAGCTGTCGTCGGGGCACACGGCGAACACCGGCAGCTCCAATCGCTCGTACAGCGCAGCCGCGAGGTTTACCCTGTGTATGCCCGAAAGCCCCGAAACGAGCGCAGGAAGCCCTCCGCTCTCCATCAGACCAGGGAGGGCGGCGGCTTCTTTGTTTTCAAATATCTGCTGATTGATTATTTTCATAGTTACCGTATTATATGCTCTTTCCCCTCCAATTTCAAGGATTTTTAGTGGCGCATTGACGCACCTACCTATACGGAGAGTGCGGTGTCCCGACCGGAAACACTGAAGAAAATAAGGACGTTTCGCGTTCCGCGAGCCGTTAGCTGTTAGCTGTTAGCCGTTAGCCAGAGGTATTCGCTCTCCGAGCGAATGAAATTCAAATTCGTGCGCGAAGCGCACACCATACCTATTACCTGTTACTTTTTACTTTTTCACTCGCAGCCGACTGGCTGTGCGGCGGATGAGGTGTAATTCAATCCGTGCGGCAGCGCCGCACACTATTAGCTAACCGCTAACCGCTAACCGCTATCTACTTTATTATAGATATATATTGCAATGAAGTTTTTAATCTGATATAATGTATTAGTTTCAAAAATGGGGTATTTTGCGAAAAAACGAGGGCTATGATATGGGCGTTAATTCACTGAACGATATATGGAAGGCAGTGCTGGCCGTGCTGGGCAAGAACCTGACGGACACGGCGATCTCGACTTGGTTCGAGGACTGCGAGCCTGTCGAGATAAACGGCTCGACGCTCGTTTTGAAGACAAGCTCCGACTTCAAGCGCGACATTATCGTCAATCGCTTTTCCGAGACGATAAAACGTGCGATGAGCGACATTTTCTCGACTGAGTTTTCTGTCAAGGTGCTCACCGAGGAGGAGCTCGGCGACTATGAGGAGCGCAAGGACGACAACGATCCCCTGCCCGAGATGGCCGGCTACACCTTTGACCGCTTCATCGTCGGAAACTCCAACAAGTTTGCTCACAACGCCGCCGTCGCTGTCGCAAGAAAGCCGGGCAGCGCGTACAATCCGCTGTTTATCTACGGAAACTCCGGCCTCGGCAAGACGCATCTGCTGCTGGCTATCGGTCAGTACATCCGCGAGAACAACCGCGGCGCGAAGATTGCCTACATAAAGGGCGATGAGTTCACAAACCAGCTGCTCAAGTCCATAAAGGAGGGCACCGGCGAGGAGTTTCGCATGAAATACCGCAACGTTGACCTCTTCCTCGTTGACGATATCCAGTTCATCGCCGGCAAGCAGGCCACGCAGGAGGAATTTTTCCACACCTTCAACAACATTTATGAGGCCGGACACCAGATAGTCATCACCTCCGACCGTCCGCCTATCGAGATGAGCCTTCTTGACGACCGTCTCATGAGCCGCTTTCAGGGCGGTCTGATGGCCGATATCCAGCCGCCTGACATTGAAACGCGCATGGTCATAACCCGCGCCAAAGCAGCGCAACTCGGACTTGTGCTCGATGACGGCGCGGTCGCATATATTGCCGAGACGATCACCTCAAACGTGCGTCAGATAGAGGGCGTTATAAAGCGCCTGACCGCCTACCGCGAGATACTCGACAGCACCATCGACACCGCCGCCGTCAAGCGCGCAATCAAGGACGTTGTGCGCATCGGCACGTTCATACCCTCGCCGCAGCTCATCATCCGCGAGAGCGCACGCTATTTCCAGCTCTCCGAGGAGGATCTCAGAGGTCAGAACCGCAGCAAGGGCACGGCTACGGCTCGTCAGATATCCATGTACCTCATCCGCACGCTGACTAATCTCCCGCTCAAGGAGATCGGCGCGGAGTACGGCGACAGGAACCACTCCACCGTCCTGTCCTCCATCCGCAAGGTCGAGGAAATGATAAAAGAGGACCCCATGTATTCCGCCGCCGTCAGAGACATCACCTCCAACATAAATTCTCAATAAGCAGTCAGTTGATAGCAGTTAGCTGTTAGCTATATGTGTGCGGCGCTGCCGCACGGATTTAATTTCATTCGCTCGAAGAGCGAATACCTGCTGCTAACAGCTAACAGCTAATGACTAACAGCTAACAAACAATCAACAATCCAATGTTGATTGTTTGTTCGAACCTGTTGAAAACTTTTGTTTCAGATATTGGATGTTGAAAGCCTTAAAATTATGAACAATTTTTTCAACACGGAAAGCACAGACGCATCAGTCGTTTTTCCGACTTTTCCACAAAAATTTTTTCTACTACTAAGACTACTGAATTTTAAAAAGATTTATTTATTAATAATCGTAATTTTTTCGTTTTTAACGGGAGGAACGTTATGAAATTTTCATGTGAGAAACACATTCTTCTGTCCGCCGTCACAGTCTGCACGAGAGCGGCTGCGGTGAAGAGCCCGATCCCGACGCTCGAGGGTGTACTGCTCGAGGCGGGCGAGAGACTGAGAGTAACGGGCTACGACCTCAAAAAGGGCATATACACGACGGTCGAGGCCGACGTTTCAGAGCCTGGCAGCATCGTTCTTGACGCGAAGCTTTTCAGCGAGATGGTGCGCAGAATGCCCGACGGCATGGTGACGGTTTCTTCCGATCCCGACAACAGCACAATCGTCAGCTGCGGCAAGTCCGAGTTTGCCTTCAAGGGCATGGACAGCGGCGAGTACCCCGAGCTTCCGAGCGTTGACGGACTCAAGAGCTACAAAATGAAGCAGGGCGTGCTCAAGGGCATGATAAATCAGACAATGTTTGCCATCAGCGACAATGACAGCAGGCCGGTGTACACGGGCTCGCTGTTCGAGGTAGAGGCCGGAGTTCTGACCATGGTCTCGGTTGACGGCTACCGTCTGGCGATACGCCGCGAGGCGATCGAGGGTTCCGAGGAGCACAACGAGTTCATCGTACCCGGCACTGCGCTTGCGGATATCGAGCGCATCAGCGCCGCCGATTCCGAGGAGGACGTCAATATATACGTCGGCGCAAACCACGTTTCGTTCACGGTCGGCAGCACCGTTGTCATCAGCCGCCGTCTCGAGGGCGATTTCCTCAACTACCGCAAGGCCATGCCCGACACCTTCAGGCTGCACATAAAGGTCGGCAGGAGCGAGCTTCTGAAGGTCGTTGACCGCGTTGCGCTGATAATCGACGAGAAAACCAAGAACCCCGTGCGCATGACCTTCAATGAAAATTTCATCGACTTCCTGTGCAATACGCCGCTCGGCAAGGCCGAGGACGTGTGCTTTGCCGAGGGTAACGGCGAGGGGCTGGAGATCGGCTTCAACGGCAAGTACCTCATGGACGCGCTCAAGGCAGCGCCCGCGGATGAGCTCGACCTGTGTCTTAACAGCAACACCTCCCCCTGCATCATCGTTCCCTGCGACGGCAGCGATAAGTTCAAATACATGATCCTCCCCATCCGCCTCAGAAAGTAGTTTCAGAGGCGAATTGAGGCTGCTACGGATACGGATATCTCTGGTAGCCCGACCGTAAACAATGGCATAAATAAGAACGTTTCGCGTACCGTAGGTGCAATGCAGTGTTGTGGGTTCTTTTATATCGGTTTCCTGCGCGGCTGCCGGTCGGGACAGCGCAAATAGCGTATCGGTACAATGTGGCTGCGCCTCTGAAAAAACTTGCCTGTTCCGCTTGCTGAACCTTCCACCGCACTGAAACTTTGCCCTTGGACATACATCCGAGCTGTCTTTTTGATATTTAACATAGATATTAGTTCCGACTATGCGGAACAGGCAAGCCTGTTCCCTACAAGGACTGGCAGTAGCTGCCGGTCGGGCACAAGCAACTACGTCTTGCTTGATCTTAATGCGAAATGCCCGCCACG
>CAVGXR010000071.1:0-9932 GCA_963633225.1 Collinsella aerofaciens
GCTGGGTAGCTATGTCGGGACGAGATAAACGCTGAAGGCATCTAAGCGTGAAACTCCCCCTAAGATAAGATCTCCCATCCTTTATGGAGTAAGGGTCCATGTAGACTACATGGTTGATAGGCCGGCGGTGTAAGCGCAGTAATGTGTTCAGCCTACCGGTACTAATAGCCCGAGGGCTTGACCTACAGTTATGCAGGCAGCCTTGCTATACCCCATCTTTTCTGTTCAGTTTTGAGGGTGTAATGCCCTTGAGATCAATATGGCCCGTTGGTCAAGTGGTTAAGACGTAGGCCTCTCACGCCTGAATCAGGAGTTCGACTCTCCTACGGGTCACCATATGCACCATTAGCTCAGTTGGTAGAGCACCTGACTCTTAATCAGGGTGTCCAGGGTTCGAGTCCCTGATGGTGTACCACAAGGGGAAGATTTCTCTTCCCCTTGCAAAAAAGCTCTTGACATTGAGAGCAGAATATTGTAGTATTTGGTGTGTTCCAAATGCAGTTGGTGTTTTTAACGGTGAGGGTCCACCCGTTCCCATTCCGAACACGGAAGTTAAGCTCACCAGTGCCGACAATACTTGTCTGGAGACGGACCGGGAAGATAGGTCAATGCCAACATCGAAGGGTTTGGCGCAAGTCAGACCCTTTGCCTTTGCCTCCTTAGCTCAACAGGTAGAGCATGCGGCTGTTAACCGCAGGGTCGTAGGTTCGAATCCTACAGGGGGCGCCAATGGTATTGCCGCCACATTTGTGACGGCAATACTGATATAAGGGCCTTTAGCTCAGTTGGTTAGAGCAACCGGCTCATAACCGGTCGGTCTGGGGTTCGAGTCCCTGAAGGCCCACCAATTTTATAGGGGAATAGCTCAGCTGGTAGAGCGGCGGTCTCCAAAACCGTAGGCCGAGGGTTCGAAGCCTTCTTCCCCTGCCAAAGCGTTTGCGTATCCGAATTTTTTCGGATACGCTTTTTCTTTTTGAACAATGAAATGATAAAAAGGACGATCGAGCATTGCGCTCGATCGTCTCAGACTGTCAAAGAACTATGGAAAATAGGCGTAATGGGTAGAATCCAATACGCAGCAGGGGGAGTGTGAGGGGGACAAGGTCCCGCCTCAAATTGGATTATAGCCATCAAAAAAGACTGATTTATCAGGCGTTTTGACGAGCGGAGCGAGATTTTTTGTGAAGCTTTCGCTTCACGAAAAATGTGGCGTTTTTGAAGCGTGTCAAAAAAGTTGCAGACTTTTTTGACATGCTGAGACGATCGAGCATTACGCTCGATCGTCTTTACTCAGTACAGGCAGCTTTCGATGAAGCGATGCATTATTGCAGCGACCTGAGCCCTGCTTGCTCCGTCCGTGGGCATGAGTCTGCCGTTATTGCCCTTGAGAATGCCCTCGGCAGAGGCCCAAGACATCGCGTCCAGCGCGTAGGCTGAGACGCTGTCAAGGTCGGCAAAGCTGCTGAGGTCAACAGCCGCGGAAACGTCAACGCCCTTGAATGCGGCGTAGCGATAGAGTATCGCAGCCATCTGCTCGCGTGTTATTACCGCGCTGGGGGCGAAAACGCTCTCACTGTAGCCATTTACGATGCCGTTTGCTGCTGCCCAGCCGACAGCTTTGCTGCACCATGTGCCTCGCACATCGTCAAATGCGGGCTCGGCTGACTTCGGGCTGCCCTCCAAGCGCCACAGAACGGTCACGAGCATGGCTCGCGTCATTTTTGTGTCGGGGGAGAAAGCGGTCTCGGAGGTTCCGGCAAACAGGGCGTTATTGTATGCATAATATGCATCGCCGAAGTACCATGCGCTTGTCGGAACGTCTTTAAACGGGAACATGCTGACCGCGGTCATAACACCGGACGATGCTTTGCAGCTGAGCACGCTGCCGCTTATGCTGCTGCGGGTGGACTTTACCGCACCGTCCTCGGCTATTGCTGCTGCGGCAAAGCCGCTGCCGCTTACGGGAATGCTGAGGGTGCAGTCTATGCCTGCGTCCCTGCCATCGGTCACAGCCGAGACGAGGAAGGTCTGTGCGCTGCCGAGCTTTTCGCCGAGGGCGCGCTTCTGCGCGGCATTGGGCTCGGGGGAGCTAAGACGCACACTCACATCGCCGCTGCTTGCAAGCTCTGCGCTGTCAAAGCTTACTGTGCCCATGCCGGTGACGAAGCTTATATTATTCGCCGCCGCCAGAGCCGATATGCCGCGCTCCCATATCTTCACCGTGTCGATGCCGGTATCGGATACATCGACGGAAACGGTCTTGCCGCCTGCGCCGAGCTCCCGCATCATGATGCGCGTCGGGAACACGATGCACTCGCCGCCGTCGATGATTGCCGGAGCACTCACGGTGCTCGAGCCGCAGGAGAGCGTGACGTTCGTTGTGATCAGATTGCCGTTTAAAACGATCAGTGCGTCGTTATCTGAGCTGAAGTTTGAGTCGTTGCCCATGGAGTCGGCAATTTTATAAATGTAGTCGTTTACCTTGGTCTTGATAGCCTTGGTAAAGAAGTTATCGAACTTCAGAGCCGAGGCCGCGTCGCCGAAGGCGTATTTCTTGACGATAGAAAGGAGCTCGTCGAGTATCTCGCCGTCCTTGAGCTTTTTGAGCCCCTCCTGCACCCACGCCGGATAATTACCGTCGTCCTCGCCGCCGAGATGGCTCTGATAGATATAGTTCACCGCGTCAAGCAGGGTCTTTCCGTCCGAAACGGGGATGTTCACGCCCTCGGAGATGATGCCCTGAATGTTGCTGACGATGCGCTCGTTTATCCATTTTGAAATGCTTGTTTCGATAGGACTGAGCTTTTTAAGAAAGCTGCCGACATAGCTTCCCGCGACTGTCTTGAGCATATCCTCGGAAAGCCCGTGCTCCCTTCCGTACTCGGTCACGTCGGCAATGGTCTCGCTTTTGCCGGAAACTGCGTTGTAATAGGTGATAGGACCTATGTGGTTGAGCGTGCTGACCGAAGCAATGAGACTGCCGGATACCTCACGCAGCTGCACAAAGCGCATCGGCGAGGGGTAGGTGAGGTTCGAGCCGGTTTCAATATCGTAGAGAGTATTGCCGCTTTCGGTGGTCATTGCGGCAATGTCGTTTGCGTGCATATGGCCGGTGAATATCATTTCAAGACCCGCGTCGGCGAGCTTGGTGGAAATGTCGGCATAATCCTCGACAAGGTACATGCTGAGAACGTCGGGCTCCATAGAAAAATGCGGTATAAAGCCGTGGTGTGCCATGCCGATAACGCGGTCGCCGTTTGCTTTGGCAGCCTTTATCTGCTCGACCGCCCATGCAACGAGCTCGGGGCTCATCTCGCCGCGGGTCTCGTGCTCGTCCTCGTTATCCGAGGTGTTGTCGGCGCTGTAGCAGCAGGTGTCGAGCACGATGAGGGTAAGACCCTCGCAGGGCTTTGCAACATATGAAAGCTGGCCGGACTCCTTGCCCGCCGGCGGAGTGTAGCGCGCAGTTATGCTCTCATCGGAGTAGACAAAATCGTAGACAGAGGAAAAATCCTCCGGCTCTGTGCGCGTTGCGGGAACGGCCTTGCCGCTGGCTGTGTTAAAGTTTTTGGCATCCGAGTTGCGGACATCGTGGTTGCCGTTTATGACGTAGACCTTCATGCCCGGAACATCCTTCTGCACCTGCTGAAGGCGTGCGGCAAACTCTCTGTGTCCCTCGAGCTCACCGTCCTTCGTGAGGTCGCCGGATACGAGAAGCACATCCGGCTTATCCTCTCTCACCGCGTCAAGCAGCTCGAGATTTATCTGGCTGCTCTCCGTAAAAAGCTTGCGGTCGCTGTTGAGATCCGTCACATAGTCCTCGCTGTTCTTGATCATCGTCGGTGAAAGATAGTGCGTATCGCTCATGACGGCGATCTTCAGATCAATGCTGTCAGACGAACTGTCCTGTGCGGCCAGCGCGGGCGTTATCAGTGTGCACACCATTATAAGGGCAAGCAGCAGCGCCGCGCTCCGTCGCATATAAATGTCTAATTTCATGTTTTTCCTCCTCAATTTTTGCTTCTTCAAGCCCTTAATTAGTATATAAAAAACAAACTTTACAAACAAGCAGCCTACCTGGTTGACAGGTAAAATATAAGTATATATAATGTAAAACGTTTTTCCTGACAGGCTCAAATGCGCCCATACCGCGTTGAAGGGCTTACACATACAGGCAAGTATGCGCTGCGCCCTTCGCCTTGTCTGGACGCATTTGAGCACTGTCAGGATACCGGCGGAAGTGCGTACGGCGCTGAAGAGCTTTGCCCGCACAGGCAAGTATGCGCTGCGCCCTTCGCCTTGTCTGGACGCATTTGAGCACTGTCAGGATACCGGCGGAAGTGCGTACGGCGCTGAAGAGCTTTGCCCGCACAGGCAAGTATGCGCTGCGCCCTTCGCCTTGTCTGGACGCATTTGAGCACTGTCAGGATACCGGCGGAAGTGCGTACGGCGCTGAAGAGCTTTGCCCGCACAGGCAAGTATGCGCTGCGCCCTTCGCCTTGTCTGGACGCATTTGAGCACTGTCAGGATACCGGCGGAAGTGCGTACGGCGCTGAAGAGCTTTGCCCACACGGGCAGATATGCGCTGCGCCCATATCTCATTGAAGCTGGCGGATACAAGCGAGGCATCATATGAACAGAGAAAATTTTTTCAGAAAATATGATAAGATCGTCGTGGACTTCGGCGAGACTAAGCCGCGCATACTGCTGCACAGCTGCTGCGGGCCGTGTTCAAGCTCCGTTATAGAGCTTCTGTCGCAGCATTTCGAGGTCACCGTTTTGTGGTATAACCCAAATCTCTGGCCGGAGGAGGAGTACGGCAAGCGTCTTGACACGCAGAAAAAGCTCATAGCTTGTCTTGCTGCTGATGGTGTGACGGCGGAGCTCATGGTGCTGCCGTGGCGCAGCGAGGACTATTTTTCGCGCATAAAGGGGCTTGAGAACGAGCCCGAGGAGGGCAGAAGGTGCCTCGAGTGCTTCCGCATCCGACTTAACGAAACGGCGCGTATCGCTGCCGAACAGGGCTTTGACTGGTTCTGCACGACGCTGACCGTATCCTCGCGCAAGGATGCCGTTGCGATAAACGCCATAGGCCGCGAGGCCGCGCAAAAATACAATGTAAGCTGGCTGCCATCGGAGTTCAAAAAGCGTGAGGGCAATCACCGCTCTATAATCCTGTCGGAAAAATACGGTCTGTACCGTCAGGAATACTGCGGCTGCATTTTCTCACTCAACGGAGGACACAATGAATAAAACAACAAGAAACATAGTCACTGCCGCCGTCATCGGCGCACTGTACGCGGTGCTCACCATGGTGCTTGCGCCGATAAGCTACGGACCTGTGCAGTGCAGGATATCCGAGGTGCTGTGCATACTGCCGTTTTTCATGCCCAGCACGACATGGGGGCTGTTTTTCGGCTGTGCGATAGCAAACATCGCAAGCGCGGCGGGGCTGCCGGACATAATTTTCGGCTCTCTTGCAACGCTCCTTGCCTGCCTGTGCATATCCTGCTGCGGAAAGCATAACAAAAAGATCCTTGCCTGCCTGATGCCCGTCGTGTGGAACGGCCTTATTGTCGGCGCGATGCTCACGATAGTCCTTGCGGGTCTTGATCCTGTCAAAAACTTCGGTGCCTTCGCCGTCTTTGCGGGCGAGGTCGCTCTGGGCGAAGCCGCCGTCATGTTCATCGCGGGGCTTCCGCTGCTCTCATGGCTGCCGAAGCAGAAATTTTTCACCGACTATGTCGGCAGGACTTGACAAAACAGCCTTAAGATATTAAGATAGCTGTGCAAAAGGGGTGCTGAGTTTTTCTCGGCTGAGACGGAAAGAATCGAATTTCCGAGACCCTCGAACCTGATCCGGGTAATGCCGGCGTAGGAAACGAAAATTCATATCAAATCGTTTTCCTATGACCGCATTGCATTTGCAGTGCGGTTTTTCGTATTCTTTAGGAGGAATAGAAAAATGAAAAAATCCAATCTTACTCTTCGCTGCATATGCGAAGGCGCGATCTTCATCGCTCTGGCGACCGTGCTGAGCATGCTGCCTGTCTGGAAGATGCCTCAGGGCGGCTCGTTCGATCTGGCGATGCTGCCGATACTCGTCTTCTGCGTCCGCTGGGGCTTCGGCCCGTCTCTGGCAGGCTGCTTTGTCTACAGCGTTATCCAGTTCATGCTCGATGGCGGCAGTGCGCTCGGCTGGCAGTCCATAATCGGCGACTATCTCGTTGCTTACACCGTGCTCGCTCTTGCCGGACTGTTCAAGGGCAGGAAGAACGGCTTCTTTATCGGCACCGTCGTCGCCTGTATTGCCCGCTTCCTCGTCCACTATGTCGTCGGGGCTACCGTCTGGGCATCCTACATGCCGGAGGAGTTTTTCAACATGACCATGACCACCCCGTGGCTGTACTCGGCGCTGTATAACGGCGCATACATGCTCATCGACATGGCTGCAATACTCGTCATCGGCACGCTTCTCCGAAAGCCGCTCGGCAAGTACCTGCGCGGCGAGGACCTCAGCAAGGCATAAAACGGCTTTCGGGACGGGCTGCCCATGCTACCCGAGCGGTTCGTCTCCGAGGGCTATAAATAAAAAAACCTTGACAGGGCAAAAGCATATCGTATATAATAAACTTCCGATGCCTGTTGGTATCGGAGGTTTTAATTTGTCAACTGCTTTGAGCTCCGGCTCAATGTTGAGTATTATTCTGAAAGGAGTGCACAAACATGCTGCGTACCTACCAGCCCAAGAAGCGTCAGCGCAAGAAAGAGCACGGCTTCCGCAAAAGAATGGCCACCGCAAATGGCCGCAAGGTCCTTGCCCGCCGCAGAGCAAAGGGCAGAGCAAAGCTGAGCGCCTGATTTGGCAGCTCCGAGCAGGAAAAGCAAATAAATTTTTAGGGCGGCTAACCTCCGCCCTTAATGTGTTTGCTGAGAAAAACGGAAAGCAAGGGTGGAATAATTGGATTTCAGGTCAACTCTGAAAAAGAATTATGAGTTCAAACGGCTTTATAACAAAGGCAAGACCGCCGTTACGCCCTATATGGTCGTGTATGTCCTCAAAACGCAGCGGGGTCACCGCCGCGTGGGCTACACCGTGTCCACAAAGCTGGGCAAGGCAGTCGTGCGCAACCGCGTGCGGCGCAGACTCAGGGAGATATACAGGCTAAACTCCGACAAGCTCATTGCAAGCGCGGATATCGTCATCGTTGCACGCAGCCGCTGCGTCGATGGCGATTACGCCAAGATGGAGCGTGCCTTCCTGCACGCCTGCGAAGAGCTTCAGCTGCTAAGAGGTGAAGAGCAATGAAAAGGCTTCTTCTCGCGCTTATCCGCATTTATCAGAAATACGTCTCCCCGGCATTTCCGCCGAGGTGCAGATTTATCCCGACCTGCTCACAGTATGCCGTTGAGGCCATCGAGAAATACGGGGCCTTGAAGGGCGGCTGGCTCGCCCTGAAGCGGCTGTCGAGGTGTCATCCTTTTCACCTCGGCGAACACGATTTCTTCGATCCCGTTCCCTGACGAGGATCGGAATACAAGGAGAAACTTATGTCACTATGGGATATTATAGTCTGGCCGTTTGCCAGACTGCTGGAGATCCTCTATAACTGGACCGACAGCTACGGTCTTGCCGTTATACTCTTCGCTCTCGTGGTCAATCTGATCCTCCTGCCGTTCATGGCAAAGAGCAAGAAGGGCATGATGAAGACCACCCGAATCCAGCCCCAGCTCAAGGAGCTGGAGAAAAAGCATAGGGGCAACCAGCAGAAGTATCAGCAGGAAGTCATGAAGCTGTACAAGGAGCAGGGCGCAAGCCCCACCTCCGGCTGCCTGTGGTCACTGCTGCCATTCCCGATACTCATCGCTCTGTACGGCGTTATCCGTCAGCCTCTCGGCTACATGATGGGTCTGAGCAGCGAGAGCGTCGAAAAGCTCACCGAATGGGCGGCCAAGAACGCGGGCTTTGTTGCCTCAAAGCAGGGTACCTACGATCAGATAGGTGTCGCCGATGCTATCCACAAGAACTGGGACGCGGTCGTAAACGCGCTCGGCAACTTTGACGGGAAGCTTCTCGACATCGACTACAGCTTTCTCGGCATGAACCTCGGCACGATCCCCGACTGGAAGATCTGGAACTATGATTTTTCGAGCGCCGATATCTTTGCGAACATCGGCCTGTTCCTTATCCCCCTGATCGCAGCGTTCCTTTCATGGGCCTCGATGAGGATCAGCCAGGCGACCAATCCTCCTCAGGCAGGACAGGCGGCAATGAGCATGAAGACCATGAACCTCATGATGCCCCTTATGTCCGTCTGGATCTGCTTCATCATGCCTGCGGCTCTCGGCGTTTACTGGATCGCCAACAGCTGCTTCGGCATCGTCCGTGATCTTATACTCACCAAGTACTACAAGCGCAAGCTCGATATCGAGGACGCGGAGCGTATCGCGGCACAGAAGGAGAAGGACGAGGAGCGTGCACGCCGCCATGAGGAGCACGAGCAGCTCAAGGCGGAGGGTGCAACTACCCGCAACAACAACACCAGCAAGAAGAAAATGCAGGCTCAGCAGAAGCAGGCCGACGCGGAGCGCATCGCGGCAAGCGAAAGAGCCGAGCGTGAGGCACGCCTCGAAAAGCTCGGCATAGATAAGCCCGAGAACCCCTCTCAGGTCGGCAAGCGCCGCTACGCCAGAGGCAGAGCTTACGACCCCGACCGCTACGCCAATGAAATGCCGGCAGCAGCGCCCGAGGAGGAAGCTCAGACCGAGGAAGAGCCTGAACAGTCACAGGAGAATAGTGAAACATGATAAAGTCTTTGGAAACCACAGGCCGCACCGAGGATGAAGCCATCGCAGCAGCCCTGAAGGAACTCGGACTTGAGCGCGACGATGTTTCCGTAACCGTCGTCGAGCGTGCAAAATCCGGATTTCTGGGCATAGGCGCGTCTCCGGCGGTCGTGCGCGTCGAGTACGAAGCTCCCGACGAGCCTGAGACCGAGGCAGAGCCCGAGGTCGAGAAGGCAGCACCCGCTGCCAAGGCAAAAGCTCCCGAAAAGGCTGAGGCAAAGCCCGCTGCAAGCGGCGAGTTTGCCGATATAAGAGCCTTCCTTGAGGGACTTCTCGAGCGCATGGATGTCAAGGCCGATATCGAGATCAGCCGCCGCGACGGCAAGAGCATTGCCGTCAACCTCTCGGGCCCCAACATGGGCGCGGTCATAGGCCGCAGGGGTGAGACTCTCGATGCCATCCAGCACCTGACCAACTACGTCATCAACCGCGGCAGCGACAAGCATATGCACATCTGCGTCGATGCCGAGAGCTACCGTGCAAAGCGCGAGGAATCGCTCGTCCGCCTTGCCGAGAAGATGGCGGCAAAGGTCATCAAGTATAAGCGCAGCATGGCGCTTGAGCCTATGAACAGCTACGAGCGTCACATTATCCACGCCGCCCTTCAGGACTATGAGGGCGTAACCACAAGCTCGACCGGCACAGAGCCCAACCGCCGCGTCGTCGTATCCTACGACCGTCCGCAGAACACGGGCAATAAGCCGCAGAGCCGTGAATGGGCATAAGAAGATATATTGGAGGAATAAATTATGATACTTGAAAAGATACAGCAGATCCTTGCACAGCAGTTCGAAGTATCCGCAGGCAGCATTTCCGAAGATACCAATATCGTTGATGACCTCGGCGCGGATTCGCTTGACGTTGTCGAGCTCATCATGTCCGTTGAGGACGAGTTCGGCATCCAGATCCCCGACGAGGACGCAGCGGAGCTGCCCACCGTCGGCAAGATCGTCGAATACATCGAAGCAAGACAGTAAAAAATCGCATTAAAAAATCCCGTCCGAGAGGACGGGGTTTTTTAATGCTCGGACTGTCAAAAAACCATTTTCAAGCATCCCCGTTTCTGGTATAATAGAGAAAACGGG
>CAVGXR010000072.1:0-7100 GCA_963633225.1 Collinsella aerofaciens
AGCTTTGCCGCAAAGTGTGCATAAAGTGAAGATAAAAGGAGTATAGAACTTTGCTATGGTAAAGGAAAGGCAGAACCGTGCGCTGGCTGGGCGCCGGTTCATGTCGCACAGAGCGGAGACCTGACCGCTCTGCGGACAAAGAAGATACATATGGGGGTTACAATATGCATTGTAGCTTATGCGCCCCTCCGTTTCCGCTCCAATCCGTCATTCCTATGCTCCAAATAGGCATTTAAGAGGCGCATTGAGGCTGCACCGATACGGAGGGTGCGGATGCCCGACCGAAGAATGCAGACAAAATAAAAACACTCGCGCTTCCCATGAGTGCGGTGCAGGGTTTGTGCAGCATCTAAAAAGCTGCATCGCACCCCGTAGGGAACAGGCAAGCCTGGCCACTCGCCGTGGCGGGCATTTCGCATTAAGATTAAGCTGTATGCTGCTGCTCGTGCCCGACCAAAACTACCTCCAATCCTCGTAGGGAACAGGCTTGCCTGTTCCGCATAGCCGGAACAAAAACCTATATTAAATGTTGAAAAGACAGCTTAGATGTTTGAACCCAAGCTGTCTTTTTTGTTTTACGTTTGGCTTTAGTCTGGCATTGACAAACAATGTAAGCAGCTATTTCAGTGCGCAGATAGCTTCAACAAACGGAACGGGCAAGCCCGTTCCCTACGGGTGCGCCGATTTCAGTGCGGTGGAAGCCTCAGCAAGCGGAACGGGCAAGCCCGTTCCCTACAGGCTGCGGCGCAGTATTTGAGATGCTGCAAAAACATTGCATCGCACCTACGGTACGCGAAACGTACTTATTTCATCCAATGCCGCCGGTCGGGACACCGCAATCTCCGTATAGGTACAGCCTTAATGCGCCTCTAAAAGGTAACGGGGCTCGAAGATGCGCAGCCATGGGAAGCTGAGATCGGTGATGGTGAAGGTTCCGAAGCCGGCGGTGCTGCCGCTGAGATCGACAAGATACGCGCTGCGTTCAAGGTTCCTGAGCACAGGCGCGGCGGAGCTCTCCATCGACTTCTGCGCCTTGTCCAGCACGAGCTGCACATCGGTACCGCTGCGGCAGAAATTATCGGGATCGCCGCCGAGCTCTGAGCGGATGTACTGCTCCAGCTCGATCTTGGTGTCGTTTTTGTAGCAGATATCCTTTATCAGCGAATCGGCAAGCGTGCGCCGGAAATCATCGAGCTGCTCCTGCGTTTTTGCGCCGCCCTGAGCAAGGCAGAGCCAGCGCGCAATTCCGTTTGCAAGGGTAGTGCCCGTGACGTTTGCAAGGTCATAGTAGCCCGCATAGCCCAGCAGGAAGCCGAGCTGCGTGCGCTGCACGAGCTTTTTCTGGAAGTCCGTGCCGTATTGATTGTTGGCTGCGTCCATGAGCATCGTGGGCGTGCCGTTTTCCTCGTTTTCGCGCAGCGCGTCGATAGCGCTGCTGATGTAGCTGCTCTTCAGGCTCTCGTCAGCCGGCTTTGTCAGCACGATGAGATCGAGCACATTTTCGCCGCCGGAGCCCGCCTCGCCGAGGCCGAGATAGCTCAGATGCGCACGGATGATCTCACTGAGCGACTCGTGATCGTAGGCGCTCGACGCGCTGTCCTCGCCGCCGCCGAAGCAGCGGATGCGCACCTGCGGCAGAGTGCCGTCATAATCGAGCTCCTCGTACATTCTGCACACGGCCAGCATACCGCCCTCATCCGCGCCCGAGAGCACCGCGCCGCGCTCGCCGAGCTCCCTGCGCAGCCACTTGAGCTCGCTTGTCTGGATGCTTGCCGACGGTGCGGAGTCGTCAACGCCGATGAGAAAGCGCACATTATCCATGCCCTCGGCTGCGTCCAGCGCACATTTTATGAGCTCCAGCTTGCGTGCACGGGCCTGAAAATAAACGCTCGTGACCGCCTCGTCATAGGGTATGAGCTCACCGCCGGACGAGTAGGGATAGCTCCTGACGATGTTTTCTATCGTGAGCGCGTCGCCGTCAAGCTCAGGCCGCGCCTGCATTGCATATTCGCGCAGCGAGTTGTAGTCCTCGAGCGTGTTGCCGTCGTAGCCGACCGTCGGCGCAAGGCGCATGACCGTGTCAAGCAGCCAGATCTCGTTCTCCGGCGCGGACAGCGCCGCAAGCAGGCTCTGTATGAGCTCGGTCTCGCTCATGACGGTGCCGTCGGAAAGCGTGACGGCCTCGCCGGTAAAGCAGCGGGAGTTTACAAGCCCGCCGGACAGAAGCTGGTCGAGCGACAGGATATACCGGTTGCAGCCGGCCTCCTCCTGCGCGAGCACCCACTCGTACAGCGCGGCGCGGTCGCCGTATTTCAGGCCGCTTTCGCCGAGAGGCTGCTCATCGAGCCGCGTGCGGTAGTCCTCCTCGTCCGGCATGACGAGCTCATAGCCGAGAGAACCGGCCAGATACGCCACCCTGTCTGTGTTGACGGGGCGGTCGTCCAGCGGAACATAGGCAACGACCGTTCCGCCGCCGCCTGATGACGGCAGCTCCTGCGGAACGGGCACAGGCGCCGAGCAGCCCGTAAGGCACAGCAGCGCAAGCGCTCCGGCCAGTAAGCGTTTTTTCATAAGTCCTCCTTGCGCAGCTTTAGCCGTTAGCAGTTAGCTGTAGGTATTCGCTCTCCGAGCGAATGAAATTTAATTTGTGCGCGAAGCGCACACCATACTTATTACCTATTACCTTTTACTTCTTCACTCGCAGCCTGTCGGCTGACGAATGAGATGTAATCAAATTGTTTGCCGTCAGGCAAACACATTTAGCTAACAACTAACAGCTAAGGGCTAACCGCTTCAATCAACGTATAGGTACAGCCTTAATGCGCCTCTAAAAAAACCTGGTGGTGGTGAGGTAGGCTGCGACATTTGTGACACTGCCGTGCTCGAAGCTGAGCTCGATGGCGACGCGGCCCTTTTCGGCGCGGCAGGCGTTGAAGCCGCCGCTTGTGATCTTGTACTTGGCGTTGAGCAGCAGGGTCTTTGCTTCGAGCTCATCGTCGCCGACGCGGATGCCGAGGACGGAGTAATACTTCTCGGACGAGGAGAAGCCGACCACGCCGTAGCTGCCTATGCCGGAATCGGGGTGCTTACCGAGATAGTAGCGCGTGTTCGTGTCGGCCTGCATGATGCCCTCGCCGCGCTCGTCGGTGAACCACTCGTAGCCGTCCTCGTCATACTGCTGCGCATCCTCCGCGTTGCGGATGAAGCTTATCGAGCCGCCGAGCCGCCAGTCCATGAGCGAGCGCGTGTTCAGCTGCGCAAGCTCTATCGTTCCGAACCAGGAGAATGCCAGCGCCAGCAGCAGAGCCAGCACCAGCAGCGCAATGATCGCTATTTTCAGCGTTTTTTTCTGTATCCGTTTAAAAAACAGCATGTAATGCTCCTTCGAATCCCTTACTTTAATATCAAAAATATCATAACATTTAATAATAAAAAGTCAATAAGGGACACTTAGCTGAAAAATTAACATTCTGTTAATAGCGTGCTTGTCGATTGTGCACTAATTTGTGCCCGGTTTTTCGTGGAAACGTTATATGTTAAGAGCTTGTCGAAGCCGCTGCGCCTGTGTTATAATGCTTTTATCGGAAATTCCGAAAAAAATATCAGGAGGAGTCACATGAAAAACATGAAGAAGCTCCTTGCTCTGATGCTGGTCCTTGCCATGGTATTTGCTCTGGCAGTTCCCGCATTTGCAGACGAGGAGACCCCCAGCATGGAGGGCAAGACCGTTATCCTGCACTCGAACGACGTTCACGGCGCTATAGCGGGCTACGCAAACATGGCGGCACTTGCAGCCGAGTATGAAGCGCAGGGCGCTCAGGTCATAGTTGCCGACGCAGGCGACTTCAGTCAGGGTCAGGTCTATGTCAGCTCGAACAAGGGTCTGAATGCGGTCACGATGATGAACGCAGCCGGCTACGACATTGCCACCATCGGCAACCACGAGTTCGACTACGGCTACGCACAGCTCGTTGAGAACCTCAAGGAAGCCAAGTTCGACGTTGTATGCTGCAACGTTCTCGACGAGGACGGCAACTCCGTTTTTGAAGGCAGCAAGATCATCACCGTCGGCGATCTGAAGGTCGGCTTCATCGGCGTTAACACCCCCGAGAGCCAGACTAAGGCAAACCCCGCACTCATCAAGGGTCTTACCTGGCTTGCAGGCGAGGACATGACCAAGGCGGTTCAGGCTGAGGCTGACAAGCTTCAGGGCGAGGCCGATGTTGTCGTCGTTCTGGCTCACCTCGGCGTTGATTCCGAGAGCGCACCCAACCGCTCGACCGATATGTGGGCAGGTCTCACGGGCGTTGACTTCGTCATCGACGGCCACTCCCACACCGTTATGACCGCCGGCGATAACGGCGAGCCCATCCAGTCCACCGGCACGGCATTTGCAAACATCGGTGTTGTCGTCATCGACAATGCTGAAAAGAAGATCGTAAGCAATGAGCTCGTTGCCCTCAGCAAAGAGTCCGCAGCCGACGAGACCGTTGCTGCTGCGGCTAAGTCCATCATCGACAAGATCAATGACGAGATGGGCGCTGCATTTGCAAAGAACGAGGTCAATCTCAACGGCGACAGAAGCTACAGCGCAAAAACCGGCCTTTACGGCAACCGCGACGGCGAGACCAACCTCGGCGACCTCATCACCGACTCCATGGTATGGACCATAAAGAAGACCGGCGGCGTTACCGTTGACGACAAGCACATCGTCGCAGTCACCAACGGCGGCGGTATCCGCGCAGCCATCGCAGCGGGCGACATCAGCAAGAAGGATGTCAACACCGTTCTGCCCTTCGGCAACACCATCGCTGTCGTCTACATCACGGGCGCAGAGCTGCTCGAGGCGCTCGAGGCTTCGACCTACTGCTCCCCCGTCAGCACCATCGGCGGCTTCCCGCAGGTCTCCGGCATCGACTACACGATAGACACCTCCAAGGCATATGACGCAAACGAGGACGCCTATCCCGGCTCGACCTACTACGGTCCCAAGACCATCAACCGCGTCACCATCAACAGCATAAACGGCGAGGCCTTTGACGCAGAAGCCACCTATGCCGTCATTACCAACAACTTCCTCGCAGCCGGCGGCGACACCTACTATGCATTCGCCTCCGCCACCAGCCAGTTTGACACCGGCATCCCCCTCGACGAGGCGCTGATGGACTACATCACCACCGAGCTCAAGGGCGTTATCGGCGAGGAGTACGCAGCTCCCCGCGGCAGCGTCAGCTACAGTATGCCGTTTGAGGACGTTAAGGCCGGCGCATACTTCGACTCGATCCTCTGGGCATATGTAAACGGCATCACCAAGGGCACGAGCGACACCGCTTTCAGCCCCGACAAGGACTGCACCCGCGCTCAGATCGTCACCCTCATGTACCGCGCAGCAGGCTCGCCCGAGGTCGCCGAGGACGTGAATAACCCCTTCACCGACGTGAGCAAGGACAGCGTATACTACAACGCCATCATGTGGGCATACTCCGAGGGCATCACTCTCGGCACGACCGATACCACCTTCAGCCCCAACGCAGTCTGCACCCGCGCTCAGATCGTCACCATGGTCTGGCGTGCAAACGGCTCCGAGGAGGTCCGCACATGGTGCAATTTCTCGGATGTAGGCCAGTTTAACTGCTACTACGCCATGTCCGTATCATGGGCAGTCGAGAAGGGCATCGTCAAGGGCACAAGCGACACCACCTTCAGCCCCAACGACCCCGTCACCCGCGCCCAGGCCGTCACCTTCCTCCTCAGAGCAAAGTGAGCCTCCCCCGCGCATTGAGCAAAACCTGATATGACAAAGCTCCCGAAATGCTTCGGGAGCTTTTTTGGTGGCGCATTGAGGCTGTACCTATAAGTGATTGCGGTGTCCCGACCGGAAACAACGGAATAAATAAGAACGTTTCGCGTACCGTAGGTGCGGTAAAATGTTTTGCAGCATCTCAAATGCTGCGCCGCGCCCTGTAGGGAACAGGCTTGGCCACTCGCCGTGGCGGGCATTTCGCATGGAGATCAAGCAAGACGTAGTTGCTTATGCCCGACCGAAACTACCACCAATCCCTGTAGGGAACAGGCTTGCCCGGCCACTCGCCGTGGCGGGCATTTCGCATGAAAATTAAGCAAGATGCTGTTGCTTATACCCGACCGAAACTACCGCCAATCCCTGTAGGGAACGGGCTTGGCCACTCGCCGTGGCGGGCATTTCGCATGAAAATTAAGCTGGATGTGGTTGCTTATGCCCGACCGAAACTACCGCCAATCCCTGTAGGGAACAGGCTTGCCTGTTCCGTGAAGTCGGTACTAATATCTATATTAAATGCTGAAAAGACAGCTCGGATGTTTGAATCCAAGCTGTCTTTTGCATATGTATTTGGTTTTAGTCTGGTGCAGACGGACAAGGTTGCGGCTGTTTCGGTGCGCAGATAGACACCACAAGCGGAACGGGCAAGCCCGTTCCCTACGGGTTGCGGCGCAGCTTTTGAGATGCTGCAAAAACATTGCACAGCACTCGCGGGACGCGAAACATATTTATTTATGCCATTGTTTCGATACCGTGCCACCAGAGATATGCGTATCCGTGACTGCCTCAATGCGCCTCTAAAATCACGCCTCTAAAACACTTTTGCAGCGGGGGCAGAGGCCGGTTTCGGGGTCAGCATCCTTCGAGTGCATCCAGCAGCGCGGGCACTTTGTACCCTCGGCCTCCTTGACGGAGACGGTCAGCCCCTGATTGTACGAGCCGGAGGCGGTGACGGCGCTCTCGTCGGCCTCGCCGTCGGAGGCGATGAGGCACTCGGAGACGATGAGCAGCTCCTTGAGGTCCATGCCGGAAACCTTATCGAGCACCGCCTTGCTCTCGCCGGTGGCGCGCAGGGTGACGGATGCCTCGAGGGGCTTGCCGATGCGCTTGTCGGCGCGGGCCTTTTCGAGCACGCCGTTGACATCATTTCTCACGGAGATGAGCGCATCCCACTTTGCCATCTCGGCATCGTCGAGCGCGTACTCGGTGAAGGGCTTGTTCATCTCGTTGAGCACGACGTTGCGTGCGTCGTCCTCGCTGCGGTGGGGCATTGCCAGCCAGATCTCATCGCAGGTGAAGG
>CAVGXR010000073.1:0-6490 GCA_963633225.1 Collinsella aerofaciens
ATGTATCGAACCGGGCACCGGCAATAAACGTATAGGTACAACCTAAATGCGCCACTGAAAAAGCGCGGCAGTGTTCTTATTTCGTCGGCAGTATCGAACCGGGCTGACGCAATATGCGTATCCGTAGGTGCCTCAATGCGCCACCGAAAAAACGTTTATAGATTTTTTTGTTTTTGTTCATGCCTTTGTCATAAAGAATGTGTATTATAAGAGCACAAGATCGAAGCGAGCATAAGCGGAGGCCGTTATGGACGACAGCAGAGACAACAGAACAGACAGCTCGTCCGACGGCATCGGAACGGACGGCGAGTACCACTATGTGCGGCCCGAGCAGCGCCTGTACGAGGACGCGGAGTACGTCCCGCAGGACGAGGCGACGGAGGTCCCCAACTACTACGCCCCCGAGGAAAAGAAGCCTCACGAGAAGCCGGAAGGCGCACCGCGCGGCGGCACGCTCAGGATGGCCTGCATATGCCTTGCCTGTGCGCTGATCGGCGGCATGGCGGGCGGCTTCGTATCCTGGAGCGCGCTTCGGGGCGATATCGAGGCGGACGGCGTAAAGACCGGCTCGGCCGACACCGTTGTCACCACGACCGTGGGCAAAACCGTCAGCACCTCACCGGCATCGGCAAACGACATCTACGAGCTCGGCTGCCGGCAGACGGTGGGCATCTCGCTCGAGAGCAGCAGCTCAAACATATTCGGCCAGCAGAGCGCAAGCGCGGTCGCCGGTACCGGATTTGTAATAACTGCCGACGGATATATCATGACGAACTATCACGTCATCGAGTCGGCACAGAAAAACGGAAACAAGATAAACGTCCTGTTCAAGGACAAATCGAGCTACGAGGCCAAGATAGTCGGCTTCGATCAGGATAACGACGTTGCGGTCCTGAAGATCGAGGCGTCGGATCTGAACCCCGCCGCCATCGGCGACAGCGACAAGATCGCCGTGGGCGACAATGTGTTTGCCATCGGCAATCCTCTGGGCGAGCTTGATTTTTCAATGACCTCCGGCCGCGTGAGCGCGCTTGACCGCAGCATCACGACCGACCGCAGCAGCGCCGCGATAAACATGTTCCAGTTCGACGCAGCCATCAACTCCGGCAACTCCGGCGGACCTGTTTACAACGAAAACGGCGAAGTCATAGGCATTGCGACCGCGAAGGTCGGCTCCTCCGGCGTGGAGGGACTGGGCTTTGCGATACCGATAAACGACGCGGCCGACATCGCAAACGAGCTCATAACCAAGGGCTACGTCAGCGGCAAGGCCTATATGGGCGTCGATATAGACAATCGCTACACCTCGATGTATGCGCAGTATTACAATATGCCCGAGGGCGCGTATGTGTATAATGTCGAGACCGGCAAAAGCGCCGAGAAATCGGGGCTGGCCGCGGGCGATATCATCACCGAGCTCGGCGGCGAAGCCATCGGAGGCTACTCCGACCTCAACGCCGCGGTCAAGAGCTATAAGGCCGGCGAAAGCGCGAACATAACAGTGTACCGCGCCGGCAGATACGAGACGCTGAACATCACCTTTGACGAATCCGAGCCCGATGCCGGAACAAACGGCGTCAGCGAGTTCGGGGTGTACAGCTTCCCGAAGCAATAACCACGCTATGTTTCTTCTCCTTTATCGGGAGGGCTCTCTCTTCCTCCCGACATATATCCTCTCTATTTCTCCAAAACAAAAGGCCGCAGTTTACGCTGCGGTCTTTTGTTTGCCTGATCGCGTGATACGACAGATGTTATGTTGACAAAACGGTACCCGGATATATATAATGATTAGGATTGTACAGCCCATCGCAAAGGAGGAGTGCTGCTTGGCTTCGGGCGGAAAACACCTCAGACAGCAAGCGAATATAAAACGCGGCAGCGGCGCTCATCTTTCCGAAAAGGACAGGCGCAGGGCGGCTGTGCGGCGCTCGCGCGGCGCTGCCCGGCGCGGCAGAGTCAGGCACGGCGCACCGCAGATGATAGCGATGCTGCTTCTGTGCATCGTCATGATCTCGCCCCTGCGAAGCTGCATAATAAGCGACTCGGACTATATCGGCTATGCGGCCGCACGCGAAACGGCGCTCTCGGACGCCGGAATAACGCAGGATAAGGCCAAGGACCTGTCGGCGGAGATGATAAAGATCGGCGACACCGTGTGCTACAAGGTGCAGTTTACCGGCTCCGTGACCGAGTACAGATATATAATCGACGCATCCAGCGGCCTCATCATCGGCCAGACCTTCTACCGCACCGAGGGATAGAACTTGATAAATACAAAAACAGGGCATGCCGGCGCACATGCCCTGTTTTCACGTCTGTGTCACAATTTGATGTATGTAATGGAGAATTACAGACCGGTTCGGGGGGCAGATGTGCAACATAAAGCACAAAAAACATGCTTTTAAAGGGAGATATTGTGGTTGCAATTTGTGAAAAAATGTGCTATACTGACCACACTATTGTGTAGAGGCACGTCAACCTGAGGCGTGAAACTGTTTTGTAAACGTTCGACACCGCAGCTTTACCTGCGGCGTCTACCGTATAAATTTTGCAAATCATATTTAAAGGAAGGAAGAACCATATGATGAACGAAAAGTACGCACCCCTATTCACTCCGTTCAAGATCGGCAATGTCGAGATAAAAAACCGCATTGTCCAGTGTTCCATGGGCGGCACCTCTCTGTTTGGCTGGCTTGAGCCCTGCCATTTCGACAAAGAGGCAGCATATTTCCTGCTCCAGAGAGCGCAGAAGGGCGTTGGCCTTGTTCTCCCCGGCATGCAGTGTGTCCGTGATACCATGGGCCGCCGCTGGCTGTACCAGAACAAGAGAATGTTCAAGCAGCTCAAGGAGTACATGGTAGAGTACCACAAGACCGGCGCAAAGCTGTTCATCCAGCTGGCAGCTGGCTTTGGCCGTTCCATGGCAGTTACCCCCTGGATGGTCGTCCTGAACAAGAATCCCATCCTCAACAAGATCGCATCCCCCATCGTTGACGTAAGCTACAGCTGCGCTTCCGCATCTGCAACTCCTAACCGTTGGCAGGAGGATATGCTCTCCCGTCCTCTGACCGTCAAGGAGATCCACGAGATGGTCGAGGCATTCGGCAAGACCGCAAAGATGCTGCGCGACGCAGGCGTTGACGGCGTTGAGATCCACGCTGTCCACGAAGGCTACCTGCTTGACCAGTTCACCATGGAGAACTGGAACTGGCGTGAAGACGAGTACGGCGGCTCCTTCGAGAACCGTTTCCGCTTCCCCGTCGAGATCGTACAGTGCATCAAGAGATACGCCGGCGAAGACTTCCCCGTATCCCTGCGTTACTCCGTCAAGTCCTACACCAAGACTTGGGGCAAGGGCGCTGTTCCCGGCGAAGAGTTCGTAGAGTGGGGCCGTGATATGCCCGAGTCCGAGAAGGCTATCAAGTACCTCGGCGACGCAGGCTACGACTTCTTCAACTGCGATAACGGTACCTACGACGCTTGGTACTGGGCACATCCGCCTCAGTACATGCCCGACAACTGCAACCTCAAGGATGTTGAGCACATAAAGAAGTTCACCGACAAGCCCGTAGCATGCGCAGGCCGTATGCTGCCCGAGACCGCAGCAGAGGAGATCGCTGCCGGCCGTCTGGACGCTGTCGCAATCGCACGTCAGAACCTCGTCGATCCCGATTGGATCATCAAGATTCAGGAAGGCCGCGAGGACGAGATCAAGCCCTGCATCCGCTGCCACAACGGCTGCTTCAACTTTGCTAAGTTCAAGGGCACCGCAAACATTCAGGGTCTTGAGGACTCCCTGCACCTTGGCCGCTGCGCACTTACTCCTCCGACCATGCAGCACAACCGCTACAAGATCGTTCCGACCAAGAACCCCAAGAAGGTCGCTATCATCGGCGCCGGTATCGGCGGCGTAGAGGCAGGCCTGGTTCTGCTCCAGCGCGGCCACAAGCCCGTTGTCTTCGAGAAGACCGACCGCATCGGCGGCCTGTTCCTCACTGCTTCCGCAATGAGCTTCAAGGAGAACGACAAGGCTCTCATCACCTGGTATGAGAACGAAGTCAAGAAGGCCGGCCTCGACATCCGCTTCAACACCGAGATCAACGATCTGGGCATCCTCCGCGGCTACGACGAGATCATCGTTGCTACCGGCGCAGTTCCCAGAAAGATGCTGATCCCCGGCTTCGAGAAGTGCCTCACCTTCACTCAGCTCCTGCGCGAGAAGTACCCCGTAGGCGACAAGGTGGTCTTCTTCGGCGGCGGCCAGTCCGCTTGCGAGGCTGCATACGAGATGGTTCTTCAGGGCAAGCACCCCGTCATCGTCGAGTACGCAAAGGACCTCGTTCCTGCACAGAACGTCTGCCTGTCCAACGCTTCCTTCCTGCGTGATGTTCTCGAGTATCACAAGGTTCCCACCTACCTTGAGCATACCATCCGCGAGATCAAGGACAAGACCGTTGTTATCGCTTCCAAGGACGGCAAGAACGTATTTGAGGTCGAGTACGACAACATCGTAAACGGCATCGGCTTCGTTCCCGCACCTGTCGGCGGCAAGGGCAAGAACATCCACCGCGTCGGCGACTGTGTCACCATCGGCAACCTGCGTACCGCTATCTGGCGCGCATGGGACGTCTGCATGAAGATCTAGTCTCCGTAAGGGCGAAAATCGCATAAATCAATTGATCCGGTACGGAAAATTCCGTACCGGATTTTTTGCGCCTTTTTAAAATTGCGAACGAAAATATATAAAAGTTCACACAAAATTTTTCACAAAAGCCTTGACAAGATCGCGAAACGGTGCTATATTAGCACTCGAAGGCTAAGAGTGCCAGCAAACGGAGAGCGTGAGTGCAAAATGAGTATAAGCGACAGAAAAAAGAAAATACTCGGCGCACTGGTCGATGAATACATCAAAACGGCTGAGCCCGTCGGAAGCAAGGCAATTGCAAGCACCGCCGGTCTCGGATGCAGCAGCGCGACGATAAGAAACGAGCTGGCCGAGCTCACGGCGCTGGGCTATCTCGAACAGCCGCACACCTCGGCAGGACGTATCCCGACCCCCGCGGGCTACAGGATGTATGTAAACGAGCTGATGGAAAAGCAGAAGCTTTCCCTTGAGGAGACGGAGGCCATAAACCGAAGCCTCAACGAACGGCTCACGCAGCTTGACGAGCAGATGCGCGATGTCGGAAAGCTTGCATCGCAGCTGACCGATTATCCGGCGCTTGCGCTTGCGGCCTATGCTCCGGCGACGATAAAGCGCTTTGACCTTATTTATATTGATGCCAACACATTCATAATCGTTGTGATGCTGAGCAACAATACAGTTAAGAACAAGCTTGTCAATCTTCCCGTGTCGGTCGATCAGCAGATGATCCAGAAGCTTGCAACGCTGTTCAACGCAAACTTCACCGGCATATCGAGCGACAAGGTCACGCCGCTGCTGATATCCTCGACAGAGCGTGCAGCCGGCGACACCATGGGGCTTGCGGCGGTCATCGCGTCGTTCACTCTGGAAACGCTCGAAAGCCAGCGCGGGATCGAGGCCTATGTAACGGGCGAGAACAGGCTGCTCAGCCAGCCGGAGTTCCGCGATCCCGACAAGGCGCACAAGCTGATGAATTACCTCGCCGACGGCGGCCACGTCATAGCGGACGCGGAAAGCGGCCTGTTCGACGATGACTCGGAGGTGCGCGTGCTCATAGGGCCGGAGAATATCGCCGAGGAGCTCAAGGACTCCAGCGTTGTCATAGCAAGCTACGACATGGGCGATAATACAAAGGGACTCATAGGAGTCGTAGGGCCGACGAGAATGGATTATTCCGCAGTCGCCGCGAAGCTGAGCTTTCTCGCAGCGGGACTGTCGAGGCGGCTCGGCGGCGGAGGCGCTCCCCCGTCGGGGATGCACAATAAGCTTATAATCAAGGGAGATGACATAATAGATGAGCAGTAAAAAGGAAAAAAACGAGCAGGAACAGATCGGGGAAACCGAAGTAAAGGAAGAAACGGTCGAGACTGCCGCTGACGATATAAAGCAGGAGGCTCCGGAGGAGCCGAAGGAAAGCAAAAAAGAAAAGAAGCAGAAGAAGGAGAGCAAAAAAGAAGCCGAGCTCAAAGAGACGGCCGAGAAGCTTATCCAGGCGGAAAAGGAAAAGTACCTCAGGCTCTGCGCCGAGTACGACAATTTCCGCAAGCGCAGCCAGAAGGAGCGCGAGAGCCTGTACGCCGATATAAAGGCGGACACGCTGCTCAAGTTCTTGCCGGTGTACGACAATCTTGAGCGCGCGCTGGCTACCCCGACTGCCGACGAAGCGTACCGCAAGGGCGTGGAAATGACGATGGTCCAGTTCAACCAGACCCTCGAAAAGCTCGGCATAACGGAGATCGAAGCGCTCGGAAAGCCCTTTGACCCGAATGTTCACAACGCGGTCATGCACGTCGAGGACGAGTCCTTCGGCGAAAACGAGGTCGTCGAGGTGTTCCAGAAGGGCTT
>CAVGXR010000074.1:0-5430 GCA_963633225.1 Collinsella aerofaciens
CATCGTGTATCCGGCAAACGGCACGAAGTGGGGCGAGCACAAGGGCGAGAGCTACGGCGGTACGCTCGTCTGGGAGAGCTACGATAACCACGTTCACGATTACAACACCACCGTCGTCGCGCCGACCTGCTCGGCGAAGGGCTACACGATATTTGAGTGCAAGAGCTGCTCGGAGAAGTTCGAGGGCAGCTATGTGCGCCAGCTCGGACACAGCTTCGTTAACGGCGTGTGCACGGTCTGCGGCGCTGCGAATCCCTTCACGGACATCGACGCACAGGGCAGGCACGTCTACTACACCGACGCGATCCTCTGGGCAACGCAGAGCGGCATAACAAACGGCGCGACCGCATCGACCTTCAACCCCGACGGCGTATGCACCCGCGCTCAGGTCGTCACCTTCCTCTGGCGGCTTGCCGGTAAGCCTCAGCCCTCCGGCAGCGTCAGCGGCTTTGCCGACGTGAAAAGCGGCGCTTACTACACCGAGGCCGTCCTCTGGGCAGCCGAGAAGGGCATAACCACCGGCGTTGACGATACGCATTTCGCACCCGACCAGACGGTCACACGCGCACAGTTCGTCGTGTTCCTCTGGCGCTACCTCGACAGGCCGGTATGCGGCGGCTTTAATCCCTTCAACGACGTGTCCTCGAGCTACTTTGCGTACTCGGCAATACTCTGGGCATACGAAAGCGGCATCACCAGCGGTACTACCGCCACCACCTTCAGCCCCGTCGGAAACGCGACCCGCGCTCAGGTCGTCACCTTCCTCTACCGCGGATTTTCAGAGGCGCATTGAGGCTGTACCTATACGGAGACTGCGGTGTCCCGACCGAAAACAGCGGAATAAATAAGAACGTTTCGCGTTCCGCAGGTGCGGTAAAATGTTTTGCAGCATCTCAAATGCTGTGCCGCAACCCGTAGGGAACGGGCTTGCCCGTTCCGCTTGCTGAAGTTTCCACTGCACCAAAATAGCCGCAACTTTGCCACTCGTAGGGAACAGGCTTGCCTGTTCCGCTTGCTGAAGCTTCCGCCGCACCGAAATCGGCGCAACTTCGTCCGTCAACGCCAGACTAAAACCAAACACGAAACAGCAAAAGACAGCTTGGATTAAACATCCGAGCTGTCTTTTCAGCATTTAATATAGATATTAGTACCGACTTCACGGAACAGGCAAGCCTGTTCCCTACAAGGATTGGCGGTAGTTTCGGTCGGGCGCAAGCAACAGCGTCTTGCTTAATCTCCATGCGAATTGCCCGCCACGGCGAGTGGCCAGGCCCGTTCCCTACGGGTTGCGGCGCAGTCTTTTAGATGCTGCAAAAACACTTCACCGCACCCGCGGGACGCGAAACGCTGTAGTTTCCACCATTGTTTCGATACCGTGCACCTGCAATCTCCGTATAGGTACTGCCTCAATGCGCCTCCAAATCGTATATCTCGAAGGTGCCCTTGGCGGTGATCGTTCCGGCATCGTTGTAGACGCATGTATCGACCACGCTGACCGTGCGGCCTGACTTTATAATTTTGGCCTCGCAGCGCAGCCTTTTGCCCTTGCTCGGGCGCATGAAATACAGGTTGCCGCTGAGCGTGACGAAATTATCCGAGCGCTGGGCGATGATAACGCCGGCGGCGACATCGCACATGGAATATACAAAGCCGCCGTGCGCCATGCCGAGCGGATTGAGCGATTCGGGTCTCAGTTCCGCCTCGACGACGGCGTAGTCGGAGCCTATATCGCTCGTGTAGATATGATTGTGCTTGTTGTACTCGCAGCGTGCGTTTATTTTCTTCAAAAATTCTTGCTTTTCCATCATTTTTGCCTCCATAAAATACAGAGAGCATTATATATTATCATTTTTGTTTTGTCAAAATTAATTGTTCGCCGTCGATACGCGCCGTCACGGTGTCGCCCCTGCCAAGGCTGCCGCTGAGCATGAGCTCGGCTGCCCTGTCCTCGATCATGCTGCGTATCGCACGCCGCAGCGGACGCGCACCGTAGCGTTCGTCGCAGCCGTGTCCTGCGATGAAGTCTATCGCCTCATCGGGCACGGACAGCGTCATGCCCAGCGCCTCGAAGCGCTCGGCAACCGACAGCAGCATACGCCCTGCGATGCTGCGCAGCTCTGCGCGGCTGAGCCGGTGAAACACTATCGTCTCGTCGATGCGGTTTAAAAACTCGGGCTTGAAGGTCCTTCGGAGCTCCTCGTTTATCCGTGCGCGCATAAGGTCGCTGTCGCCGCCGCTGTCGGAGGCAAAGCCGAGACGCGGTCTGCCGTCGCTTATCGCCCTCGCGCCGATGTTGGAGGTCATGACAATGACCGCGTTGCGGAAGCTCACGACGCGCCCCATGGAGTCTGTGAGCCTGCCGTCGTCCATGATCTGGAGCAGGATGCCCCACACGTCCTCGTGTGCCTTCTCGATCTCGTCAAACAGCACGACCGACCACGGCCTGCGCCGCACGCGCTCGGTGAGCTGTCCGCCGTCCTCATAGCCGACGTAGCCGGGCGGCGAGCCGATGAGCTTGCTGACGGCGTGCTTTTCCATGTACTCGGACATGTCAAGGCGTATCATCGCGCTGCTGTCGCCGAACACGGCCTCGGCAAGAGCACGGCACAGCTCGGTCTTGCCAACGCCCGTCGGTCCGAGGAACAGGAAGCTGCCGACGGGCCGGTTCGGGTCGGAAAGCCCCACCCTGCCGCGGCGTATGGCGCGGGTCACGGCACTGACGGCCTCGTCCTGACCGATCACACGCCGGTGAAGTATGCCCTCCATGTCGCGCAGGCGCTTTGATTCGCTGGCACTGAGGCTTGACACGGGTATGCCCGTCCACGCGGAGACCACCGCCGCGATGTCCTCGGCGGTCACCAGTCCGCCGCCGGAAACGCGGATGTGTGCTGCGGCCTCGTCAACAAGGTCGATGGCCTTGTCCGGCAGGAAGCGGTCGTTTATATAGCGTGCGGAGAGCTCGACAGCCGCCGTGAGCGCCGCATCGGATATCCTGACGCGGTGGTGCTGCTCAAGACCCACGCGCACGCCGCCGAGCATGGACAGGCTAAGCTCGCGTGAGGGCTCTGCGACCCTCACGGGCTGGAATCTGCGCTCGAGCGCCGCGTCCTTTTCAATATGGCGGCGGTACTCCTCGGGCGTTGTCGCGCCGATGATCTGCACCTCGCCCCGACCCAGAGCCGGCTTGAGTATATTCGCAGCGTCTATAGCGCCCTCGGCGCTGCCGGCTCCGATCATCGTGTGCAGCTCGTCAACGAACAGTATCACGTCACCGGCCTTCTTAACGTCCCTGAGCACGGCCTTGACGCGCTCCTCGAAATCGCCGCGGTACTTCGTTCCGGCCAGCAGCGCGGGAAGGTCGAGCGCGACAAGGCGCTTTCCGGCCAGGAGCGCGGGCGCGTCGGAGCCTGCAATATAGCTTGCTATTCCCTCGGCCACGGCGGTCTTGCCAACGCCCGGCTCGCCGATGAGCACGGGATTATTTTTGCTGCGGCGCGAGAGTATCTGCACGCTGCGGCGTATCTCCTCATCGCGGCCTATCACGGGGTCGAAGCCGCCCGCGAGGGCTATCTGCGTAAGATCCCTGCCGTAAAGGTCAAGGATGCGCGTTTCGCTGTGCCGCACCGCGGCTCTTGCCGGCTGGAGCTGCGGCTTTGGCTGCTGCGGCTGGCGGGGCTTGAAGGAGCCCGTGCCGAACACGGCGAGAATGTCGGTGTAGATATCGTTAAGGCTCAGCCCCGCGTCCGTGAGCGCCATTGCGCCGCCGCAGTCGGGCTGGCGGAGTATGCCCAGCAGCATGTGCTCCGTACCGATGTAGCTGTGACCCAGCCGCGCTGCGTCCGAGGCCGCCTTTTCTATCGCCTGCCACGCATGCTTTGTAAGCCCCTGCGCGGGCGTGCCGGGCTCGCCGGTACCGCTGCGGCGGCTTATCGCAGCCTTCACGCCGTGCTCGCTCAGGCCGCGGTCACGCAGTATACGCGCCCCCAGACCGGCGCTCTCGCGCAGTATGCCCAGCAGCAGATGCTCCGTGCCGATGCAGCTGTGACCCAGCCCAAACGCCGCAAGCCGCGCCTGTTCGATCGCGCCCTCGGCCTTTTCCGTGAATTTTTCGTTGTTCTTCAAGCTTGCTTCCCCCCTGCATACATATTAGTATACCGGCTGCGCCGATACTGTCGTATACGGGATTATTGCCAAAATGCAAAAAATATATTATAAACAGCAATTTTACATTTGCATTTTTCCGATTATGTGTTACAATGCACTTGCAAGACATAGGCAAAGACCTGAATCCTATTGAGCAGACTACATATGGAGGTTACATTATGGCTTTTGTAATTACCGACGAGTGCCTGTCCTGCGGTTCCTGCGCAGCACAGTGCCCTGCTGAAGCTATCTCTATGGGCGAGCTTCACTACGAGATCGACCCCGACAAGTGCCTTGAGTGCGGCGCATGCGCAGCACAGTGCCCCGCTGATGCAATCGAGGGCTGAGTCAGACACAAGATCTGAAAAGAGAGTGCAGACCTTTTGAAGTCTGCACTCTCTTTTTGTGTCTGTATTTTGTTTCGATCTGGCGCTGGCGGGCAAGGGTGTGCCTATTTCAGTGCAGTGGAAGCTTCAACAGGCGGAACAGGCAAGCCTGTTCCCTACAGGCTGCGAGTGAAGAAGTAAAAAGTAACAGGTAATAGGTGTGGTGTGCGCAAAGCGCACGAATTGAAATTCATTCGCTCTCCGAGCGAATACCGCTTGCTAACTGCTAACCGCTAACAGCTATCTGCTTGCTGCGGTTTCCGCAGCACCCTCGATACCGTGCACCCGCAGCATTGCATCGCACCTGCGGGACGCGAAACGTTCTTATTTATTCCACTGTCTCGATACCGTGCCACCGCAATCAACGTATAGGTACAGCCTAAATGCGCCATTAAAACTACTTGATGGAGGCGCGGGCGTTGTCGAGGGTAATGACGAGACCGTTTTTGGCGGCGACCTCATTGATCTGGGTGATGAGCTTGGAAGCGTAGACGTTCAGGAACTTGACGGTGAGCGCCTCCTTCTGTTTGGGTGTCATTGCGGCGAGGATGCTCTTGACAATCTTCTTGGAAAAGGCCGGCGACGCGCCGACGCACTTGCGGATGATCGGGTTTACGCCCTCGCTCTCGGACAGAATTTTTATCAGATCCGGCAGGAACTTGTCAAGCGTTTCGGTGTAGTCAAATTCGCTGACCTGCATTGTTAATTCAATCATTGTAAACCTCCGTTAGCTGACTTATATATAACAGGAGTATTATACAAAAAAGAGCTGCAAATGGCAACAGTAAATATTTTTTTGACTTTTGAAAGTTGTAGGTTAGTCAATGATAAGTTACAGAGCAGGAAAAGAAAAAAGGATAGCGAATAGGCGAGACCTGTGTTAAGGTTGAGTTGACAAGAC
>CAVGXR010000075.1:0-5229 GCA_963633225.1 Collinsella aerofaciens
CCCTTGGCTTCCCCTTGCGGAGCTTGAGGGGAAGCTGTCACCGAAGGTGACTGATGAGGTGTTATCAAATCGCGGCGCAAGCCGCATACATTATGAAATAAGACAGTGTAGATCGTACTCTGCACTGTCTTTTTCGCGTTTAATATTGGATTAAGTTTTCTAAATGGAATTTGTGTTTGCCTAAGGGCGGTTTATCCCTATGCTGCACCGCCCAATGGCAAAGGATTTATTGACACCTCATCCGTCAGCCTTTCGGCTGACACCTTCCCCTCAGGCTCCGCAAGGGGAAGGCAGGGGCGCAGGCTGCGCCTGCGAATGAAGATTGAATATTGAAAAGTAAATAATTTGCGCAGAGCGCACGGATTTTCAGAGGCGTTTTCAGAAGCGTTTTCATATTATACCGATACATTTATTGCGTCAGCCCGACCGGCAGCTGCGCAGGAAACCATCACAAACAAATCTTTCTCCGCACTCGTGTTCCGCGAAACGTTCTTATTTCCTCCGATGTTTCGATACCGGGCTGCCGCAGTCTCCGTATAGGCAGAAGTGTTAATTCGCCTCTGAAAAGAACCGGGCACCTGTAATAAACGTATAGGTACAGACCAAATGCGCCTCTAAAAAAGCCTTGACTTTTGAGGAAAATATCTGATATAATCACTGCCGTTGAGTAGCAGAAAAGCGTAAGTCCAAACCGGACTTGCGCTTTTTTTGCTGCTGTTTCGCGCCCCGTGAGGCGCAATAAAGGTGTAAAGAGGAGGACCTTATGGAAAACGAAAAAACAAGACTCAGGCCGCTGGCGGCGAGCATACTCTCGCTGTCGCTGCTGACGGTCATGGCCGGAGCGGCGGTCGCGCCGGCGCTGGAGGTCATACGCGAGCACTTTACCGACGCAAGCAAGCTTGAGGTGCAGCTCATCGTGAGCATGCCTGCGCTGTTTATCGTGATAACGAACATGTTTTTCGGCCGTCTCACCGGGCGCTTCGGCGCACGGACGCTGACGCTGGCCGGGCTCGTGCTGTACACGGTCGGCGGCGCGGCGGCGGGACTGTTCAACTCGATCGGCGCGGTGCTCGTCATGCGTGCGCTCGTAGGCGTGGGCGTCGGCATCATCATGCCGCTGTCAACGGGGCTTCTGACCTACTACTTCCCGCCGGAAATGCGCGAGCGGCTCATGGGCCTGTCGTCGGCCGCAAACCAGCTCGGCGGCGTAGTCGCAACGCTGCTGGCCGGGATACTGGCCGCCGTAAGCTGGCGGCTGAGCTTCGCCGTATATCTCATGGGGCTGATAAGCATCGTGCTGTGCCTCATTTTCATGCCCGACGACCGTATCCGCGGCGAGGCGCAGGAGCACGGCAGCGCGAGCATGCCTGACGTGCTGCGCAGAAATCTGCGGCATATCGTATGCATGTTCCTGCTCATGACGGCGTTTTTCGCCTATCCCGCCAACTTCGCCATCGTGACCGCCGCCGAGGGCGTCATACCCATGAGCCTGTGCGCGGTCGTCATGGCAGGCTGCGACCTCGTCGCCTTCGGCGGCGGCCTGGCCTTCGTGCACGTCAAGCGCCGCTTCGGCGGGTATACGCGGCTGGTCGCACCGACGCTGTTTTTCGCCGGCTACTGCCTGCTGGCCTTCGTCGGCGGCTGGGTCGGAACGCTCCTCGGCTCGGCGCTCGTCGGCTTTGCCAACGGCGTGGGCGTGCCGTACATCATATCGTCGGCATCGGAAAATGAGGGCAGGGCAGCCGCTGCCACGGTCATGCCGATGATCTCCGCCGCGCTGTATCTGGCACAGTTTTTAAGCCCCTTCCTGCTGTCGCTCGTAACGGCCGCAGCAGGCTCTGCCTCGGCTCAGCTGCCGTATTACTTCGCCGCCGCCGTCAGCGCCTTATTCTTTCTTGCAGAGGCGAATTAAGTCTGCACCTATACGTTTATTACAGGCGCCCGGTATCGAAACATCGGAGGAAACTACAACGTTTCGCATCCCGCGAGTTCGGAAAAAGATTTGTTCATCCCATTGTTTCGGTTTCCTGCGCAGCTTCCGGTCGTGCTGACGTAATTACCGTATCGGCACAATGCAGCAGCGCCTCTGAAAATCCGTGCGCTCTGCGCACACCGCAATTATTCACTATTCACTATTCAATAATCAATCGCAGAAGCTCTGCTTCTGCACCCTTGGCTTCCCCTTGCGGAGCTTGAGGGGAAGGCAGGGCGCAGGCCGCAACAGTGTAAAAAAGACAGTGCAGAGTTTGTCTGCACTGTCTTTTTATCATAATGCCGCTTATATTACAGCTGCTTCTGAGCGTTGATCTTGACGCCGGGGCCCATGGTGGAAGCGGTGACGCAGGACTTGATGTACTGGCCCTTTGCCGCTGCGGGCTTTGCCTTGATGATAGCGCCGATGAGAGCTGTGTAGTTCTCATACAGCTTATCTGCACCGAAGGATACCTTGCCGATGGGGCAGTGGATGATGTTGGTCTTATCCAGACGGTACTCGACCTTACCGGCCTTGGACTCCTTGATAGCCTGGGCGATGTTGGGGGTGACGGTGCCTGCCTTGGGGGAGGGCATCAGGCCCTTGGGGCCGAGGACCTTACCGAGGCGGCCGACGGTACCCATCATGTCGGGGCTTGCGATAACGGTATCGAACTCGAACCAGTTCTCCTTCTGGATCTTCTCGACGAGATCCATGCCGCCGGCGTAATCAGCGCCTGCCGCGAGAGCCTCTTCCTTGCGCTCGTCCTTGCAGAATACGAGGACGCGGACGGTCTTGCCGGTGCCGTTGGGAAGAACGATCGCACCGCGGACCTGCTGGTCTGCGTGACGGCCGTCAACGCCGAGCTTGACGTGCAGCTCGACGGTCTCGTCGAACTTTGCCTTGCTTGCCTTTATTACCAGGCCGAATGCCTCCATGGGATCATAGAGGGCCTGCTTATCTATGAGCTTTGCGCTCTCTTTATAATTTTTACCTCTAAACAATTTCGTTTCCTCCTAATAATGTGGTTGAGTCGGAATAAATCCTCCCACTTATGCCTTTCCTCAGTCGCCGACGAGGACGCCCATGGAACGGCAGGTGCCTGCGATCATGCTCATAGCCGACTCGATATCGGTGCAGTTGAGGTCAGGCATCTTCTGCTCTGCGATCTTGCGGAGATCTTCCTTGCTGATGGTAGCGACCTTGTCCCTCTGGGGAACGCCGGAAGCGGTCTCGATTCCGCAGGCCTTCTTTATCAGCAGTGCCGCGGGGGGAGTCTTGGTGATAAAGGTGAAGCTGCGGTCGGAGTAAACGGTGATGACGACAGGGATCATCATGCCCATGTCGCCCTTGGTGCGCTCGTTAAAATCCTTGGTGAACTGGCCGATATTTACGCCGTACTGACCAAGTGCAGGGCCTACAGGGGGAGCCGGAGTCGCCTTTCCTGCGGGAACCTGGAATCTGACATATCCAACTATTTTCTGTGCCATTATTCAGCACCTCTTTCTTATTATTCTTTGATTTCCTCGACCTGATCGAGCTCGAGGTCGACGGGGGTCTCTCTGCCGAACATCGAAACGACGACGCGGACCTTGTCCTGCTCGGGCGATATCTCCTCGACCGTGCCGAGGAAGCCTGCAAGCGGACCGTCGGTGACCTTGACGGTGTCGCCGATCTGATAGCCCGTGACGATCTCGTGACGCTCTATGCCGAGATCATATATCTCCTGCTCCGTGAGCGGAACGGCCTTGCCGCCTGCGCCGACGAAGCCGGTTGCACCGCGGACGTTGTGAATAAGATGCCAGCTGTCATCTGTCAGCACCATCTTGCACAGAACGTAGCCGGGGAACACCTTGCGCTCGACAGTCTTTTCGACGCCGTCGGTGATCTCGGTCACGGTCTCCAAGGGTATCCTGACCTCCTGGATCAGATCCTGCATCCTGCGGTTTTCGGCAGCCTTCATGATCGCTGCCGCAACTGCGTTTTCATAACTTGAATAGGTATGGATCACATACCATTTTGCGTCCTCTGCCATGGCCACTAACCCGCCAGCTCGAAGATGACATTAACGACCAGACCCGCCAGCTCGTCAAATCCCCAAAGGACGACGGCGGCAAGCGCCATAACGAAAAGCGCAACGCCCGTGTTCTGCGCAAGCTGCTTCGGAGTCGGCCATACGACCTTCTTCAGCTCGCTTTTAAGCTCGCGGAACCATTTACCGATGCGCTGGAAAAAGCCAAGTTTTTTCTCTTCCTTCTTAACGGCGTTGGTGTTCTTGACAGGAGCAGCTTTTTTCTTCTCTTCAGCCATTTTTTACACTCATCCTTTCAGAAAGTTACTTGGTTTCAACGTGCTTGGTGTGCTTTCTGCAGAAGGGGCAATACTTGCTTCTCTCAAGCTTTTCGGAAGTATTCTTCTTATTCTTGACAGTGTTGTAATTCCTCTGCTTGCACTCGTCACATCTCAGTGTGATCTTGACTCTGTTGTCAGCCATACTTTTCGGCACCTCCTATTTTATTTATCCGCCTTACGGTGCGGATATTTGCCTCCCTGTATGGGAACCGGATCCCTGTCCGCGCGAAATTACGCGCACGAAAAAAGACCTCTCGTCCGACAGGTAATCAATAATATACCATACATATATAAAAAGGTCAAGCTTTTTAAGCCCCGCAAAGGCAAATAAAAAACTGCCGCTCCAAGGGCGGCGCAGCATGGGGATAAGCCGCCCTGTAAAAAGTCTTTTGCCCCGTGGCTTCGTTGAAAATGCTCGAAATATATCTCCATTATTCCTGCGCTTTTCGCCTCGCCACAGAACAAAATCCAATTTTACAGGGTGCATGCAGTTTTGAGCGAGGAATTTTTCGTTCAGGCAAAATAACAAAATCTCGGCAATACTTTGTGTATTGCCGAGATTTTTTATGAAGTATGGGCGGAAAAGATCCGCTCAAAACCGGTTTATCCCTATGCTGCACCGCCCAAGGGAACGGCAGTTGAATGTACTCGATTAACGCTTGGAGAACTGCGGTGCGCGACGGGCGAAGCGCCTGCGGCACTTCGTGGCGCGGATGTCCCCACTCGCTCGCCCGTGCAGGCACGGGCAACCGCTCGGGGATGACAAAAGCCGCCCGCCGCAAATAAAAAGACTGCCGCTCCATGGGAACGGCAGTTGAATGTACTCGATTAACGCTTCGAGAACTGAGGTGCGCGACGGGCGGCTTTGAGGCCGTACTTCTTACGCTCTTTCATTCTCGGGTCGC
>CAVGXR010000076.1:0-4907 GCA_963633225.1 Collinsella aerofaciens
ATCTATATTAAATGCTGAAAAGACAGCTCGGATGTTTAATCCAAGCTGTCTTTTGCTGTTTCGTGTTTGGTTTTAGTCTGGCGTTGACGGACGAAGTTGCGCCGATTTCGGTGCGGCGGAAGCTTCAGCAAGCGGAACGGGCAAGCCTGTTCCCTACGGGTTGCGGCGCAGCATTTAAGATGTTGCAAAAATATTGCGTTGCACTCATGTTACGCGAAACGCCGTAGTTTCCTCCATTGTTTCGATACCGTGCTACCGCAATATGCGTATTCGTAGCTGCCTCAATGCGCCTCTAAAAAACCGCCACTGAATGTATTGCGGCGGCAGCGGTGAGGACTGCGGAATATGCGCGGTGGCGCTGCATTTTTGCGGTCTGGTCCTTGGCGAGGTGGCAGTCGGCGATGAGCACGACGCTCGTTGCAAATGCCGCCGCACCGCTCAGCGCTTTCAGGCGCGAGCAGCCCGAGCCCGTCGCCATGTGTGCGAGCGCGGCAAGAAAATACGCGCCGCTGGCGGGCTCGTGCAGCTTCATCATCGCGGCGTTGGCCTTGTGCAGACCCAGCCTGCGCAGCGGATATTTCACCGTCAGCGCCGCAAGCGATGCCGCCGCGGTATAGCCGCTGACCCTGTGTATCTCAGTCTTAATACTCATTTTTTCTCCTTTTTTAGAGGCGCTTTGACGCACCTACGAATACGTTTATCTCTGGTGGCACGGTATCGAGGCTGCTGTGGAAACTACGGCAAGCTGTTAGCTGTTAGCCGTTAGCCGTTAGCCGGCGGTATTCGCTCTCCGAGCGAATGAAATTTAATTTGTGCGCAAAGCGCACACAATAGTATCGTAGGGAACAGGCTTGCCTGTTCCGAAAAGCGTTTATATGGCCTGCGTCAAAAGACGTAACAGGCGGAACAGGCAAGCCTGTTCCCTACAGGGATTGGAGGTAGTTTTGGTCGGGCACAAGCAGCAGCATCCAGCTCAATCTTAATGCGAATTGCCCGCCACGGCGAGTGGCCAGGCCCGTTCCCTACGGGTTGCGACGCAGCTTTTGAGATGCTGCAAAAATATTGCACCGCACTCGCGGGACGCGAAACGTTCTTATTTATTCCGCTGTTTCCGGTCGGGCACCCGCACTCTCCGTATAGGTGCAGCCTAAATGCGCCTCTAAAATCACATTTCTTCGACGGCAAAGACGTTGGGGAGGGCGGTGATTGCCGGGACGAGCTCCGCGCCGCCGAGCTTGGGCGTGGTCTGGACGGACAGCAGCGCATAGTAGCGGTGCTCCTCGTCCTCGCTCTGCGTGCGGCTGACCTCGAGGTTCGAGACCTTCAGCGAGCGTGCGCTCAGCATCTCCAGCACGCTCTGGATCGTGTCCGGCTGCGTGTACTCGATGTACAGCGTGCACATGCGTCCGCTTTTGGCGAATCTGTACTCAAACTTTATGAGCACGATCTCGGCGAACAGGATGACCGCCGTTGCAAATACCGCGCACTCAACAAAGCCCGCGCCGCAGGTAAGTCCGACGATCGCCGAGGCCCAGAGTCCGGCTGCGGTGGTCAGACCCTTGACCTGACGGCGGCCCGTGACGATGATCGTGCCCGCACCGATGAAGCCGATACCGGCGATGACCTGTGCGCCGAGCCTGCCGACATCGGTGAACAGCCCGAGGCCGAGCAGCAGATACTGCCCTGTCAGCGTCGTCACCGCAGCGCCGAGGCAGATCAGGATGTGCGTGCGGAAGCCGGCCGGACGGCGCTTGATCTCGCGCTCCGCGCCGATAGCTCCGCCGCATATGAACGCCAGCAGCAGGCGCAGCGTCATGGCCAGCGTCGTCGGCTCGCGTATAAAATCAAAGCATGAAAGCATGGCTGCACCCCCCTCACTGGCTTTCTTCGATCGACACCATGCCGCTGAGCGCAGCAAGCTGTGCCAGCAGTCTGGTGTGGTTGAGCTCCCGCGGCAGATACACGCTCAGATGCACGCCGAGCTGGGCGCGGTGATCCTCCGGCTGCTTGCTCAGGTCGATGTCGAGCACCTTCACGTTCTGCCCGCGCAGCAGCGTCAGCACGCCGCCGAGGTTCTCGAGCCCGTCGAGCTCGGCAAGGATGTTCATGTACCGTGAGCGCTGGATCAGCAGGTTTTCCAGCGACGGGAAGGCGTACATGCACACGAGGATCAGCGCGACCGACACGAGCACGCACTCGTAGTAGCCCGCGCCGATGGCAAGGCCGAGACAGGCCGAGGCCCAGAGCCCCGCCGCCGTCGTCAGACCCTTCACGCGCTTGCGCCCGGTCAGAATGATCGAGCCCGCGCCGAGGAAGCCCACGCCGTTTATGACCTGCGCTCCGAAGCGCGACACGTCGTGTTTTGCCCCGACCGCCGCGGCCGCCGCGCTCCACTGCGTGGCGAGCATCAGGTCGAGGTACTGGCTGAGCATGACCGTCATAGACGAGCCGACGGCGACCAGCATATACGTTCGGAAGCCCGCCGGAGACGAGCGCCGCTCGCGCTCAAGCCCCAGCGCTCCGCCGACGAGCACCGCCAGCACTATTCTTAACATCATTGATAAAAAATTCAAATCTCTCATTTCTTTAGAGGCGCATTAAGGCACCTACGAATACGTTTATTGCGTGAACACGGTATCGAGGCTGCTGTGGAAACTACGGCAAGCAAATAGCTGTTAGCCGTTAGCTGTTAGCAGGCGGTATTCGCTCAGAGAGCGAATAAATTTCAATTCGTGCGCTTTGCGCACACTTTATTGACGTAGGGAACAGGCAAGCTTGTTCCCTACAGGGATTGGAGGTAGTTTTGGTCGGGCACAAGCAGCAGCATCCAGCTCAATCTTAATGCGAATTGCCCGCCACGGCGAGTGGCCAGGCCCGTTCCCTACGGGTTGCGGCGCAGCATTTTATATGCTGCAAAAACATTGCACCGCACCCACGGGACGCGAAACGCTGTAGTTTATTCCATTGTTTCGATACCGTGCACCTGCAATCACCGTATAGGTGCAGCCTTAATGCGCCATTAAATCTACCGGCGGGCGTGGACTTTTCGTTTTTTCTGGGCTCTTCTGCGTTTTGTGCGGCGCACGAGCAGGAGAATAAACAGCAGCAGGAGGAACACGGCGATCGCGCACACGATGACCGTGGCGAGCTTCTGCTCGTGGCTGAGCTCCTGCGGTGCGGGGGTGGGCGTGGGCTGCTCGAACTGCGCGTCGCCCGCCGCGACGAGCTCGGAGCTGCCGTAAAGCGTACCATCCACGGGGTCGAAAAAGCTCACCGTGCCGAGTACAGTTCCCTCGGCGGGCGCCTCTGCGAGCGTGTCGGAGCTGAGCTCGACGGTCTTTTTCAGCTGCGACACATCGAGGCCGTTTGCCGCAAGCGCCCGTATCTCCTGTGCGCACAGTAGCGTTACCGAGCCGCTGACTCCGCCGGCCTCGAGCGGCTGCACCGCCGCGGCGTAGCTCTTTTCGACAAGCGTGCGGCAGGAGTAGCCGGCAAAGCACCAGTCGAGCAGCGTCACGGTGTCGGCAAAGCTGTCAAACTCCTTAGCGCCCGAGTCGCCGTCCGCGCCGAGCACAACGGTGATGAGGCTCACCTCGCCGCGCTGTGCTGCGGCCACGAGGCAGTAGCCCGCGTTTTCGGTGTAGCCGGTTTTAATGCCGGACGCGCCGGAGTAGACGTATTTGTCCGAGTACGGCGATTGGCTCGTTATGAGCGCGTTCGAGCTCGTGAGATTGCGGGCGGGATTGTCGTTTGTTGCGGCCGTCGTGTATTCCGCAGTGCCGGCAAGCTGCCGGAACAGCTCGTGCTGCATGGCTTCGCAGGAGATCAGAAACAGGTCGTGCGCCGTGGTGTAGTGATCGGCATCGGGCATGCCGTGGGTGTTGGCAAAGTGCGTGCCGCTGCACCCGAGCTCGGCTGCGCGGGCGTTCATGCGCTCGACAAACGCGCTTATCGAGCCCGCGATGTGCTCGGCGATTATGTTGCAGGCCTCGTTTGCCGAAGCCAGCGCCGCGCAGTACATGAGATCCTTCAGGCTCATCGTCTCGCCCTGATCAATATACGCGGTCGAGCTGTCGTTGCCGAGACCGGTCTTGCACTCGGATGAGGCCGTGACCATGTCGGTGAGCGCCGACGTGCCCGCCTCGACCGCCTCGACCGCCAGCAGCAGCGTCATTATCTTCGTCAGGCTCGCAGGCTCGCGCCGCGAGTAGGCATCGACGTTGTAAAGTATCCTGCCGCTGTCCGCGTCGCCTATAAGGGCGCACTGTGCGCTTTTCAGCTCCGGCGCGGCGGCAGTATTCTCGGCAAAGGCGCACGGAGCAATGCTCAGCATGATGCTCAGGCACAGCGCCATGGCCGTTATGCGCAATTTCTTCATATCTCTCTGTCCCTGTCTCTTTATATGTGCTTTACATTATAGATATATTTTACTGTCAGCGCAAGGGTTTTTTAGAGGCGCATTTAGTCTGCACCTATACGGAGAGTGCGGTGTCCCGACCGGAAACAACGGAATAAATAAGAACGTTTCGCGTCCCGCGAGCTGTTAGCCGTTAGCGGTTAGCTGTTAGCTGTTAGCTGAAGGTATTCGCTCTTCGAGCGAATAGAATTAAATCTGTGCGCTTTGCGCACACCGCACTTATTACCTATTACTTTTTACTTCTTCACTCGCAGCCCTTGGCTGCGCCATTCTCTGTAGGGAACAGGCTTGCCCGGCCACTCGCCGTGGCGGGCATTTCGCATTAAGATTAAGCTGTATGCTACTGCTCGTGCCCGACCAAAACTACCTCCAGTCCTCGTAGGGAACGGGCTTGCCTGTTCCGCATAGCCTGAACAAATATCTATATTAAATGCTGAAAAGACAGCTCGGATATATGTCCAAGCTGTCTTTTTTCACTTTCTGTTTGGTT
>CAVGXR010000077.1:0-4538 GCA_963633225.1 Collinsella aerofaciens
CTCATCCGTCGGCTGTCGCCGACACCTTCCCCTCAAGCTCCGCAAGGGGAAGGCAAGGGCGCAGAAGCGGAGCTTCTGCGAGTGAATATTGAATAGTGAATAATGAATAATTGCGGTGTGCGCTCTGCGCACGGATTTTTAGAGGCGTTTTTAGAGGCGTTGCTGCGCCGTGCCGATACGCTGTTTGCGTCAGCCCGACCGGAAGCCGCGCAGGAAACCGTGGCAAGCGGAATTTTTCCGCACTTACGTTACGCGAAACGCTGTAGTTTCCACCATTGTTTCGATACCGGGCACCGGCAGTCTCCGTATAGGTACAGACTTAATTCGCCTCTGAAAAATCAATGGGTTCCCAGGAACCTTGAGAGGAAGTCCTTGGTTTTGGGATCCTGCGGATTTTCGAAGATATCGTGGGGCTTGCCCTCCTCGCAGATGACGCCGCCGGACATGAACACGACGTTCGTGGACACGTCGCGTGCGAAGGCCATCTCGTGGGTGACGACGATCATCGTCAGGCCGTCCTCGGCAAGCGAACGCATGACGTCGAGCACCTCGCCGACCATCTGCGGGTCGAGAGCGCTCGTCGGCTCGTCGAACAGCAGTGCCTCCGGCTCCATCGCCAGCGCGCGGGCTATCGCAACGCGCTGCTTCTGGCCGCCCGAGAGCTGCGCGGGCCGAGCGTTTATGTACGGCGCCATGCCGACGCGCTCGAGATACTTCATCGCCGTGGCCTCGGCCTCCTCGCGGCTGCGCTTTAAGACCGATACCTGGCCGGTGATGCAGTTGTTGAGCGCGGTCATGTTGTTGAACAGATTGAAGCTCTGGAACACCATGCCGACCTTCGCGCGGTACTGCGAAAGGCTCATATCATGGGATGTGATATCCCTGCCGTGGTAGAGTATCTGACCCGAGCTCGGGGTCTCGAGCAGGTTTATGCATCTGAGCATCGTCGACTTGCCCGAGCCGGACGCGCCGATGATGCTGAGCACCTCGCCCTTGGAAACGCTCAGATTTATATCGCGCAGGACGGTGTTTTCGCCGAACTGCTTCTGAAGATGTACAAGCTCTATCACTTTTTCGTCCATGTTTTACGCCTCCCTGTTTATGCGGATCTCCGCCGCGCTGTCCGACTGCGAGCCGAATATGACGTAGCTGTCGTCGCCGTCGAGCTTGTGCTCGACCCAGCGCAGCAGGCGCGTGATGGTGAAGGTCAGGATGAAGTAGATGACGCAGACCACGAGATAGGTCTGGAAGGTCTCGAAGCTCTGGCGCTTTATGATGCCCGCAAAGTAGTACAGCTCCGTGACGCCGATGACGTTCAGGACCGAGGTGTCCTTGATGTTTATAACGAACTCGTTGCTGACCGAGGGGAGGATGTTGCGCATGACCTGCGGGATGATGACCTTGAACATGGTCTGCGAGTGGGTCATGCCGATGCTCATTGCGCCCTCAAACTGGCCTCTGTCGATGGAGATGATGCCGCCGCGGACGATCTCGGCCATGTATGCGCCGGTGTTTATCGAAACGATCAGTATACCCGAGGGTATAAGCGGAAGCGTGCTGCCGCCGGTGGCGAAGGCATAGCCCCAGTAGATGACCATCGACTGCACCATCATAGGCGTGCCGCGGAATATCTCGACATACACGGCGATGACGGCGTTGAGCAGCTTGTGCAGCGCACGCAGCACCGCGTTTTTCGACATCGGCGCCGTGCGCACAACACCGGTGAGAAGTCCTATCACAAGGCCGGCGACCGTGCCGATGAGCGCGATCAGCATGGTGTTGCCCACGCCGTCGAGCAGCTGCGGATAGTATTTCACTACTATATTAATAACATCGTTAAAAAAACTCATGGCGGTTTACCGGCCTTTCGGATTACTTAGAAACCGCTGCCGCCTGTCAGCTACTTTTTCTCTTTGACGGGCGGCAGCCTTATGTTTTTACTTGCGGATGATAACGACGAGGTTGGACTCGTAGTAGGTGTCGGAGAAGTCGATCTGCTGTGCACGCTCTGCGGTGGGGCTCATGCCGGCCGCGATAGCGTCGATGGTGCCGGACTCAAGCGCGGGCAGGAGGGAATCCCATTCGATGGAGTAGATCTCAAGCTTCAGGCCGAGGCTGTTTGCGATGTACTGAGCGATCTGAACGTCGTAGCCGTTTGCGTACAGGCCTTCCTTGCCCTCGCCGGAGATGGGAACTGCACCGAGGCTTGTGCCGTCCATGTCGGTCCAGTTGTACGGCTCATAGGCACACTCCATGCCGACTCTCAGAACGCCGGTGGTGGTTTCGGGTGCGGGGCAGCTTACCGCGAACTCGGTGACTTCGCCGCCGGATGCGAGGGTGACTATCTGCTCCATGAGCTGTGCGCGCTGCTCGTCGGTGATCGTCGCGAGCACTTCGTTGATCTGTGCGGTCAGCTCCGAGCCCTTCTTGAGGCCGACTGCGATGCCGACGTCGGCAGCCGTTGCGGTAAAGCCGGTGTCGTTATTCTTCAGGGGGATGTAGGTCAGGCTGTCGTCGGACTGGCAGACGGAAAGAGCCGTCGGCTCCTCTGCAACGTAGCCGTCGATGGCGCCGCTCTTGAGCGCGGTCAGAAGGTCTGCAAACTCGGGGTAGGTCGAGGACTGGACGTTCTCGATCTGGCTGAGCGCGTCGGCGTGGAAGGTGCCGGCCTGGGCGGCTATCTTGCAGCCTGCGAGGTCTGCGATGCTCGTTGCCGACGTAAGATCAACGGAGGTGCTGTCGTCACCGCTGCTGCTGTTGTCGCTGCCGCAGCCGGAAAACAGGCTCAGGCACATTACCGCCGCCATAAGCAGCGCGATCAGGTTTCTTGTTCTTCTCATTTTCTCGGAACTCCTTTTTCGGATAAATTAATAAGCCTGCGACCCGAAGCGGTATCGCAGGCTTTGAAAAAGAAATTCCAAAATTAAATTGCCTTCGATAGCTCTCCACATAAATGTGACAGTCCGACGCTTGTTCAGCGAAGTCCCAACGTCAGCACGGCGGCAACCGTATCTGCGCTTCGGCGGAATTGCCTTTCCTCCGCAGCCGCTTGCCGGCGTATACCGTGGAGTACTCATCGCATCCGCAACCTCTATCAGGTGCTGTCTTATTTGAGCCGCATTATAAAACCCGGCTTTTGACTTGTCAATACCCTTTGCACATTTTTAACACATTTGCACGAATTTCGAAACTCGATTTTTTGCCCCCATATACACATTTACCATTTCAAAGGCGCATTGAGACAGCTGCGGATACGTTTATTGCGTCAGCCCGGTACCGGGACATCGGAAGAAATAAGAACGCTTCGCGCAGCATCGGTGCGCAAGCGGGCCGCAATATGCGTATAGGTGCAGGCTGAGTGCTCTTCTGAAAAAACGTCATTAAAGATAAGGCGTATCGACGGGGGGGACGTACTCGTTTTTGAGTATATCGCTGAAGCCGGGATCGTCGGCCGTGGTGTCCTCCGTGTCGCGCACGAAGTTTATAAACTCCGTTATGAGCTCGGACGGCTCACGGTTTTTCATGCGCACGAGCACATATTCAAGCTGCCGCGCGGGGTCCGTTATGACCTTGGACACCAGCAGACTGTTCGGCGTGTAGGTCGTGCGCGGGAATATGGTTATGCCGACATCGAGCTCGGAGAGCGCGACGGCGTCGATGTAGTGCGACAGCGTGCACATGATGTTCGGCTCTATCCCGGCCTCGGCAAACCATGCGCGTATCGCGTCGATGCGCGACGGGCGGCTCGGCACGATAAGCGGCTTTCCCTCGAGGCTTTTCAGCGATATGGTGTCGCCGGGGAGCTTTGCAAGCTCGTTTGAGCGCGACATTATCGCTACCCATGGCCCGCGTGCGACGGTGATGCCCTCAAGGTGCTCCGTATCGTATGGAGCTGCGATGACCGCAAGATCGACCAGACCCTGACGCATCCTGTCGAGCACGTCGTCGCTGCTGCCGTTCCACATGCTGTATTTGACCTTCGGGTACTCCTCCTTGAAGCCGGACAGCCAGCGCGCGGTGAGGAAGGGCGCGCGGCCCTCGACGATGCCGAGGTTGATCGTTCCGCTCATGCCGCCCTCGAGGCTCATTATCTCGTGCTGTGCCTTTTCGGTCATGTCCAGTATCTGCGTTGCGCGCAGCAGGAGTATCCTGCCGGCCTCCGTCAGCTGCAATTGCCGCTTGCCGCGTATGAACAGCATTGTGCCGAGCTCATCCTCAAGCGATTTTATCTGATTGCTCAGCGGCGGCTGGCTCATGCACAGCCTTTCGGCGGCGTGGGTTATGTTCAGCTCCTCGGCAACTACCGTGAAGTATCTGAGTGTTCGAAGATCCATCTGTGTACCTCTCTCTGCTGTATAGGGGCCATTATACCATATTTTTTCGATATGGCAACTGCTATGCTATATGTATTTTATTTGTCAATCTCCTTGTGCTATTATACCGCCATAAGGTCGAAGCGAGGAACTCCTCGAACCTCGAACGGGCCTTATTCGTTGTAATCATTTGCTCTCTCATCTGTAAAACTGAAGTCTGCCGCA
>CAVGXR010000078.1:0-4532 GCA_963633225.1 Collinsella aerofaciens
AAAAATCTCGCTGCGCTCGTCAAAAAGCCTGATAAATCAGGCGTTTTTGATGGCTATAATCTAACTCGAGGAGGGTCTTGCCCCCTCGAGCTCCCCCGCTGCGCGGATATCTCAACGCAGCAGCATAGGTTTTTTTGACAGTCTCAGGCGCCTCAATGCGCCTCTAAAAACCTGCGGAGAAGGGCGATGAGCAGCAGTGCGGGAAGCACTGCGAAAAGCACCGCGAGGCTTGCGGCGGGGACGATGAGCTGGGAGATATTGAGCAGCGCGGCCTCGTTTGACGGTATGAGCGCCGCGGCGAGGGCGCTCAGCGCAGCGCACAGGAGGATGAGCGCACGCCCGTTTGACATGTCGCTCGGGCGCGTTTCGCGTTTTTGAAGGTCGAAGCCGAACACGAGGCGCAGAATGTGCGACGAGCTGCACAGCAGCAGCGAGAAAATGACGAAGTCGGACAGCACCCACAGCGTTGCGACGAGCGCGTCGAGGCGCTCGACGGTTTTCATGAGCGTCACATCGCGCACGGTCGAGAAGAACGGGTGCGAAAACCGCCCGACGAGCTCCGCGCCGTAGCAGCCGGTGATGACCGCGCAGAAGGCGCACAGCAGCAGGCATATGAGCGCAAGCCAGCCCGCGTGCGAGGAAAAGCGCCGGCCCTCGAGCGGGGCGCGGTCCTCGAGAAAGGCCGCGCAGCAGAGCATACCGCCGTAGATCTCGACCACCGCGAGGCTCGACAGCAAAAGGCTGCCGAAGCTCGTCCCCGTGACCGGCAGCAGGTTGCGCGGCTCGACCGAGCCGAGCGACAGGCCGAGCGTGAGCAGCAGCACCGCCAGCAGCACGGGCGAAAATACCCTCGCTGCGCGGGGCAGAGCCTTGACCGGCCCGAGCGCGGCGAGCGTGCCCATCAGCAGCATCACGAGCATGAAAAACCAGGGTCCGGCGGCGGGGTAGATCGTCGAAATGAGCCGGTGCGCACCCGTTCGCAGAATAAAACCGGCGGAGAAAATGTGGAACGCGGCGATCAGGCAGAGCCCGATGCAGGCGGGCACTCGTCCTGCGCGGCGCAGCAGCACCTCGCCCAGACCCTCACCCTCGCGGCGCATTTTCATGAGCGACGACAGCATGAGCAGAAACAGCAGCAGCAGCGGCAGCGCACACAGCGGCGCGAGCCAGCCCGCACGACCCGCAGTCTGCGCCGTCGCCTTCGGCAGCAGCCGCGTGACCGGCGCAAGTGATGCGGCAAAGCACATCGCCTTGAGCTGCCGCCTGTTATATTCGTGTAACGTCGAGTCTTCGATAACGATCCCTTCTTTTTGGCGGTTAGCTGTTAGCCGTTAGCCGTTAGCCATAGGTATTCGCTCTTCGAGCGAATGAAATTTAAATCTGTGCGCTTTGCGCACACCATAATTTCTTCGTTTATTCATTTGCAGCCGCAGCCTGCGAGCCGGATTAGGTGTAATTAAATCGTTTGCCGGCAGGCAAACACATTCAGCTAACAGCTAAGGGCTAACTGCTCGTACTTATTTCCTCCATTGTCTCGATACCGTGCACCTGCAATCAACGTATAGGTACAGACCTAATGCGCCTCTGAAAAAGTGAGGTGGAAGCTGCGGTCGATGGAGGCGGTGACGCTGACGGTATAGCTCAGGCCGGAGGCGATGAGGGCGAAGCTCCTGCCCGCGCCGCGCAGACGCTTTGGCTGCTGAAGCTCAAGCACGCTGCCCAGATGCAGAAAATCGCAGCCGCTGTCTGCCAGCAGCCCGAGCACCGCCTCGACACGGCTGCGCACTGTGTCCTCAAGCTCCTGCGTGAGCGTCTCGGGCTCAAGGCTGCCTCGGGTCTCGGCCAGCGCCGCACTGAGCTCGATGCCGAGGTCAAGACCCGTGAGCGCACCGCCGTCATCAAATACGGGCGCGAGCCGGCAGGAGCAGCTGTCGAGCTGAAGCGCCGCATCGCCTACGGTGACGGGCAGGGAGCCCAGCTCGTTGCGGATGATGCTCACGCCGCAGGCAAGCTCCATGGGTATGTGCCCGACAGCGCGGCCTTTATTTATAATTGTATAGCCGTCGGGCACTATGACGGCCTCGCCGCTGCCGCCGTCTTCGGCCTTAACCGCGCAGATGAGCGCCGTGCCGTTCGTGTCGAGCGCAGAGATGATCTCGGCGGCTGTGAAGCCGTGTGCATCGCCGCGCAGCCGGAGATCCTCTGTTACCGCGTGCATGAGCTTTGATGCGTCGTACTCATCGTTCCCCGTGCCGAGCACGAGACCGGCGGCGCTGCCGGAGGCTGCGGCGAATACGGGTATGCACAGGCGCAGATCCGCGTCGCGCTCGATGCAGTCTAAAAAGGGCTCGATGCCTCCGGCGAGAACAGCCTCACCGAGGACGATGTAGGCGGTGTGACCGAAAAACAGCCGCCGCCCGCCGCTGTAATGCCGCAGCTCTTCCTGTGCCTCGGTGAGGGACGCGGCATCCGCGCACAGCCGCAGCGGGCTTTTGCCGCTGCCGTCGCTTCCGGCGCCGCTGCTGCCCTCGGCGGACACCGAAATGCGCACGCTGCCGTCTGGGTTCAGGTCGAAGCCGACGGTCTGGATGACCAGAAGCTCGGCAATGTCGCGGTAGTTTGAATAGATGCTGCCGCCCGAGCAGCCCGAGGCCGTGAGCAGAACGCTCAGCGCAAGCGCGGCGGATATGAGCCTTTTTCTCATGCCTGCTTCCTCCTGTCGGGCGTGTTCAGCTCCGGCTCGCGCATTTTCTCCTCCGGCAGCGGCCTGCGCAGGAAGGTGCGCAGAAGATTGTGCCGCCGCCCGCCCGACCACGGCGCGGTGTAGCTGCGCCCGAAGGAGTCGATAGTGCACAGGTACCACACGACAAAGCACAGCGATATCGCCACGCCGTACAGCCCCGCCGTGATCGCCGCGAGCACCAGCGCAAAGCGGAATATCCGCAGCGCCGCGCCCAGATCCTGACTCGGCTGCGCGTAGCCCGCGATTCCGGCGGTGGCGACGACGATGACCGCAATGGGCGATATGACCTTCGCCTCAACCGCCGACTGCCCGACGATGAGCGCTCCGATTATGCTCACCGTGTCGCCTATCGGGTCGGGCAGGCGCAGTCCTGCCTCCTGCAAAAGCTCGAAGGCGACGAGCATCCCGAGCAGCTCCAGCGCCGTGGAAAACGGCACGTCCTGCTTCGAGGCAATCACCGACAGCAGAAGCTGCGTGGGTATCATCTCCTGATGGTACATGGCTATAGCGGTGTAGAAGGCCGGCAGCGCCAGCGCCAGCAGCACCGCCGCCCAGCGTATTACGCTCAGCGCCGAGGAGACGATGTAGTTCTGGCTGTCCTCCTGCGGCACGCGCAGAAACTCGGGAAACGACACCGGCACGAGGAAGGCGATCGGTATGCCGTCCACGATAAGCCCCACACGTCCGTTTAAAAGCTGCCGCGCAAAGCGGTCGGGGCGCTCGGTGTGCAGCAGCTGCGGGAAAACGGAGCGCGGCCTGTCGGTGATGTACTCCTCGATAATGCCGGTCGATAGCGCTGCGTCTACATTTATATTGTCAATCCGCCGCGAAAGCTCCGCGACGACCGCGGGGTCGGCAACGCCATCGAGCCAGAGTATGGCCGCCTGCGTCCGGCTCCTGCGCCCGATGAGCGTGCTTTTTATCTTCAGCGCGGGGCTCGCTATGCGCCGCCGCACGAGGGCGGTGTCGGTGCGCAGGGTCTCGGTGAAGCTGTCCTTGCCGCCCTTGAGCGACTTCTCCATCGCAGGCTCGCTGATCGAGCGCTGTATCTGTGCGCTGCGCAGCTCAAAGCAGACCGCGCAGCCCTCGTCCTCGAACAGCACCGCGCAGCAGCCCTGCGTTATATCGCCGACCGTCTCGTCGAGCGTCGTGCGCCTCTGCGCCTGCGAGCTGTACACAGCGCCGTCGAGCAGCCTCTGCGCCGTGAGCGCGGTGCCCGTGCGCATGAGCTCCGTCAGCGGGCGCAGCACGTCCTGCGAAATGTCCCCGCCGGAGGCGAGGCCGTCGAGCCAGCATACAAAAAGCCGCTTCTCTCCGGCAAGCCCGGGGCGGATGCTGCGCGACTGAAAGTCCGAGCAGCCGTCAAATATCCTGCGCAGTGCCTGTGCGCTTATCCTGCCCCTGTAGGCGCTTCCACGCCCAGCCTGGAGCCCATCGCCGCTTTTGCCGCGGCGGAACAGATCCATAAAATCAGACATGTTGTTATTATGCGCGTCCTTGGGCACAATATTTAGTGGCATCGGAAAAAGATCAAAAAAACTTGTGAAAATAGTCGAAAAAAGTGTTGACAAACCGTGTACGCGGTGGTATCCTAAGCAAGCGCCTCGAGAGAGAGCGCCGCATCGATGCGAGAGCGAAATAAAAAACTTCAAAAAAGTTTGAAAAAAGCTCTTGACAAATGCGAGCCAACGTGCTATAGTAAATAAGCTGTCCGCTGAAAGCGGCGGCGCGAATTGTACCTTGAAAATTAGATAATGTAAGAACAGCTTATGCTAAATAAGCACCGGAA
>CAVGXR010000079.1:0-4013 GCA_963633225.1 Collinsella aerofaciens
CGAGGGCTGCGGCCATCTGGAAGAGGATATGTGCATGTACCTCAACGACAATGCCATTAACTTCTCCAAAAACGGCGAGCACCGCCTCATCAGCAAGGAGGAGGCCTACGAGATACTCCAGCGCGCCGAGGACAACGGCCTTGTCCACGATGTCAATCAGGCCCCCGGCTTTGACGGCGTGACCGCTATCTGCAACTGCTGCGGCTGCTCCTGCTATGCGCTGCGCATAACCGAGATGTTCCGCGCTCCCGAGGGCGTGAGCTCGAACTTCATCGCAAGGGTCGATAAGGACAAGTGCGTCGCCTGCGGCCAGTGCGTGGAAAACTGCCAGCCCAACGCCGTCAGACTCGGCCAGAAGCTGTGCACCAGCGATCCCCACGTCTCCGACGCTTACGAGTCGGACAAGGAAGTGCCTTGGGATAAGAGCAGCTACAACGTCGATTACCGCACCACCCGCACCGATGTCATGCCCTCCGGCACGGCTCCCTGCAAGGCGCAGTGTCCGGCGCACGTTCCCGTTCAGGGCTACATAAAGCTCGCCTCTCAGGGACGCTACACCGAGGCGCTTGAGCTCATAAAGAAGGAAAACCCCTTCCCCGCCGTCTGCGGACGCATCTGCAACAAGGCCTGTGAGGATGCCTGCACCCGCGGCGATATCGACTCGCCCATCGCCATTGACGATATAAAGAAGTTCATCGCCGAGAAGGACCTCGAGGCAAAGCACCGCTTCGTGCCCAAGATGGTCAACCAGCTCGGCAAGCCCTATGAGGAGAAGATCGCCGTCATCGGCGCAGGCCCCGCCGGTCTGAGCTGCGCGTACTATCTCGCCGTCAAGGGCTACCCCGTGACCGTATACGAAAAGGAAAAGGCGCTCGGCGGTATGCTCACCATGGGCATCCCCTCCTTCCGCCTTGAAAAGGACGTTATAAACGCCGAGATCAAGGTCCTCAAGGACATGGGCGTTAAGTTCAAAACCGGCGTTGAGGTCGGCAAAGATATCTCTCTCGAGCAGCTCCGCGAAAAGGGCTTCAAGGCCTTCTATCTCGCAGTCGGCGCGTCCAAGGGCGCAAAGGTCGGCTGCCCGGGCGACGAGCTCCCCGGCGTATTCACCGGCATCGACTTCCTGCGTGAGGTGAACCTCGGCGAAAAGCCCGCCATCGGCAAGAACGTCGCCGTCATCGGCGGCGGCAATGTCGCCATCGACGTTGCACGCGCAGCAGTCCGCCTCGGCGCAAAGACCACCGTGGTCTACCGCCGCGACCGTGACGCTATGCCCGCAGCGGACGACGAGGTCGAGGAGGCGATCGCCGAGGGCGTGAAGTTTAAGTTCCTCTCCGCACCCGTCGAGATAAGCGGCGAGGGCAAGGCAGAGCTTCTCAAGCTCGAAACCATGGAGCTCAAGGCCGGAAAGCCCGTCGGCACCGGCAATTTCGAGACGCTCGAGGTCTCCGCGGTCATCTCCGCCATCGGCCAGAGGATAGACCTCGGCGGCATGAAGTGCATCGAGACCGGCGCAAAGGGCGAGGTCAGGGTGTCGCTGCCCAGCTATCAGACGAGCGTTCCCGACGTGTTCGCCGGCGGCGATGTCGTCACAGGTCCGAAGTTTGCCATCGACGCTATCGCGGCAGGCAAGGAGGGCGCGATCTCCATCCACCGCTATGTGCATCCCGGCCAGTCGCAGGTCATAGGCCGCGACAGGCGCGACTATAAGGCAATGAACACCGCAACTGCCGGCATCTCCGTCGCAGGCTTTGACACGGCGCCCCGCCAGAAGGCCGCCGCCGGCACTGCAAAGGAAGCGAAGAAGACCTTCAAGGATCTGCGCGGCACTCTCACCGAGGAGCAGATGAAGGTCGAGACCTCACGCTGCCTCGGCTGCGGCGCGGCGGTCGTGGACGAGAGCCTCTGCGTGGGCTGCGGCATCTGCACCACCAAGTGCAAGTTCGACGCTATCCACCTCGAGAAGGTCAGCGATTATGTCGGCGCACCCTACTTCAAGGCGCTGCTCGGCGCTGCCGGAAACGCTCCGGCGGCAGTCGCAAAGCTCGTCACCAAGAAGATCGCAAGAAAGTAAGGGAGCAGCGCTATGCATGAGATAGGCGTCGTCCGCTCGATGGTCAAAACCGTCACGGACTTTGCCAATGAAAACGGCATCGACGAGGTGGCCGAGATCGTTCTGGATATAGGCGAGCTGTCGCTGGTCATCCCGAAGTACGTCGAGGAGATATACCCCGTCGTTGTCGCGGACACCTTTCTGAAGAACACAAAGCTCATCATAAACGTCATCCCCGGCATGGCCGAGTGCGACGAGTGCAATGAGCTGTTCAATGTCATCGAGCACGAGGGCTACTGCCCCAACTGCGGAAGCTTTGAAAAAACCATCCTCTCCGGCAAGGACTTCCTCATCCGCGAGATCCATGTTTTTTAGATGTGCATTTTTAGAGGCGCATTGACGCACCTACCTATACGGATATTGCGGTGTCCCGACCGGAAACAATGGAGAAAACAAGTTCGTTTCGCTCCCCGTGAGTGCGATGCAATGTTTTGCAGCATCTCAAATGCTGCGCCATTTCTACGTAGGGAACAGGCTTGCCTGTTCCGCTTGTATCGGTTTTCTGCGCGGCTGCCGGTCGGGACACCGCAAATAGCGTATCGGAATAATGTGGCTGCGCCTCTGAAAAAACGGGCTTGGCCACTCGCCGTGGCGGGCAATTCGCATTAAGATCAAGCAAGATGCTGCTGCTTGCGCCCGACCGAAACTACCTCCAATCCTCGTAGGGAACAGGCTTGCCTGGCCACTCGCCGTGGCGGGCGTTTCGCATTAAGATTAAGCTGGATGCTGCTGCTTGCGCCCGACCGAAACCACCTCCAATCCCTGTAGGGAACGGGCTTGCCCGTTCCGTGAAGTCGGTACAAATATCTATATTAAATGCTGAAAAGGCAGCTCGGATGTATGTCCAAGCTGTCTTTTGTTGTTTTGTGTTTGGTTTTAGTCTGGCGCAGACGGGCAAGGTTGCGGCTGTTTCGGTGCAGTGGAAACTACAGCAAGCGGAACAGGCAAGCCTGTTCCCTACGGAGAATGGCGCAGGTTTTCAGATGCTGCACAAACATTGCACCGTCCTCGAGGGAGGCACGAGTGCTTTTATTTTGTCTGCATCCGCCGGTCGGGCTACCGCAATATGCGTATAGGTAAGGCGCTAAAGCGCCGCTGAATTTACACGGATTTTACAAAACGCTGATTATTGATTTTATAAACGGCAGATAAAATGGGGATTGTAAAATTGATTGTAAATTGTAAAGAGAGGGACATTTGATGGACATATTTGACGCGCTGGAGATGATAGGCGGCCTGTGCCTGTTCCTGTTCGGTATGAACATAATGGGGCAGGCGCTCGAGCGCCGCGCCGGCAGCCGCCTGCGCACTACGCTGAGCAAAATGACCGGCAAGCCCCTGACCGGCTTTCTGACGGGACTTGTCATCACATCCATAATTCAGAGCTCATCGGCCACGACCGTTATGGTCGTCGGCTTTGTAAACTCGGGGCTGATGACCCTGAGGCAGGCCATCGGCGTTATCATGGGCGCGAACATCGGCACGACCGTGACTGCGTGGCTTCTGAGTCTCGGCGGCATCAGCGGCGATGCGCTGTGGGTGCAGCTTTTAAAGCCCACATCATTCACGCCGGTGCTGGCGCTTATCGGCATTATAATGTATATGTTCAGCAAGGACAGCCGCAAAAATGACACCGGCATGGTGCTGCTGGGCTTTGCCACGCTCATGTTCGGCATGGACACGATGTCCGGCTCCGTGTCGGGACTGGGTGACGTTCCCGCGTTCCGCGAGATGTTCGTCGCCTTCACCAACCCCCTGCTGGGCGTGCTCGCGGGTGCGGTGCTGACAGGCATCATCCAGTCGAGCTCGGCCTCCGTCGGCATACTTCAGGCGCTGGCGCTGTCTGGTCAGGTCAGCTACGCCGCAGCCATCCCCATCATCATGGGTCAGAATATCGGCA
>CAVGXR010000080.1:0-3320 GCA_963633225.1 Collinsella aerofaciens
CGCTTTAGTTAAACAAAATTTAAAACGTGCCGGAAAATTTTAAAGCTTTGTTTTATATTCCGTTATACCTGCTTAAAATTTACCCCTTATGCTTAAAGCCGTGGACAGGAAAGAAGCCCGCAAACGAAAATTTCAGGAGGTCGATATAATGATTGATACAGTTTCAGCAACAGTTTTCCGCCGCACGGCGGAGAAGGCCGAAAGCAGCTGTATATAGGCGAATTTAGCAGCTGATTTACAGCAAAAGAAAGTCAGATACTTGACAAAGTGTTAAGCTGATTAACGCTGTTTTCAACAAATAACTTAACAGTTTATGACGTGCAATCGCTTATTTTGAGCGCTTTTGAGTTAAATATTAAACAGTTGCAGACAATTAAAGCAAATAGCATTATTTTTTCGCAAAGAGAACAGCTGCTCACATTAATAAAAAGTAAATATTGGCGAAAGGCCATTGTAATCAACTTTTTAACAGACATAATAAGTGTGACAGTTGTGAACAGAAGATAAGAATCAAACGATTTCAGAAAAGAATGGACAAATTTCAGGAGGTAAATAAAATGAAAAACACTATGACTAACGTAAATATTGTTACCGGCATTCTCAACGCACTGTACCGCAGCGAGGAGACACTGCGCCGCCGTGCTGCCGATGCTGCCGCACAGGAGGTCGGCTATGCATACGGCGCCGGCAGCGTCAGCGTAAAGCTCTTTACCGACTGCACCGGCAACTATGCCGAGGTGATGCTCCCCGGCGGCTATGACTGCACCTGCGGCATGAAGCTGTGCTGCATCGTCGATACCGACAGCATGGAGGTGCGCGGAGTCTGTCCCGTCGCATGAGCTTGAGACACAATAAGACAGTAAAACCGGCACGCCGTATCAGGTGTGCCGGTTTTTGCGTATTAAGTATTCGGTTCACGCAGACTGCTTTTTGGACGCGGCGCGGTACAGAAGCTCCAGAATGCCGATAGCGGCAAAACCGAGAACACAGCCTATTCCGACGGCAAGCAGGGTGCGGATGAGCGAAACCGTTATCGGCGCAACGGCGTGGCAGAAGGTGTTCGTGACCGAAACAGCCTCGAGGCACGCGCCCATGCCGCAGAGCAGACGCAGGGCGGGAAGCTTTCTGCGGCAGGCCCAGACGAACACGATGATGCACGGCACGGCGGCGAACATCTCCTTTGAACGCGGACGCACATAGAAGTTGTATTCAAACCAGTTGCGCACCGCAAGCAGCTTGTCCATTCCGGGCGCGTGACTGCTCACGTCGCCGGAGCGCAGGATCATGACGGCTCCGGCAGCGCACAGCAGCAGGGCGCAGATAAGCATCGTGCGGATGAGCCTTTTTCGCGGCAGCCTTTCGGATATGAGCTGGATGAGCAGCAGAACACCGGCAAAGCCGAGCGGAGCGAGCAGCGCAAGCTTTACGCCGGTAAAAATGATGTTGCCGGTCATGTATTCGCGTGTTGACATGAGCGCAGAGACGCTCAGACCGCCGAGGATCCCCCACAGCGTTGTGACGATGAGTGCCGACAGCGCGGAAACGGCGACGGGACGCGAGGCCAGCTGCGGCGGCTCGCTGACGGCAAAGCGCTTGAGCCACACGGCGAAAACACAGGGGAACAGCACCGCCGAGGCAAACATCATTAGCTTCTGCGCGAGCCCTGCGTTCCACAGCGTAAGTGCGGCAAGTCCGGCAGCGGCGATGAGTGCGACAGGGGTTTCCCACTTCTCGCGGCGTATGATGCGGCAGAGCAGCCACGCGCCCAGCAGTGCGGGAGCTATGCCCGCGCCCAGCAGGAGAAAGCGGCTCACCGGCGCGACGGACATACAGGAAAAGTCATCCCCGTAGCTCAGCCCGCGCTGCTCGAGTCTTTCGCCCAGATCGTTCAGGCAGCGCTCGTAAACGCTGATGTCGGTGACTATCTCGCCGGAGTCGTCGTAAAAGGGCGTAAGAATGATAAGGCGCAGGCCGCGGTCCATTGCGGCGCGGAACATGAGATCCTCGAGCTCCTGCGGATCGCTGTCAATGACCCGCACGCCGTACTTATAAAACATATACAGCGTTTTGACCATTGGCCCGTCGTAGCTGTTGATATCAACGCCGTCGGGCAGAATAAGGCTCGTGCGTGCGCGGTTTTCGATCAGCGGCAGCGCGGGGAGCTCGGTGCTGATATCGTCAACGAAGTATTTTACGCCGGCTTTCTCAAGCCGTGACTGCCACTCCTCGGCCGAAAGGCCGCTCTCCCGAGCCAGAATATCGACATAGTTCCGCTGCATTGCGGCGCAGACATCGCGTCCGCCCTCCTCGACGGAAATGCGGCCAAACAGCAAAACTGCGGTGCACACCACGGCGCAGCACAGCAGTATCCACCATATAAGGGAGCGATTTTTTATCATGATGCTCCTCCTTGATACCGTTATAGTTGTGTTGCTTATTATAACGCCTGCCGTGCCGTCGGTCAATCTTTCAATGCGGCAGATGTTTTGTTGACAAAAGGGTACTTCAATATATATAATAAAAAACTATACAGCTTTATCGCAAAGGGGGAGTGCTGCTTGGCTTCCGGCGGAAAACACCTCAAACAGCAAGCGAATAAAAGGCGCGGCAGCGGCGCTCACCTGTCGGAGAAGGATAAGCTCAGGCAGGAGCGGCGGCGCTCACGCAGCGCGACCCGCCGAGGCAGACTCAAACGCGGAGCTCCGCAGATGATAGCCATGCTGCTGCTGTGCATAGTCATGATCTCGCCGCTGCGAAGCTGCATAATAAGCGACTCGGACTATGTCGGCTATGCAGCCGCCCGCGAAACGGCGCTCTCGGATGCCGGATTGACGCAGGAAAAGGCCAAGGATCTCTCGACTGAGATGATAAAGCTCGGCGATACCGTGTGCTACAAGGTGCAGTTCACGGGCTCGGTGACGGAGTACAGATATATAATCGACGCAACGAGCGGACTTATCATCGGCCAGACCTTCTATCGCACCGAGGGATAGAATTTTATAAATGAAAAAACAGGGTATATAGCTTAGATATGCCCTGTTTTCATGTCTGCGTCATAATTTAATGTGTGTAATGGAGAATTGGAGACCGGATCAGGGGACTGATGTGCAACATAAAGCACAAAAAACATGCGGTCAAAGTGATATATTGTGGTTGCAATTTGTGAAAAAATGTGCTATACTGACCCCACTACTGTGAAGAGTCACGTCAACCCATGACGTGAAACTGTTTTGTAAACGTTCGATACCGCAGTTTTACCAGCGGTGTCTACCGTATAAATTTTGCAAATCATATTTAAAGGAAGGAAGAACCATATGATG
>CAVGXR010000081.1:0-3113 GCA_963633225.1 Collinsella aerofaciens
CCGTCGCGGTCATAGCGCATCGCGCTGCGCTGGGTGACGGTCTTTGCGTCGTCGAGGCTGATCCTCACCCTGCCGCCGCCGTGCTCACCGGCGAAAAACAGCAGCTCCACGGCGTTCAATGCCTTGCGCACATCGCCGCCGCAGGACTGGCTTATCCGCTGCACAACGCCCTGCTCGAGCTCCGGCGTTTCTCCCTCGCGCTCGGCGAGGATGTTGAAGGCACGCAGAACGGCGGGCTCGGCCTCCTCGGGCGTGACGGGCTTGAACTCGAACACCGTCGAGCGGCTCAGAATTGCGCCGAACACGCAGAAATACGGGTTTTCCGTTGTCGAGGCGATGAGCGTGATGCGCCCGTCCTCGATAAATTCCAGCAGTGACTGCTGCTGCTTCTTGTTGAAATACTGGATCTCGTCGAGATACAGCAGCACGCCGCCGGGGGTCAGCAGCGTGTCGAGCTCGGCGATGATCTCCTTGATATCGGCAAGCCCCGCGGTCGTTGCGTTCAGCTTGCGCAGCGTGCGGTTCGTCTTTTCCGCGATTATGCGCGCAACGGTGGTCTTGCCCGTGCCCGAGGGGCCGTAGAATATCATGTTCGGGACGCTGCCGCTCTCCACGATGCGCCGCAGCAGTCCGCGCTGACCGAGAATATGCTTCTGGCCGACCACATCGTCAAGGCTGTGCGGCCTTATTTCGTCTGCAAGAGGCTTGTACATGTGTTTTCCTCCGAAAAATGTTAAGCAGAGCCGCATTTGCTGTGGCGCTGCGGCCAAGGATATGTTAAAATGACGCAAAGAGGTGATCTTATGCGCACAAAGCAGCAGGTTTTGGAGATAGTCCGGCTCCTTGAGGAGGCCTATTCGCTCGCCGACTGTACGCTCGACTATAAAAAGGACTACGAGCTTCTGTTCTCGGTGCGTCTTGCCGCGCAGTGCACGGACGCACGAGTAAACGAGGTAACGCCTGCGCTGTTTGAGCGCTTTCCGACGCTCGAGAGCTTTGCCGGAGCCGCCATCGACGAGGTCGAGCAGTACATACACTCCTGCGGCTTTTACCGCGCAAAGGCACGCGATATCGTCGCCGCGGCGCAGATGCTGCTGCGCGATTTCGGCGGAAAGGTGCCCGATAACATGGACGATCTGCTCAGGCTGCCCGGTGTCGGACGCAAGACCGCAAACCTCATCCTCGGCGATATCTTCAAGGTGCCCGGCTCAACGGTCGTGGACACGCACTGCATACGCATTTCAAACCGGCTGGGGCTCGTTGACGGGCTCAGGGAGCCCGAGAAGATCGAACGCGAGCTGCGCGCCTGCCTCCCGCCGGAGAAGAGCTCCGACTTCTGCCACCGCATCGTGCTGCATGGCCGCGCCGTCTGCACTGCGCGGAAGCCCCGCTGCGAGGTCTGCACCCTGCGGCCTGTCTGCCGGTTTGCCGAGGAGCAGGGATGAAATAATCACAATGATTATAACCCGCCTCCGCTGCATTTTCAACTTTTTTAGAGGCGCATTAGGTCTGTACCTATACAGAGACTGCGTCAGCACGGTATCGAAACATTGGTGGAAACTACGGCAGGCTGTTAGCTGTTAGCTAAAGGTATTCGCTCTCCGAGCGAATGAAATTTAAATTGTGCGGCGATTTCGGTGCAGTGGAAGCTTCAGCAAGCGGAACGGGCAGGCCCGTTCCCTACGGGGGCTGGCGCAGCTTTTGAGATGCTGCAAAAACATTACTGCGCACCTGCGGTATGCGAAACGCTGTAGTTTCCACCATTGTTCCGATACCGTGCACCTGCAATAAATGTATAAGTACAGCCTAAATGCGCTATTAAAAATGCGATATTAAAAAAGAAAGGCGATGATGCGCTATCAAAAAAATAGGATGCTTCAATCTCGGGCTGGCGTTTGCCGGCTGCTTTCTGGGGGCGGGCTACGTTTCCGGCCAGGAGCTGTGGCAGTTTTTCGGCTCGTTCGGCGCGAAGGGCGCGGCGGGACTGCTGCTGGCGATCGGCCTGCTGTTTTTCACCGGCGTTGTGATGATCCTGCTGGGCAGGCTCACGGGACTGCGGGAGATCGATAAGCTCGTCGTCTGCTGGGAGCTGCCGCTCGTGCGCGGCGCGGTGACGCTGCTGGAGCTGCTGTTCCTGTTCGGCGTGGGCACGATCATGTCCGCCGGCATCGGCGCACTTTTAAACCAGCTGTTCGGCCTTGCGCCGTACATCGGCTCGGCTCTGTTCATTGCGCTCGTTGCGGCGGTGTCTCTGGCCGGATTTTCGGGCATGGTCTCGGCGTTCTCGGCCACCGTGCCGGTGCTGTCGGTCGTGACGCTCGTTTTCGGCATCATGAGCGTGTGCGCAAACGGCATCGTCCTGCCGTCCTCCGGCGGCGGCAGCAATCCGCTGATGGGCTCGTGGCTCGTCGCGGCGGTGAGCTTTGCCTGCTATAACGTGTTCGGCAGCATAGCCATGATCGCGCCGCTCGGCCCGTACATAAAAAGCAAAAAAGCCGCGGTCGGCGGCATCGCTATCGGCGCAGGCATCCTGCTGCTTATCGCCGGAAGCGTGCTCGTCTCCGTCTCCGCCGCGCCCGAAACCGCCTCGGCGGAGCTGCCGATGCTCGCTCTGGCGCAGAGCCGCGGTGCGGTCTGGGGCTATGTCTACGGTGTGCTCCTGCTGCTTGCCATGTTCGGCACGGCGCTGTCGAGCCTTGTGGCCTTCGTGAGTATGCTCGCGGCAAAGTCCGAGCGCATCACACGGCGCAGAAAGCCCTTCACCGCGCTGTGCGCCCTGTGTATGTTCCTCGGCAGCCTCTTCGGCTTCGGCGACCTCATCGGTGTTGTCTACCCCATATTCGGCTATTGCAGCAGCGTGTTCATCGTGCTCATGGCGGTGCACTATTTTAAAGTTTCTAAAGCTATTGTAAATAAATAAACTAAATTTCTAATGTTATTTTAATATTTCCCCTTTATAGTAGATCACGGAGTAAGGAAATTGAATCTGCAAAGAAGGAGGAAAAAATCATGTGGGATATCATTCTTGACATTCTCGACAAGACCGGCGCTGACGAAGCTGCAAAGATAACCATCCAGGCGCTCAAGGAGTTCTTCGGTCTCGTGAAGTGATC
>CAVGXR010000082.1:0-2813 GCA_963633225.1 Collinsella aerofaciens
TAAAACAAAGCTTTAAAATTTTCCGGCACGTTTTAAATTTTGTTTAACTAAAGCGAGAAATGTGCTGATATAATGAACACACCATTAATAAAGGCGTGATCTTATGACCATAAAAAAGCGGCTGAGAAAATCAAATATGTACATGTTTCTCATCCCGATGCTCGCGGCGGCGCTGCTGCTCATTCTCGGGCTGGGTATTGCGCTGTACATTCTTGAGACAAACTATCTGCCGAAGCTCGGCCTTGACCTGCACGAGCTGCATCAAATGCTCGAGCAGTACGAGGATCCGATGCAGAGCTTTGAGGTGTTTGTCTGGATATACATCGGCGCTGTCGGCATGGCGCTTATACTCACCATACTGTTCACGAACCTCTACCTGTCGCACGAGCTGTTTTCGCACATATCGCGGCCTCTGGATATTCTCGTCGAGGGAGTCGAGCGCATTCGCTCGGGTGATCTTGAGCACCCGATATGCTACAGCGAGCCCGACGAGTTCAAGGCCGCCTGCGACGCGGTAGATATGATGGCCGCAAGACTCAGGGCCTCGCTTGAGGCAGAGCAGCGCCGCCAGCAGAGCAGCAAGGAACTCATCGCCGGTATGAGCCACGATCTGAAAAGCCCCCTGACCTCCATCCGCGCCTACACCGAGGCGCTGCTCGACGGCGTTGCCGGCACGCCGGATGCGCAGAGGCGATACCTCGGCACGATACACGACAAGGAGGGCGAAATGGAGCACATGGTCGCCTGTCTGCTGGAGTTTTCAAAGCTTGAGCTGAGCGAATACCCTGTCAAGGCCGAGAGCCTTGAGCTCAGAGCAGAGCTTGAGCGCATAGTCTCCGACATGTCGCAGGAGGCCGAGATCGACCTGTCGGGCGTTTCGGGCACGCAGGTCTGCGCCGACCGTGAGCAGCTGCGGCGCATCGTTGAAAACATCATCGGCAACAGCATAAAATACTGCCCGAAAAGGCCGCGGATAGAGATATCCTCGCAGCGGCTGGACAGCTTTGTGCGCATTAAATTTGCCGACAACGGCCCGGGAGTTCCCGCAGAGGCGCTGCCGAGGCTGTTTGACCTGTTCTACCGCGCAGATCCGGCGCGTGCAAAGCCGGGCTCCGGCTCGGGGCTGGGGCTTGCTATAGTAAAGCGCTCGGTCGAGCAGATGGGCGGCCGCGTCTTTGCCGAAAGCGGCGAGAGCGGCGGCCTGTGCATAGTTATCGATCTTCCCGGAGGTACGAAAAATGGCTAAGATACTTATAATAGAGGATGACCGCGCAATATCTGATATAGAGCGCGACTATCTCGAGCTATCCGGCTTTGAGACGGATACGGCCTACGACGGCGTGGAGGGGCTCAACAAGGCGCTCGGCGGCGGGCATGACCTCATTCTGCTCGACCTCATGCTGCCCGGGCTCGACGGCTTTTCCGTCTGCAAAAAGCTGCGCGGCAAGACCGACGTTCCCATTCTCATGGTCACGGCACGCACGGAGGATATCGACAAGATACGCGGCCTTGGCTTCGGCGCGGACGATTATATTGAAAAGCCCTTCTCCCCCGGTGTGCTCGTCGCCCGCGTCAAGGCGCATCTTGCGCAGTATGAGCGCTTAAAGCCGCAGCCTCAGGCCGCCGGCAGCATCGTCGAGGCAGGCCCCTTTGTCATGGACACCGATGCACACAGCGCAAGCGTCGGCGGGCGCGAGCTCAGCCTCAAAAACAAGGAGTTCGAGCTGCTGCTGTTTTTGCTGCGGCATCCGAATCAGGTGTTCAGCCGCGAGGATCTGTATGAGCTGATCTGGGGGCTTGAGAGCATGGGTGACAACATCACCGTCGCCGTGCATATAAACCGCCTGCGCGAGAAGATCGAAGCCGACCCCTCCAAGCCCGAGTATATCCAGACCGTCTGGGGCGTGGGCTACCGCCTGAAGATTTAAATATCTGTTTAAATTCCATTTATCGCAGGTTTAAGCTGTCCTCCTATACTGGCATTGTCCGGTAAGGAGGATTTTTTAGCGGCGCACGGAGGCAATACCTATACAAAAAGTGCTGTGTCCCGACCGAAAACAATGGCACAAATAAAAACGTTTCGCACCCTGTGGGTGTAATGCTGTGTTTTTGCAGCAGCTTAACAATTGCGCCAATCCCCGTAGGGAACGGGTAAGATAAGCTCCCAGCAGCGTGCGCAGCTGCGGGAAGCGCGAGCGTTTTTATTTCGCCGGCATTTTCGATACCGTGCACCTGCAATATGCGTATAAGCACAGTCTAAATGCGCCGCTGAAAAGCCTTATCCGTCGGCTCTCGCCGAAGCTTGCAGCGCAGCTGCGGGAAGCGCAAGCGTTTTTATTTTGCCGGCATTTTCGATACCGTGCACCTGCAATATGCGTATAAGCACAGCCTAAATGCGCCACTAAAAAAAGGAGGATATCAAAAATGAAAGAACGTATTATGAAAAAAGACTTTGCAAAGGCATTCAAGCTCATCCTTGTGATCTTCATCGTGCTTGCCGTGTTCACGGCTGTGGCGATACCTCTGAGCCTGTCGCAGCAGATAAGTGACGCTGCCGCTTACCGGCAGCAGCTTCAGGCATCCGATACGGCTCAGAGCGGCGATCACCACAACTCCGAGCACGAGTTCAAAAGCCACATCACCCCGCTCAACGCGACTAACTACGCCATCATCGGCGGCCTCGGTGTCCTGTGGGCAGCGCTTGCACTGTTTTACTGGTTTGATGTCGTCGCGTGGCTATACAAAAGCTCCGTCACCGAGGGCATGAACCGCTCGCTCTGGCCCATCCTCGGCCTGTTCTTCAACTTCCTCGC
>CAVGXR010000083.1:0-2758 GCA_963633225.1 Collinsella aerofaciens
TCTCCGCAGCGGCGGCAGGTCACCTGAGGGATCAGACCCATATATGCTCCTCCTTAATAACCATATTATTTTATAATAATACAGCATTCCGCGATTTTCGTCAAGTAGTGCAGCCTTCGGCACGGCTCCGTATATAATCGGCGACCTCGTCCACACCGATGCCGAGGGCGTAGGCCAGCTCGCTGTGCAGCATACGCTCGGCAGTCTTGAGATACTGCGCATCGACGTTGTGGAAGTGCTTTTTCTGATCCTTGAGCGCTTCGCGGCGGCGGTACAGCATGGCTATGAGCTGCATGAGCTGCTTGCGGCTGCCGTTTTTGACTATATCGTCGCAGACGGCCTTGCGCTCGTTATCGCTGACGATCCACTCCAGAGGCTCGTTTATGGCCTCGATTATGAGCGCGTCGGCCTCGTCGCTGCTGAGCACGGGACGGAGCCGGCTCATGAGCTTTTCGTTTGCTGTCGGTACATAAACGGTGCTGCCCGGATCGTCAAGGGGACTTAGCACATAGTATTCACCCTTTGTTTTTCCGAGCTTGAGCACGCTCAGCTCCTTTACCGTGCACACTCCCTGAGTTCCGTAGACAACCGTTTGACCAACCGCCAGCATTCTTTACCTCCAAAAAAATTGCGCCGCAGCTTGCGGCACCTTTGTTATATACCATTAATACATTATTAATATATCACAAATTTAAACTTCTTGCAAGGCAGAAAAAAATAGTATATAATATGCATTTGTCAACGAATAATACTAAGATTGGAGTGTCTTATATGAAACGCACTAAGATCGCTCAGATATTTGCCGATGCCGACAGCTTCGGCGGCAAGGAGATAACCGTCTGCGGCTGGGCGCGTACCATCCGCGACATGAAGAATTTCGGCTTTATAGAGCTCAACGACGGCTCGTGCTTCAAGAGCCTTCAGGTCGTGCTCGAACGAGATAAGCTGGCTAACTACGACGAGCTTGCACACCAGAACGTGGGCGCGGCCTTCATTGCAAAGGGTGAGCTCGTACTCACGCCCGAGGCAAAGCAGCCGTTTGAGCTCAAGGCCTCCGAGGTCGTCGTGGAGGGCGTTTCGACACCCGATTATCCGCTTCAGAAAAAGCGCCACAGCGTTGAGTTCCTGCGCACCATCCAGCACCTCAGGCCGCGCACGAACCTGTTTTCCGCTACCTTCCGCGTCCGCAGCGTGGCGGCACAGGCGGTGCACGAGTTTTTCCGCAATAACGGCTTCGTATACGTCCACACGCCGATCATCACGGGCTCGGACTGCGAGGGCGCGGGCGAGATGTTCCGCGTGACCACGCTCGACCTCAACAACCTTCCTCTGCGCGAGGACGGCAAGGTGGACGACAGCAAGGACTTTTTCGGCAAGGTCACGAGCCTGACTGTTTCCGGCCAGCTCAATGCCGAGAACTTTGCCATGGCCTTCGGCGATGTATACACCTTCGGTCCGACCTTCCGCGCCGAGGTGTCGTACACTCAGCGCCATGCCGCCGAGTTCTGGATGATCGAGCCCGAGATGGCGTTTGCAGACCTCTACGATTATATGGACAACGCCGAGGCAATGGTCAAGTACGTCATAAACACCGTGCTTGAGCGCTGCCCGCAGGAGATGCAGTTTTTCAACTCCTTCGTCGATAAGGGACTGCTTGAGCGCCTTGAGAACGTTGTTTCCAACGAGTTTGGCCGCATAAGCTACACCGAGGCCGTCGATATACTCAAAAGCAGCGGCGAGAAATTCGACTTTCCCGTTGAGTGGGGCATCGACCTCCAGACCGAGCACGAGCGCTATCTGACCGAAAAGGTCTTTAAGAAGCCCATCTTCGTCACCGATTACCCCAAGGACATCAAGGCCTTTTACATGCGCATGAACGAGGACGGAAAGACCGTCGCCGCTGCCGACTGCCTTGTTCCCGGGGTCGGCGAGATCATCGGCGGCTCGCAGCGTGAGGAGCGCCTTGACGTGCTGCTCGGGCGCATGAACGAGCTGGGTCTGAACCCCGACGATTACTGGTGGTACCTCGATCTGCGCCGCTACGGCTCCTGCCGTCACGCAGGCTACGGCATGGGCTTTGAACGCCTTGTCATGTACCTCACCGGCGTTTCCAACATCCGTGACGTTGAGCTCCATCCCCGCACCACCGGCAACGCGGACTTTTAGTGGCGCATTTAGGCTGTACCTATACGGAAAGTGCGTCAGCCCGACCGAATATTGCTGACAAAGCAAATAAGCTCGCGCAGCCCATGAGTGCTATGCAGCATTTTTGCAGCATCTAAAAAACTACCGCCGATCCCCTTAGGGAACAGCGGTAGTTTTTCTCTGCCGGTCTTTCTTCAATACTGTAATATCGGCGCCGAGCCGTCATCCTCAGCCTTGGTGATGCTCTTTATTACAGCCTCGTAGCTGTAGTTATCGTTTACATACACCGTGATATGGTCGCCGGCCTTTTTGCCGAGCACGGCCTTGCCGAAGGGCGACTCGCGGCTGATGAGCCCCTTGAGCGGATCTGTGCGGATGGTCGTCACGACCTGAATTACCTGCGTTTCGTCGTCCTCGGGTATGTATATCTCGACCTTATCGTAAAGTCCGACCTCGTCGGCAGCCGAGTCCGAGCCGATGATGTGCGCAGACTTTATCATGTTCTCGAGATAGCGGATGCGGCTGGCGTTGCGGTTTTTCGCACGCTTTGCCTCCTTATACTCGAAGTTTTCGCTCAGATCGCCGAAGGCGCGGGTGCGCTTGACCTCCTCGA
>CAVGXR010000084.1:0-2692 GCA_963633225.1 Collinsella aerofaciens
ACAAGGCCGTTGAGTATCTTCGTGAGAAGGGCCTTGCAAAGGCAGCAAAGAAGGCTGGCCGTATAGCAGCCGAGGGTATGGCATACGCAGCCGTCTGCCCCGAGTGCGGCGTAGGCGCAGTCGTCGAGGTCAACTGCGAGACCGACTTCTGCGCAAAGAGCGACCTGTTCGTCTCTTTCGTTAAGGATATCTGCAAGGTAGTCCTGAAGGACAATCCTGCCGACATCGAGGCACTCCAGCAGTGCAAGTACCCCAACAGCGAGCTCACCGTAGCCGAGACTATGCCCGAGAAGGTCATGTCCATCGGCGAGAACCTCCAGCTCCGCCGTTTCGCCCGCTTTGGTGAGAACACCTCCGTCGCTTACGTTCACGCAGGCGGCAAGATCGGCGTTCTCGTAAATCTGGCTGTCGAGGGCGGCATCGACGCAAACGAGGTCGGCAAGAACATCGCAATGCAGATCGCAGCTCTCAATCCCCGCTTCTGGGATAAGTCTCAGGTCACCGAGGATGTCCTCGCAGAGGAGAAGAAGGTTGCACTCGCACTTATGGACAACGATCCGAAGATGGCTTCCAAGCCCGCACAGGTCAAGGAAAAGATCGTCATGGGCAAGATGAACAAGTTCTATGAGGAAAACTGCCTCATGCAGATGGAGTTCGTCCGCGGCGACCTGTTCCAGGGCAGCGTTGAGAAGTACATTGCAGACGCAGCAAAGAAGCTCGGCGGCAGCATCAAGTTTGTTGACGCAGTTCGCTTCCAGACCGGCGAAGGCATCGAGAAGAAGGAAGAGGACTTCGCGGCAGAGGTCGCAGCCCAGATGAACATGGGCAAGAAGTAATTTCCCGATTTAAAATTAAAATGAGCGATCCGGCAGAGTTTTCTCTGCCGGATTTTTTTTCGAATTTTTTTCTCAGGGCTATTGACAAAGGCAAAAGACGGAGCTATAATACTACCAACCCACTAAGTAAGTAGTATTTAATATCAAACCGAGGTAATCATCATGCCTGCATATATTGTCTTCCGATGTCGGGACTGAGCCTTTTCCGAACATCAAGCCATAATTCAAATCATATTACATATTAAAATTAAAAGGAGATAATATCATGTCTAAAATATACACTTCCGCCGATCAGCTTATTGGTTCAACTCCGCTGCTTGAGCTCAGCCACATTGAAAAGAAATTCGACCTCAAGGCAAAGGTCCTCGCGAAGCTTGAGTATTTTAACCCCGCAGGCTCGGTCAAGGACAGAATAGCCAAAGCAATGATCGACGACGCGGAGGCCAAGGGCCTTCTGAATGCAGACTCTGTCATTATTGAGCCGACCAGCGGCAACACCGGCATCGGCCTTGCATCCGTCGCAGCCGCAAGAGGCTACCGCATCATAATCGTGATGCCCGAGACCATGAGCGTTGAGCGCCGCCAGCTTATGAAGGCCTACGGTGCGGAGCTCGTTCTCACCGAGGGCGCAAAGGGCATGAAGGGCGCTATCGCCAAGGCTGACGAGCTTGCAAAGGAAACGCCCAACAGCTTCATACCCGGCCAGTTCGTCAACGCAGCAAACCCCAAGGCTCACTTTGAGACTACCGGCCCCGAGATATTCGAGGACACCGACGGCAAGGTCGATATCTTCGTCGCAGGCGTAGGCACGGGCGGCACGGTCACCGGCGTAGGCCAGTACCTCAAATCCAAAAAACCCGATGTCAAGGTCGTTGCTGTAGAGCCCAAGAGCTCGGCAGTGCTCTCCACAGGCGTTGCGGGTTCGCACAAGATACAGGGTATCGGCGCGGGCTTTGTCCCCGACGTGCTTGACACCAAGGTCTATGACGAGATAATCCCCGTTGAAAACGACGATGCATTCGCAACCGGCAAGCTTATAGGCAAGAGCGAGGGCGTGCTGGTCGGCATATCCTCGGGTGCAGCCGTGTGGGCGGCAATAGAGCTCGCAAAGCGTCCCGAGAACGAGGGCAAGAACATTGTCGTCCTCCTGCCCGATACCGGCGACCGCTATCTCTCCACTCCGCTGTTTGCGGACTGATATAAACTTAAGGCATATTCACAGGAGGCTTTTCTGATGATACCTAACAAAGAGCAGGCGCTTGAGCTTTTGAAAAAGTATAACTCCGATCCCTTCCATATAAAGCACGGACTTATCGTGTCCGGCGTTATGGAATACTTCGCAAACGAGCTCGGCTACGGCGACGAGGCCGGCTTCTGGAGCGTTGTCGGTCTGCTGCACGATCTTGATTTTGAGCTGTATCCCGAGCAGCACTGCATCAAAAGTCAGGAGCTCATGCGCGAGGAAGGGCTGGATGAACGGCTCATTCATGCAACGGCGAGCCACGGCTACGCGATAACCGTCGATATCGAGCCCGAGCATCTGATGGAAAAGGTCCTGTATGCAACGGACGAGCTCACGGGTCTGATAGGAGCTGTGGCGATAATGCGCCCGTCAAAGAGTGTTCAGGATCTTGAGCTCAAGTCCGTAAAAAAGAAATATAAAAGCGCGAATTTTGCAGCAGGCTGTTCGCGTGAGGTCATAGAGCGCGGCGCTGATATGCTCGGCTGGAGCCTTGAGGATCTTATAAGCCGCACGATACTTGCAATGCGTGCGACTCCTGCGGCGACGTGGACGGAAGAATGAAAATTTTAGTTGCAATGAGCGGCGGCGTTGATTCCAGCGTCGCCGCAAAGCT
>CAVGXR010000085.1:0-2364 GCA_963633225.1 Collinsella aerofaciens
GAAGCTGCTTTTCCTTGTTCATGAAGCGCGGGCACTCGCTGGTGGAAAGATAGTGCCGCGCAACGGCTGTGAGCGCACTCTCGCCGTCCTTTATCTCTATCTGCTCCCTGCCGGGCAGCGAGCCGTAGCAGTAGCGGTCGGCCACGACGTATGCGCCGCAGTCCTCGAGAAGCTTCGTAAACGCCGGATCGTCCACCTCCGAGCCCGTGACGACGATACGTGCGCGGTAGCCCGGCTTGGGATCGACCTTGCGCTTTCTGACTTCCTTGAGCGTCTCCTCGAGCTTTTCGAGGATCAGGTACTGCGGGCAGCACTCAGAAACCAGCTGCATGACGTGGAACTCATAGCTCGTTATCGGCGGGTTGGGCAGCTTGCGCAGCTCGCCGAGCTCCGTTATGACGCGGCAGACCTCGTTGTGCTCCTCGATCGCCCTGCGTATCGCTTCGTCGGAGATATCAATGCCGTAGACCTCTTTGAGCGGCTCGAGAATGTGCTTGCGCAGCTGCGTCTCGTAGTGCTCATAGGCTGCCTTGGTGGTGACGAAGGGCACGTCCATCATGCTCATGAAGAACTTCGGGTTCTGCTCCTTGACGAGTCCCATGATGTCAAAGTACTCATGCGCACGGTGCATCATCTGGCAGGTCTCGGACGAGAACATGGCCGACAGGAAGTTGTATCCGCCCTCCATGCTGCGCTCGAGCACGCTGCGCGTGAAGGGGCAGGTCTTGTTGGTCATGTAGTAGGTGCCGATGTCGGTGTTGGTCGTTCCAGGGGCGCGCAGGCGCACCGAGAAGCAGCCGCCGAGGTTCAGCAGTACCTCGGGCACGAAATAACAGGTGTAGCCCAGCGCCAGCTTTCCCTCCTCGGAAGCCTGCTTTACCAGCTCGTTGTTCGCGTCCTGAAGCAGGTTTTCAAAGTAGATGAGGTGCTTTAGATCTTTCATAGTATCCTCCTCGTATCCTCTTTATGTTTTACGAGCCCTGAAGCTCGTGAATAATCACGATGAAATATTATCACATGGACATTTTTATGTCAATAAAGAAGCTGTGCATTTCCTGCATAAAATCTTGACAATGCCGCCGATATCCTGCATAATATTCCTGTGATTGTGATTAATCAATCACCCAGAATGCACAGGCGGTAATGAAAATGGCATTTGAAAAGATAAGCATACCCTCGGCGAAGGAGTGCTTTTTTGAGAACATAAAATCGAAGATACTCACAGGGGAGCTCAGCACGGGGCAGAAGCTGCCGTCGGAGCGTGAGCTTGCCGAGAGCACAGGAATAAACCAGTCGGCGATACATCTTGCGATAAAGGACCTTGAGCGCACGGGCTTTCTCAATATCGTCCCGCGCCATGGGACCTATGTTGCCGACTACATTGCAAGCGGAAACTATGAAACGCTGCACGAGATACTGCGCTCGGGCGAGCAGCACATGACCCGTGAGCGCGTCGTCGCGCTGGTCGAGACGCGAAACGCCGTCGAGGGCGGTGCGCTCATCCGGCTTGCGGCCTCGCACACTGACGAGGATATCCGCACGCTCGAGGAGTATATCGGGCGCTTCAGGGCAGCGCGTGGGCAGGGTCTCAGCGACGGCGAGCTCGGCGCGATGACAAAGGATTTTCACTATCTTATCTGCAAACTGAGCGGCAATGAGGTGTTTATCCTCCTGATGAACTCCTTTACCGAGATATCGCAGAGCCTTTGGCGCTACTGCGCAGGGCACTGGGGGCTCGAGGGGCTCATAGAGCAGAGCGAGCACATCGTTTCCCTCGTGAAGGCCGGACGCGGCCTCGACGCGCAGGTCTATATCACCGATAAGTTCGCAGAATATGTCCGCGACTGCGGCATTGTTTTTTCGGAGTCGTAATTTTAGAGGCGCATTTAGGCTGCCCCTATACTGAGATTGCAGGTGCACGGTATCGAAACAATGGAAGAAATAAAATCGTTTCGCGTCCCGTGGGTGCGGTGAAATGTTGCGGGTTCCTTTGTATCGGTTTCCTGCGCGGCTGCCGGTCGGGACAGCGCAAATAGCGTATCGGAATAATGTGGCTGCGCCTCTGAAAAAACTTGCCCGTTCCGCTTGCAGAAGCTTCCACCGCACTGAAATAGCCGCAACCTTGCCCGCCTGCACCAGACTAAAATCAAATACATATACAAAAGACAGCTTGGACATACATCCGAGCTGTCTTTTCATCGTTTAATATTAAATTTAGTACCGACTTCACGGAACAGGCAAGCCTGTTCCCTACGAGGACTGGCGGTAGTTTCGGTCGGGCACAAGCAACCGCATCCAGCTTGATCTTCATGCGAAATGCCCGCCACGGCGAGTGGCCAGGCAAGCCTGTTCCCTACAAGGATT
>CAVGXR010000086.1:0-2268 GCA_963633225.1 Collinsella aerofaciens
AGCCGAGCTTTGCCTTGACCTGGAACGAGCCGAAGGTCTTGATGGGCTCGGGCTGGACTATCTTGTTCTTTTCGATCTCGATGCCGTGCTGCTCGCGCAGTGCGTCGCTTATCTCCTGCGAGGTGACCGAGCCGAAGAGCTTGCCCTTATCGCCGGCCTTTGCGCGTACAGTGACGGTGATCTCGCCGAGCTTCTTGGCGTTTGCCTCGGCCTCGGCCTTTTCACGGGCTATCTGAGCGGCTCTCGCCTTTTCCTTGAGCTTGAGCGCGTTTATATTATCGACCGTTGCCTCGCTTGCAAGCTTGCGCGGCAGGAGGTAGTTGCGTGCATAGCCGTCGGATACCTCCTTGAGCTCACCCTTCTTGCCCTGACCTCTGACATCAACGTTGAATATGACTTTCATAATTTGTTCCTTTCCCGTGAAATATCACGAATCAATATACTCATCAATGGCGGCATACAGCTTTTCAACCGCCTGTGCGAGCGTCAGCCCGTTTATCTGAGCCGCGGCAGCCGCACGGTTTCCGCCGCCGCCGAGCTTTTCCATTATAAGCTGCACGTTCACATCGCCTATCGAGCGCGCCGAGACGAACACGCCGCCGTCCTCGGTCGGATACATGACCATGGACGCATCAACTCCCGCAACGTTCAGCAGCTCGTCCGCCGCCTGAGCCGCAACTATCCTGTTCTGCGGCGTTTCCGGCACTGCGACGGCCATTACACTGCGGTAAAGCTGTGCGCGCTGGAGGATCTTATACTTTGCGACGGTCTGCTCCATGCCGTTCTGCATGAGCTTTTTGACAGCTACGGTGTCCGCTCCGGCACGTCTGAGATACGCCGCAGCGTCAAATGTACGGTCGCCCGTGCGTATGGTGAAGCTCTTTGTATCAAGAACTATACCTGCAAGTATCGCCTCAGCCTCGCAGCGCAGGAGCTTAGGCTCATCGCTGCACATCTCGACTATCTCAGTCATGAGCTCGCACACCGAAGAGGCGTAGGGCTCTATAAAGCTGAGGTCTGCCCTGTCTATGTAGGTCGCTGCACGGCGGTGATGGTCGATGACCGCAACATGGTTGCAAGACTGCAAAAGCCGCAGATCCTCTACCTGCTCGGGTCTGTTTGTATCGACGACGACGAGCAGCGTCTTGCCGTCGGCTATCATGATAGCCTCCTGAGCGCTTATGAAGGCCTCCTTGTATTCGGGGCTTTCACGCAGGCGCTTTATGAGCGGCTTTGCCGAGCTTTTCTCAGTGTCGGCGACTATGAGTGCGCTCTTGCCGTTTTTGCGGGCAAGGCTGCACACGCCGACAGCGCCGCCTATGCTGTCCATATCGCTGAACTTATGCCCCATAACGAGAACACGCGAGGCGTCCTTTATGAGCGATTCGAGCGCATTTGCCATAACACGCGAGCGCACCTTATTGCTCGACTCGACCTCGCCGGCCTTGCCGCCGATGAAGTCAAAGCTGAATTTGTTCTTTATAACTGCCTGATCGCCGCCGCGTGAGAGCGCCATCTCGACGGCAAGGGAGGCAAATTGCAGCGCCTCGCTGACGCTTTCGGCGTTGCGCCCTATGCCTATGGACAGCGTTGCGTGTATACCGCTGGGGCTTACGACCTGATGCACCTCGTTTAATATATCGCACTTTTTATCCAGAATGCCCTGCATATAGCGGTCTTCAAACATGAACAGGTATCTGTCGCGGTCGTATCTTATTATTATGCCGTTAGTGCCCGCTCCCCACTGGTCGAGCTTATCGCCGACCGCGTCGCGCAGATCGTTTCTGACGCGCTCGGGCTGGTTTTTCATGAGCTCCTCATAGTTGTCTATCGTCAGGATGGCTGCGACGGGTCTTGATGCCTCGTACTCGTCGCGGATATTTTCGTACTCGGTAACGTCTATCCAGTAGGCAATGGCCATGAAGTGCTGATCGTTATCCCCGCCGGAGCGGACTATGTTGCCGCATATCTGATATTTTCTGTCCCTGAGCTCAAAAAGGTCGGGGCTTTTCGTCTTGCCCTCCATGAGCCACTTGCCGGAAAACTCGGGTATGAGCTCGGCAAGGCTCGTGTCCGTGCGCGTACCCGACAGTCCGCTTATGGAAAAGAACATCTCGTTGCCCCAGATTATGCGCGAGTCGTCAAGCCTGAAAACGACGATCGGCAGCGGGAAATTGAGCAGCGTGTTGTTCTTTGCCGTTTCCGCGTCGTAGGTGACCGACTCGATATACGCAAGCAGCGCCTTGCGGCGGCGTGAGCGCGTTATCA